>CAIQKM010000040.1 GCA_903872345.1 uncultured Verrucomicrobia subdivision 3 bacterium | reverse complement strand
TATGGTAAGACATATGGCGCAGGATCGACGGTGTCCATAGCAGCAGGATAACCATCGCTCCTGCCAGAATCGGAATCCACCGAGATTTGCCGGCAGGCTTCATTGGGGACTTCTCATTTGAGTTGATGTTCATGATTCCAAGTCAGCTATTTCCGTCGTTTTGGTGATTATCCGCCCATCTGTTGGCGGTTCAAGCCATTTTTAAAAGCCCCAGCCGGACTGGCCAAAGCCTGGCATTCCCCTTGGTTTAAATAGCTAAGCGCCACCTCAACCCAGCCCTGATACCCCATTTATCAATGGCGGAGAGACGGATCTTCGTGCGAATGTTTTTTGGACAGATCATGGTTTTGGATTTGGTGGTCGTTTCGGGATGCGTCAGGTTCGGGAGCGACTTGAGGTGCGGAGTTTTTTGCCGCCGGGCTGGAAGCGCCGGCTCTACGGCAGGCAGGGATGCCTGCCGCTACGGGCTGCGCCGGGCGGTTTTTGCCCGGGAGGCGTCCAAAATTTGCCAGGTAGCCAAAACTATTTTCAAAAACGGCCTCCGTCATAATGCGTCTTTATCGTTAATACATTGGGATTTTTCCGGATTTGGGAAAATTTCCCACGAACTTTTCACCCGACCGCAAATTTCGCCAATGTTTATGCGGGTTTGATAACTTCAGAATTTCTAATATTTCGCAATTTTCAATTTTTAACCTCAATTTCAGTCAATAAAAACGGGCCGGAAACCCGAGTGCGCTGTGAGCGCGTATTATTTTTTCCGGAGTTTTGCTTGAATGAGGCTGTGAACGGCGCGACAGCCAACCTGAGTTCAAAAACAACCGGCGCCTCCGGGTATCTTCCGGCGGCGGTTCCCGCGCATCTGCCGTGCCCGGGGGCGCCGGCTTCTGTCCGCCTCAACTACCAACATAAAACTGAATCGAACATGATTATGAAAAACTTAGTTAACTCGGTTTTAAACCATAAACGGCAATCCAATGTGCTCCGCAGCGGCGGGGTGCTGGCGGCGGTGACTTTGCTGGGGCTCGCAACGGGCTGTGCCCATGCGCGGGAGAAGTCGGCGACGCGGCATGTGCTGGTGCATCGGGCGGTGGTGGCGCCGCCGGGGTGGACGGTGACGGGGATCAATCTGACGAATTCGGCGGCGGCGAACGGGTGGGTTGATTTCAGCGTGGTGGCGCCGGGGACGAATGCGGTTGGGTGGTTCGCGAGTCTGCTGGGGGCAAGGCTGCGGGTTTATACGGATTTTGCGGAGACGTGGTCGGACACGAGCGCAGGCGGGGGCACGTTTGTCTTCACGGATCCGACGGCGAGCGCGGTGCATTTCGGGCATACGAATCAGACGGCGCTGGGCGGTTCCCGGGGCACGGACATTGGATCGATCCAGTCGGTGATTACGACGAATGCGGTGAATGCGATCACGGCGGGCGGGAGCGCGGTGGGGAGTGTGATCGGGGCGGCGGTAAAGGCCCAATAAGTGGGGAAACATCCAACATCCAAAATCGAACGTCCAACATCCAGTGGGGGCGGGTGAAGCGAAGGTTGAGGATGGAGGATGGAATTATTGGCGGAGTGGTTAACGGCATGTGGCGGAAGGAACGTTGAACAATTTAAAATTATGAATGTGGTGACGAATGGTTTGGCGGGGATGGCGGAGACGGCGGCGCAGGTGGTGTCGGCGATTAACGCATGGAACGTGGTGGCGCTGGGATTGGGGGCGGCGCTGACGCATGCGTACCACCGGGTGGTGGCGGCGGGCGGGGTGAAACGGATTTGGTCAAATTTTTGGGACGGGCCGGGTGGGCGGACGGCGGCGGGGGAGCCGCCGTCCGCTGGCCAGGCGGGGAAGCGGGGGCCGGGGAATTAACGCAAAGGCGCCGAGTGTGCGGAGTTGCGCAGAGGAGGGAAAAGATTTTGGCAGGCAGACGGCGAACCAACTGAACCAACAACCGTTAGTGGAACTGAAGTCATGGGGCGTAAACGCAAAACATTACCGGCACCACCTTTGGACTACCAGACAACGGCGTTGCAGTTGCTGCTGCCTTACCAGCAGCGGTGGGTGAATGACGCGGCGCGCTACAAGATCGGGGTGTGGTCGCGGCAGACGGGCAAGAGTTTTACGACGGCGGCGGAGAGTGTGCTGGATGCGCTGAAAGATCCGGGCACGAAATGGGTGTGCATGAGCGCGGGGGAACGGCAGGCGCTGGAGTGGCTGGAAAAGGCGAAGGAATGGGCCGAGGTGCTGAAGGAGGCGTTTGAGGAGGTAGCCGAAAAGCGGGACGGGGCGGAAGCGGTGCTGCGGCGGGCCGAAATCAAATTTCGGAACGGGTCGCGGATTCTGGCGATTCCGGCGAATCCGAAAACGGCGCGCGGGTGGTCGTCGAACGTGATTCTGGACGAGTTTGCGTATCACGAAAAGCCGACGGCGATCTGGGCGGCGATGTTTCCAGCACAGACGAATCCGCTGGCGGGAACGTTTCGGGCGCGGGCGCAGGCGTTGAAGGAACACAAGGCCTATAAGGAAATAAAACGGGAATTGAAGTTGCGGGTGGTGTCCACCTTCAACGGGCGGGACAACAAATTTTATTCGCTGTGGGAACGGCGGGAGCAGACGGGATACAGCGGTCATTTGGTGGATGTACACAGCGCCATGCGCGAAGGGTTGCCGCTGAAACTGGAGGAACTGCAGGCGGGATTGGATGATCCCGACATCTGGGCGCAGGAATATGAATGCCAGCCGGCGGATGCCTCGGCGGTGTTGCTGCCGTACGAACTGCTGGCGACGTGTGAGAGTCCGGAGGCGACGGTGAGCGTGGGGCCGGAGTGGTTCGCAGCGGGCCGGGCGTATGTGATGGGAATTGATTTTGCGCGGAAGCGGGATTTGAGCGTGGCGTGGACGGATGAATTGCTGGGGGACGTGGCGCATTGCCGGGAGGTGCTGGAGCTGCGGTCGATGAGCACGCCGGACCAGGTGGAGCGGCTGCGTCCGCGCATCCGGGGCGCGCTACGGGTGTGTCTGGATTACACGGGGTCGGGGGTGGGGATGGGGGATTACCTAGTGGATGAGTTTGGGGAATACAAGCCGTCGGCGGACCGCTTCGGGAAGATTGAGTTGGTGACCTTCAATGCCGCGAACAAGGTGGAGCTGTTCGCGAAGTTGAAAATGGCGTTTGAGCAGAAGCGGGTGCGGATTCCGGTGAACCGGGCGGTGCGGGAGGATTTGCATTCGATGCAGCGGGTGGCGGGGGTGGCGGGAGGGGTGACGTATCGTGCGGTGCACGGGGATGACGGACATGCGGATCGCTGCACGGCGAAGGCGCTGGCGCTGCGGGCGTCGGTAAACGCGGTGCGCACGGCCGGCAAACTCAAGGCATTTGAGAGCGGCCGGGCGGGCCGGGTGGTGGTGGGCAGGGCGGAGCGGAGTGCGGCAGGCTGATTTTAAAACGAGGATGGAGGGGGGAGGATGGCGGCCGGGCGCGGAACAACATTAACCAGGAAAGGAATATTTGATTATGGCAAAGGCGGCAATGTTATCGGCGGCACATATATATGAACGGGTACCGGGCGTGCCACGGGAAGAGCGGGCGGTGACGGGCGGGGGCAAGTCGGCGGCGGAAATCATCCGCAAATCCAATCTGTGGCGGGATAATTACAATCCGCTGCGCGGACTGACGCTGGCGCGGCTGATTGCGATTTTCGAGGCGGCGGAGCGCGGGGCGTATGCGGAGCTGCAACTGCTGCTGCGGAAGGTGGAGAAGCGGTATCCGGTGCTGAAGGCATTGAAGAGCCGGCGGCTGGCGGCGCTGGAGAAGCTGGATTGGGACGTGAAGGTTTTCGACCGGTTGCCGGCGGGGGGCACGGCGGCAATGGCGGCGCGGCAGCAGACGTTTTTGAAGGGGCGCTATGAGCTGGTGAAAAATCTGCGCGAGGCGATCGGGCAACTGGCGCTGGCGGAGTTCCGGGGGTACGCGATTTTGCAGAAGCACCGGTATCAGCACGGCGTGAATGATGGCGCGGTGGCCGAGTTGTACTGGCTGGAGCCGTGGTGCTGGGCGAAGGACGGTTATTACGGAGATTTTTTCTATAACGAGGATTCCCGGATCGGCATCGGGCTGGGGAGTTGCGCGCCAATTTTGGGCGAGGTGAACCGGCTGGGCGGTCGGGCGCTGCCGCGCGCGGCGTTTGTGGTGCGCGAGGTGGAGTCGCCGCTGTATGAGATTGCGATGACGGCATTCGTGAACTGGCTGATGGCGCGCAAGGACTGGGCGGCGTTTGTGGAGATTTTCGGTTTGCCGAACGGGGTGGTGATCATGCCGCCGAACATCGCGGTGGGGCGGGAGGTGGATTATCAGGCGGCGGCGGAGAAGGTGGCCGATGGCGTGAGCGGGGCGTTGCCGCACGGCAGCGACATCAAATTTCCCACCGCAAATTTGCGGGGCGAGGCGCCGTTTGAAAAGTATTGCGACGTGCAGGACAAGGACGTGGTGCTGGCAGGCACGGGCGGGTTGCTGACAATGCTTTCGCTCCCGCACGGTCTGGGGCACGGCGCGAGCCAGCAGCACGCGGAGGTGTTTGAAAACATCGCGCAGGCGGATGCACTCAAGGTGAGCGAGGTGTTGCAGACGGATTTTGACCGCGTGGAGCTGGCGGCGGAATTTCCCGGCGAACCGGTGTGCGTGTATTTCGAACTGGCGGCGAAGGACAACAAAGATGTCAGCACGCTGGCGGATACGGTCGTGAAACTGGAGAGCGCCGGATTGCAATCCGATGCGGCGGAGATCAGCGCGCTGACGGGGCTGAAGCTGAAGCGGGTCACGCCCCAGCCTTTGAACCTGAATTCATAACCCCCTTAATGTTGTAGGAGCCGACGTAAGGAGGCTCTAAACCAATACACGCACCAATAATATTTGAGCCTCCTTACGTCGGCTGCTACAGCAAAATTTTTATATGAACACTCTGATATTGAATCATCCGTTTCACCATCCGGCGGATCACTGGTACATGATTGAACCGGTGGGCGAGCATCCGCATCACCGGGCCGGGGTGGTGCAGGTGATTGACGCTACGGCGGTCCACCTGATTGTCACTCACTTCAACGCGGCGGCAGCGGCGGGCAAGTTGTCCCACGGGCGCGAGATGCTGATTGACCACGAGCATTTCAAACATGATCCGGCGAAGGAGACGATTGCCTACGGCTGGTTGCAGGAATTGCAGGCGCGGCCGGATGGCATCTACGGACGCATCCGCTGGACCCATACGGGTCGGCAGGCGGTGGACGGCGGGGACTACCGCTTTTTCAGCACGGAATATGAGCCGGCGGATTTAAAAATTCTGGCGCATGAACATCCCAAGCGGGTGCGGCCGCAGAAGTTGGCGGGTCTGACGCTGACCAATGATCCGAACAACAAGGGCGGTCGTCCCATCACCAATTCCCTGCGTCCGCCGGAGGGTGGCGCTGACGCAGTCATTTTCGCCGGCGCGGGTGCGCCGGTGGCAGATCAAACCACAACCAAACGAACCAACATCATGAAAAACATCGCAGTCAAACTGGGGCTGGCGGCCGAGGCGGGCGACGACGCCATCCTGGCCGAAGCCACCCGGCTCCTGAACCGCAACGCGGAACTGGAGACGCAAAACCAAACGCTCCTGGGCGAGCAGGTGGACGGCATTCTGGCGGAATGCCAGATCACCGATCCCAAAATCATCCAACGGCTCAAGCCGACGCTTACGCCGCTGGTGAATCGCGCCGAGCGCATGGCGTATCTGGCGGATCTCGGTTTCAAGCCGGGCCGGGCGGAGAGCATTGCGCCGCGCGTGCTGAATCGTGGGAAAGGGGAGGCGACGGCGGCGGCAGAACGTTTTGCCGCCCATGACGAACAGGCGCGCGTGGAAAAGATCCGCAACCGGGCGAGCGAACTCACGCGTCAGGGGCTGCGGTTTGATGCGGCCTGGGCCACGGCGGTGAATGAGGCGAATCAGCCGGCGGTGGGCTGAAGCCCGGGGGGAACATCCAACAACCAACATCGAACGCCCAACATCCATTAACTGCAAAAACCAATTAAGCATAACCACTAACCAAAAAACAAACTATGTCTGATTCTTCATTACAAGCACGGGGCAACGCGGTTTACCAATATCCGCCGGATGCCACTTTCACGGCGATGGATTTCAGCGCGTCGCGCGGGCTGCTGCTCGCGGCGGACGCGAATGGAAACCTGTCCGTCAACACATCCACCACGGTGCCGGCGGCGGCGGTTTGCCTGGATGGCAACGTCGCGGGCAAACCCTCGGCGGTCGGCATTCTCGGCGGTTTGCCGGGGCCGGTCTGGGTGAAACTCTCCGGCCCGGTGAAACCGTTCAACCGGATTCAGCAGGCCAACGACGGCGGCGTGGCGGCGGACGCGGGTCCGGGCAACGCGCGCGTGGTGGTCGGCGCGCTCGGTTCCCTGGGCGGCAACGCGGGCGACATTGTCCCGGCGATTCTCACGGAGGGAAACATTCTGAGCTGACCGGCTCAATCCTCCATTCACGAACACCAATAACCAACCAACAACCAATACCAATATTATGTCCTTACCTTCTGTTCTCGGCAGTGCCTCACTGAATTATCAGCTCACGGCGTATGCCCAGGGGCTGTGGAACGACATCCGCGAAGTCATCAAGCTGGCGGAACGTCTGGCTCCCACCACGCCGGTGCCCGGGGCTTCCGGGCAGTTCAAGAAATTCGACGACAAGAATTCGTTCCGCCGTCCCAAGACGGCCCGCGCGCTGGGCGGCGATCCGGAATTGATCGCGTTTGCGGCGAGCGACGACACCTACGCGTGCAAACCGCAGGCTTTGGAAGTGCGCGTGGATCTGGCGGAAGACCAGGCGGCCGGCACGTCGGGCGGCGATGTGCAGGTGCAGTTGCTCGACCAGGGCAAAATCCGCGCGCTCATCAACCAGCAGGCACTGGGCCATGTGGGCGACGTGGTGGATGCGGTCATCGCGAACACTACGCCAACGGCGAACCTCGGCAACTGGGATTCCCCGGACATTGACCCGATTGACCAGCTCGACTCCGAATTGCTCGCGCTCTCGCTGAATTGCGGCAGCACGCAGAACATCAAGCTGACGATGGATGTGGCATCGTGGAATCTGCTGCGGACCAATCCGAATGTGAAGAAGCGCACGCAGTTCACCCAGGTGCAGAACCTCACGGCCGGGCAGTTGGCGGATCTGCTGGTGTTCCCGGTGGATTTCATGGTGGCGAACATCGTGAACGACACGGCGGCGCTCGGGCAGCCGGCGACCAAGCAGCGTGTCATGTCCGGTACCTGCCTGCTGCATTACAGCGTGCCGAACGCAACGCTGTATGATCCGAGCGCGTTCAAGTCCTTCACGGTCGGCGCGGCGGGCGGGTTCATCGGCAACGTCCGCACCTATCAGGCGCCCAACCAGCTCTGGCGCGCGCATCTGGTGGATTGGTCGCGGGACATCAAACTGACCAGCGCCCTCTCCCTGCGCCGCATTGATGTGAGCGCGGCCAAAAACAAATAGGCACCGGCGGTGCGGCCACCGGGGCATTCGGCTGGCCGCACCTTTTAACCAAACCCAATCAAAACCAAACAAACACACAACTGAAAATTATTATGAAAAACATGTTCAAATCCATGCTGGCAACGGCGTTGCTGGCGGCTGGCTATAGCCAGGTAGAGATGGCGTCGGCGCAGGTTTATCCCACCACGATGTACGGGCTGACGAATCTGCCGGCGACGGTGGCGGCGGGATCGTCCTCGGTCAGCACAAACATTGTGTCGTTGACGAAGAATTGCGGCATTGCCTTGCAGGGCGTGTTCAATGTGAGCGCGGGCACGAGCAACGTGGTGGTGCAGGGTTCGTTCAGCGCGGATGGCACGAACTACGGGACGATGCCGTGGACGTGGATCATTCCCGCGAACGGGACGAACCGGGTGGTGGCGGCCACCAACTGGAACAGTTCGCAACTGGCGGGATTTGTTTCCCTGAACGTGACGACGGTAACCAACCTCAATTCGGGCACGCTGACCAACGCGGGTTTCTTCGTAAACCGCGTGGCCTATGGCGCGGCGTATTAAGCCCATAATGCGGCGGCAGCCGGCGACGGCTGCCGCCGCTAATAATCGCACTCCAAAAAAACATCCAACATCGAACCAGATGCCAAGCAAGTGTTTATATGGTTTAACGCTCGCCCTCACCCCGGCCCTCTCCCCCGAGGAGAGGGGGAAACGGTTGCCGCGTTTTGACCCGGCCAAGCGGGCGGATGGTTCACGCGTTTAAACCCTGAAAGATTTGTACAGGCACATCCAACGCCCAACATCCATTAACCCCCAAAATTGTTATGCCCTGGATCTCCATTACCAAAGCCACGCTTTATGACTCGAAGGCCGCCGCGCTGATTGATGCGTGCGATGCCGCCGCGCTCGGCGCGGGCCAGACGAATCGCACCACGGGCATCATCCAAGGGGTGGTGGATGATTTGCGGCGCAAGGTGGCGAGTTGCCGTCGCAATCTGCTGGATGCAGATACCACCACAATTCCGCAGGGGCTGCGCAATCTGGCGGTGGACGTGATTATCGGCCGGCTCAAGGTGGCGCTCGAACTCGATTTGAGCGAGGACGAACGGCAGACGCTGGCCCGGCATGAGCGCGATTTGAATCGCGTGGCCAATGGCGATGACGTGGTGGATCAGCCGGACAATCCGGTCGTGTCGCCCATGGAGCCGACGGTTCCGCCGCCCAGCTTCGGTAACTGCGTTACAGCCACTATTGTTGAGGGGTGAGGGGAATGTGGTGGCGATTCAATAATTGAACGGCGTATGAATTCCAATTTTCCCGTTTTGCGGATGAGCCGGTCGCCGGAAGTGGCGGCGCGATTCGTGGCGTTCCCAGTCGGGGCGGAGGCGTTAATGCAGCCAACTGGCGGCCAGGTTCGTTTTCAATTTACTCCGCGTCCGGAAAGCGTCCGGCGGGTGGTGGGGCGACTGCAAACCCGCAAAGAGGCGGGCGGTTCGCCGGACGCGGAGGCACGGGATTATTCAATGAAACAGGGCGATGGACTGGTCGGGTCGCGACTCGTTACGGGGATAACGGTACGTACGAGTCTCTCGGAAAGGATGGGGTAGAAGATTTTCAACCACGGATGGACACGGATTAACACGGATAAAACATGGCTACTTTAAATGATCTTACGCAGGGGATTTATAATCGCATTACGGCGGCGCAGCTGCCGTCGGGTTCCGCGCCGCAATTGAATGGCGCGAGTGTGCTGGTGGAGGACGCGCACGATTTGACGATGGAAATTGACAAGGCGATTGCCAAGATCGGCCTGCTGATCCTGATCGGCGAGCCGGTGTTTGAGCAGACGGCCAGCGAGTTCAGCCCCACGGCGACTTTGAAAATCACCACGGCGGTGGCGATTGGCGAGGTGCCGGTGGTGTGGCGCACGAATGAGTCGCGGCCCAAGGCCCGGGATGTGGCGCTGCTGCTCACCCAACTGCTCCACAATTTGAAAATTCCCGGCCTGACGAATCTGCGCGTGACGCACTGCCAGTTCGTGCCGGACAAGAAGCGGCAGCTTTTTGAAGTGACAATCGAGACCTCCATGACGGTAGCGCCATTGACGTGAACCACATCGAGCCGAGCAAACCATTTTCACAGACAACAACCAACCATCAATCCAACACCAACCAATAACCCATCATGCAACAACAACCTTCAGTTATTCAAACCGGCGATTTCCTTTATTTTGCGCCCGCCGGGCAAGCCTTCACGGTGCCTTCCAGCGGAACGGTTTCCGCCAATGCCAAACCCGGCGCGGCGGATGCCATCTGGACCACCTTTGGCCTGGGCACGGTCAAGAAGCCGGCCATGGACAAGGTCGAGGCGAAGGAAATCGAAATTAAAGCGCCCATGCCGGGCACCGGCATCATTGTGACGCAAAATGTCGTGCGGCCGGAGCGCAGTTTGAAAATGACGGTGGAAATGAATGAGCTCAGCCGCCTCGGGCTGGCGGGGTTTTACAAGTCGCCGCTCATTCAGCTTGCGGACACGGCGTTTTATCCGCTGAGCGGCACGGGCAGTTTTCAGGGCTGGCTCAAACGTCAACGCTACGACGCGGCCAACGGCCTGTACATCATTGACGACTGGTGGGTGGACCTGAACGTCACCGACCTGGCCGTGGATGAGGGCAATATCGTACACCCCAAATTTGAATTCACCTGGCTGTACAGCTCACTGGCGGGCTCCGCTATTTAAAAAACGATGATGGAGGATGGCCAGGAGGCCAACTCTGGTGCCAGCCCATCACCCCAAAAACCATTAACCTAATTTTAATTATGAACGAACATGCTGCTTTTGAACACGTCCGGCCCGATGGGCTGGATCATAAGAATCTGCCGAAGCCGAAACAGCCAGCGGTCTCGACCGGGAAACCGGCCGGGTTTTCCGGGGAGACTCCCAAGGAATGCAAGCCGGATGCCAAGGGGACGAATGAGACGGCTGGGACGAATGGGGGCGGCGCGGCTGCCGCCAAAGTGGTGTTGCTGATTTTCTTTGCTCTGCTGTCAGGGTTTTCTGCACTGGCACAATTCAGCACGAACCGTCCCGGTACTATTTCACCGGCCCCGGCCTTTGGCGCGGGCGGCGTAGGCACGGTTACCAATTCACCGGGATTTAATACGAATCCACCCGCCGCCACGCCGGCGCCGGTCAGTCTGTGGGGCGGCACGAATAATCCGAACGGGGTGATCACCTCGGGCTATGGCAGCCTTTACATGCAATTCGATGCCGCCACCGGCACGAACCTCCTCCAGCAATGGGTGAAGCAATCGGCCACCGGTAATACGAATTGGATCGCCGCCGCGACGGGCACGACCAATCTGGCGCTCATGGCCGGTCAGCTTGCGAGCATTGCGAACCTGCCGCCGGGGGCGATCACCAATCTCACCGTGCCGGCGCTCGGGGGCACGAATGATGACACCGGCATTTTCAACACTTATTTCAATTCGCAAAAACCGGTGGTCTGTCCGGTGGGCGATTTCAACATCTCGCACATTCTCATCACGAACGACAACGAAGCCATCTCCGGGTACGGTTGCCGGCTGCACATGCTGACGAATCTGCAAGGCTATGCGGTGTGTGCCCGCGGCATGACGAACATTTCGTTGAAGGGGCTTTCAGTATATGGCGGCATCCACCAGCCGCCGGGATGGACGTTTACCAACAACGTGGTTCCGCCCGCCAGCATGTCGGAATATGGCTGGGCCACAATTCCGATATTCAACCAGACGCCGACCAATGCCCGGAGCGGCTTTTATCTGCCGATGTTCGGCTGGTCGGCATTTGAAGATCTGAAGGCTGACGGCTTCAATGTGGCCGGCTTCTACTTGTCCAACACCAATACGCAGTATAGTCACAGTACGCCGATCGCCACGTTTAAGAATCCCGGCTGGGACTGGTGCTATATCGGGGTGGAACTGCCGGGTTTGCACGTTTGTGATTTTACCACGAACAATACCTATCTCTATTACGATGGCGGCGGCCAGATACCGGGTTGGGGCGATCCGCAATATACGGTGATCAATTCACCCGTCGGTCATGACAGCACCTTTGGAATTGTGGAGGGGGCCTGGAACGTGGCCATCAATAACCCGCAGATATCCGATTCCTTCATTGGCATTTACCTTTCGGGCAATGTGCACGGGGTGATTAGCGGCGGCAATTTGAATCACAATTCCGGGGTGTCCTACTACATCAGCGGGGTGTCCGCCGGCGAGGTCATCAGCGGTCAGCAGTTGCGCGGCGGGGATGGCCTATACATCTGCGGCAACAACGCCGGGGTGACTTTTAACGGGTGCATGTTTGACGCGGCCAGCATCCTGGTGATTACCAATAATACGGGCGCGACCATCTTTAACAATTGTTCGTGGCAGGATGCGTTTGCTTTCACGCTGGATAACACCGGCATCGGCGTGATTACCAACGGCTGTTACAGCGAACTAACCCTGACCAACCAAGCGCAGATGAACTGGGTGGGCAGTGTGCGCATTCCCACCAACACGGCTTGTCCGGCGCCCGTATCCGGCCAGGCCATCCTGTGGAATTCCAACGGCGCTTCTTACTGGGTGACCACCGCGCACACCAATTACGTCACCGGCCCTTAACCCCGAAATCCGAGACCTGAAATCCGTTCCCGAATATGCAAACCAACACTGATCAATCCATCACCCTGCTGGGCGGTAAAACCATCGCCGTACAATTTGAAAACGGCACGCCCGGCGAATTGAAAATTCGTCAGTTCCGCCTCGCGGAATACGAGGACGCCTTCCGCGCGAACGATGACGAGTTCGCCCTCGTGGCCCGCGCCTGCAGTCGCCCTCGCGAATTCATCCAGACCCTCGCACCGGAGAGTTATGAACTGGCGCTGGCCACGGTAAGGGAGGTGAATGCGAACGGTTTTTTCGCCTTTGCCGCCCGGCGACTGGAGCGCGCGGCGGCGAATCTGAAACAACTGCCGGCGGAGCTGGTCGAGAAAATCATCGAACGCCAAAAAGTCACCTCGCCGACGCGGTCGCCGATCTTGCCGCCGCCTGCGGGTTGACTCTGGATGCCGCTCTGTACCTGAGCTGGGAGCGATTGAATCTCCTGGCCCGGGCGCATGAGCGGCGCGCCGCCCGCCAGATGCTGCAATTCATGATCGCCGCGCAGGGGGCGGGGGATTGCTGGCGCACGCAGGCGGAAACGCTGAAGCAACTGCTGAAGGCTGAACGCTAAAGGCTAAAACCGAGACGAAACGATATGCATCCCATTACCATTAAAGTGACGGCGGAGACTTCCGAGGCGACGCGGCGGTTGGCGCAGTTTGCGCAGAATTCCGGTGACGTGTTGGGGCAAGTGGCGGGGCAGGGGCAGTTGGCCGGCGACTCGTTTGCCCAGGCGGGCGAGGGCGTGCAGGCGCTGGCCGGCAGTTTGGCTGGAATTGGCGGGGATAATTTCACGGAATTGTTGTCCGAGTTGCAACAGGTCGCCACGGCCCTGGCGGTCGCGGAATCGGCCGCCACCATCCTCGCGGACGTGCTCGCGGAAATGCTTCCCGAGTATGCGGTCGTATTGGACAAAGTTCCCGCCGGTGCAAAGTTGGAAACACCCAATCAGCGGGCGGGGGAGGATGGGGACGACTCAGCCAGGCCAAAGCCGGCGGCGGCAAACCAGCCTTCGGCCCTCGCCGCCATGAGCGCCGCCCTGACGGAATTGGAGAACCGCGCGCAAATCAGTTTTGCCACGCTGGCCAATACCTTTACCAGTGTTTTCAACACGGCGGTGAATGCCATCAGCCACGGCATTACCGGGCTGATCGAAGGCACGCTGACCTGGGGCGAGGCCTTGCGCAACATTGCCAACAGCATTCTGAATGAAATCATCTCCGCGATTGTGCAAATGGGCGTGCGCTATCTGCTCACGCAGGCGCTCATGGCGGTGGGGGGACGCGCCATCATGGCGGCGGCTCTCGCCGCCAGTGCTCCGCTGGCGGTGGCGCAATCGGCGGTCTGGGCGACTCCCGCCACGCTGGCCACCATTGCCACCCTCGGGGCGGCGGCGGTGGCGGCGCCGGGATTCATCGGCGGCGCGGAAGCGGTTACACTCGGACTCGGCATGTTCGCGGAGGGCGGTTACACCGGCGCGGGCGGAGTGTGGGAACCGGCGGGCGTGGTGCATCGCGGCGAATATGTCTTCAGCCAGGCGGCGGTGGATCGCATCGGTGTGCCCGTGCTGGATGCCATCCATAACGGCGCGACCGCCCCCGGCGGTTCCGTCAATGCCGCCGGCTCCCCTCCGATGGGCGGCAAAGTAAGCGTGTATTCCTTCACCGATCCCAACCAGATGCGCCAGCACCTGGAGAAAAACGACGACCACGAAAAATGGGTCGTGGATGTTCTGAGCCGCAACGCGCACAAACTCCGCTGATTTGCGATTTACGCGCCTATGAGAAAAACCTTCAACCTCCGCAAAGCCCGACTGCAAAAGCGGGGTGGGGACGGCTCGTCCCCACAACCATCTTGGGGACGTTATGGGGACGAGCCGTCCCCACCCCGTAAATCACAAATGTAATATGCAACCAGTCACTTTCAATTCAGCGCCCGCTTACTTGCTGGACGATGCCCCAAACTGGGCCGCTCCCGTCACCGTCACGGCCACGCTGCCGGCGAGTTATGAGCGTAGTCTTACCGGCAAAGAGACACGGCGGCCGACGGGCGATACACTGCGGCTGGAAATAAAATGGTCCGCGCTTGTTGATGGCGCGGCGCGGGTCACGGGTTTGCGAAATGCGCTGCAAACGCTGAACGTGCAGCCGGTGCTCTGTCCCTTCTGGCCCGGCGGGTTTGCGGCGGGAACGCTGCCGGTCATTACCGCCTCATGGTACGTGTTATTGGATGGCGTCAGCGCGCCCAGTGTTCAGCCCGCTTCGGCCTTGGGCTCGGGCTTTGCGCGGTTTGCGTATCCGCTCATGATTGGCCGGTTGGCGGAACTGCCCGATCCCGCCATGCTCGGCGCCGCCATGTGCCAGGTGGATTTTCAGTTTGCGGAAGATGATGCTTCCTCGCTCACGCCGCCAGCATTCATTCCGCCGACGGGTATTACGGCGGCGGGCGGAGTGCGACCGCTTTTCCCCTTTGCGCCGGACTGGCAGATCAACCCCGTCAGCGGCGGCGCAGAAGTGGATGTAACGCGCCAGCAGATTGGCGCAACGCGTCCGCTGGCTTCGGTATATTTCACTCAGCCGAACCGTCGGCGCATCGAACAAAGTTTTACCCTGCTGAATTCTGACCCGCTGAACCTGCTGTCCTTCTTCGCGGCCATGGGCGGCGAGAATGATTCCTTCTGGCTGCCAGCCGCGCTGATGGAGGCGGCCTTGACTCAGGATGTCCTTGCTACCGATACCGCCTTGCAGGTGGATAATGGCGCCGCCCTCGGCACCAACACCTTCATTATTTTGGAAAGCGTCAATCAGCGTGTGCCGCTCGCCGTCAGTAGTGTGGCGGGCAGCCAATGGAATCTTGCCGCCGCCGTCGGCACGGCCTTCACCGCCGGGTTGACGCAGATCGAATCGCTTGTGCTTGCGCGGTTCGATGTGTTGAAAGTGGAGTTGAATTTTCTCAGTCCCACCACCGCCAAGGGCAGATTCAAATTCAAGGAACTGCCTTGGGAAACGGCTGCCGTGGCCGGCGAAACCATCGGCGCCACCATGGGGTCGCTGCCGGTCACGGCCATGCTCTACGTGTTCACCCTCACCGTTCCCGGCGCAAATGTCGTGAGCCGCTTCACCAATTTTGAACGCAATCTCAGCGACGGCACGAACACCTATCTGAGCGTGCCGCTGGAGAATGGCGACATCAACGAAGCCGCCACGCCGGAGCGCCAGAATGTTTCGCTGAAGGCGCGGAACTTTCCCGGCAACCCGCTCGCGCTGCTGGTGCCGTTTCAACTGGAGTGGCCGCTGCTGGTGGCGATTTATGAGGCGGATGTCTCCGGCAGCACGGCCGGCAATCTGCGTTGTTACTTCTCCGGCGAAGTCAGCGATGTGTCGCTGGAAGGTCCCATTATCACGGCGAATTGTGCCGCGCTGAACTGGATGTTCGACCGCACCGCCGCGCGCCGGTTATATCAGCAAAACGACAATTGGATTTTGTTTGAACCCGCAAATGGTTTGCTGCCCGCCGACTGGCAATGGACTGCCGTGGTGGTGAGTTATGATGTGCCCGGCGCCGCGCTCATCATCGGCACCATCACCAGCACCAACGCCGCCACGCTGAACGCGCACTTTTTTGCCGCCGGGTATCTGGCCGTAACTCACGCAGGCGCGACCCAGTATCGCATGATTGCCGATTCCACCGCGCCCGCCGGCGGCCAGATCACGCTCGCGCTCACGTCACCGCTCGTCACCGCCCCCTCGGCGGGCGACACCGTGGCGCTCTATCCCGGCTACGATGGCCAGGCCGAAACCGCCATCAATACGTTCAACAACTACGCCAACTTCGGCGGCTTCCCGTTTATTCCCACGGGCAATCCGTTTGTGTTGCGGATTCCGACGAATACCGGAATGGGGAAGAAGTAACCACGAATATACACGAATTATTTAACCGCAGAGAACGCAGAGAAATGACACCTTATTTTAACACTCCGGAGCGGATTGCGGCCCTCAAGAGGGCGGCCACGTCCTGGCTGGGCACGCCGTTTGTGCCGAATGCGGCTATTAAGGGGCATGGTGTTTCCTGTCAGAAATTGGCGGGGCATGTCCTGATGGACGCGGGGTTTCTGCCCGCCGGGTTTGAGCTTCCCGCCGAGCCGATGAACTGGTCGCATGCGCACACCGATTCGTTGCTGGAACAGTTCATGGCCCGGCACGCCGACCGTTTTGCGCTGGTGGAATTACCCGCGTATCAGCACGCGCTGCCCGGCGATGTCCTGGGCATTCGCTACGGCGGCTGTGTCCACCACTGCGGACTCGTGCTGTCCGAAGGCTCCTTCGTCCATTGTCTGCGCGATCGCGGCGTGATCATCAGTCATCTCCGCGAAGCCGTGTATATGCGTCTGGTCAAAAAGATCTGGCGGCCACTGGAAGCCGCGTAAATCGAAAATCGCAAATCGTAAATCCCCCCAATTATGTTCGGCAATCCAACTCCCAAACAGCCGCAGCCCTTCGGCATCCAGGATCAGCAGACGAGTAATTCGCAGCAGGCCATCCCGGTGCCATACATCGCGGGCACCCGCAAGATCGCCGTAACGGCCCTCTCGCCGGTGTACAACCTGCGTACGGCTCCGGCCCCGAATTCCATACCGCAAAAGAAATAAAACCCCGAACCATTTACGAATTGCGATTTACGATATGCGCACAGTGAAATCGGGCGGCGCGTAAATCAAATATCACAAACCGTATATCCCCAAAAACCATGAGCAGCGGCAAATCCGGCGGCGCCGGTCAAACCTACGATTATTACGGCACCATCGCCTGTGGCGTCTGCCTCGGGCCGGTGGATGCCCTCGTGTCCATCATCCTCAATGGCCAGGAGGTCTGGCCGCAGGGGACGCCATGGGCTGCGGGCCTGAACATCATCGCCGGGCAACTCTATGTCTATGATGCCCAGACCTGGGTCTGCACCGCCAATCACACCGCCGTCACCACGAACGCTCCCGGCAGCGGTTTTGAAGGCTGGACCGAATACGCCTTCGCCCGGGGCGGCGCGCCCTACAACGACTTCAGCATCGCCACCAGCGATGGCACCTACTACGGCGTGTTGCGATTCTATTGGGGCACGGCCGCGCAGACCGTGGATCATTATTTGCAATCGGCGAACAACTCCAGCGGCGACCAGCATCCGAACTACGCAGGCATCTGCTACATCGTGCTCATTGATTTTTTGCTCGGACAGGAAGTGCAGTCCGCGCCGAACATTGAAATCGTCGTCCGCAAAGCGCCCACGCAATCGGTCGTCACCGGCGGCCCCGCCGGCCTCGCCGATGGCCAGGCGAATCTCGCCGCCGTGGTCGCGGAAATTTTAACCAACGAAAACGGCATCGGCCTGCCAGTCGCAAACCTCGACGCCACCAGCTTCAATGTCGTAGCCACCTATCTGGATAATAAGCCCACGCTCTACGGCGCTTCCGTGCTGATTGATTCCACGGAAACCCTGCGCAGCGTGCTGGATAAGATCACCGCCATGCTGGATGGCTTTGTGCGTTACAATCCCGCCACCAACCTGATCGAAATGGGCGTTTATCAGCATGGCACCACGCCCACCGCCTATGTCACGCTCACGGAAGACGCTCTCACCGAACCGCCCCGACTCAAGTCCACTTCCTGGCAGGGCACGTACAGTCGCGCCACCGTGCGCTATCCGGATCGCCAGCTCAACTATCAGCCCACCAGTCTGCACGCGGATGATCCCCGCGCTTGGACCGTGCTGAAAAGCGTGCGCGATGTGAATCTGGACCGCCCCTACATCACACGTCAAACTCAGGCGCTGAATCACGGTCACGAAACGTTGCGCGTGGTCGGCCATGCCCAAATGACCGGCTCCTTGAGTGTCCGACGCGAGTTCGCTCGCAACTGCGTGGCCGGCAGTTACGTGCTGCTGGATGTGGATATCGAACCAAACGTCAGCACCTTCTATCAATTCTTCCGCGTTACCAAGCGCACCATTCCCATGATCGGGCCGATGAAGCTGGAAGTGCTCGCGGATAACACGCTCGCCGCCATTCCGTATCCGCCCGCCGCCGGGCCGAAACTTGGCACTACCACCAGCGTGCCCGCCATTGCGAATTTCCGCGTGCTGGAAGTCCCCACCGTTTTGAGCGGCCAGCGCGGCGCGGTCATTGCCCTCGTGGAACGACCGAGCAATCTCATTGTCGGCTGCCAGCTCTATTTCGACACCAGCTCCACCGGCACCTTCTCGTCGCTCGGCGTGTTCACCGGCTTCGCCGCCCGGGCCGCGCTCTACGCCGATGCCGCCGCCACTGACGGCACCCTCACCGTCACCGTGGATACCATGCAACCCGATGCCGGCTATTTCACCACCTCCTATTCCGCCAATGATGCGGCGGATGACGTGATGCTCGCCTTCCTCGTGGCAACTATCACCAGCGGGGCCGATGCCGGGCAGGTCGCCGAATCCGGCGGCTATCAGCTCATGGAGATTTGCAGCGTCAGCACCATGAGCCTCGTCGCGGCGGGACGCTACACGCTCACTGTGTTGCGCGGACGTCAGAACACCACCGCCGCCGCCTTTGCCGCCGCGAACACCGAAGTCTGGCTCATTCCCCGCGCGCTGGTCACCGCCTTTACGCACCAGCAATTCGACCAGCTTCGCGCCAACCGCCTCGCCGGCCTCACGCCGTACGAGGCGCAATTCCGGTTTTGCCCGTACACCTTTGTCGCGCAATTGCCGCTGTCCGGCGCGGTGAGCGAACCCTTCCGCTTCCCGCTGAACTCCGCCAGCGCGCCGTCCCTCGTGCTCACTGCTCCCGCCAGTTTTGCGTCCGTTTACACCAGCGTGAGTTCGTGGCCCCTCGTCATTCCCGTGGCCGGCATGTGGAGCGATCCCGATGGCAACCTGGTGGAAACCAAAATTGCCCTCCGCCTGGCCACCGACACCGCCGACCGCGTGATCGCCGATCAAATCTTTGCACCATGCTTTACCCAGCCGTTGCAGACCGCCATCCAGCTCGAGCAACCCGGCAATTACACCCTCAAGCTCATCGCTCGCGATAGCACGAATCTTGTTACCGAACGCGACGTCGCCATCACCGTCAGCGGCACCACGTCGTTGAAATGCGCCTTCCCCCAATTCGCCGATGCCGCCGGGAATCCCATTCTGAACTGCTATGAATATCTCGGCTCCGCCAACGATCCCGGTTACTACACCGGCCTCGGCAACGGCAAAACGCTGCATAAAGCCCCGCCGGCGCCCATTACCACCGGCGCACCCGACTGGTCCGGCCAGTACGCCAACTACATTGGCACCGGCCAATACGGCATCATCGAATGTCCGCAATATCCCAACGGCGGACGTGGCTGGTTCTGGTCCGTCGTGCCAAATCAGAACCTGCCCTTCGACCGCCTGCCACTCACCTGTTCCACGCCCGGCGCGACCATTTATTTCGTCACCACCGGCGTGCTGCTCCAAACCGGCGGACTTACCCGCAGCAATCAGGCCATCACCTATGACCCCGCGAACAACTGCCCCTTCAACGCCCTCACCACTGCCGAGGCCTATCAAGTCTTCGCTTGGGCCACCGCCCCCGGCTACGCCATCTCCGACCTCGTCGTGCTCTACGTCGCGCAGGCGCGTTGAACGGGTAGCAGCCGACGTGAGGAGGCTCTAATTAAAATATGATTCCGAAAATATGCTCTCAGGTCGGCTGCTACTCCAATTAATCCGCCAACCCACCCGCTGGATGGGACCGACGCGTTTACGAACATCTGAAAACGTGCCAACGAAAAGCCCTCTCCTTGGGGAGAGGGTTTGGGTGAGGGAGGATTCTCCACAAATTTAAATCCCATTTAAACAACCAACCATGAAAACCATCATCAAAATCATACCAATCGCCCTGGCCGCTGTCTCCCTCCCGTCCGCCCGCGCCACGCCGCCTTCACCGCCGTATCTTTACACCCAATCCATCGGCGGTCTCTGGCCCACCCCCGGCGTGCCGTTAAATTTCAACTTCACCGGCCTGACCATCACCAATCTGCTGCCCGCCAGCAATCTGGTTTTGCACGTCGCCTGCGATGAAACCGATTTATACGTCACCCCCGCCTTCACCGTCAGCAACGGCAACTGGGCCATCGCCGGCAGCCTCATCGCCGCTGGCTCCAATCTGCAAGTCGCCGTCACCTTCACCTCCGACGACCCGAGCAACGCCTTCGGCGGCACCGCGTTTGTCTTGTCCAATTTTAATTCCGCCGCCAATACCCTGTATCTCTATCAAACCGGCAGCGGTTTTACCGTGTCCCTTGCGAGCCAGAACCTCACCTCGCCCAACCTCCCGCTCTACGATCCCTATGGTGCCGCCCTCAACGCCACCAACGGTTGGCCCTGGCGGACATACCGTTCCGCCGCGTGGTCTCTCGCCGCCCTCACCAACGGCATGAACGATGGCGACTTCAAAATCGCCTCCAGCAACGGCCAGGCCCTCGTCGGCATTTGGCTGACCAATGGTGTACCCGTGTTGAAGCAACTGATGCCTTGAGATCCCATTTTTGGATGTTGGATGTTTTCCATTTCCGCCCATTTTCGCTCCAATCAAGGCAAAACCCCCGGCAATCAAGGCAAATCAAGCCTTATCAAACCTCATCAAGGCAGACGTTGGAAAATTAAATGCCACCTTGTCACCGTTTCCCGATCTTTGCCAGCCATGGCGTGCCTGCCGCCCCTGTGGAGTGCGCGGACATGACGCCGCACTCCACATGCCCCGCGCCGCGCCCCTCCCAAAATTCGAACCCCAGTTTTTGATTGCACGCCCGCCGGACCGGACTACGCTGAACCCGCACAGCCAGTTAAACCAAAAAATCTGAAAGCCGTCCGAACCAGCCGGTCAGATGAATAGGTGCAAACCCGTAAATGGGTTAGCCCATCGGGTTGTCGTTATCGGGAGATGTATGAAATTGCGGGGCAGCCATATTCAAAGTATCCGGGGCCTGACGCTGCCGGAGGTAATAGTCGTTGTGTTTATATTGGTTTTTTTGCTGGGCGTCCTGCTTCCTGCGGTACTGACGAGGCCACACCGTGATTATCGCCTAAATTGTATAGACAATCTTAAAGAAATCGGCCTCGCCTACAAAATTTGGGAGGGTGACAATAATAATGACCGGTTTCCTAATGCCGTTTCTATCACCAATGGCGGTTCCATGGAACTGGCACTGACCGGGGATGTCTTGTCCACGTTTCAAGTGATGTCCAACGAACTGAGCACGCCCAAAATCCTCGTTTGCGGCTGGGATAGCAGCCACAATTACGCCACCAACTTTTCCGTCAACTTTACGACCAGCAATATTAGTTACTTCATCGGCGTTGACGCCACCGACGCCCAACCAGGCGGACTGCTCTCGGGCGATGCCAATCTCTTGGTAAATGGCCGCCCCGCACCTCCGGGCCTGCTGAATCTGGCCACCAACACGGCCTCATGGACTAAAAACCGCCACAATCTAACCGGCAATGTACTGTTTTGCGATGGTTCGGTTTCTATGTTGGTTCCGCAGATGGGCCGCAACTCTGCGCCCGGCGGCTTGACGAACACCGACCGACTGGCCATTCCCTGATGAAACTGAAACGAAACACCCATCGCACCCGCGCCATGACACTGACGGAGGTCGTGGTCGTGATCGCTCTGGTAATGTTTTTGATTATGATGCTAGCCCCTTTCCCTCATCGGGCAAGACGGACTGGTCGTATCCAATGTGTATACAACCTGAGAGAAATTGGGCTCTCCTACAAAATCTGGTCAGGCGATAACAATGATAAACTCCCCTTCCAAGTATCCGTGATCAACGGCGGTGCCATGGAATCGGTGGCCACCGGTAATGTCGTGATTCTGTATCAATGCATGTCCAACGAATTGAGCACGCCCAAAATTTTGGCCTGCCCGGATGATGATGCCCACCCAGCCGCCACCAATTTCTTGGTGAATTTCACCGCCAAAAACCTCAGCTACTTCGCCGGCATGGATGCCACGTTAGCCCAAACGCAAACCGTGCTGGCCGGCGATGCCAATCTGGTAATCAACGGCCAACCCGTGCCGTCGGGTGTTTTGAATCTGGCCGGCCAGCGCGTCACGTGGAGCAAGGATCGGCATCAAACGGGCGGCAACTTGGTTATGGCCGATGGCTCGTGTGCAATGCCAACCGTGCGCCCCGGTCAAACCCTGGTGCCGGACGTGATTGTTTGCTCGAACCGCTGGGTAATTCCGTGACGCGAGGAAAAACCCGGTGTCTGTGGTTTTGCCTTGGAACAAATCGTGTCAGTAGGGTGCCCCACTCCGTGCGCGCCGTCGTGGCGAATCAAATGGTGTGTTTTGAAATGCGCGCATTCGCGCACTGCCCCCGGAGCGCCGGTCTGTGACCGGCTTTGGGTGTGCGAACCGAGGCACGCGTGGTTTTTTCTTTTGTTTCGGACGGTGTGGGTTTGATCACGCGCAAAGCCGGCTTCAAGCCGGCGCTCCGGGGCCGGCACCCGGTCGCCGTACTTTTTCCTTCACGGCGCTCCAAACCGGACCTGGCCGAGCACTTCCAGCATGGCTTCCGGCCGGGTGCAGGCGTGCAGGGTGGCGCAGGCTTTGGCGTCCTTGAGCAGTTTGGAAAAGGCCGGCACCAGCGAGAGATACCGTTTTTCCTCCGCCACCGGCACGGCAAAAAGCACGACCGTATGCACCAGCGGCGCGTTCGGCCCGCCCCAGTGAATGGCTTGCGGCGCCATGCCCAGGGCAAACGAAAGCTCCCGGTAAGCCCCCTTGTGCGCCAGCGGAAACGCCACGCCGTCAAAAATGGCCGGAGCCACGGCGTCGTGCTCCATCACGGCGCGGCTGAATGTTTCCAGGCTGTCAATGCGGCCCGCATCCTTCAACCGCTGGCAGAGTTCGGTGATGACGCTTTCGCGGTGGTCGCCGGTCAATTGTGGCACGAGCAGACCGGGCTCGGTGAATTGGGCAAGGGTGTTCATGGGAGTTAAGGTGAGCATGGCATAAATATTATTTTTTTGGCAAGCGATGATTATTAAAAAAATTAAGCCGCCCCGCGCCCAAGAATCGGCATTGCGCCCGCCGCCTGATTTTGTTTTGCTGGTAACGGATCAACAGCACGTTGCCGTCCCGCAATCCGCACCGGGCAACTGTCATGCGACCCGCGCCATGTTTTTAAATGTCATCCAACTGGCCGAATCCTTCGGCGTGGAAGAGAGTGTCGTGGACGGCTGGATTCGCAATGAGGGTCTCCCGCACGTGACCGACCGCGGCCGCCTCCTCTTTGACCGCACGCAGGTCGTGGTCTGGGCCGAATCCCACGGACTGGCCGCCAAAGTCGGTTTCCTCGCCCCCGAACGCATCCCGGTTCCCGGCGGCCACCGGCTGGAGACCATGCTTCACGCCGGCGGCATCTGGCGCGATCTGGCCGCCGCCGGGGTGGCGGCGGCGTTCGCAGACATCGTCGCCCGGCTGCCCGGCGCCACGCCGCCCGTGCGCTCGATGCTGCAGCAACGGTTGCGCGCGCCGGACGGCATTTCCTGGGCGCCCGTGGGGCGCGGTTTGGCCTTGCCTCATTTGCGCACCCCCATTGCGCTCGGTCGCGAGGCCGGCATTTTCGCCATCCTGTTTCTGCGCGAGGCGCTCGTCATCAATGAGCCCGCTCCGGACGATCAACCCGTCACGCGCCTGCTGTTTTTCGTGGCCCCCTCGCCGCGTGCGCATCTGGAAATGCTCGCCCAGTTGAGCACCGCCATCTCGCGGGGCGACCTGGGCCGGATGCTGGAGCCGCAGGTGACCGACGCGGAAATCTTTGCCGCCATCGCCAGCGCGGAAAATGCCGGACGGAAGGCCGGCGAATCATGACACCCGGCGGGCTGCTGGGCATTGCCGGCATCGGCCTGACGGCCGGAATTCTTGGCGCCTTCAAAGCCCCGCGCCTCTGGCTGGCCGCCACCCTGACCGGTGCCGCCGCCGCGTTCGCCGCCGCCGTGTGGGCGCTGGCGACCGGCCCCGTCTGGGACTGGCAGCCTGGCTTCGTCATCGGGGGCGAAGCGCTGCACCTGCGGCTGGACGGCCTCAGCGCGTTCTTTCTGCTGCTGCTTTCCGTGCTCGGCGGCGCGGGCACGCTGTATGCCGCCGAATATTGGGCGGACCGCGACCATCCCGTTTCCGCGCCGTCCGCCCGTGCCTGGTGGAATGGCCTGTTGCTCAGCATGGGCGGAGTGCTGCTGTGCGCGAACGGACTGCACTTTCTCATCGGCTGGGAGATTTTCACCGTCTGCGCGTATTTCCTCATCACCACCGAACGCCAGCGTCCGGCAGCGCGCGCGGCGGGCTGGCTTTATCTGGCCGCCTCGCACGTGGCCATGGTGTGCCTGTTCGCCTTCTTCGCGCTGCTTGCCGCGCGGACGGGCGGTTGGGAACTCGGCCCGATGGGCGACCGGCCCGGACTCGCGCCGCTGTTCTGGCTGGCCCTGGTCGGGTTCGGTCTCAAGGCCGGGTTGTTTCCGCTCCACATCTGGCTGCCCTCCGCGCACGCCAACGCGCCCAGCCACGTTTCCGCGATCCTTTCCGGCATGGCCATCAAGCTGGGTATTTATGGACTGGTGCGGTTTACCGGCTGGCTGCCGGTGCCGGATTCCGCCGGCTGGGTCGTGGCTTTGCTCGGCGTGGTCAGCGCCGTGCTGGGCGTCGCCTTCGCGCTGGGCCAGCACGACCTCAAACGCCTGCTTGCCTATCACAGCGTGGAAAACATCGGCATCATTCTCATCGGCCTCGGCTTTGCCATGATCGCCGCCGCGCAGGGGCAGGCCGCGTGGGGGCGGCTCGCCCTGGCCGGGGCGCTGTTGCACATCTGGAATCACGGTCTGTTCAAAGCCCTGCTGTTCTTGGGCGCGGGTTCCGTGGTGCATGCCACCGGCACGCGGGAAATGAGCCGGCTCGGCGGCCTCTGGCGCGCCCTGCCGTGGACGGCCAGCCTGTTCGCGCTTGCCGCTACGGCCATTGCCGGTCTGCCGCCGTTGAACGGTTTTGTCAGCGAATGGCTGGTGTATCTCGGCCTGTTCGACGCCGTCTCCGCTCATGGCACCGCCGCGTATGCCGCCATTCCGGCCGCCGTGGCCCTGGGCCTGACCGGCGCGCTGGCGCTGGCGTGTTTTGTAAAAGTCTGCGGCGTGGTTTTCCTCGGCCTGCCGCGCACGCCCATCAGCCGGCATGTTCATGAATGCGGCTGGCGGATGCGCCTGCCCATGCTCGGCCTGGGCGCGGCCTGCGTGGCCATCGGCCTGGCTCCCGTTTTGTTCTGGCCCGCCCTGGTCTCGGCGGCGGACGCGTGGCAGCCCGGTTGGGTGGATGACGCGTCGTCCACGCCGCTTGCCACGCTGGGATCGTTCCATCTGGCGCTGGCCGGACTCGTGATCCTAGCGGCGGTGCTGCTCTGGCGGCGGGTGAAACAGAATGGCATTCGCCGCGCCGGCACCTGGGATTGCGGGTACGCCGCGCCCGCGCCGCGCATGCAATACACCGCCGGTTCCTTCGCCGGCATCATCACCGGCTGGTTCGACTGGATTTTGCGCCCGGTGCGCCATGCCCATTTGCCCAAGGATAACTTTCCGGCGCGGGCCGATTTTGCGGAGCACACGCCCGAAACCGTTTTGGAACGGGTGATTGAACCCGCCGGTTCGCTGGTGCAACGGCTGTCGCTCGCCGTGCGCCGGTTGCAGGACGGTCGCGTGCAAGCCTACATATTATATCTGCTGCTGGGTCTGGCCGCGCTGGCGATTCTCGCCGTGATGGGAGGCCCGCGATGATTGCCGTGCTTGAACTGTTTCTGCGTCTCGCGGCGTGGCTGCTGCTCGCCCCGCTGCTGCCGGGCATCATCAACCGGGTCAAGTCCTGGGTGGCCGGACGGCGCGGCCCGCCGGTGTTGCAACTTTATTACGACCTGGCCCGGCTCTGGCGCAAAGGCATTGTCCTCAGCACCGCCGTTTCCCCGGCGCACATTGCCGGCCCGGCCCTGGCCTGGGTGGCGCTGGTCGGGGCCGCGCTGCTGCTGCCCGTGGGGCAGGCGGGCGCAACGCTTTCTTTTCGCGGCGATGCGCTGCTGTTCGTCTATCTGCTCGCGTTCGCCCGGTTTTGCCTAGCGCTGGCGGCGCTGGACACCGGCTCCGCCTTCGCCGGCATGGGCGTGGCGCGCGAGGTCAGCTACGCCGTGCTCGCCGAGGCCGCGATCATCACCGCGCTGCTCACCCTCTGCGTGCAAAGCAACAGCGTCTCGCTCGTCACCATGCTCGCGCCCTCCGCCGGGGCCGGGGCCGCGCTGCTGGCCGCCGGGCTGTTCGGCGTGCTGCTCGCGGAAAACTGCCGCGTGCCGTTCGACGACCCCAACACCCACCTCGAACTCACCATGATCCATGAAGCCATGGTGCTGGATCACAGCGGCCCGCCGCTTGCCGCCATCCTGCACGGCGCGGCCCTGAAGCTGCTGCTCTTCGCCGTGCTGCTCACCGAGGCTGTGCTGCCGCTGGGCAAACTGTCGCTGCTCCCGGCCCTCGCCGCGCTGGCCGGTTCCGTGCTGCTGGTGGCGGTCATTGCCGGCCTGGTGGAATCATTGATGGCGCGGCTCGCTTTCCGGCGGGTGCCGCTGCTGCTCACCACCGCGTTTGTGCTCTGCGTGTTTGCCCTGCTGGTGGCCTGGAAGGGAGGCATGCCATGAGCGGCGCCATGAACCTCCTCATCGGCCTGGCCATGGGCTTCAGCCTGGTGGCGCTCGCCAGCAGCCGGTTGCCGTCGGTCATCCGGGCGGCGGCGTTTCAAGGCATGATTCTCGGCGTGCTGCCGCTGTTGCTGGAGGCGAAGTTCCACTGGCTCGTCGTCGCCGTCGCCATCGGCACCATCACCGTCAAAGGTTTTGTCATTCCCAGCCTGCTCCGCCGGGCGTTGCGCGCGGCCAACATTGACCGCGAGGTCGAGCCGCTGCTCGGGTTCGTGCCGTCGCTGCTGCTGGGCGCGGCGGCCACCGTTGGCGCGGCGGCGCTGGCCACGGTGCTGCCGTTGCGGCCCGAACACGCCCGCTCGCTGCTGGTGCCCGGCGCGTTCGCCACGGTGGTGTGCGGCTTCATCCTGCTCATCGCCCGCACCAAGGCCATCTCGCAGGTCTGCGGCTATCTGATGCTGGAAAACGGCATCTACCTGTTCGGCCTGCTGCTCATCAACTCCACGCCGCTGCTGGTCGAGGCCGGCATCCTGCTCGACCTTACCGTCGCCGTCTTCGTCATCGGCATCATCGTGGATCGCATCCAGCGCGAGTTCGACACGCTGGACACGCGGAAACTGAACTCATTGCGAGAATGATTTCCCTGCTGCTCATCGCCCTGCCGTTGCTTGCCGCCGCCGCCGCCTTCGCCTGGCCCGGCGAACGGACGCGGCCGTGGTTTCTGCCGGCGGCCGGGGGCGTTCACACCGCGCTGGCTTTCTGGTTGCTGGCCAATCCGCCCGTGCTGGCGCGGGATGCGTGGTTTGGGTTCGACCCGCTGGCGCGCGCCGTGCTGCCCATGGTTTCGCTCCTGTTTCTCGTCTGCTCCATTTATGGCGTGTCGTATTTGCGCCTGCGTTCCGAACGGAAAAACCGCGTCTTTGTGACCGCGCTGCTGGTGATGATCGGGCTGCTCAGTCTTGCCTTGCAGGCGCAAAACCTCGGACTGCTCTGGGTCGCGGCCGAGGCCACCACGCTGGTCACCGTGCCGCTGCTGCATTTCAACCGCACGGCCCGCGCCTTCGAGGCGTCGTGGAAATATCTGCTCGTCGGCGGCACGGGCATCGCCCTCTCGCTGCTTGGCTCGTTCTGCCTTGGTTACGCCTCGCTGCACGGCGGCGGCAACGGTGATCTCGCGTTCACCGCGCTGGTGGCGCAGGGCGCGTCGCTCACCCGTCCGTGGCTCATCACCGCGTGGGTGCTGCTGCTGGCCGGTTACGGCACCAAAATGGGTTTGGCCCCCATGCACACATGGAAGCCGGATGCCTACGGCGAAGCGCCCGGCATGGTCGGCGCGCTGCTCGCGGGCGGCACCACCACCATGGCTTTCGTGGCCATCCTCCGCGTCAAACAGGTGGTGGATGCCGCCGGCGCGGGTGACATGACGGAACGCACGTTGCTGGCCTTCGGCCTGTTTTCCATGGTTGTCGCCGCGCTGTTTCTGCTGACTACGAAGGACTACAAACGGATGCTCGCCTATTCGAGTGTCGAACACATGGGCATCCTCGCCGTCGGGGCCGCGCTCGGCGGGGCGGGAGTTTGGGCCGCGCTCTTTCATGTCTGGACCAACGCACTGACCAAAGGCGCGCTCTTCCTGAGCGCCGGCAACCTCCGCCGCGCCGCCGGCGCGCAGACGTCGGATTTGGTTTCCGGCCTGGCGTGGCGCGCCCCGGTCTCGGCGCGGATTTTTGTGGCCGGCCTGTTTGCGGTCACGGCCTGCCCCCCCTTCGGCGTTTTTTTCAGCGAGTTGAAAATCATTCTCGCCACGTTCCAGATGGACAATTTCTTCGCCGCCACCGTGTTTCTGGGCTGCCTGTTCTTTGCCTTTTTCGGGATGGGCCGCCTCGTGTTTGCCATTGTGGATGGCCGGCCCCGGACCGCCAACCGTCCACCCGGTGAACGCATTCCCGAACAGCCCGGCGTGATCCTGCCGCCGCTCCTGTTCCTTGGACTTTCCCTTTGGCTGGGCCTGGCCGCGCCCGCGCTGTTGCGCGCGGCCTGGACCGCCGCCGCCGCCCAACTCCCGCTTCCACCGCCATGAACCCGCCCCGCGAATTTTATCTGTGTGGCAACGGCGCCAGCGTGCCGTGGGCGGAGGTGCCCGCCTGGCCGGCGGAAGAGTTTGTGGCGGCCACCGCCGCCGAACTCGCCCGGGGCGGACGCCTGTGTGCGTGGTTCGGCGTGCCGGAAGCGGACGGGACATGTCTGGTGGCCGTCATCGCGTTTGATGCCGAAAACACCCTGGCCGTGGGGCGCAGCCTGCCGGCGGTGAACAGTTATCCGTCGCTCACTCCGGGCCATCCGCAGGCGCATCTTTTTGAGCGCGAAGTGTGGGAGCAGCACGGCCTTGTTCCAGACGGTCATCCCTGGCTGAAACCGGTGCGGCGGCAGGGCGGCGGACACCCGGCGGCGGGCGAATTCTTCCGCGTGGCCGGCGGCGAAATTCACGAAGTGTCCGTCGGGCCGGTTCACGCGGGCATCATCGAGCCGGGCCATTTCCGTTTTCAATGCAACGGCGAGGAGGTGCTGCACCTGGAAATCGCGCTTGGCTACCAGCATCGCGGCGTGGAGACCGCGCTTGCGGGCGGGCCGCACCGCGCCACGTTGAGCCAGTTGGAAACGGTCGCCGGCGACACCACCATCGGCCACGCCACCGCGTACGCGACCATCATGGAATCGCTGGCCGGGGAGGAGGCGCCGTTGCGCGCGCAATGGCTGCGCGCCCTGGCCCTCGAACTGGAGCGGCTCGCCAATCACACCGGCGACCTCGGCGCGCTCGCCGGCGACGTGGCTTTCTTGCCCACCGCCGCCGCCTGCGGAAAAATTCGCGGCGACTTCCTGAATCTCACCGCCCTGATTTGCGGCAACCGGTTCGGGCGCGGTTTGGTGCGCCCCGGCGGCTGCCGGCACGATTTGGAAACCGCCCGCGCCGGAGCCTTGCTGGGCAGACTTCGCGCCGCCCTGGCCGATGTGAACCAGGCCGCCGAATGGCTGTGGGCGGCCAACTCCGTGCGCGCCCGCTTTGAACTCACCGGCACCGTCGCCTCCGTGCAGGCGGCGGAACTGGGTTTGGTCGGCGTGGCCGCCCGCGCCTCCGGCCTGGTGCGCGATGTCCGGTTCGATCACCCGGCCGGCTGGCATCGCTTCGCCCCCGTGCCCGTCGCCGTCTGGCCGGATGGCGATGTGCTGGCGCGGGCGCGGGTGCGCTCACTGGAAATTCAGCGCTCCGGCAAATTTCTCGAAGACCAGCTTGGCACGCCCCCGGACGGGGAAATTTTCACCGCCGCCCGCCCGCCCGCTGGCGACACCCTGGCCGTTGCGCTCGTCGAAGGCTGGCGCGGTGAAATCTGCCATGTCGCCATAACGGACGCCGCCGGCCGGTTTCGCCGCTACAAAATCACTGATCCCTCCTTTCACAACTGGCCGGGTCTGGCCCTGGCAATGCGAGGCCAGGCCATCTCGGATTTCCCGATATGCAACAAAAGTTTCAATCTCTCCTACTGCGGATTTGACCTTTGACCACGTCCTTTCATGTCCTTTTTTGAACCCATCACCCATCGCCTCCGCCAGGGTTGCCAGACCATGGCCTTCCCGGCCGGTTCGCCGCCCGCGCTGCCCGACCGCCACGGCGGCGCGCTGCGCGTGGAGGCCGCCCGCTGCGCCGCCGATTGCGCCGCCTGCGTGCCGGTCTGCCCCGTGCAGGCTATTGCGCGGACGCCGGGCAATCCCGTCGCCCTCGACCTGGGCAAATGTATTTTCTGCGGCGAATGTGTGGCGGCGTGTCCAACCCGGGCCATCACCCAAACCAATGATTACCGGCTCGCGGTGCGGCGGCGCGAAGACCTGCTCCTCGGTTCGCCGGGCGCGGAAGAAGTGCGTCTGGCCGCCGCGCTGACGGGAAAAATGAAAAGCCTCTTTGGCCGTTCCCTGCGGTTGCGGCAGGTGAGCGCCGGCGGTTGCAACGCCTGCGAGGCGGATGTGAATGTGCTCGGCACCATCGGCTGGGATCTCGGCCGCTTCGGCATTCAATTCGTCGCGTCGCCCCGCCATGCCGACGGTTTGCTGGTAACGGGAGCCATCAGCCGCAACATGGAACTGGCGCTTAAAAAGACCTGGGATGCCGTGCCCGCGCCGAAGCTGGTTATCGCGGTCGGCGCCTGCGCCATTGCCGGCGGCCCGTTTGCGGGCAACCCGGAGGTGTTGCAGGGTGCCGGTTCCGTCCTGCCCGTGGATCTGTACATCCCCGGCTGCCCGCCGCATCCGCTGACCATTCTGGACGGACTGCTGCGCCTGCTCGACCGTTTGCCCGCCACCGAAGCTTCTGGTTTAAAAGCCCCGTCCGGTTCGGAAGTATCCGGACACACGATTTGATCTTTCCTATGCCAATGTCAATGTGATCTGGTATAGAAAGCGCCCATAGCGCGGGGCGCATTTTGTTATTGTTCCCGCTTGCCCACTGGCCGGCGCGCGGCGTATCGGCAGCCACGGTCGGATCCTGAGCAACCTGAAGGTCGGGACCGCGTGTTGCCATGCTGGCGGAACGCCGCCCGTCCCCGGGCGCGGCAACGTGGCGGATGAAGCGGTGCGGCAAAGATACGGCGACCTGAACTTTTGGTGATGACTGCGCCCGGGGAAGGGCGCCTCCGGCGGATTTGCCCGGGCCGATGGAATGGCAGATGATTCCGCCACCGGCTTTCAGCGTGAGTTTGGGACAATAAAAAACCCCCGCCACAGTGAAGCGGCGGAGGTTGTTGGAGGAGAAAGGATGAATTATTTGCGACGGCGGATCATGAAGCCCAAGCCAGCGAGACCGGATACGAGCATCGCGCAGGTGGACGGTTCAGGGGTAACATATGTTTGGATGATGTCACTTGCATTTAGGGTACCGCTGGTGGCAGTCTGATTATCCATTTTAAAATCCTTATAGATATACAGGCTGCTGTAAGAGGGATTTAATTCAACATTTGTTGATTGTATCCCGCCGGCTAAAAGCGCCAAGGCGCCAATCGAGTTGCCAATAGAGCCCCCCGGCCCGACCGTTGAAATCGTTTCATCCACGCTGATCATTCCTGGCGATGTTGGGGGGGGTAGCCTGCAATGCGGCACCGACATCGGTGATGGGCGAACCATTCAACGCCGAAACAATGAACGATATGCTCAAATCATAATTGGTGCCCGGATCGACTGTCCAAACGCCAGACTGAAACTCAATGCCATTGGCGTTATAAGTATCAATCGCGGTGCCGGACAACCCGATGGCCAGTGATTTTTCAACAGCGGTAAAATCCGAAAACACCAGATTGCCATTCGTGATCGAAAAACCGGGGACGTTATTCGCATTATACAAATTGTAACCGGTTGGAGCACCCGACCCGTTGCCAGGAACGACAATCTGGGCTTGCACATTAACCGCAGTGGAGAATGTCAAAACGAATCCCGCGATCAAGGCGGCGGCACTGAACTTGCCAATTGGTGATGTGTATTTCATAGGTATGATGGTTGTGTCTGGTTCTTAAATATTTTTATTGTTGCTTGCGCCCGTTATTTATTCCTCGCAGCAAACGGCCCAAACCAGTTCAACGTTTCCCCAGATATTCTCTGGCTGCCACTCTGGCTGCCCGCCCACCGCCTGTTTCTTGTTGGATTAGAACAGTGTTCACAAATCCGATCAATTAAAAAGTCAACCAAGTCAAAAGTTATAAGAAGACATAAAAATAACATTAGCCGGCGCTTTTGGCTCGTGTCAGGCGGTGGAGGCATCCGGCTGCGGGTGTGGTTTGGCCGGCGGCGGCGCTGATCCGAGGTCTGGTTTTGGATCCGTGCCGGCACCTGTCTGGCGGGGAGCGGTTTACGAGGTGACACGCCGCAAGGAGACCGGGTTGGGTTTGCCATTGACCTGACATAAATTGCTTAAACAAAGACAATAAACGATTATTGCTGCGCTTGGGGCGGCGTTGTGTCTGAGGAGGCGGGGCGGGCGACGGAAGGGGGTTGGCGGCGGAAGTGTTCTCCCGGGCATCGAGGCGGGCGGTGATTCGGCGGGTTGGCATCCGCTTGGAACCGGTCTGGAAAACCAGGTGCAGAAGTGAACCGGTACACTTGCGAACGGTTGCAGGGCGCCGGCGGACTGATTAAAAAACAATACTACAAACAAATGGATATGATTAGAATTCCTGTTCTGCTTTGATTTGGTTGGTAAGGATAATTGAACAATGGCTCCCCGGCGCCTGTCTTCGCCCGGCCAGCCGCTGCGGCGTTGCTGGCAATGCCCTAACGGCCCAGCAGCCAGTTCCAGCCCTGCCAGCGATTGGGCTGGGTTTGGGAGAAATCCTTGCTGTGCATTTTGCCCAGATCCACCTGGAGCAGCACGGTGATGCTGCTGGCGCCGCGCCCATCGCTGCGGATGGCGTCAATGCCGTACGCATAGTTCAAGATCACCTTGTAGCGGTCCGACGGCGAACGATACAGCAGCCCGGCGCCCACGCCGCTCACCCAATTGCCGGCCTGCGCGGTGCCGGACAGATAATTGATGCCCGCCGTGGCCCCGTTGAATTCCAGGTTCCAGCGTTCATTCGGCGCGATGGGAACCGTATAACTCGCGTTCAACAGCACAAATTGCCGGGCGCTGAATTCCTGAAAATAATAGCCGGGCAGCGAGAGGGGATATTCGGCGATGAGCGGCAGAAAGCCGCCCAGCCGGTAGGCGCTCAGGCGGTCCGCATTCACGCTGGTGCCGGCGATGAGCCGCGCGAAGATATTCTGTTTGCTCTCCGGCAGCGTGTAGGACAGCGCCGCCGAGGCCCAAAACAGGTGCGAGGCGGTTTCCAGTTCCCGGTCGCCGTTAAATCCGTAGCTGCCGGCGGAGGTGCGGATTTCGCTTTCGTACCAGACCGCCAGTTCCATCGCCAGATCGGGAAACAATGTGGGTTCCATGCCGCCATAGCGCAGGCCGGTGCGAACGTTGAACTCGGCCATGTCATCGGGCAGTTCAAAGGCGGGGGAGGTTTTGTCATTGGCCTGATAAAAGGAGCCGCGAGCGCCCGTATGAAATACCCAGTTGAGCGGGATCATGTCACCCGGATTGAAGAGGTGATAGACGCTGCCGTTGATCTCCGCACCGTTGCCGTCAAAGGATTGCCCTTCCAGCCATTTGCCGTTCCGGATTTCATTGTAGCCGTCCGCAAAGCCGCCGCCGGCCAGGCCGAGGGCGAAATCGGTGTTTGGTCCCAGCCCGTGGTTGAAGCCGAATTCGGAGTCAATGTACGTCGGGGCCAGGGCCAGTCGCAGGGTGAGGTTGGTGCGGAGGAAATCCGGCTGGTTGTGGTAATAATAGGCGTAGGCGGCCAGCGGCGCCTTGCCTTCCGTGGGCTGATTGTAGCCAAACTGGATCAGGTCGCGCTTGACCGGATCAATCTGCGCCCCCGCCATCACCGGCAGCAGCACCGCCAGCCAGCTCAAATCTCGATAAACCCGTCTCATCAAAGCATTCATAAATCATTTCGCCCCCGGCGGCAAGCGCCTTCCCGTCGCCGGCGCGCTGCGGCGCCGGGAGATAGAACCCCGAAATTGCAATATGGTTGCGGTCCTGGCCCACACCCGTCTGTGGGCGCAGCAATTACCAAACGTACAGGCGGCTGGATTCTTTCCCCGCCGCTTGATTCGCCAAGTTGCTGCGCCCGGGGATGGGCGTGCCCCGGCCGCCCCCCAAATTGCGTACGGTCGTTCTGGACAGTTGGCCAAAAATTTGGGTTACTATGGCAACTTTAATCGCCATGTCGTCATTAAATGCAGAAAAACTCGCCCGGGCCAAATCGCTCGGGTTTTCCGACCGGCAAATTGCCCATTTGGTGGGTGAAACCGAGGACTCGATCCGCGCCTTGCGCAAGCAGTTGAACATTATCCCCAGCTACCGGCTGGTGGATACCTGCGCCGCTGAATTCGAGGCCTTTACCCCCTATTACTATTCCACTTACGACCGCGGCGATGACGAGGTCAAAAACAACGTGGCCAAGAAGGTCATGATCCTCGGCGGCGGCCCGAACCGGATCGGGCAGGGGATTGAATTCGATTACTGCTGCGTCCACGCCGCCTTTGCCCTCAAGGAGGACGGCTTCGAGACCATCATGGTCAACTCGAATCCCGAGACGGTTTCGACCGACTACGACACCAGCGACAAGCTGTTCTTTGAACCGCTCACGCTGGAGGATGTCCTCCACATTTACGAACGCGAAAAGTGCTGGGGCGCCATCGCCCAGTTCGGCGGTCAGACGCCGTTGAATCTGGCGCTGGGCCTGCAGAAGAACGGTGTGAACATTATCGGCACCTCGCCGCAGAGCATTGAAATTGCCGAGGATCGCAAGCTGTTCGCAGCGATGTTGAACAAACTCAACATTCCGCAGCCCCCGAACGGGCTGGCCACCAACGAAGCCGAGGCGCTCGTCGCCTCCAAACGCCTGGGCTATCCCGTGCTGGTTCGCCCGTCCTTTGTGCTCGGCGGCCGCGCGATGCAGATTGTTTACTCCGACGCCGAACTGTCGCACTACATGCGCTTCGCGGTGGAAGCTTCGCCGGAGCGGCCGGTGCTCGTGGACAAATTTCTCGAAGACGCCACCGAAGTGGATGTGGACTGCATCACCGATGTGGGCCTGCCCAACGGCGGCACCATCGTGATCGGCGGCATGTTGGAGCACATCGAGTACGCCGGCGTCCATTCCGGCGATGCCGCCATGGTGCTGCCGCCGCACACGCTGTCCCAGGAAGTCATCAACACCATCCGCGAATATACCCATGCGATGGCCCGGGAACTCCAGGTGATCGGCCTCATGAACGTGCAGTACGCGGTCAAGGGCTCGACCGTCTATGTGCTCGAAGTGAATCCCCGCGCCTCCCGCACAGTGCCGTTTGTGAGCAAGGCCATCGGCTTCCCGCTCGCCAAACTTGCCGCCAAGGTCATGGCCGGCAAGACCCTCAAGGAACTGAATTTCACCGAGGAAATCTGGCCCAAGTATTGGGCGGTGAAGGAATCCGTTTTCCCCTTCAATCGATTTCATGGGCAGGACATCCTGCTCTCGCCCGAAATGCGTTCGACCGGCGAAGTCATGGGCCTGGATGCCGATCTCGGCACCGCTTATGCCAAATCGCAGATGGCGGCGAATTCCCCGCTGCCCATCGGCGGTCGCGTGTTCATCAGCGTCAGCGACATGCACAAGGATGAAGTTGCCGAAGTGGCGCAATCCTACGTCAATCTCGGGTTTGAAATCGTGGCCACCGCCGGCACCGCCGCCGTGCTGGAAAAGGCCGGACTGAAAGTGCAGCGCATCATGAAGCTCACCGAAGGCCGTCCCAACGTGGTGGACCTGCTGAAGAACAAGGAAATCCAGCTTGTCATCAACACTCCCAGCGGCGCCACCCCGCGCGTGGATGAGGTGAAGATCCGCACCACGTCCGTTTATACCGGCACGCCCATCATGACGACCCTCTCCGGTGCAAAAGCCGCCGCCCTGGGCATCGCCGCGCTGAAGAAGTCCGGCTACGCGGTGAAGACGATTCAGGAATATCACTGAGGGGTTAGTCGGCTACATTCGGATTTAACATTCTCAGCCAGATGCCTGCGGGTATCTGGCTGAACTGTTTTTACGGGCGAGGAGATTTGCCGCCTTTAATTGCCAATTGCCAATTGCCAATGGGGGGCGGAGGGCGAAGTTGCGCGGTGCCCGAGTCCAAATGAAATTTTTTCACCAAGGTCAACTATTCTCTCAAAACGCAACAACCTTGGCTCATCCGGCCGCGGTCAAACTCCGCCGTGGCGGCGTTCAACCGACTGTCCAAACTTTGCAATTGCGGCGTAGGCAGCTTGCCATAGTCAACGATGCCGCGGATCATTTGCGTCGCCCGGCCGCAACATTTTTTGTAAGCTTTCGCCGCCCGCTGCGACCAAACCGGTACATTATGAACTCGCTTGCCAAATACCAAAAAATTGCCAGTTGGGTGGTTCGGCTGACGGCGGCCGTCATCTTGCTGCAAACGTTGTTTTTCAAATTCACCGGCGCGCCCGAGTCGGTTTACATTTTCACCAAGGTGGGGATGGAACCGTGGGGACGCTATGGCTCCGGGGTGGTGGAATTGATTGCCGGCATCCTGCTGTTGTCCCGTTGCCACTGCTGGCTTGGCGCGCTGCTCGCGCTGGGTGTGATGGGCGGTGCCATCATGTCGCATCTCACCGTTCTGGGCATTGTGGTGCAGGGCGACGGCGGATTGCTCTTTGCCCTGGCGCTCACCGTGGCGGTTTGCAGCCTGGTCACGCTGGTACTCCATCGCCGGCAAATTCCTTTCGTGGCCAAATATTTCTCAGCGCCGGAAGAAAGCGCCGATTAGCACGCCACCAATCTGCGGGTTGGCATACGCGGCCACCCGGGTCACGGGTTGATAGATTCCAGCCGCAAGCGGAGTCGGTAAGTTTGCGGCGGAACGGTGTAAGCTTCCAGCACGCCGGGGCCGCAACTGCTGTTGCCGAGGCCGTTTTGTTTTACATCCAGCGAAAGGATGGTTTCGGAGCGGGGTTTTAATTCGTAGTTGTGGCGGACGGCTGCCAGGTCGCCGGCGGTGAAGTGGAGGGCGGAGAAGCTGATCGGATCGGCGAGGGTGGTGATTTTCAAGCCGTGGCCGGCGGCATCGGCGAGGGTTAGCCAGCGGGTGTCTTCTTTGTTCCCAGTTTCTTGTGGTTTTACGTAGGGGACGTATTGATCCTTCACGGTGCCGGACCAGATGCCCAGATCGGCGCTCGTTTTGCGGTCGGAATAGTTTTCCCAGGGACCACGGCCGAGCCAGCGGAGGTTTTCCAGTGGCTCCGCGAGGCGCAGCACCACGCCAATGCGCGGGAGCAGAGGCAGGTTGCCGAAGGGGGTGAATTGGCTGTCGAGATCGAGCCCGCCATCGCCGTGGATGGTCCAGACGGTTTTAAGCCGGTAACCGCCGGCGAGGGCCTGGCTGGTGACGGTGGTGGTGATTTGCACCTCGTTGGAGCTGGTCGGGGTAACCGTGAAGTCATCCACGTGGCGAGTGAGGTTGGTGAGGCCGGCTTCGCGCCAATCGCGGGCGAGCCATTTGCCGAAGCCTTTGTCGTTGTCGGTGGGGGCGCGGTAAAGCTGGAGGATCGGGCCGGCGGGTTCGCCGGTGGCGGGGGCGAGCATTTCCTGGCCGGCGAATTTTAATGAGGTGAGCGTGCCGGCGGCGCGGCTGAAGGTGGCGGAGAAATGGGGGGCGGTGAGGGTGACGGTGTCGTTGGATTCGGTCAACTGCACGGGTGATGGGGCGGCGGAAGCGTTGGGTGCCGGCGGGGCCGGCTGGTTGCTTGGTGATTGCTGCGCCCGGGGACGGGCGCGCTCCGCTGGCACGTCCAAAGGAAATTGTTGCCAGGCGATTTCCTGTCCGGCCTGGGCCCAGAGGGAATCGGTCTTGGTGACGAAACTGAGTCGCAGCCAGTATTCCTCGCCGGGGGCGGGCGAGGCGATGGGTTTTACCGGAATGGTGAGCGTGTTGGTGGCTCCGGCGGCGAGATTCACCGGCGGCAGGACGCCGGATTGGATGATTTCACTGGTGCTGCTGGTGACGATCCAATGTGCTTCGTAGGTGTTCAGATTCAGGAAGGCATGGCGGTTGATGAGTTGGACGGCGGTCTGGCGGGGCTTGGCATCAATGGCTTGGATGGCGATGGGTTGATACACTTTTTTCACTTCCCAGTATTTGGGGAAGGGTTCGCGGGTGGCGCTGACGAGGCCTTTAATGGCGAAGCCGCCGTGGTTGGGCACGTCGCCGAAATCGCCGCCGAGGGCGACGTAGGTGGTGCCATCGGCGGTTTGACGGTGCAGGCCTTGGTCGCACCATTCCCAGATGAAACCGCCGAACAGGCGGGGGTTCGAATAAAATTCATCCCAATATTCCGCGAAGTTGCCAAGGGCGTTGCCCATGGCGTGGGCGTATTCGGTGGCGAGGATGGGGCGGTTGTCATTGGTGCGCTGGGCCATGGCGAGGAGCTGGTCCCAGCGCTGGTTCCAGGGATCGTTGGGCTTGGCGTACGCGGCGGTGGTGAGGCGCGGATAGAAACGGCCGATGATGTCCACGGTGGGCGGGTCTTTCACTTCGCCTTGCGCGCCTTCGTAATGGACGGGGCGGGTGGGATCAAACTCATGCCACCAGCCGGAGATGGCGGCGAAATTCGGGCCGTAGCCGGATTCGTTGGCCATGGACCAGATGATTACGGAGGGATGATTCTTATCGCGCTCGGCCAGGCGGATGGCGCGGTCGAGAAAAGCGCCCTGCCAGCGCGGGTCATTGGCGAGGGAACCGCGCGTGCCGTGGGTGCAGATGTTGGCTTCGTCGAGGACGTAGATGCCGTAGCGGTCGCAGAGGTCGTACCAGCGCGGATCATCGGGATAATGGCAGGTGCGGACGGCATTGATGTTGGCGCGCTTCATCAGGGTAATGTCCTGGATCATGCGGTCGAGGGTGAGGGCGTGACCGGTGTCCGGGTCAATCTCGTGACGGTTCACGCCGCGCAGGCGGATGGGCTGGCCGTTGACGAGGAAGCGGCCGTCGCGGATTTCAATCTGGCGGAAGCCGGCGGCGCAGCGATCGGCTTCGACGACGTTGCCGTGGTCGTCGCACAAGGTCAGGACGAGCGTGTAGAGATTGGGGGTTTCAGCGGTCCAAGGGGCAGGTTGTTTGACGTGGCCCGTGAGCCAGGCAAATTTGGGTTCGCCGCGCTGGCCCATGCGTTCGTCGAGAATCTTGGCGCTGTAATTTGGGTTCAGAATTTCGGCGGCATCGTGGGTCAGTTCGTTGGCGAAGACGGGCTGATTGGCGGCGTCGAACAACTGGGCGTGGACGGTCCAATTGGACAGGGACAGATTTTTGGCGGCGAGTTCGGGTTTGATCTCCAGCGTGGCGTCGCGGTAGGCGGCATCAAAGGTGGTGCGGATGGTGAAGTCGCGAATGCGGGCGGCGGCGGTGGAGTAGAGATGCACGCCGCGAAAGATGCCGCTCATACGCCACATGTCCTGGTCTTCGAGGTAGCTGCCATCGGACCAGCGGTACACTTCCACGGCGAGTTGGTTTGTGCCGGGGTGAACGTAATCGGTCAGTTCAAATTCGGCGGGGGTGCGGCTGTCTTTGCTGAAGCCGATGCGCTGGCCGTTCAGCCACAGATAGAAGGCGCTGTCCACACCGTCGAAATGGATGAAGAGGCGGCGCGGTGTCCAGGCCTCCGGCAGGGTGAAGGTCCGGCGGTAGGAGCCGACGGGGTCGCGCTGGATGAAAGCGGTCCAGTTTGTCGGAGGCTCATCGGTGACGCGGGGTGGGGCCATTTTAAACGGGTAGCCGGAGCCGAGGTAAATGGGGATGCCGTAGCCCTGCATTTCCCAATTTGATGGGACAGGAATGGTTTTCCACGCGGAGTCGTCAAAGTTGGTTTCGAAGAAATTGGTTGGGCGCAGGTCGGGGCGGGGTGACCAGTGGAATTTCCAGTCGCCATTCAGGGATAGATAATAGGGCGAGGCTTCGGGTCGGCCGGCGAGGGCGCTGGCGGTGTCGGCGTAGGGGATGAAGGTGGAGCGGGGGGGCTCGGTGTTGATGTGGAGAACCTGTTCATTTTCCCAGTCGGGAGCGGCGTGGGCGAGGGGGACGAGGAACAGCAGGGCAATTAGGCGAATTAAAAAACGAGGATGGAGACTGGAGGATGGAGGGTGGGGGAAAGAGCCAGCTTTTTTCCAACCGTCGGACCAGAAATATGGTCTGACGCTCGCCCTCACCCCGGCCCTCTCCCCCGAGGAGAGGGAGAAACGGTTGCCGCGTGTTGACTCTGCCAAGCGGGTGGATGGTTTATGTGTAATAAAATCCTGGGTAGGTTCCGCAGGGCAAGGGGAACATCCAACATCGATGGTCCAACGTACTCGACTGAGACCATCTGTCTGGGCGGGGCGAGCCGCTATTTGGACTGCGCCGGCAGAGCGAAGCGGCGACGGCGCTTTCCAACGCGCGAACCCGGCGACGCGTTTTTCCAAAGCGGCGTCGCGCTGCGCTTGCCGCCGCAGTCCAAATTCGCCGATCGCGTAGCGGAACAAGTTTACAGTTCGACCACCCCGTGCTGCTCCCAGCTTTCCAACAAAGCACATCCAACGCCCAACATCCAGCGGGAGACGGCCGGTGGCGGGTGCCGGGGTTTGGTTTGGCAGCGGAACGGGATACATGTCTGGCGGAAGTTTTACGCTTTTTGCGGGCGGCAGGCAATGGCGGGGATGTGGTTATCATTTATCAAAATTCATTTGGCATTATTTGCATGACTCGCGGGCGGGGATTCCGGCAATATCCGGGGAATCAAAATGAACCCCCTGCTGCCCAGATTGTATCTGCTTGCCGTCCTGGCCTGGCCGGTGATGGCGGAGGCGCAGACTTTGCCGTCGGCGGGGCGGTGGACGAACACCTTGGGGATGGTATTTCTGCCGGTGCCGTCGGCGGGGGTGCGGTTTTCCATTTTTGAGACGCGGGTAATGGATTTTGCGGCGTTTGCCACCACGGGGCCGAAGCTGGATGGGACGAACTGGAACCACGCGCTGTACCATGAGGTTACGCCGGTGTCGCCGGGGCCGGAATATCCGGTGGTGAATGTGAGTTGGAACGATGCGACGGCGTTTTGCCGGTGGCTGACGGCGACGGAGCAGGACGCGGGTAAGCTGTCCTCTGGGTTTGAGTACCGGCTGCCGACGGATGCGGAGTGGAGCGAAGCGGTGGGGATTGGCGGCCAAGAATCGGGCGCGACGCCGCGCGACAAAAACGCCAAGCTGGCGAATGTCTATCCGTGGGGCACACAGTATCCGCCGCCGCCGGGCGCGGGCAATTTCGCCGATCTGAGTGCGAAGAATTATTTTACGAACTGGCCGCACATTGAGGGGTACAACGACGGATTTGTGACGACGTCGCCGGTGGGGAGCTTTACGCCCGAGCCGTCGGGCCTGTATGATCTGGCGGGGAACGCGCTGGAATGGTGCGCGGATGATTATGATGGCACGCACAAGCAGCGCGTGCTGCGCGGCGGGGCGTGGATCAATTGCGGGCCGAAGAGTTTGTGGTCGTCATCGCGCACGCACGTTGCCCCGGGACGTTTCAGCGTGGCGACGGGCTTCCGCTGTGTGCTGGCGGCCAAACCTTGAATTTGAACATGGAACGAATTGTTGCAACCTACCTGATTGAGACACCGCTGGCGGTGGCGAAGGCGGCGGCCTCGCTGGCGGGCGAGCAGTCATCGGGCACCTTCGTGGCGGTGCCGGGCGAGACGGAGGAGTTGAAGCAGCGGTTTGCGGCGCGGGTGGAAAAAATCACGCTGCTGGAAACGGTCACGACTCCGAGTCTGCCGGGTTGCCGGTCGGCGAGCGGAAGCTTTCAGCGCGCGGAGATCGTGGTGTCCTGGCCGGTGGAGAACATGGGCTGGAACCTGCCCACGCTGGTTTCGACGCTGCAAGGCAATCTCTATGAGCTGACCCAGTTCTCCGGGCTGAAGCTGATGGATGTGGAATTTCCGCCGTCGTTTGCCGAACATTTTCGCGGACCGAAATTCGGGGTGGCGGGTTGCCGCCAATTGACGGGTGTGACGGGTCGGCCGCTGATTGGGACGATCATCAAGCCGAGCATTGGTCTGACGCCGGAGCAGACGGCGGAGATGGTTCGCACGCTGGCGGGCGCGGGGATTGATTTTATCAAGGATGACGAACTGATGGCGGACCCGCCGCATTCGCCCTTTGATGCGCGGGTGGATGCCATCATGCGCGTGTTGAATGAGCACGCCGACCGCACGGGCAAAAAGGTGATGTACGCGTTTAATATCAGCGATGAACTGGACGCGATGCAGCGGCATTATGAAAAGGTGGTGCGCAGCGGGGGCACGGGCGCGATGGTGTCGCTGAACAGCGTGGGGCTGGCGGGGGTGAAGAAAATTTGCGATGCGGGCGCGCTGGCGATTCATGGTCATCGCAACGGCTGGGGCGCGTTGAACCGGCATCCGTGGCTGGGGATTGAATTTCCGGCGTACCAGAAAATCTGGCGGCTGGCGGGCGTGGATCAGATTCATGTGAACGGCATTGCGAACAAGTTTTGGGAGAGCGATGACTCGGTGGTGCGGTCCATTGCGGCGTGTCAAAAGCCGTTGCTGGGCGGATTTTCGGTGCTCCCGGTGGTGTCCTCAGGTCAGTGGGGCGGGCAGGCGCCGGAGACGTATCGTCGCACGCGGACGGTGGACTTGCTGTACATGGCCGGCGGCGGCATCATGGCGCATCCGCACGGGGCGGCGGCGGGCGTGCGGTCGCTGCAACAATGGTGGGCGGCGGCGGTGGAGGGGCTGACCATGGAGTCGGCGTCGGCAAAGTATCCCGAGCTCAAACCCTCGCTCGATAAATTTGGCAAGCATGGCGGATGAAAGGTCGCAATTCATTACGGCTCGCGTTTTACGCGGATGATTTCACCGGGTCCACGGACGCGCTGGAACAGCTCGCGCGCGCCGGGGTGCGCACGATGCTGTTCATTGCGCCGCCGACCCGGGCGCAGTTAAAACAGTTTCCCCAACTCGAGGCGGTGGGCGTGGCGGGGGTGACGCGGTCGCTGCCGCCGGACAAAATGCGGGCGGTGCTGCGTCCGGCGCTGAAACATTTGAAAGACCTGGGTGCGCCGCAGGTTCACTACAAGGTGTGCTCCACGTTTGATTCCTCGCCGGCGATCGGCAGCATCGGCTGCGTGATGGAGTTGGGGCAAAGGCTGTTCAAGGCGCCGTTCATTCCGCTGCTGGTGGGTGCGCCGGCGCTGGGACGTTACTGTCTATTTGGCAATCTATTTGCGCGCATGGGCATTGGCAGCCAGGGGGCGATTCACCGGTTGGACCGGCATCCCGCCATCAGCCGGCATCCGATTACGCCCATGTTGGAAGCGGATTTGCGGCGGCATCTGGAGCAGCAGACGAAGCTGACCGTGGGGTTGTTCGATATTTTGCAAGTGGCCTTGCCAGTCGCCGAGGCGCGGGCGGCGTTGCGCGACGTGCTGGCGGAGCAGCCGGACGCGGTGCTGTTTGACGTGCTGGAGGTGACGCACCTGGCGCGCATCGGCGGCCTGCTGGATGAACGGGGCAGCGCGCGGAAGCCGTTGTTTTCCGTAGGTTCCTCCGGCGTGGAGATGGCGCTGACGGCGCATTGGAAAGCGGCGGGCGAATTGCGCGCGAGCCGGGCGCATTTGATCAAGGTGCGGCCGGTGAAACAGTTGCTGGTGGGTTCGGGCAGTTGCTCGCCGGTGACGCAGCAGCAGATGGACTGGGCCATGGAGCACGGTTTTGCCGAAGTGGCGTTGCGTGCCGGGGCGCTGGCGAATGCCAAGAGAACCCAGGCGGAAATGCAACGGGCGGTGCGGGCCACGGTGGCGTTGCTGGAGCGCGGTCGCAGTGTGATCGTACACACGACGCGGAAGGGCTCGGACCGGCAGGTGGCGGAAGTGTTGCAGCAGGCCACAGCGAGTGTTTTGGGCACGGCCTTGGGTTTGGTGCTGCGAAAAGTTTTGTTGCAGGCGAAAGTCCGGCGCGTGTGCATTGCGGGCGGGGATACGTCGAGTTTTGCGGCGCGCGCCTTGGGCATCAAAGCGCTGGAGATGGCGGCGCCGCTGGTGCCGGGCGCGCCGTTGTGCCGGGCGTTTGCGCCGGGTTCGCCGGCGGACGGGCTGGAAGTGAATTTCAAGGGCGGCCAGGTGGGCCCGAAGAATTATTTTGGAATCTTAAAAAGCGGAAAGTTGAAATGATGAAACAGAAAACCCTCGGTCTGGTGCATACCTCGGCCACGCTGGTGCCGGTGTTTGGCGCGTTGTGCAAGGAACTGTTGCCCGGCGTGAATGTGTTTAACATTGCCGACGACAGCCTGGTGAAAGGCATCATCAGCAGCGGCAGCCTGACGGCGGTGATTGCGCGGCGGGTGGCGGCGTATCTGGAATCCGCCGAACTGGCGGGGGCGGATTACATCATGGTTACCTGTTCCTCGATCGGGCCGGCCGTGGAAGCGGGGGCGAAACTGATCGGCGTGCCGGTGCTGCGCGTGGATCAGCCGATGGCGGATCGGGCGGTGGCGACGGGCGCGAAGATCGGCGTGGTCGCCACGCTGCGAACCACGCTGGAGCCGACGGCGGATTTGATTTCCCGGCGGGCGGAGCTGGCGGGCAAGCACATTGAGCTGACGGCGCGGCTCTGTGAAGGTGCGTTTGAGGCGCTGATGAGCGGTGACGCGGCGACGCATGACGCCAAGGTGGCGGCGGCCTTGAAAGCGCTTTCGCAGGAGGTTGACGTGGTCGTGCTCGCGCAGGCTTCGATGGCGCGGGTGGTGGACACGCTGGCGGCGGAAGACCGGCGGGTGCCGATTCTGGCGAGTCCGCGCATTGCGGTGGAATATCTGGCGACCGTTCTGTAAAGGGAGCGAAGAATATTCAACCACGGATGGACACTGATGAACACGGATAAGGGAAACGGGTTCTTTCCAATTAGATCAACGAACTGAATGTATCCGCTGGGGAAATATATCTTGGGAGTGATTATCGCCGTTTTGGTGGCGCTGGGCGTGAGTTGTTTGGGGGGCTGGCAAGCGGCCTTGGTGGTGCTGACTTTGGGGCTCGCGGTGGGGTTGCGGTTTGTGCCGGCGCTGCGGACGTATCAGTTTACGGCGTGGGTGATTGCGGTGGTGACGGCGGCGCTGATTTATCCGACTCATTTTCTGCATGTGGACGGTTTTGACATGCGCAACAAATGGGTGATGTTGGTGGCGATTCAGATGGTGATGTTCGGGATGGGCACGCAGATGAGTCTGCATGATTTTGCGGGGGTGGCGAAAAATCCGCGCGGGGTGTTGGTGGGCATTGTCTGTCATTTTTCCGTGATGCCGCTGGTGGGGTTTGCGCTGACCAAGATTTTCAAGTTTCCGCCGGAAATTGGCGCGGGGGTGATTTTGATTGGCTCGTGTTCCAGCGGGCTGGCGTCGAATGTGATGGCGTACATTGCGCGGTCGAATTTGGCACTGTCGGTAACGGTTACCGCCGTCACGACCATGCTGGCACCCTTCCTGACGCCGCTGTGGATGAAGCTGCTGGCGGGCACGATGGTGGAGGTGAGCTTTGTCAAAATGATGATCGAGATCGTGAAGATCATGATTGTGCCGATTGGCGCGGCTTTGTTGCACGATTATCTGAAACGGGCTTCGGGCCGCGGCTGGCGAGTGGTGCTGTTGGTGACGGCTCTGGCTTTGGGGTGGCTGGGATTTTTGGCGCTGGGCGGTTGGGGCTGGCTGTTAGGTCTGGTGGGTGATGGGGCTTTGTCGGTCATCGGATTGGGTGGATTTTTGCTGAGTGCGGTGGTGATAGGCACGAGCTATCACGCGCTGACGCTCCGGCTGGCGTGGCTGGATCGGATCATGCCCACGCTGGCGATTGTCGGCATTCTCTACGTGACGGCGATGACAACGGCGGCGGGGCGGGACAATTTGTTCAAGGTGGGGGTATGCCTGGTCATCGCGTCCGGACTGCACAACATGGCGGGTTTCTGCTTGGGGTATTTTCTGAGCCGGGGCGTCGGGCTGGACAAAAATTCCGCACGGTCGGTGGCGTTTGAAGTGGGTCTGCAAAACGGCGGAATGGCGTCGGGCCTGGCCAGCGCCATGGGCAAGCTCGCCACGGTGGGGCTGGCCCCGGCGATCTTTATTGTGTGGATGAATGTCGGCGGTTCGATCCTGGCGAATTATTGGCGCAAGCGGCCGGTCGATTCCGTCAAACCTGAATAATCATTCGCGGGGTGCGCCCATTTTGTCGGCGGCTACGGCGATGAGGATGACGACGCCTTTGACAACCTGTTGCCAGAAGGGGGAGACATCGAGGAGGAAAAGCCCGTTGTTCAGCACGCCGATGATGAGGCAGCCCAGCACGGTGCCGAGGATGGAGCCGCGCCCGCCGCTGAGGGACGTGCCGCCAATGACGACGGCGGCGATGGAATCCAATTCGTAACCGAGGCCGGCCTTGGGGTCGGCGGCATCGAGCCGGGCGCTGACGATCAGGCCGGCGATGGCGGCGAGCCCGCCACCGAGCGCATAAACCCAGAGCTTGATGCGGTTGACGTTTAATCCCGAAAACGCGGCGGCCTTTTCGCTGCCACCCACCGCATAGATGTAACGGCCCAGAATGGTGCGGCGCGAAATGACGACGAACAGGGCCACGAGGAGGGCGGAAATCCAAACCGCCATGGGAACGCCCAGCCAGAAGCCGGCGCCAATAAACCCGAATTGCGGGCCGAGGTCGGTGATGGGAAAGCCGCCGGTCCACAACATGGTGAAGCCGCGTGCGATGCTCAACATGCCGAGCGTGGCGACGAAGGGCGGCAGCCGGAAGCGCGTAATGGTGACGCCATTGATTAACCCCAACCCCAGGCCCGCGAGCAGGCCGGCGACCATGGCACCGAACGGTGTGAATTGCAGCACCACGCCAAAGCATTTCAGGGTGAGACCGTTTTTCAACAGGCCGGCGGCAAAGGCGCCGGCGAAACCGAGGATGGCCCCGACGGAGAGGTCAATGCCGCCGGTGAGGATGACGAGGGTCATCCCGATGGAGAGGCACAGGTTGACGGCGATTTGGAGCAGGATGTTCCGGCCGTTGGCGACGGTGAGAAATTTGTCCGACAGCAGGCTCAGGGCGATGATCATCACCGCCAGCGCGATGAACGACTGGAAGCGTTTGAAATGGTCGGATTTGAACATGATGCCGTTACAGGTTGGGCAATAGGCGGGTCATCACCGGGACGACGTGCAAGGGTTTCAGGTCGCTGGATTCATCGGCTACTTCGGCGCAGCCGGCGAAGGACAGTTGCGCGCCGACTTTGGCCTGGACGCGCAAGGTCGGCAGCACGGTGGTTTCGACCAGATGATTCAGCGCGGCGGAGATGTCGTTGAAATCCTGCGAATTGGGGTAGTCGCTCACATTCAGGAGGCTGGTGCTGTCGCGCAGGGCGTTGCCGAAGACCGGGCCGGCGGGGAGGGAGATGTCGGCATTGGTGCCGGTGGCGGTCACGGCGAGGAGGATTTCATCGTCGGAGACGGACACCACACGCCCTATCCCCGCGACAAAATAGAAATAACTTTCACCCATGCCCACGCTGCGGGCGAATTGTTTTTTGGCGGCGGCGGGATCGCTTTGGATGGCGGGCAATAGCACCGTGGCGCTGACGGCTTTGTCCAGTGAGGCCAGGAGGCGGTTGGTCCAAAAGGTGCCGGCGAACTGGGTGGGATCAAACGTGGCCGCCTTTTTCTCCGCCACGGCCTGTTGCAGGGGCACGACATGGAAGAGCGGAAACCGCCAGGCCAGGCCGGCGAGCACAACCATGAAGCTGATCCAGCGGAGCGCGCGCATGGGGCTTATTTCTTGCCGTAATCGCCGTACTTGCTCACGTTCTGTTGCGTGACCAGTTCAACGGGGACGGGAATTTTCTGGGCAAAATCGCGTTTGCCTTTCACGTAGCTGTCGGCGTATTCGGCGGCCTGACGGGCCATCAGCTTGGGGAATTGCATGCCGGTGGCGGCGATCTTGCCTTCGGCGATGAGTTTTACCACGTCGTCCGCGCCGTCGAAGCCGAAGACCTTGACGACATCAGCCTTGTTGGCGGTGACGAGGGCCTGATAGGCACCCATGGCCATGGCATCGTTGCCGCAGAAAACGGCCTTGATATTCGGATGCGCCTGGAGGATGGATTCCATGACTTCGAGGCCTTTGGCGCGGTCGAATTCACCGCTCTGCTGGGCGACCATTTTCAGGCCTGGGTAGCGGTCCACGACACTGTGAAAACCCTTGGAACGGTTCCACGTATTATTGTCGCCGACGATGCCAAGCAGTTCGGCGTATTCGCCTTCCTTGCCGACGGTCTTCACAAAGTATTGACCGAGTTTCACGCAGCCGGAATAGCTGTCCGAGAGCATCTGGGAGGTGGCGGCGTTGGTGGCGTTAATTTCGCGATCAATGCAAAACACGGGGATGCCCGCCGCCTTGGCCTTGAGCACGCTGGCGATGGAGCCGTTGGCGTCGGTGGGGTTGAACAGGATGGCCTTGTACCCGCCGGCGATGATGTTCTCGAAATTGGCGGCTTCCTTGGCGGTGTCGTTCTGTGAATCAAAAATGGTGGCGTCGTAGCCGAGTTCCACGGCGCGGGCCTTGGCGGTTTCGCCGAGCACGACGAACCAGGGATTGTTCAAGGTGGAGACAACCACGGCGATCTTGTCCTTCGCGGCGGTTTGGGCGCTGGCGGTCGGAAGGAACAGGCTGGCCAGCACGGCGAGGCTGGCGGCGAGCAGGAGTTTGAACAGGGGAGTTTTCATGGTGAGTAGGAGTGGTTGGTTGCGCTGGATTCGGGAAATTAGAGGACGCGTTTGACGGCCTGCTGCCAGCCGGCGTAATACGCCTGCACCTGGCTGGCGGGCATTTGCGGGTGATAATTTTTCTGTTCGCGGGGCAGGGCGGCGAGCTGTTCCAATGAGGGGCAAAGGCCGAGGCCGGCCAGTCCCATCATGGCGGCACCCCAGGCGGAGGATTCGGCCACTTCGGAGACGCACAGGTCGGTGCCGGTGATGTCGGCTGTGAACTGCATCAGGAAACTGTTCCGGGTGGGGCCGCCATCGGCGTGGAGATTTTGCAAGGTCACGCCGGCATCGGCGCGCATCATGTCGAGCACATCGCGAATCTGGTAAGCGATGGCCTCCTGCGCGGCGCGGACGATGTGTTCCTTCTGGGAAAAAGCGGTGAGGCCAATGATGGCGGCGCGGGCATCAGGCGACCAGTAGGGGGCGCTCAGGCCGGAAAAGGCGGGCACCAGATAGACGCCGCCGTTGTCGGTCACGGCGCGGGCGAGGGGTTCAATCTCGGCGTTGTCGTGGATCAGGCCGAGCTGGTTTTTGAGCCAGGAAAGGGAGGCGGCGGAAAAATTAATGAGGCCTTCGAAAGCGTAAGTAGGGCGGCCCTGCCAGACCCAGGCCAGGGCGGTGACGGCACCGGTGGCGGAGGTTTTGCATGTGTCCCCGATGTTGAGCAACACGCTGGTGCCGGTGCCAAAGGTGGCTTTGGCGGTACCGGGTTGAAAGCAGCGTTGCGCAAAGAGAGAGGCTTGGGAATCGCCCATCACACCGGCGATAGGGACGGGTGCGGGCAGAATGCCGTCCACATCAGTGCTGCCATAGGTGGCGGCGCTTTCGCGGACTGCGGGCAGCGCGGCGGGCGGAACGTTAAACAATTCACACAGACCGGCGTCCCATTTGAGCGACCCGATGTCAAACAGCAGGGTGCGGCTGGCGTTGGTGTAATCGGTGGCAAAGACGGCCCCGTGTGTCAGCCGGTGGATGAGATAGGCATCAATCGTACCGATCACGGCGGTGCCGGCGCGCAGGCGGGCCGCGAGGTCGGGTTTTTCCGCGACCAGCCAGGCAAGTTTGGAGGCGGAGAAATAGGTGTCAATTTTCAGGCCGGTCCGGCGCTGAACGGATTCGGCGTGGCCCTGGGACCGAAGCTGCTGGCAGAGCGCATCGCCGCGCCGGCATTGCCAGACCAGGGCGTGATGCAGGGGGCGGCCGGTGGCGCGGTCGAATATCAGCACGGTCTCGCGCTGGTTGGTGATGCTCAGGCCGGTGAGATCGGCCAGGATGGAGCGATTGCGTTCGGCAACTTCCCGGATGACGGCGAGGACATTTTGCCAGATTTCCTCGGCATCGTGTTCCACCCAGCCGGGCTGGGGATAAATCTGGCGATGATCGCAGGCGGCTTTGTCCACGATGTTGCCCGTGACGTCGAAGAGCACCGCCTTGGTGGCGGAAGTGCTTTGGTCAATGGCGAGGAGATATTTCACGCGAGCGGGAGAATGGTTACTTGGCCGCGAGTAATGTGGCCATGCTTTGGCTTAACCCTTCCATCGAAATGCCATAGTGACGGAAGATGTCGGCTTGCGCGCCGGTGATGGTGTCTTCATCCGGCATGCCAATGATGCGGAAGGGTACACGGATGCCGGCCTGCATCAGCACGGCGGCGCAGGCTTCGCCGAGACCGCCGTGGACGCTGTGTTCTTCCACCGTGATGAGCGCGCGGCATTCGTGTCCGGCTTTCAGAATGGCGGCGGTGTCGAGCGGCTTGATGGTGGGCACGGAAAGCACACGACCTTTCAAGCCCTGGGATTCAAGCTGGCCGGCGGCGAGCACGGCGTGGACCACCGTTTCGCCGGTGGCGAGGAAAGCGAAGTCATTGCCGTTGCCGATCTGAATGGCCTGATCGGGCGTGAACCGGGTGCCCGGCTCATGCAGGTCGTACATGGGCGCCTTGCCAAACCGGACAAAAACCGGCTTCGGCGATTGGGCGGCGAAGCGGATGGCTTCGCGGGTTTCAAAATTATCCGCCGGGACAATGACGATGAGATTGTGAATGGCCCGGAGAACCGCGAGGTCGTGCAGCGAATGATGGGTGGTGCCCAACGCACCATAGCTGACGCCGGAACTGATGCCGATCAAGGTGGCGGGGACATCCGAGTAGCAGATGTCGTTCTTGATCTGTTCCAGCGAACGCGCCGTGAGAAAGCAGGAGGGCGAGACGCCGAAGGATTTCTTGCCGCAAGCCGCGAGGCCGGCGGTGATGCCGACGAGATTCTGTTCGGCAATGCCGACTTCGACGAGCTGCTTGGGCAAAGCTTGACCGAAGGGGCCGAGCTTGCCGGAGCCGCGCGAATCACTCGTGACGGCGACGATATTGGGATTGGCCTTCGCCAGTTCCATCAGCGTGGCGGCGAATTCATCCAGGTTGGCGCGGCCCATTTTCAGGCTGAGCTTTTCCGCCATGGCTTTGGCGGCGGGCGTGTACATGGACGGGGCGGGCGCGCTCATGCGACCTCCTTCAATTTGGCTTCGGCGGCGGCAAGTTCCGCCAGGGCCTGTTGCAATTCGGTTTCACTGGGCACGCCATGATGCCATTTGGCCACGTCTTCCATAAAGCTCACGCCTTTGCCTTTCACCGTGTTGGCGATGACGCACGTTGGTTTGCCCGGCTCGGCGGGGTGGGACAAAGCATCGGTCAGCGCGGCAAAATCATGGCCGTTGATGACTTTGACGGCCCAACCGAAGGCGCGGAATTTTTCATCGAGCGGCTCGTTGCTGCACACGTCGCGGGTGCGGCCGCTGATTTGCAGGGTGTTGTGGTCAATGATGGCGGTCAGATTATCGAGGTGATAATGGGCGGCGGCCATGGCGGCCTCCCAGTTGGAACCCTCGGCGAGCTCGCCGTCACCGAGCAGGGTAAACACCCGGTACGGTTTGGCGTCGAGCTTGGCGGCAATGGCCATGCCGGTGCAGATGGGCAGGCCGTGGCCGAGCGCGCCGGTGTTCATTTCAATGCCGGGAATATGGCGCGTGGGATGACCGACGTAATGGGACTGATAATGGCAAATGGTATCCAGGTCCGCCGCCGGGAAAAACCCGCGATCGGCCAGCACGGTGTAAAGCGCCTCGACGGCATGTCCCTTGCTTTGGACATAGCGGTCGCGGTCCGGGCTTTGAGCCGTGGCGGGCGACACATTCAGAATGCGGTTGTACAGCACGTTCAGAATGTCGAGGCAGGACAGACCGCCGCCGGTATGACCGGCGCCGGCGTGTGAAATTGCCAGCAGCGTCTGCCGTCGCAACTGGACGGATTTCAGCGCGAGCTCGCGGTCGGATAACATTGGTTGGCCCATGATCAATCCTGCGGTGCGTTGTGATGGTGGACATCCCAGCCGAAATAATTGCGGAACGCTTCGGTCAAAATGCCGGCGGATTTGGACTGGGTCATGACCACGTGATGTTCAAAGCCTTCGCGGCAGACGTGATGCATGAGGTTTTGGAGGCGCGGAATTTTGGCGACGGCGCGGTTGCCGAAGGTGTTGAGCGGATCATTGGTCAGTTCGCCTTCGCCCACGTACGCGCGAATTTTGCCCTCGGCATCGGCGGTGGTGAGCCGGCCGAAGGTGAGCGGTCCGCCCGGGGTGCGGCCATCGAGCGCACCATAGGTGTTTTCCACGCCCAGAATGCTGCCGAGGATGGGGGCGTTGGAAATCTTGATGTCGGGCAGGAAACTCTTGGCCCAGTTGCCGCAGTGGAAGAGCACGCACTTGTCGTCGTCGTCCGCGTAATTGTTATTCCAGTCCACGAGCGCGGCGGGCGTGCTGCCGGCCAGTTGCATGGCGTACATGGTGAGCACGCCGGTCACATCCACTTCGCAGGCGCTGGGCAGGAACTTGTCGCTCATCATGCTCATGAGCGTGCAGACGTTGCAGCCGAAATTCTGCTGCACGGAGGTCCAGCATTGGATGGCGGTGGCGTCAATGGCGTTGGCATCCATCCAGTCGGTAAGGATCACCCCGAGCTTGGCCATCTGGACGAGCTTGGCGGGCGGCACGCCGGGCGCGGGCGCGTAGCCGGTAATTTCCGCCAGCTTGGCTTTAACGGCGGCGGCCTCGGCATCGAGTTTGTCGGCCTTGCCCAAAAATTCGGAGAGATCCACGGTGGTGACGCTGATGCCGTGGCGCTCCAGCAGTTTTTCCGAGTAACGCACGGTGTTAAACGCGCCGGGCCGCGCGCCGACGGCACCGAGGCGCACGCCGCGTACGCCGTTGACCACGCGGCAGACGCCGAGGAACTGCTGAAGATCGTGGACGAAGCTGGCGGACGTCGGGTGCGACACGTGCTTGCCGGTGAGGGAAAACTTGATGCCGGCCTGCACCAGATTGTTGCACACGGAAATCTTGCCGCAATAGGCGTCGCGCCGGCGGGCGGGGGAGAGCTGAGCCAGATCGTCGGGGTAGCCCTGGATGAGCACGGGGACATTCAGCTTGGACAGTTTGAGTGTGTCGGCCACGCCTTTCTCATCGCCGAAATTTGGCAGGCAGACGAGGACGCCGTCGATTTCACCGGCGTGCCGGCGGAAGAGCTCGGCGCATTTGCGGGCGTCGGCGTGGGTCTCGACCCCGCCGAGCTTGGAGTCGGTTTCGGCGAGTTGAATGGCTTTGATGCCAAGTTTGGCGAAGAGAGCGGCGATGTCCCGGCGGGCCTCGGTGACGAGCTGGTCGGGGAAAAAGTCGCGGTTGCCGTAGATGACGCCGAGCACGGGCGGTTTGCTTTTGATCGAGTTCATGTTCAGGGAATTGGTTGTTCCTAGAGAATTCCCGCCCGCGCCCCGGAAGCCAAGCGGTTTCTTTTGAAGAAACGCCTGTTTGGCATTATTATCAAATAGTTTGGCGATATAAATATGACCGGAAATGCCCAAATGGGTTAAGAATAGATGTCCCAACCAACCGCTCATGCGCTTTAACCATGCAAAGGCTGATATGACGCGGCTGCCCCTGATTACGGTGGCGGCCGGGGCGCTGGCTTTGGCGCTGGCGGCCGGGGCGGGAGAAACCAAGCAATTGCCGGTGGCGGCGGCCGGGTTCACTTTGGGGACGCAGAGTTCCGCCAATGGCGAATCCAACCGGCTGGAGCTGACGCTGGAGCGCGCGGCGGCGCTGCCCTATGGCCAGTCGGCTGTCAAGCAAGGGGTTGCCGCTGCGGTGTACGGACCGGATCCGGCCAAGCCTTACTTTACCGTCCGTTTTGCGCTGCCGATTCCGCCGGAGAATGCGACCAATGAGGTGGCCGCGTTTGCCGGACTGGATCCGAAAGTTTTTACGCACAATCATTCGCCGGGGTTTGAAATTCTGCCGAACGGCGATGCGCTGGCGGTCTATTTCAGCACCCCGCCGGGCAAGAGCGAGAGTGATCCGGAAACCTCGTTCATCCAGGCCCGCCTGCGCTATGGGGCGGAAGACTGGGATGTGCCGGAACTGTTTTTCAAGCTGGAGAACTACAACGACCAGTCCGGCCTGCTGTGGCGGGACGGCGGCAAAATTTGGTTTTTTGGCGGCGGACGCGGGCTTTCCGACTGGGTGCCGTTTAAGATGGCGGTTTCGACCGATAACGGAGCGAGCTGGACGCTGTCGCTGCCACAACTGGATCAGCCCATGGCCAAGGTGACGGAACAGCCGATCACGAGCGCTTTCCGGGGTCCGGACCAGTCCATTTACTTTGCGATGGACGGGGACAAGTCCACCAGCCTGCTGTGGCGCAGTCAGGACAACGGCATTCACTGGCACGACATGGGCGGACGCACGGGCGGGCGGCACAGCGCGGTGGTGCCGTTGAACGATCAAGGTCCGCTTCTGGCGATTGGCGGCAAGAACAGTTCGGTGGATGGCTGGACGCCGCAATCCGTTTCGACGGACTGGGGCGCCACCTGGAGCAAGCCGGTGGCCGGAGCCTTTCCGCCGCTGGGCAGCGCGCAGCGGCCATCGCTGATCCGGTTGGCGAATGGGGACCTCTTTTTTGTCAGCGACGCCTACATGCACAAGAAGGAAATTGCGCCGCCGACGGGTTGGAAATATGGCAACGATTGCTTTGTGGCCATTTCGACCAATCAGGGTGTTTCCTGGCGCGTCAAGCCGCTGCCGGTGCAGTTGCCGAATCACGAGCACCGCCATTATGGCACGGTCGGTTACGTAACCGCACGGCAGGCGCCGAATGGCGTCATTCACGTGCTGACCACGGAGACCCAGCCGTGTTTGCATTATGAGCTGAACGAAGCGTGGATTCTTTCGGACGCGGGCGATATTGCGCCCGAGACCGCCGGCGGCGTGGTGAAAAGTTTTTCGGAATCCTATGCCAACGGAACCCTCCGTTCCGAATGGAGCGCGCGAATCTGTCCCGGCGGCCGTTATCTGCTGCAAGGCCGGGAAACGGATTATTACGACAGCGGTGCCAAGCAGCATGAGGCGGTTTATATCAATGGTCGCAAGTCGGGCGAAGAAACTTTTTGGCAGCCGGACGGCTCGAAGCGCTGGACCTGGGTGCATGATTTGGCGGATGGCCGGAGCGTGTGGGTTCAATTCTGGCCGGATGGCCGGCGGAAGCTGGAGTCCAATTGGAACACGCACCCGCAGGCGCGCGATTTGAAGCGGAGCTTTTTCGGGCTGGTGGCGGACGGCCCGGTGCGGCAATGGGACGAAACCGGCCGGCTGACGCACGAATATCTTTTCAAGCAGGGCGAATTCACCGGCGAAACTACGGGGCGTGAAAGGAGTTTAAGCCAATAAGATGAACTCCCTGCGCACATTGGATCTGGTGGTGATTGCGGCCTATTTTGTCGCGGTGGCGGGCATTGGCCTGCATTTTGCCCGGCGGCAGACCACAACCGAGGCCTATTTTGTGGCGCGGCGTTCGATTCCTTCTTGGGCAATGGGCATGTCCATTTTTGCCACCATCATCAGCAGCATCACGTTTGTGGCATATCCCGGGGCGGCGTTCAAAGGCAACTGGAACCTGCTGGTGCCGGGCTTCATGGCGGTGGGCGTGCTGGTGCTGGCGGGCACGACCCTGATTGCCTTCTTCCGCCATGCCGTGGGCATGAGCGTGTACGAATATTTTGAAAAGCGGTTTGGCTACGGCGCGCGGGCGTACAGCGCCCTGGCGTTCACCGCCGGCCATTTTTCCAAGATGGGTTTTGTGCTGTTTACCATCACGTCGGCGATTTGCGGGATGACCGGCTGGGACAAATACCAGGTGATCGTGGGCGTGGGTGTGTTGACCGTGCTCTACACCCTGCTGGGCGGGCTGGAAGCGGTGATCTGGACGGAAGTGTTGCAGGGAATCGTCAAACTGATCGGCGTGGCCGTGGTCATTGGCGTGCTGTTTTCCATCATGCCTGGCGGTCCGGGCGCGGCGTTTCACCTGGCGGCGGAGCATCATAAAATGAGCCTCGGCAGTTTTGATTTCGACTTTTCAAAGGACGGCGGCTTCTGGGTGATGCTGCTGTACGGTTCCTTCTGGTATTTGCAAAAGTACGCGGCGGATCAGACGCTGGTGCAGCGTTATCTGGTGGCGAAAAGCGACCGCCAAGCGCTGAAGGGCGTGGCGATGGGGGCGTTGCTCTGCGTGCCGGCGTGGACGGCGTTCATGCTGATCGGCACGTTGCTGTGGGCGTATTACCAGTTATCGGGCGAGGCGCTGCCGGCCCATTTGTATGACGCGAGTGGCAAGGTTTTGAACGATCAGGTTTTTCCCTTTTTTCTGACGACGAAGATTCCCGCCGGGCTGGCCGGGATTTTCATGGCGGCACTGTTTTCGGCGGCGATGTCCACGATGTCCTCGGACCTGAACTGTCTGGCGGCCGTGGGCGTGGAAGATTATTACCGCAAGCTGCGGCCGGCGGCGACCGACCGTCAGCGCCTGTTTGCCGGCAAGCTGATTGTGGCGGTTTGCGGGGCGCTGGCCGTGGGCATCGGCGCTTTTATCGCCCACAAGGGGGACAGCGCGCTGGTGTTGTATTATGCGGCGACCTCGATTGTTTCCGCCGGGCTGGCCGGGATGTTTCTGCTGGCGTTTTTCAGCCGTCGGGCGAATCGCCAGGGCTTGTGGATTGGCATCACCGCCGCCCTGATTTTCACCGTGTGGGCCACGCTAACCGGCGGCAAATATAAGATGCTGGATATTGGTTTCAACTTTACCTGGCCGGACGTGATGATCGGCGTGATTGCCCACGTGATCGTGCTGGTGCTGGGATACCTGGCGAGCTGGCTGTTTCCGCCGGAGACGAATTTGAAATCGGAATGGACCTACTGGGGCTGGCGGGAAACGCGCAAGACGCCGGGCATGGATCATTTGGCGGCAATGACCGCCATGGAGGCCAACCTGTGAACAGTGTTACCCTCCAGCAACCGGCGCGGATTGTTTTTGGCAACGGATGTGCGCCGTCCTGCGCGGAATTTCTGGCGCAGCGCGGGGTGAGACGCGTCATGCTCGTCACGGGCACGCCGGTGCTGCCATTGCTGGACGGTGTGCTGGCGGCCTTGCAATCGGCCGGAGTGGAAACGCTGCCGCCGGTGCTGGTGGATGCCGAGCCGACCCGCGAAAAATTTGAGGCCATTTTACAGTTGGCGCGCGATCAAAAGATTGACGGCGTGCTGGGCATTGGCGGCGGCAGCGCGATTGACGCGGCCAAATTGGTTGCCGCCTTGACGCGCAGTCGTCAGACAGTTTCCGAGGTCTTTGGGATTAACCTGCTGTCGGGCCGGGAGCTGCCGTTGGTGTGCCTGCCGACCACGGCGGGAACGGGTGCGGAAGTGTCGCCCAACGCCATTTTGCTGGATGAGACGGACGATCTTAAAAAAGGCGTGGTGAGTCCGTATTTGGTGGCGGATGCGGCGTATGTGGATCCGCTGCTGACGCTGACCGTGCCGCCGGCGGTGACGGCGGCGACGGGATTGGATGCGCTCACGCATTGCATCGAGGCGTATGCCAACAAATTTGCGCATCCGATCGTGGATGTCTATGCGTTGCAAGGCATCAAACTGATCGCCGCGAATCTGCTGCGCGCGGTGCGTGATGGCGGCGACCTCGAAGCCCGGGGCGCGCTGGCGCTGGGGAGTCTGTACGGCGGTCTGTGTTTGGGGCCGGTGAACACGGCGGCGGTGCATGCCCTCGCGTATCCGCTGGGCGGCCGGTTCCACATTGCGCACGGCGTTTCCAATGCGGTGCTGCTGCCGCATGTATTGCGGTTTAATTTTCCGGCGGCGACGGAGCGGTACGCGGAAGTGGCGGGCGCGTTGGGCGTAGCCCGGAACGGTTCCAGCCTGACAACGGCGGAGCATGGGGTGCAATTTTTGTCGCAGTTGTCGCGCGACTGCGGCGTGCCGCAGACCCTGGCGGAACTGGCCATTCCCCGCGACGCGCTTCCCTGGCTGGCGAAATCGGCGATGTCGGTGACGCGCCTGTTAAAAAACAACCTGCGACCGCTCACGGAAGCGGATGCGCTGGCCATTTACGAGGCAACATTTTAGATGAAGAACGGTTCCAAATATCATGGTGCGGTGGTGCCGCTGGTCACCCCCTTTACGGCTGGCGGCGGGCTCGATGAAGCGGCGCTGGACCGGGTGGTGGATCTGATGATCGCCGGCGGCGTGGAGGGCGTGTTTGTGCTTGGCACCACGGGCGAAGGCGCGCACGTGCCGCGCGAACTGCGCCGGCAACTGGTGGCGCAGACGGTGCGCCGGGTTAACCGGCGGGCGCTGGTGTTCGCCGGGTTGGGCGATGTCCGGGAATCCGATCTGGCGGAGGCGAACCAGTTTTTTGGCGTGGGCGCGGATGCCGTGGTGGCCCATCCCCCGATTTCCGAAAAGGTCAAACCGGAGCAATTGCAGGTGTGGTTCAAGACCCTGCTGGACCGGCTGGAAGGACCGCTGCTGCTGTACAACATGCCCATGACGACGGGCATGTCCATTCCGCTGGACGCGGTGGAACAGTTGCTGGGGCATCCGCGACTGGCGGGCATCAAGGATTCGGAAAACAATCCGAAACGCCTGGAGGAACTGCTGAGCCGGTTTGGCGGGAAGAAGGATTTCTCGGTGTTCGTCGGCGTGGGCGCGCTGATGGAAAAAGGCCTGAAGCTGGGCGCGGACGGCATTGTGCCCAGCGTGGGCAATCTCATTCCGGACGTGTGCCATCAGTTATGCGTGGCGGCGCGGCAGACGGATGCCGCCGGCATGGCGGGTCATGTGTTGCGCATGAACACGGTGGCGTCGCTCTACCAGAAGGGGCGGACGCTGAACGAGTCGCTGGCGGTGCTGAAGGCGGCGATGTTTTGTCGGGGCCTGTGCGAGCCCGAGGTGCTGCCACCGCTGCGCCGGGTGTCGTCGGCGGAAGTGGAAAAAATCCGCCGCCAGATGACAGAGCTGCATTTGCTTAACGGAAAATGAAAACCACCCGGCCAGTTCTGGCGTTGACGATGGGCGATCCGGCGGGGATCGGCCCGGAAATCTGCGTGCGCGCCCTGACGGAGCCGGCGGTGCTGAAACGCTGCGTACCCGTGCTGTTCGGCGATGCCGGCGTGCTGGCGCGACTCCAGACCGGAGTGAAGGCAAAGTATCCGACGGTCTCTCTCCAGGAATGGGCGCAGTTGCCACGGGCCACCGGTCCGCTGGTAGTGGATTGTGCGGCCATCGCGGCGGCTAAAATAAAGCCCGGAAAAATTTCGGCCGCCTGCGGTCGCGCGGGATATATTTTCATTGAAACGGCCATTCAGGCGGCGCTGGCCGGAAAAGTGGACGGCGTGGTGACAGCCCCGATTCACAAGGAATCGCTCAATCTCTCCGGCGTCAAATACCCCGGACACACGGAAATTTTCACGGCGCTGACCAAGGCCCCGCGCAGTTGCATGATGCTGTATTCGGACAAGCTCACGGTGAGCATGGTCACGACGCACATCGGCTATTATGAAGTGCCGAAGAAACTGTCGGTGGAACGGGTGTTGAACGTGATTGAACTGACGGCGCAGACGATGCGGCTGATGTTGCAGCGCGAACCGCGCATTGGTGTCTGCGGCTTGAATCCCCACGCGGGCGAACATGGTCTGTTTGGCCGGCGGGAGGAAGAACGGCTGGTGGAGCCCGCTGTGGCCGCCGCGCGCAAAAACGGGGTGGATGCGGTCGGGCCGCTGGTGCCGGATGCGGTATTTACCACCGGGCAGCGGAAGAAATATGACGCGATTGTGACGCTGTACCATGACCAGGGGCATATCCCGTTCAAGATGCTGGCGTTTGATACCGGGGTGAACATCACTTTGGGCCTGCCGATCATCCGAACCTCGGTGGATCACGGCACGGCGTTTGACATTGCGTGGCAGATGAAGGCGGATCCGACGAGTCTTTATTCGGCCATCAAAGTGGCTGCGGATCTGGCCCGGGGCCGACAGAAAGGAGCCCTATGATTGGAGTGATTGCGGATGATTTGACGGGCGCGGCCGAACTGGGCGCGCTGGGATTGCGCCATGGGCTGCGGGCGGAAATCGTTCGCAGCGGCATGCCGGGCGGCGAGGCGGATCTGGTCTGCGTGGATACGGATTCGCGTTCGGCCAATCCGGTGGAAGCCGGGAAACGCGCGGCGGCGGCGGCGAAAATGTTGTGGGGCGCCGGCGCCAAATGGATTTACAAGAAGGTGGATTCGGTGTTGCGCGGCAATGTGACGTCGGAGGTGGAGGCGGTGCTGCGGCAGTTGAATTTCAACCGGGCATTGCTGGTGCCGGCGAATCCGTCGCTGGGCCGCGTCATCCGGGATGGCGAATATTTTGTGAAGGGCAAGCCGATCCACCGGACCGAGTTTGCGCATGACCCGGAGTATCCGCGCCGGTCGTCGCAGGTATTGCGCCTGCTGGGGGCGCCGCAACATTTTCTGATGCGGCTGGCGGAGGGGGATCTGGTGGTGCCGGACAATACGCTGCTGATCGGGCAGACGGACACTTCGGAAATGGTGCGGGATTGGGCGGCCGTCCGCGCCACCAATCTGCTGCCGGTGGGGGGCTCGGAATATTTCAGCGCGCTGCTGGCGTCGGAATTTGCGGAGGTCGCGCCGGCGGTGCCGGATGATTTGAATTTCGACGAAGGGAAGCAGCTCTTCATTTGCGGCACGGCGAGTCCGTCGGCGCAGTTGCTGGTGAAATCGGCCAAAAAGGCGCGGACGCCGGTGTTCAGCCTGCCGCAGGAACTGATGTGGGGGGCGGATTTTTCCGAGGGCGCGCGCGAAGTCATTTCGCAGCGGGTGGTGGAGGCGTTTGGCGCGGCGCGGCGGGTGGTGCTGTGCGTGGGGTTGCCGCATGTGCACGATGTACACGTGTCGCGGCGGCTGTCCGAGAACCTCGTGGACATCGCCCAGCTCGTGTTGCGGCAGGTGGAGGTGAGAAATTTGTTTGCCGAGGGCGGCGCGACGTCGGCGGAACTGGTGCGGCGGATGAAATGGGCGCGGCTGGAAGTGCGCCGGGAATGGGCGCGCGGGGTGGCCACACTGGCCCTGGCGGAGGGAAGTTCCCGCTGGCTGACGATCAAGCCCGGTTCATATTCCTGGCCGGAACAGTGGACATGCGTTTAATGATTTTGTAATTAAAGGAATGTCCGCCACGCCCAGCCAGTCTGACAGCCTGCTGTTTGTCGAGCCATCGCCGATTGCCCGGCGGTTGCTGTGGCATCTGTTTTCGCTGGGCACCCGGCGGGTGGAGCGGGAGGACCGTCACGAACGCTTTGAAAAACCGGGCGCGCATCTGTTCTGGGTGCAGTCGGGGGAAGGGGAGCTGGAGTACAAGTCGCGCCGCTTCAAGCTGCGCCGGGGCAAGGAAATCTGGCTGGTGGACATGGCCAAGCCGCGCACCTATCTGCCGACGCCGGGCCGGCATTTAAACATCGTGGGTTTCCGTTTCGGCGGTCCGGGTCTGGAATTCTGGCACGAGGAGTTTCGCGACGAGGAAAACGCCGAATTCACGCTGGAGGATTTCAAGGTGGTCACGCGCATTCAGTCGGAATTGCTGCGGCTGGTGCGCCGCCGGCCGGCCGGTTGGGAATGGCAGGTTCATCTTCAAATCACGGAAATGCTGGGTCGCCTGCTGATGTCGCGTGATTTGCTGGTGTCGCCGCATCAGGAATTGCCGCCGCCGGTGCTGCGGGTGTTGAATGCGATTTCCGCCAATCCGGCGCGGGACTGGAAGGCCAAGGAACTGGCGGCGCTGGGCAAGGTCAGCTATTCGGGTTTGCGGGCGCTGTTCCAAAAATCGAATCAGGGCACCATTCACGGCCATATTCAGCGCGCCCGGCTGGATCAGGCCCGGCTGTTGCTGGCCGATAAGCGGTTGTCCATCAAGGACGTCGCGGCCCAGTTGAATTTTTCCAGCGAGTTTTACTTCAGCCATTTTTTCCGGCATCATACCGGCATGACCCCCACGGAATTCCGGCAACACCTGAAAGGTTGATGACGATGGCGGTGGCCGGGTGACGGTGGTGGAACTATCAAACTGTCAAAAAAACATGTTTAAACAGCAACCTTCGCCAGAATCAGGGCGCACTTTTTTCACCAAACCAGCCAGCGGTTGGCAGCGGATCGCCTTGGCCTGGCTGCTGGCGATCGGGCTGACGCCAATGGCGCAGGCGCAGGAGACGCAGCGGCTCTATCTTTCCGGTCACGACAAGGATGACGCGGTGCCGTGGAATTTTTTCTGCACCACCGGCGCGCACTCCGGCTATTGGACGAATCTGCCGGTGCCTTCCTGCTGGGAACTGCATGGTTTCGGCACGATTCATTATCACCGCGATGCCACCAATCCCGCGCCCGAGACCGGCCTCTATCAGCACGATTTCACGGTGCCGGCCGAATGGTCGGGCAAGCGGATCTTTCTGGTGTTTGACGGCGTGATGACCGATGCGTCGGCGCGGTTGAACGGCCAGTCCGTGGGGCCGGTGCATCAGGGGGCATATTATAGGTTTAAATACGAAGTCACGTCGCTGGTCAAGACTGGCGGCAGCAACAATCTGGAAGTGGCGGTGGCCAAGCATTCGGCCGATGCCTCGGTGAATCAGGCCGAGCGCACGGGAGATTATTGGATGTATGGCGGCATCTTTCGGCCGGTGTCATTGGAGGCGGAGCCGGCGGAGTTTGTTGACCGCGTGGCGGTAAATGCCCAGGCGGATGGCAATTTTGCCATGGAAGTTTTTCCCAATGGCATCACGAATGGCGGGGTGATTGAGGCGCAGATTCAAACGTTGGACGGGCAGGCTGTGGGCCAGCCGTTTACGGCCGCCATTGCGGGGGAACAGGTTTCTTTGGCAACCCAGGTGGCCGCGCCGAAACTGTGGACGGCGGAGACGCCGAATCTTTACCAAGTACAGGTGCGGTTGAAAGCGAACGGGCAGGTGGTGCATGTGATGAACCAGCGGTTTGGCTTTCGCACGTTTGAAGTGCGCGATGGCGACGGGCTTTATCTGAACGGCAGCCGGGTGATTTTGAAGGGGTGCGACCGGCATTCGTTCTGGCCGGACTCGGGTCGCTGTCTGAGCGATGCGGTCCACCGGCTGGACATCGAGACGATGAAGGACATGAACATGAACGCCGTGCGCATGTCGCATTATCCGCCGGACGCGCGGTTTCTGGATTTGTGCGATGAGCTGGGCCTGTATGTGCTCGATGAACTGGGCGGTTGGCATCATTATTACAGCACCGCCGCCGGCACCAACCTGGTCAGGGAGATGGTGACGCGCGATGTAAATCATCCGGCGATTCTGTTTTGGGACAACGGCAACGAGGGCGGTTTCAATACCAACTTTGACCATTTGTTTGGCCAGTATGATCCGCAGCAGCGCCGGGTGCTGCATCCCTGGGCGACCTTCAGCGGGGTGAACACCACGCACTATCTGCCCTACAAGCTGGCAAAGATCGCCGCCGCCGGCTTTTCGACCGCCTATCACAAAAACGATTATCTGGTGGACACGAACACCGCGAAAAAGTTCATCTACATGCCGACCGAATTTAACCACGGCCTTTATGACGGCGGGGCCGGGGCGGGGCTGGCGGAAATCTGGGACGTGATGCAGCACAGTCCGTATATCGGTGGCGGCTTCATCTGGGCGTTTCTGGATGAAGGTGTGCGGCGGGCGGACAACGGCCAGATTGATGTGAGCGGCAACGAGGCGCCGGATGGCATTGTGGGACCGAATCGCGAGCGCGAAGCGAGCTTCTATGCGGTCAAGCAAGTCTGGTCGCCGGTGCAGGTGACACGGGGATCGAATTGGATTTTGTCGGTGGAGAACCGGTTCAGCTTTACGGATCTGCATGACTGCAAGTTCTCGTGGCAGTTGCGCAAGTTTCCGTCCTGTCGCGGGACGAATGCCAATTTCATGGTGACATCTGACGGGGTCATTGAGTCGCCGTCCGTTCCGCCGGGCGGGACGGGCTATTTGGATTTTGCGCTGCCGGCCGGCGCGGCGGGGGCGGATGAACTGGCGTTGCGCGTGGAGGATCCGCACGGTCGGGAGCTGTGGACCTGGACTTGGTCGCTGGAAATTTACCGCGATTATCTCAATGAGCTGTCGAGCGAACCGGTCACCCATCCGGCCGTGCCCTCGGAAACCAACGGGGTCATTACTGTGAACTCGGGGGACTTGCTCGTGACGTTCAGCAAGGAAACCGGGCGGCTGACAGGCGTGCGGCGTGGTGAACAGGTGATTTCGTTGACAAACGGTCCTCGCTTTACCGGCGGGGACGGACGGGTAACTGATATTACATTCACGGATGACGGCCCGGACTCGGTGGTCTCGGTCAAGTATGACGGGGCGTTGAAATCAGTTTCGTGGCGGGTGAATGGCAATGGGTGGATCAATTGCGATTACACCTATGCCGCCGAGGGGACGAATGATTATCTGGGGGTGGTGTTTGATTACCCGGAAACGCTGGTGAAACACAAGCGCTGGCTGGGGCAGGGGCCGTACCGCGTTTGGCAGAACCGCTTGGAAGGCGCGAGTTTCGGGGTTTGGGAGAATGATTACAACAATACCATCACCGGCTGGCATGACTGGGTTTACCCGGAATTCAAAGGCTGCTTCGCCGGGGTGCGCTGGCTGCAATGGCAAACGGCGGAGGGCTTGATCACGATCGTTCCCAACCATGTGCCTTATACGCAGGTGCTGACGCCCGAGTTCCCGCCGGCCAACCTGGCGGGGCACACGATGCCGCCGGTGCCGACCTGCGGTCTCGGCTTGCTCGACATCATTCCGCCGATTGGCAGCAAATTCCAGGCGGCGGAGGCGGTGTGCCCGGCCGGCCAGCGCGGCATGGCCCATGGCGAATACCACGGGTCGGTTAGTTTCTTTTTTGGACAGTTGCCGTAAGCTTATCGTGCCGTAAACGTATAGCTCCCCGAAGCGGTGGCGAAGACTTGACAACCGTTTTCCTCACGCAGGAAGCTGGCACCCGGCTTGTTGACCGTGACTTTGGCACCCGCTGCAGCCGGGACAAATACGGTCGCGGTGGTGTTCGGCGGGATGACGACTTTCAAGGTGAAGGTGGTGGCATTGCGTTTCCAATCGCTCACAATTTTTCCCCGCACGGAATCATAGGTGGCGCGGGTCCAGGTGACGTCGCCGACGGGTTGCGGGGCGATGATGATCTGCTTGAAACCGGCACCGGCGGAGCGGATGCCGGCGAGGTCGTGATAGAACCATTCCTGAATCTGGCCGAGCATGAAATGATCCTGCGAGGAGCCCCGACCGGCGTCCCAGGCTTCGGTGAGACTGGTGGCGCCGCGTTTCAACTGGAGGCCGTAGCCGGGTTTGTCGGACTGGTTGTTGATGTCAAAAATCACATCGCTGCGGCCGCCGTCGGCCAGGGCGCGAAGCAGGTAACGGTACCCGACATCGCCGGCGGTGAGGGCGTTCGTGTGGGCGCGGACATCGGCCACGATGGCGTTCAGCACGTCGGCGCGGTTGGCCGGTTCGCACAGATTCATCACCAAGGGAATGGAGTTGGCGCATTGGGAGCCGGTGGCGTAGGACTGTTTCTCCGCGTGATAAAATTTCGCATTGAAGGCGGCGCGGATTTTCTCCGCGAGGCCGGAGTACTCCCGCGCGTCAGCGGATTTGCCAAGCAGCCCGGCCACCTGCGCCATGATGGCGACATCCTGATAATAAAAGGCGGTGGCCGTGAGGGCGATGGGCGTGAGTTGGGAGACGCCGGGGTGATTGGGGCCGACGTCATACCAGTCGCCCAAACCGTAATTCGCAATGTAATCTTTTGTGCGGGTGCCGAAATAGGCGAGGTACGCCTTCATGGCGTCGTAGTGCTGGCGGAACAAATCGAGGTCGCCGGCGAATTCATATTGCTGCCAGGGCACGAGGATGAACGTGCTGCTCCATTCGGGGGAATCGCCGAACATGCCGCGCAGGTGGGTGGTGTCGTTTTTATCGCGGAAGATGGTGTACTCGGGCGCAATGGTGGGCACCAGGCCGTTGGTGAGTTGCGAATCGCCGATGTCGTTCAACGTTTTGGTGAACAGGCGGTCGAGATCAAATTCATAGCGCAGGGCGGGGCCGTTCAGGTGGTCTTCCTCCAGCCAGCCGAGGCGTTCGCGGTGGGGACAGTCGGTCATGAGGCTGACCATGTTGGCGCGCTGCGCCCAGCGGACGAGCATGCGGATGCGATTGAACAGGTCGTTGGAGCAGGCGAATTCCCCGACGGGGTCGGAGGCGGAATTGACGGCGGCGGCCGAAAGCGATTTGACCGTCGGCAGCGGGCCGTTGGTGACGGCGGAGGTGCAATGAACCTGTACGTAACGGCAGCCGACATAGAAGAAGCGGGGCGACCAAATTTCCACGCCATCCGTGCCTTTGGTGAATTCGCACCAGACGGCGCCGCGATGGCCGGCACCCATGGAGCCTTGGTGCATCGAGCCGTCGTCATTGATCAGTTCGGTCGGGTAGAGGCGGACACGGCTGCCGGCGGGACCGGCCACGCGGATTTCCGGCAGATGCGCGGTGTTCTGGCCGAGGTCAAACACCACATCGCCATTGGTAAGCGTGCGGGTGGCGACGGGGCGGTGAATTTCAAACCGGCGAATCGGCGGGGCGGCGCAGGAGAGGCCTTTGAGTTCGCCGCCGGGGCCGCTGGTGACGGTCGCGGGTTGCCAGACGGAGTCAGTCTGGAAGGCGGCGGTGTCCCAGCCGGGTTGGGCGAGGCGGGCATCATAATCTTCGCCGCCATAAATCGAGGAAAACGTGATGGGGCCGGGGGCGACCTGCCAGGAGTCATCGGTGCCGACGGTTTCGACGGTGCCATCGGCGTATTCCAGCCGGATTTGGGCGATGGCCTTTTGGGGGCCGAAGGAGCCTTTGAATTTGGTGAAGCGCCCTTCGGTGGTGCTGACATTATACATGCCGTTGCCCAGCAGAATGCCGATGGCATTGGGGCCGGTTTTCAGGGCGGCGGTAATGTCGCGGGTGTCGTAGAGACAGGTTTTGTCGTATTTGCTCCAGCCGGGGGCAAGGAAATCATCGCCCACCTTTTGGCCGTCCAAGGTGAGTTCATATTGGCCGAGGCCGCAAATGTTGACCAGCGCGCGGCGGAGGTGGGGGCGTACGGTGAAGGTGTGGCGCAGGCGGGTGGAAGCCAGATTGGTATCGGCGGCGGTGATCCATTTGGCCGACCAATCGGCGGGGGAAAGCACGCCCATGGTCCAGGTGGCCGTCTTGCTCCACGCGGAGGGCTGGCCGGCTTCATCCCAGACGCGCACTTTCCAGAAAACCTGTTCGGCGGATTTCAAGTTGTCGCCGCCATAGGGAATCTGAACGGTTTCATCGGAGGCCAGCTTGCCGCTGTCCCAGAGCGGGTTTTCGCCGCCGGCCGGGGTGACGACGATCTCATAGGCGGTTTGCCGCTGGTTCTGGCCGGTGCCGGCCAGTTTCCAGGAGAGGCGGGGGGTGGCGGAATCCACGCCCAAGGGGTTTTGGACAAAGTCACAGCGCAAATCCACGGGGTTGAGCGCGGCCAGGGCGGAAAGAGTCCAGCAACCGCCGGCGGCAAGGTGGAGCAGGGCGAGGCGTTTTAGGGTCGGTATGATGTTCATGTGAGAGCGTGCGGACTTTTTAAAGGTTTTTTCCGCGGATGGCGATATTTTGTGAAAATTCTTTCGGGCGGGTCGGACTGCCGGGAAATTTTTCCCGCGCGGGTTTTCTACCCGACATTGGTAAATGGGGGAGAGCGGTGAGAATTCCGCGATATCGAATTCCGCGCCATGAACCCTTGAACCCGAAAGGAAAACGAAAGCGGTTCATGGTACGGACGGGAGACCGAAAAATTTACGGCTGTTTGGTGGAAATAAGGGTGTCACGCTCGCCCTCATCCCGGCCTTCTCAAGGTTTACAGGAGGAAGATGAACAAGCATTGTCCGAAAATGCGGGATAAATTTCTCCTAAGTTAATCGAAGTGTTCATTTCTCCAAAAATCAATAACGCAGCGCTGGGCTTAACGGCCAACATTGGACGCATCAGTCTCAATTCAAATTCTGAAATTTCTGCGCGATAAATTCGGTCCGTGGGACACCAAATGTGAAATGCTTCAGATGCGGTACTTTTCCAAAAATGTAGTAAATCTCGCTGCGACCTTCGAAGTCTGGTGTGATGTCACGATCTGCTATTTTCAAAAAATCCGTGTGTCCATTCGGCTTCAAGAAGCAGATGTTCTGCCCCAATGGAAATTGCAACGGGCGTCCATCAAGGAGAATCTGTCCGTGTCCGTAATTCACTCGGACCTCCATGGAGCTATCGAATACCAGACAATAATACCGGTCGAAATGTGTGCCGTCGATCGCCACACATTCAAGTTGGCGTCCTTCGACAAGTCCATAATGGTATTGCACAGCCTTATCGCTTCGATACGCAACCACCCACGGCAAAACGATAGCAACTGCGAGCGCCAAGCCAATTATGGTGAATCTATATTTTTGCATAATAATGGTTTATCAACGAGGCGGGTTGGGCCGACCGAATATTTTCGCGTATGATTTAAGCCTAAACAACCGAATCACAATGTCAATGTTCATGCTTTGGTCGTTTTTCACACGTAATCCAGTAATCCTAAAAAGAAAAATAGTCATATAACCATTTACTTCTCCCCCCCCCGGGGAGAAGGAGAAACGGTTCCCGCCTATTTCGTGAATCAAGCGGCTGGATGGGTCGGACCGGTGGGCGAAAAAACAAAAAAATGGGCCAAGGTAAAATCCTCTCCCCGGGGGAGGACACAGGTGAGGGCGAGCGACCAACTAACTTTTGTGGCCGTTTCCTCGATGCGGCGAAACCATAATGGAGGTTCATGGGTAGGTGGCGCTCAGCTATTCGGTCTCGGGTGCTGTATCTTAGAACGTGCCCCGCCGCGCCGGGCGCAACCGGACACAGTGACCGGTTACGTCAGTCCTCCTGGCAACGCCAACCATCGGCGGAGCGCGGCTGTCCCAGCCGCAGCGTACCGCCAGACCGGGCCGGATTGAACTGCTCATGCCCCCGCCGTTCCGCCAACCCGGTGCGTGCAAGTTCCGCCGCCAACTGGCCTAGCCACGCGCTGCGGCTGGGACAGCCGCGCTCCGCAGCGCAGGGCGGCCCAGGCTATCGTTCGGGAGAAGTGTCAGGGTTTTATCACTGTGTTCAGTTGCGCCCCGCCGCGCCGTTCCTGGTGGAAAAGCGTTGCCAAGTCCCCGGCACCTGCGCTTAATAATTGGTTTAAGGATAGCGATGCGACGTTTACTCTGTTTTATTCTGCTGCTGGCGGTGTGGAACCGTCCGGCGGCGACCGCCTTGGCGGCGGACGTGGCTTGGCCCCCCGCGCCGCCCCGGGAGTTCCGCGCCGCGTGGATTGCCACCGTGGGCAATTCCTCCTGGCCTTCCAAACCCGGCCTGACCACCGCCCAGCAAAAGGCCGAGCTGACCGCCATCCTCGACCGCGCCGTGGCGCTGAAGTTGAACGCCGTGATCTTTCAGGTCCGCCCGGCCTGCGATGCGCTGTACCAGTCGGATTTCGAACCGTGGTCGGAATATCTCACCGGGGCCATGGGCCGCGCCCCGTGGCCGTATTATGATCCCCTGAGCTTCGCCGTCACCGAGGCTCACCAGCGCGGACTGGAACTGCACGCGTGGTTCAATCCGTTTCGGGCGCATCATTTTCAAACGGTGTCGCCAATCTCGGCCAATCACATCAGCAAGACCCATCCGGAATTTGTGCGCAGCTACGGCAAATATCTGTGGCTGGACCCGGGCGATCCGGCGGTGCGGGCCTATTCGCTGAAGGTGGTCATGGATGTGGTGAAACGCTACGACGTGGACGGCGTGCACTTCGACGATTATTTTTATCCGTATCACGAGAAAAACTCCGCCGGCCAGGATGTTGATTTTCCCGACAACGCCACCTGGCGAAAATACGGGACGCCAAGTTTGTCACGCGACGACTGGCGCCGGCATAACGTGGACCTCTTCATGGAGCAGGTGTACCACGACATCAAGGCGGCCAAGCCCTGGGTGAAATTCGGCATCAGTCCCTTCGGCATCTGGCGGCCGAAATATCCGGCCACGGTCACCGGTTTTGATTCTTACGCCGAACTGTATGCGGATTCTCGCAAATGGCTGCGCGAGGGCTGGTGCGATTATTTTGCGCCGCAGCTTTACTGGTCCACCAGCTCCAAGGGCCAGAGCTTTGGCGCGCTGCTCGGCTGGTGGAACAGCGAAAACGTGCAGCACCGTCATGTGTGGCCCGGCCTCAACTCACTCAAAACCGGCGACGGCTGGCCCGCCACGGAAATCCTGAATGAAATCAGCCTGACCCGGAAATTTCCCGATGCCGGCCACGTGCATTGGAGCATTTCGGCCCTGATGAAAAATCCCACGCTGGACGCCTCGCTCGCCCATGAGGCCTATCGCGAACCGGCGCTCATCCCGGCCTCGCCTTGGTTGAACGCCAAATTGCCGGCCACCCCGGCATTTTCCGTTACGCTCCGGAACCATTCCATCCGCGCCCGCTGGGACAATGCGGGGGGCGAGCCGGCCCGCTGGTGGTTGCTGCAACTCCGCACCAACGGCAGTTGGACCACGCAAATCTTCCCCGCCAGTCAGTCGAATCTCCGGCTGGACGATGCCAGCCCCGATGCGCTCGCCCTGCGCGCCATCAGCCGCACCGGCATCGCCAGCGCGCCGGCCCTGTGGGGGCGGACCAATACGGCGGGGCGATAACCGTTCGTTAAACGACGTAGCAGCCGACGTGAGGAGGCTCTAAATAAATAAACGCGTCAAATCACTACTGTCCGGTTAAGATTTAGCTGAGAATGATTTCAGGTCGGTAAAACCTGTATATTTTCACTGTTCGGTCATTTTTCGATTTCAATTCTGCGACGATTCCTTGAGGGTGGCACCCCGCATTCCCGCAGTTTG
>CAIQKM010000039.1 GCA_903872345.1 uncultured Verrucomicrobia subdivision 3 bacterium | reverse complement strand
CCGTTCGGAGCGAGGATTTTTGGGTTTGGGCGAGGCTTCGGCGAAGGCGCAGGTTTGAAGAACCCTGTAACTGAGCCGAAACGAAGCCCAAACCCAAAAAGACCGCTGCCCGGCTCGCTCCAACCGAATGGCTACAGTATTATTTAATACGCTCTAGTCTTCGACACCGCCGCGCTCGGGAATGAAATAAAAAAAGAGCCGCGCGGGAGGCGCGGCTCTTGGTGAGAGCTAAAGGCTGAATCGGTTCCGCTCAGACTCCGGTCTTCGGGTGGAGCAGGATGAATTCGCCACGGCGGTTCTTGGAGAACGCGGCTTCGTTGTGGCCGGGATCCACGGGCTTGTCTTTGCCGAAGCTGCGGGTTGCAATACGGTCGGCGGAGACGCCCTGCTTCACGAGGGCTTCGCGCAATCCGTCGGCGCGGCGTTCGCCCAAGGCGCGGTTATATTCTTCGGTGCCGCGTTCATCGCAGTGACCTTCAATGAGCAGGCAATTGCCGGGCGTGGCGGCCAGGGCGCTGGCCACGGCGGTGATGTTCGCCTGTTCATTGGGCTTGATCGCGGAGCTGTCAAACGGGAAATGCACGGTGTTGGCGGCAAAAGCGGCGCGATCTTGATTGAAATTATCCGGATTAATAGGGGACAACGGAATATTGCCGGTGACGGGCGTGCCGCTGTTGGGATTCTTGTCACCAGTATCAACGGGCGGCGCGGGCGGAATATTACCGCCGCCAGTTTGATCGGCAATGGGCGGACCATTCTGACCCGGCAGTTTGGTGACACCAACGGGTTTGTGTTTGCAACCGGTGGTGGCCAGCGAGGTCGCCACGAGGGCAATGAACAGCGGGTAAAACAGTTTATTCAATTTCATAGTACTTTCAGGTTAAAGTTAACGGTTAAATGCAAAAATTTAAAATTTAAGACGATATTGACTCATTTCGTCCAGGCCGGCTGGGAACAACTTCCCGGTGCCCGGTGACAATCCTTGTATTGTTTGGTGAAAACGTCAAGCACAGACAGCGTCTGGTGGCCTTCCGAACCATGGTTGAAAACCACCGTCCGGGAGTTGGGTGCCCAAGAGGGATTCTGGCCGGAAACGATAATTTGAGCCCGGCCTTCGCCGGTAGCAGAGACGACGCAAATGTCGAATTCCCCCCCGAACTGGCAGGTGTAGGCAATCCATTTGCCGTCCGGCGACCAGTCGGGTTCCGAGGGGCTGGGCGTACCAGTGGTGCTCAGATATTCGATGGCGCCCCCGCCGGCGGGTATCTTGGCAAGGCGGCGGCGTTCGTTATGTTTGGTGGCAAAGCAGATGTACTGGCCATCCGGCGACCAGCAGGGCGAGGAATCTTCCAGCCCCGTGGTGAGGCGTTTCAGGCCGGTGCCGTCGGCATTGCCCACCCAGATGTTGGGACTGCCGGCTTTGCTGAGGACCAGGGCGATGCGCGAGCCGTCCGCCGAGGAGGCGGCGCTGGTGTTCAGGCCGGGGTAACCGGCAAGCAGGTGCCGCTGGCCGTTGCTGAGGTTGTGATAGAAAATGTCCGGATTGCCCCGGGCATAGGAGGTGTAATATAGCGCGAGCCGGCCGGCCTGCCAGGCGGGGCGGGCGACAATGGCGCCGTCGGTGGTGACGGCCTGCGCGCTGGAGCCGTCAAAATCCGCCATGTAAATTTCGCCGGGACCGCCGGGTGACTGCGACTTGAAGGCGATCTTGGCAATGCGGCCGTGCCACTGGGCGATGCCGGGCGTGCCGTTGATCGCCTGCACGATTTCATCGGCAAAGGCATGGGCTTCGCGCCGGGTGCTCGCGCCGTTGTAACTGCGGGAGAGAATCACGCGGCGGGCGATCTTGTCGGTAACGGTGCCGGTAACATCACCCGCATCGCTGCCTTGGATGACGTACTGGGCGGCATCCGGCGAGACAAAGGTGAAGCCCTGCACGTAGAGGTCGAAGCGCAAGACTTCGAGGCCCGTGCCACTGAAGCCGCTGAGGGCGACGGGGACGGGGGCCTTGCCGAAGATGCCGATGGTGCCGTTGATGGGAATGACGCGATCAACCAAGGTGTCATCTGCGCGCAACATTGACGGGGCGGCCAGGACACAAGTAAGGGTAATCAGTGCTATCAGGTTATTTTTCATCCGTTTTGACGTTTGGATTTGAGATTAAAATTGATGGTGAAAGTACGGGTTTTTTCGGTCGCGCCCTCCGGGAACGGGCCGATGTAAGTAACGGTGTCCAAGGCGCGCTGGACGGAATCATCCATTTTCGCGTCGCCCGAAGCCGTGACAATCCGGGAGGAAACAACGGTGCCATCGCTGGCAATGGTCACTTTAACCAAGGTATCGTCATCATCATTGGCTATGTCGTCGGGTAACTTCCAAGCATGGTCGTAGGCGCTTTTCACCGCTTGAGCATAGTTGGCGTAGGACACGCTGCTGGTGCCGGGCATGGTCACTTCGGTGGCGGTGGAAGTATTCTTTTCAATATTCTTCATCGCGCTGGTGAACGCCCGGCGGGCGGCATCGCGCTCACGTTTTACCTCCTTGGCGTCGGCCTCGGCATCCGTGTTGTCGGTCTGCTTAATGGTGCGTTTGATCGGATGACTGGTATCCACCTTAATTACGTGAGGCTTATGTTTGACCGGCTTGACCGGCACGACAGCATCCGGAGACGGTTTATCCGGCTGGTCAGGCTGGTCGGGCTCCTCCTGTTTCACCACCGGCTTGGGCGGCTCCGGCGTCGGTTTGGGCTCGGGGGGCGGCGGCGTGACTTCCGGCTTCGGCTGGGGCGGCAACGGCTTGGGTTGCGGCGGCGGTTGCGTGGGTGCCTGCTGACCGCTGTTCATTTTGCTGTCCGTGAGGGTGGTGGGAATCATCACCAGCACGGGCATGTCGTCCATTTTGGGCGTGGAGCGGAAGAACCCGGGACCGACAATCAAAATGAGGATCAGCAGCGCGTGGGCGCTGGCGGTGCCGATCAGACATTTTTTTTGCAGGCGATCCATAGGTTACCTCGCGGGCGCGGTGCCCAGGGAATAGCGGGTGATGCCGTTGCGGACGCAGCCGTCAATGACCTGGGCCACGAGGTCGTAGCGGCTGTCCTTGTCGGCGCGGATGTACACCACCAGATTGGGGTTGGACCGGGAATCGGCCACCAGCCGGTTCAACAGGCTGGGCAGGTTGATGCGCTGCTTATCCAGCGAGTAGTAGCCGCTGGTGGTGATTTCCACCGTGCGAATATCCGAGCGCGTAAGCTGCTTGAGCGGCGCGCCGCCCTTGGGCAGATGCAGATTGATGCTCTGCTCCAGCAGCGGCGTGGTGATGATGAAGATGATCAGCAGCACGAACGCAAGGTCGAGCAGCGGCGTGATGTTGATCTCGCTCAACGTCACCAGATGACTGCGTTGGGAAAAGCGGCGCATAACCAATCAGGTTGGCAGGCTATTCATCCGCCAGATATTCGGTTTCCATGCGGGAAACCAGTTCCTGGGCGAAATTATCCAGCTCCACCGTAAAGGCGCGGAGATTGTGAACCAGCCAGTTGTAGCCGAACATCGAAGGGATGGCCACCAGCAGGCCGGCAACGGTGGTGATGAGCGCGGCGGACACGCCGGGGGCCATGGCGGCCATGGAGGCGGACCCGGTCTGTGCGATCCCCGCAAAGGTGCTCATGACGCCCCAGACCGTGCCGAGCAGCCCCATGAAGGGCGCGCCGCTCACGGCAATGGCCAGCAGGATGAGGCCGGACTCGAGCTTCAGGGATTCCTGGGCCACCGTGTTTTCGAGCGCGCGTTTCACGTGCTCCATGTTCTTCAGGGAGACCTGGGTTTTGCGCGGCGTCTCGCCGGTGCCGCGCAGGCGGGCGTCCATCTGCACGCAGCCGACGTTATAGACGGCGTAGAGCGGGCAGCCTTCCACGTGGAGCTTGCGGTCGAAGATGTCGAGCACCGCCTTCTGGCCGCGGAATTCCTCGCCAAAATAGGTGTTCAATTTGCGGGCACGGCGCATCTGCACCACTTTCAGGACCATGACGGTCCAGACGATGATGGAGAGGACGAACAGGCACGCAATAATGGCCTTGGCTTCAGGACGGGCCTGTTGCCATACATAGAGGAGCTCTACTTGATTAGAAGCGGCCCCCACGACTGAAAACGACAATACATTCATATTCCGATAAATACCTGGGTCGTGAGGAACCGAAATCGCCAAGCCAGCAGGCTTCGGAATCACCTGCTGTAAAAAGTTCTACAGGTTGTGCGGGAAAACGCAACGTCTTTTTGCACAAAAATTCACATTTCCAACACCTGCTGCAACATCTGACGGATGTCCGGACGCTGAACGGCGGCCTCGGCGGAGTACGGTTTGCCCAGCCAGGGGAGGGAAAAGGTCCGTTTGGCGGGGAAAGACTCGGCCAGGAGACCGGCATTCGAGCCGGTGGCGGTGTCCGGGGTGGCAGGGGAAACGAGAACGATCCGCGCCTTGGCGGTGGTTTTCGCCGAGAGAGCTTCCAACGTGAGCAGGAGCTGGTTGACGACGCCGAGTTTGTCCGGGGCGACGATGATGGGCGTGGCGTCGAGATCGGCGATCAGGTCGCGGGAGTTGAATTTCACGCCCAAGGGACTCAGCAGGCCGCCGGCGCCTTCGACCAGTATGGCCTCGGACTTTTCCCGCCAATTCTGGATATGGGCATGAACGGCGCGCCGGCTGACCGACTTGTTCTCCTGCCGGGCGGCAAGCGTGGGGGCGATGGCGGCTTGGAAATACCAGGGATTGATTTCATCCATGGTTAGCGAGCCATCAATGGCATTAAACAGGAGACGGGCATCGTCGCGACCGCCGGAGCAGACCGGTTTAAGGGCGGCCACCCGCAGACCGAGTTCATAGAGATAACGGGCGAGCAGAGAGGTCAGAACCGTTTTGCCCGCCCCGGTGTCGGTACCGGTGATGAACCAGGTTTTCACAACGCAAAGGAAACTAGCAGGAACGGGCAAGTCTGGCGAGAGGTTTGCAAAGTATTGAGTTTTCGGAATTTTCCAAATTAGAAATACTCCCGTATTCACGGATCGGGCGGCCGGCCGCGGCTGGACAAAAAGGCGGTTGACCCGCCTTGTGTCGGCTTTCCCTAATTCGTGTTAATTCGTGTTAATTCGCGGTTCTCCCAAATGATTGCGGCCGATGGACAATTCGCCCAACCGGCACTAAACTAACCCCATGGAAATCAAACGCAACGGCTCCCAACCCTCCGCCAAAGGCCCCGCCGACTGGTTTACCGGCACCGTCCGCATCGACTCCCCCTTCAAAGGCAGCGACGCCGCCCGCGTTAGCGGTGCCATCGTCACCTTCGAACCCGGCGCCCGCACCGCCTGGCACACCCATCCCCTCGGCCAGACTCTCATCGTCACCGCCGGCTCCGGCCGCGTCCAACGCCTCGGCGGCCCCGTGGAAACCATCCACCCCGGCGACATCGTCTGGTTCCCGCCCGGCGAGAAACACTGGCACGGCGCCTCCCCCGCCACCGCCCTCACCCACATCGCCATCGCCGAAACCCTCGACGGCAAAGCCGTGGACTGGCTGGAACACGTCAGTGATGAGCAGTATCGGGGATAAACGAAGTGAAACACCGAAATCAATAGATGGCATCGATAAGGCTTTGCCAAATTAGGTATTTCTATCAAAGTAGTTAAACAGTAAAATTTATATTATAAAGCAAATGTTAACGGGCTGTTAAAGTAATGGCTGCAGTGCACTTTTTAGCGCATGTCAAATAGCACCAATTCAAATGACACAAGAGTTCAAGCAACAGACGTTACTTATGAACTGCACACTTTAGGTTGGAAAGCCTTTCAAAACCTGTGCGTTTCGATAACCGCTGAGGTATGGGGGCAAACTGTTCAAAGTTTTTTTGACTCTCATGACGGTGGAAGAGACGGTGCTTTTTACGGCAGATGGATATCTAAAGATGGCGAAATTTTTGAAGGTTCTTTTACCGCGCAGTGCAAATTCACAGCTAAAGCTGACAAACAAATTCAGCTTTCCGATTTAAAGGATGAATTTAAAAAAGCGAAGCGGCTTGCCGAACGCGGACTTGCAGACAATTATTTTCTATTCACTAATGCCCGACTTACTGGTACTACCGAGGTAACTATTCGTGAAGCTTTCTTAAAAATAGTTGGCATAAAACAGTTTAAAGTATTTGGCGCAGAACGCATTTCCCTCATCATTCGTGAATCACCACGACTCCGGATGCTTGTGCCACGAGTTTACGGACTGGGCGACTTGAGCCAAATACTCGACGAACGAGCCCATGAACAAGCTAAAGAAATTTTGAGTGCACTGGGTGACGATTTGGCAAAGTTTGTCATCACCGAAGCATATCAACGCAGTGCAAAGGCTTTGTTTGAACATGGTTTTGTCTTGCTTCTCGGCGAAGCGGCTTGCGGTAAATCCACAATTGCCGCTGCTTTGGCTGTGGGAGCGCTTGACAAGTGGGGATGCTCCACATTCAAAGTTCGTAACGCAGATGACCTTGTGGAGCACTCGAATCCAAATGAGCCAAAACAATTTTTCTGGGTGGACGATGCATTTGGGGCAACTCAGTTTGACTGGTCGAGTGCTTCGGCGTGGAATAGCGTGTTTCCGCACATACACGCAGCAATACGGAGAGGGGCGCGGGTGCTTTTCACCTCACGAAATTATATTTATAATTCAGCTCGCCAACACCTTAAGGAATCAGCCCTCCCTATCATTCGCGAATCGCAAGTCGTGATTCACGTTGAGCAATTAACTAAAGACGAGCGTGATCAGATTCTTTACAACCATATCCGATTAGGCAAACAATCCAGGCATTTCAAAAGTGGTTCCTCGACGTTTGTAATGGGTAATTAGCCATAGTACGGAATTTCCAGCTTTCCGGCGACGAAGTAGAGCATGGCGATTTGATACTCCGAAGACCGGTAGCCTCTGGCTTTGCGCTTGGTGGCCGAAAACAAACTGT
>CAIQKM010000038.1 GCA_903872345.1 uncultured Verrucomicrobia subdivision 3 bacterium | reverse complement strand
GAGCGGGAGCCGGACAAATCTGACGCCGGTGGTGAATGCGCTGGCATTGAAAGTGGTGGCGGCGTTGAGCGTGCAACCGACAGCGACGGTGTGGAGTCCGGCGGATGAGGCGGCCCAGTATTTTGCGGAGGCGCAGTGGGCGATGAAATGGGGAGCCTTTGTGGAGGCGCAAGCGGCGGCAGATTCGGCCTGGGCATTGGGCAAGCAGGATTTGGATTGTGCCTTGGTGCGCGTAGGGGCTTATGTTTCGGATTTGCATGCCCATGTCGGAACCTACACGGACACGATGAGCACTTATTCCCCGGGTTATGATCCCCAAATGCATCTCCCCGGGTTGATGCCAAGTGACGAGGTGATTCAGGATGAGATCCGGCAGAAAAAGGAAGATCATCCGGCGGGTCTGATTTATCGAATTGAGCGGATTGATGCGATTAAAAATGTTCATTTTACGATGGCCGACGCCTTGCCGGACGCGCGCAATCTTGATCGCGCGATGCATGCCTTGGAACTCTATTATTCCTACAGCCGCCAGACGGCCTTGGCGGATTTGAAAATCCCGCAGGTGGCCGGCGGTTGGAAATGGTCGCCTTGGTATAATCTGGGTATTGCGGATTTGAACGCGGCCTCGCAAGTCCTGTTAAACTTTCATTTTGCACCGGCATACCAGCCGCCGGTGGCGGAAAAGCTGGCGGAATTGCGCGAGCTGGCCCGCACCGTGGCCAAATGGATGGATCAGTTGCCGGCGGTGCATGGGGGATATTATGTCGGTGACCAACTGCTGACCCACGATGATTTTTCCCATACGTTGCAGGATAACCCGAGCATTTTCCGTTGCGAGGTGACGTGGGGGTATCTGTGGCAGGAAAAACCGGAGGCCGCAGTGGCCATGTATCGTGAATTGATGGCCAGCCCGTTGTTCTGCCATTTTCACGAATATTTCTGGCTGCGCCCCCAGGAGTCTCCCCGGCTGGCGGGCTGGAATGACGGGGATCGCCGGCGCATTCCACAAGTATGGAGCCATTTTGCGGATGAACTGGCGGCCTCCACCAATGTGCTGCTGCAATTGGAAGCCCGGGCACTGGCACTGGCGGAAGTGCATGACGACTTACAGCTGGCCCAGAGCTTCACCAATCTGTTTGAAGCTATGCTGACAAACCGAGAAACCTTGGTGGCCAACGGCGTGGACATCCTGTCTGGGAATTGGGGCGTGCAGACACTGGTCACGGCCAAGACCGGCACCTTGGTCGCCACGCCGCTCCGGGATTCCTTGCTGCACCTCTACATCTCCCGATATCAGCCGGAACTTAGCCGGATGGCGCAGGAATACCGGGACAAAACCGTTCCGGCCCGGAAAACGCAGACCGGGTTTGCCCGGCAGAAACAATATCTGGAACAAAACGAGCCTTATGATTTCATGCAGTTTATGGAGATCTTCAAGTTGCGCAATTATACGGCGTCACAGGCCCGTGAATTGCAGCCATTGGTCGCCGCCTACCGTTCCAATCTGGTCGCCCAAATTGCCACCGCCACCATCCCAACCCGCAACCAATTAAAAAGCGCGCTGTATTGGGTGGATCGGTTGCAAAATGATATTAACAATATTGTGTCCCCGCCGGCGCCGCCATTGGTGGCTGCCGCCGCTCCGCCGGCACCGGCGCCGGCGGTGACGACGGCGGCTCCTGCGGCAACCGTGCCGGCACAGGCCACAGCGGTGGAAGCGGCCACGAACGTTCTGTTGGCAGACACGTTTTTGGAATTGCCGTTGTCAGCCCTGCCGGGTGAACAGGTTTCTGACATCGGCTTTACGGCTCATCATTGGTTTGACGGAAAGCTGTTGTTGGATTTCAAATATAACGCAGTCATTCCGCAATCGGATGAAAACGGGAATTTGATCGGCGGCCAGTTTGCCACTTATCCCGCCATCGCCCTGCTGGATCCGGCCACGCGGCACTGGCAGATCGTTGCGTGCCCGGCATGGGATGGCACCCGGCAAAGTTATTTCTATGATCGCAGCGTGCTCTTCCGGGGGGAACTCTTCAATTCGGAAAACCGGCAGATCCAGAAGTATGACTATTCAAGCCGGACTTGGCGGGTTTTGCCGGTTTCCGACGGAGCCAATTATGAATTGTTTGCGGTAAATGACCACCTTTATGCGGCCAACCGCGAGCTGGTTTTTGAGATTCTGGACGGAGGGAAATCAACCCGGATCCTGGCCAGCGCCCGCCGGCAGCCGGCGCAGTCGGTGCTGGATGGGCAGGATTTGGGGTCGCCAACGCTGATTTCCGGAGCCAATCACTCCTTGCGGATTTGCACCCGGGGCAATGTGTACGTTTGGAGCGGCGATGATTGGCGGATGGAATTTCCGGCGCCGAAGGCATCGCTATTGCCCCGGGTATTTGAAGGCGGGGTTTTATTCCGGGATACCGCCGCCAACTATCCCCAACCGCTCAGCTATTCCCGCCTGGCAGCGGGAGCGACGGCTCTGGAAACCTTGCTTTGGCAGGCCACCGAACCGCCAACCGGCATGCATGCCTACCCGTTTGACCCCGCCAGTCGGCCGGCGAAAATCCGCTGGAACATGCCCGTCGAATGGAATCTGGCGCGCTTGCCGGCGGCCCTGTGGCGGGATGGCATGTACCTGCTGGCGGACCATTCCGAAATACAAGATGAACTCAACGGCGAGCGCGAACTGGTGAAGCGTAAAATTATTCCGAAAGATGGCTACCACAGCCGACTGCTGTGCTTTTCCCCAGAGTATGCCGAGCCGCAGACGGTCTTCCTGAAGTTTGCGGACGGCCAGGGCTGTCCGCCGGTGACCGGCGGCGATCAGGTTGCCCGTCAATGGACACCCGGAGAGCCGGCCGTTTGGATGTCTGGCAACGCCGACAGCCTGTTTTTGGGCCGGGAGAAACCGCCGGACGCGCATGGCATGAGCGCGCAAAGGGTTGATTTTAGTTATCATCCCGGCATCTGGCTGATACCCGTGCGGGAAATTGACACCCGGGTGGAAGCGCAAATCAAGCCATTGCAGGAAAAACAAGCCCGGCTGGAAAGCCGGAAAAAAGCCGTGCTGGCGAAATACAGTCACAGCGGAAGCAGCGTTCTCACCCCGGATGAAAAAGAAACAGCCCTGACCGATCCGGCGGTTATTGCCGCTGAGTTGGACACCATCGATGCCAATCACAATGGCCGGCTGGATGCCGCCGAACTGTCTTTTTTTGATGCCAACCAGAATCAGGTGCTGGAAACCAATGAACTCGCCGGCATAAAAATTGCCGAGGAACTGTTCGCGAAACAAGTGATGCAAAAATATGATCGGAATGGCGATGGGCTGCTTGATCCGACGGAATTTGACGCCCTGTTGCAGGACGGCGTGTGGAAAGCGGATGACAGAGCCACCGGAATGATGGGCAACCCCGGCTTTATGTTTTTCGACAAGAACCATGACGGGCATATTGATGTTTCCGAACTGGCAATTCTCTTGAATCAGAGCCTCCGCCGCGATCTTCGGGTGCCGGGAATGGCGAATCCGCTGGTTGCGCAGTTTTTTGAGCCAGCCGGTCCGGAAGGCGGGCGGCGGGTTAATGACGCCCGCTTTTTTAAGAGCCAGGTGGAATTTTACTGGCAGCACCATCATGAATAGGTCATTGGGAGTTATTAATGGTCCGGCAGTCCGGTTTGCCAGCGGTAGCTGGAAAGCAATCTGGTTGGCAGGGCTGGCCTTTTTTTTGGCGGTGCGGCTGGCGGCCCAGCCCAACGTGCCGGTGAAGCTGGCGCTGATCACCGAATCGGCGGCGGCGCAGCCGGCGGCCGACCTGCTCACCGCCTCCTTTTCCAACAACTCCCAGATCCAGTTGCTGGAGCGGGACCAGATTGAGAAGGTTTATCATGAGCAGGTACTGGCGGCGGGGAATACGGATTATCTGAAACTGGGGCGGTTGCTGGGGGCGGATGGGTTGTTGCTGCTGGAGGTGGTGGCCACGCCGCAAGCAACGAACCTGACCACGCGGCTGATTGCAGTAAAGCCGGGGGTGATTTTAAACAGTGCAACCTATGGCTGGCCGCTACCGGAGATAACGCAATGGGCTGACTTGGCAGCCCGCCGGGTGGATGGGTTTCTGCCGAAACTGACGGTGCTGCCCAAGGAGGCCATTCCGTTGTCGGTGGTGAATTTACGGTCGGCGATCAGTTCGGCGGCGGGGGCGGAGACGGAAAAGGAATTAAAGCTACAGACGATTCAGCGGTTGAGCGCGGAGCGGCAATTATTTGTGACGGAACGGGAGAAGTTGCAGGCGGCGGCGGAAGAAAAGGGATTGGCGGGGGATGAAACGGCATTTTGGAATGGGAGTTATTTGCTGGAGGGGGTGATTGATCAGAATGGGTATTCGGCAGAGACGATCACCATCAATGCACGGCTGACACCACCGAAAGGCGGGGAGCCGGTGCTGTTGGCAGTGAGCGGGAGCCGGACAAATCTGACGCCGGTGGTGAATGCGCTGGCATTGAAAGTGGTGGCGGCGTTGAGCGTGCAACCGACAGCGACGGTGTGGAGTCCGGCGGATGAGGCGGCCCAGTAT
>CAIQKM010000037.1 GCA_903872345.1 uncultured Verrucomicrobia subdivision 3 bacterium | reverse complement strand
TCCATCGCCGCCGCCGCCCTGCGAACGCAGGCCGCCCGGCCCCAATGCGCGCTCATCCCCGAACGCTTTTCCGTCCGCTGCCTCCAAGGCAAACTGGAGTTCGACCTCGGCGCCATCGGCAAAGGCTTTGCCCTCGACCGCCTGGCCGTCCTGCTGCGGGAATGGAGTTGCCCCGCCCACCTCCTCGTCGCCGGCGGCAGCAGCATTTTGGCCGGTGATCCCCCGGCCAGCCTCCCCGGCTGGTCCTGCGGCCTCGGCGACGACCATTCCCCCGACCGCTACTGGCTGCAACACTGTACCGTCGGCGGCTCCGGCCTCGCCGTGAAAGGTGAACACATCCTCGATCCTCTCACCGGCCAGCCCGCCCAACGCACCCGCCGCACCTGGGCCATCGCCAACACCGCCGCCGAATCCGACGCCCTCTCCACCGCCTGCATGGTTCTGACGGATGCCGAGATAGCCGAGATCCTCCAGCCCGAACCCACCTGGCTCGCCATTTTGGATGAACCCAACGGCCTCCGATTCATAGGAAGCCGCACCGTGCCGCCCAGAGCGTGAGTGGCGGCGACGCCGGAGCGCGGCTGTCTCAGCCGCAGCGCGTGGATTGCAACGGACGCATGAAGCAATCCGTCGCGGCTGAACGTTCGGGCATTGCTGCGGCCGGCTTTCAGCACGGCGCTCTGCCGGAGGGCTGAAAGCCCGCCATGTTATAGCCCAGGGTGAAGCGCGCAGCGCAAGCCCTGGGACAACCGTCATAACATATCTCCCGGCTTGTAGGGCCGGCACGCCGGCACGCATTGACGCGGTGCCGGCCCTACAGGCCGGAGAACAATTTGATGGCATCTACCCAGACCTCCGCTCGCCGACTCGCTCCTGCCTGGGCTATAACCTTGCGGGCCTTCAGCCCTCGGCATCGTCAGGATGCCTTGAATTTCTCCGTCTTCACTCTGTTTCACCCCTCCTCCTCACACCTCCGCGACTCCGCGTTCATCCCCTTCCCCATCCGTGTTCATTCGTGGCCATGAGCATTCCCTCCCGGGATTCTCCAAATTCGTGTCCCTTCGCATAATCCATGTTACGTCCAGCTTTAGCACATCGGCGGTTAAACATGGGGTCCAGCGGCACGCTGGTGTTACAATACCGCAAGAAAAGGTACATCTTTTGACTGTCCGCCAAACCACTGGCACCCTAAACCATACCGTGTGATTTGCGCCATGTTCATTCGTTCCCGGTTTTCCCGCCGGGCATATCCCAATACCACCCCCGAGGCTAATGAGATGAGCGCCACCTCACCCCGACCCTCTCCCCCATTTACCAATGGCGGAGAGGGGGAGAAGTCTGTCATGCGTACGGTTTGCGGGAATACTACGGCTCCGGATTTTATGGCAACGTCAGGGCGCGCCCTTACCCGCCTCGCCACTGTCTTGATTATCATGGTCGCGGCCGGACTGGCCGTCTCGTGCGCCAGCCAGCCGGGAACAAAAACCTCCGCCCTGAACCGCTGGAGGGCGGAAAACCAGAACTGGCGAGGCGTGCATCTGTGGCTCGACAACGAGAAATCCGCGCAGGAACTGGTCAAGACGCTGCCCGGTCTGGCCGCCGCCGGGGCGAATGTGGTGATAGTGGAGGTGAACTACAGCTTTGAATTCACCGGTCATCCGGAGATGCGGAACCGGCATTTCGTGACTAGGGCTACGGCCCATCAACTCGCGGCTACGGCACGTCAATGTGGCATCCGGCTGATTCCGCAGTTCAACTGCCTGGGGCATCAATCCTTTGGTGGTCACATTGCTCCCCTGCTCCGCCAGCATCCGGATTTTAACGAGACGCCGTCGCAATCGCTCACCAACAAGGACATGTATTGCCTGAGCTGGTGTCCGCGCGCGCCGGGTTTGAATGACATTGTCTTCTCGCTGATTGACGACATGGCGGACGCCTTTGAAGCTGATGCCTTTCACGTGGGCATGGATGAAGTCTATCTGATCGGCACGGACGAATGTCCACGCTGTCGTGGCGCGAATCCGGCGGAACTTTTCGTCGCTCAGGTGAACGCTCTCCACGACCACATCGTCGGCCAGCGCCACCTCGCAATGCTCATGTGGTCCGACCGGATTATCGGCACGAAATATCAGGGCGTCTCCCGCTTCGACACCGCGCAAAATGATTTAAGCGGCGCAATTGACCGGATCCCCCACGACATCATCCAGTGCGACTGGCATTACGAATGGAAACGGAGCTATCCTTCCGTGCCGTATCTGACAGCGAAAGGTTTCCGCGTGCTCGCCTGCGGATTTCTCCCCCTCAAAGCCGCCCTCGCCTTCAGCGAAGATACGGAGCGTCGAAATGATTCGCACGTGCTCGGCTACATCGCCACCACCTGGAACGAAACCAGCATCACCAACTCTCCCGCGTGGCCGCCGATTAAGGAAATTCTTCCCCGGTGGCGGGATGGGGGGAAGTGAAATCTTAACGATGTAGCAGCCGACGTGAGGAGGCTCTAAATGAATAATTGTTTCCAAAATATTAGAGCCTCCTTACGTCGGCTGCTACTTCTTTAACGGGCGCTTAAACCATATGATTGCTGGTTTAATGCTCCGCCGATGACTTCGATAAACCGTGTTTAATGCCCCGCCTGCACCGGCACATTCGTCTTCGGCGGATGGAAGAACAGCGCGAGTGACACGGCGGCCACCAGACCCGCGATCATCGGAATCAAGAACAGCCCATGGTAGTTGGTCACGCCGTTGGCGGTGAATTGCTGGCCGAGGAACGGGCAAATGGAGTTTGCGAGCAGACAGCCCACGCCGAGGATCATCACGTTAAACAAGCCCTGCGCACTGGCGCGCACGTCCTTGGGGAAATAGGCATCCGCAAAGATGTACACCGTGGCAAAGAAGAACGCGTAGCAGATGCCGTGCAGGATTTGCACCAGTATGATCAGCGCCGGATGCTGCGGGAAGAAGGCGTAAACGGCGAAGCGCGCCGCGTGACCCAGAATGCCGACGATCATCGTGGCCCGCCAGCCAAGGCGCTTGAGCGTCGCTCCCAGGATGAACATGGTGGAGATTTCCGCGATCTGGCCGACGCTCATCACCGGCATGATCCAGTTGCCGGGAATGCCCACGCCGCCCGCCGCTTGGTCCGCACCGAGAAAGCTGCCGGTCCAATTGAAATAGCAGTTGTGTACGAAGGCGTCCACGAGCGTGACCAGCCACAGCACCAGCACGAACGGATGCCGCAGCAGCTTGAGCGCCTCGAGCCAGGCGAGTTTTTCCCCGCCACCCGCGCCGGCCTTTTGCGGCGGCGTGTGCGGCAACAGGAAGCTGAATCCCGCCAGCGCGAGCGAGGCGATCCCCGCCACGACATAGGTCCAGGCGGTCGCGGCTTTCAACTTGTCACCGGTCAGACCGGAGCTGAGCACCGCGCCGAGCCAGCCGACAAAACCGTGCGTGTTCGCGGCGTGAACCTTGTCCCAGTCCACTAAAATGAAAATGAACGGCCACGTGGCCAGCACCCAGCCGATGGTCCCGCCCATGCGCACCAGACCGAACTCCTTCTGCGAATCCTTCATGTGCGTAAAGGCGATGGAATTCACAATGGACATGGTCGGCACAAAGAGGAGGCAGTGCAGGAGCATCAGCCCGAAGAACGGCCAGAACGCCTTCGTGAACGCCAGTCCGATCATCGCGACTCCGCCAATCAGATGGCTAAACGCGAGAAACTTTTCCGCCGCAAAATTCCGGTCGCAAAACTGATTGCTGAAAAACATGCCCACGATGGCGGCAATGGGAAACGCATTCAGAATCCACGCCTGTTCGCCGGCGGAAAACCCAAGGCTCGGCAGGTACGTGAAAATCAGCGGCAGCCACGCGCCCCAGATGAAGAACTCGAGCACCATCATCACGAACAATTTAAGCCGGTTGGATTGGTTCATAGCGTTTGATTTTGCCGATTCTGAATTTTTACGGCGGCGATTACAAGTTCACGATGCGCCCGGTGCGGACGGATTTCTCCTCCGCCACGCAGATTTCCAGCGCGGTCAGGCAGTCTTCCGGCGACACCGTGACGGGCCGGCGGTTCTGCGTCACGCAATCAATGAAGTAACGGATTTCCTCCGCGTAGCCATCCGTGGCTTTGAGCTTCACCGTCTTCGGTTTTTTGCCGCGTTCGGAAATCACCAGCGCCCCGGGGCCGCGCGTGAGGTCGAAATCAATCGTGGCGCGCTCGCAGAGGATGGCAAAACTCATGTTGAAGCCCCGGGCCAGCAGCCAGCTCCCCTCGGCATGCACCTGCGGGCCGTCGGGGTAAATGTATTCGGTGACCACATGATCCACCACGCCGACGGCATCGGTGACGCCCGCCGCAAATACCGCCGACGGCCGGCCGAAGAGAAAATTCACAAAATCGGTGTCGTGAATATGGAGGTCCAGTAACGCCCCGCCGGCATGGGTTCCAGTCTGACTCCAGGCGGGTTTTTCGGACACGCGCCGGAAACCGGCCGCCAGCACGCAACCATACTTCTTTTCCGTCACCGCCGCCTTCAGCCATCCCCAGCCCGGCCAGAACCGCATGCACATGGCGGGCATCAGGAATTTGGGGGACTTGGCCGCGAGTCTGACCACTTTGCGCGCCGCCGACAACGTGGTCGCCAGCGGCTTCTCACACACCACATGTTTCCCGGCGTGCAACGCGGCGATGGCCTGCGCCGGGTGCAAGTCGGTGGGTGTGCAGATGTCCACCAGATCCACGTTTGGATCCTTTAACAGTTCCGCGAAGTCCGTGTACACCCGCACCCCGGGTCCCAGGTTAATGTCATCCGGTTGCTGAATGTTGCCGGCCACCCCGCGCAACACGCCGTTCACCGGGAGTCGCCCCACCCCGCAAACGGCCACAATACGCACATTGCGAATCTGCTGGTAGGTCCGCAGATGCGTCACCCCCATGAACCCCAGTCCCGCCACGGCCACGTTCACGGTCCGCTTGGTCGAAGATTTGATTGGCATGTTTATTTGTCAGTTAAAGGTCTTTTCCACCACCACCCGGGCGGCGCGGATATCGGCCACCCGCTCGGTCCCCTGCTCGCGTTCGATGGCCAGATTCACGTTGAAAATCACCTGCTTGAACGTCGCAAAAAACTTGCGCCAGTCCACCTCGCCGGTGCCCACGACCACTTCCTCACCCCAGGTTCCGGGCTGCTGCGTGCGCCGCGCATCCTTGATATGCACCTGCCGAATCCACGGGGCCAGCACGCGGAGCGCGGCCACGGGATCGCCCTTGTCGTAAAGAATCATGTTCGCCGGATCAAAATTCACGCCGATGTTCGGGTGGTTCAGCTTGTGCAGCAAATCCGCCAGGGCCGGCGCGGTCTCCTGGCCCGACTCCAGCCCCAGGAGAATGTTTTGCACCATGAAAATGTCCGCCACTTCGTCCAGCCGCTGACACATTTTGGCAAAGGTGGGATCGGACTCATCCGTCGGCAGAAAGCCCGCATGGAACGTCACCAACCGGAGGCCCATCTTCTTCGCCAGCGCCGCCGCCGCGCGGATGTTCTTCAGGTTTTGCTCCCAGGTGGAATCCGGCGCGATGCCGCCGGTGAGCCGAATGGAATCCAGCGTGGAATAATCCTCGCCAATACACCCCACCATGCCGGAGACAATGGTGATGTCATTCGCGCGAAACAGGTTTTCCGTTTCCGCCCAAAGCTTCGGCGCCTCGCGGAAGGGATCCAGCGCGAGCTGCACCCGGCGGATGCCGGTGGCCAGCACCTTTTGCACCAGGTCTTCGGGGCTCGCGGGCAGCAGCGACCAACTGCAAACGGCCAGGCGTTGCACCACGCTTTGACCGGCAATCTGACCGGGACTTTGTCGGGAATCAATCATGATGACAGTTCAAAAAAGTTCGCTGCTGATTGTGCTGAAAAGGGCGGCGGGAGCCAGATTTTTTGCTCGATAAAGATTTCTCCATCCGCCACCACGCCATGCAGGTCCGGCTCAAATCTGTGCAAAAATGGTTTCCGGATGTTTTACGGCCAGTTGCACCGGCACGCGGATCTTGCGGATCCTGGCAAATCGTTCCTCCCCTTCCACCGCATTGTCCACGGCCATGATCACCAGGGAAGCATTCGCAATGTCGTCCGGGCCGATTTCATTTTCAATGCCCATGGCCCCCTGGGTCTCCACCTTGATGGTGTGCCCCAGCCGTTTGGCGGTCTTTTCCAACTGCTCGGCCGCCATGTAAGTATGCGCGATGCCGGTGGGACAGGCGGTGACAGCAATCAATTTCATACAACAGCTTGAAGGGCAAATCCGTGGCCACGGGGTTTAAAAAATTGCGTCTGGCCTAGACCGCAACCAAACCATGCAGCCATGCCCGCAGGCAGGGCGGGCACGATCCGGCCATGGCTGAATGCCCGGCCAGACCGCCTTACAGACAAATGATTTTCAACTGTTTGCGACATATTGCCCATGACCTTGTAATTCAAACGAGCGTCTTCGTAGAAACACTAACGCCTTGGTGTTTGTATGCACAGACCAAAGATGTCGCTTTTATTGTAGAATTGTAACATTAGCGCCGGAACTGCCCGGCCGCCCGGGGACAGTACAGCGGTTGGCCCGCCCCTTCCCCCGCCAACAGCTTCTGCGCCCCGCCGATCACCAGCTCCCAGTTGAAAGCCGGACCGGGGTCATCCTTGTCCGTCTGGATGTGATAATGCCCCAACACTCCGTGATAGTTTTTCAATTGTTCATAGGGCAGCTTGTGCGGAATAAGTTTGCCGTTGGCATCAACGGGATACTGGCAGGTAAGCTTGGGAAAAACCCGGCACAGCGCCGCCGTGAGCTTGGTCAGCGCCGCATACTGTTCCGGCGTGAAGTCATATTGGATCAGGTCTTCGCCCTGGATCACCCCGCGCACCGGCTGCGGCCGGGCCGGGCGACCGGTGAACGGCTGCGTGCGAATGCCCCCATTCCCCAGACTTTTGGGCGGGGTGATGATGGTCTCGCCGCTCGCGTTGGTGCCGTACCACTGGGCGAAGGGATTTTTCCCATGCACGGGATAGCCGCCCATGTTGGCAATCTCCACTCCCACCGAACGGTCGTTGGAGGTCGTGGCATGCCACGCCCGTTCCTTGAGGTCCAGCGTCTGGTAAATCGTGCCGTCCAGATCGAGCATGAAGTGTACGCTCAAGTCGCGGTCATCTTGCAAGGTGGCAAAACAGTTCCGGCTCGTGCCGGCCACATCAAAGTGAATGACGAACTGGTCCACCACCTTTTGCAACAGCGGCAGATCCCAGCCACCGCCGCGCACGCGCTCCAGTTCCGCCGACGTCAACTCAGCCTTCCGCAAACCATAGCGGTTGGGCGTTTTGAGACTTCTGACTGCCTCCGTTGAATCCGCCCAATCCGATTGTTCGATGGGGCCAAACCGCCGCTCCACGCGATACGCGTCATACCCGCCCGGGTCCAGCCACAAAACCACCGGCGTGCCCGTATGAAAAAACTGCCCGGCCGCCACGATTTCATCGCCCCGGCGCGGTTCCAACTGACCGCTGCGCGGCAGCGTTCCGCAACCGCACGCCAGCAATGCCAGCGCGATACCCAGGGAAAATATTCTGGTAATCATATTATTGTATGTCCTTTAACTGACCGCCAAACACCCACGCCACTCCCCGTTGCAACCGTTCGCGCACATGGTCCGCGTGATGCCCCGGCGGTTCGTAAAAAGCGCAGGGATTGGGCCGCGTCAGCAATACTTCATAAATTTTCCGCGCACCAATATTGGCTGAATACTCATCCCGCGCCGCGCCGTCCAAATAGATGACCTGGCCCAAACCAAAGGCATGAATGTCCCGCTGCACCACGGTCAGCGGATCATTGTCCAGCCACCGCTGCCAGACGTCGTTGCGGAATTTGCCGTGCGCATCATACAGCCAGTCAAATTCGCCCGGGTGAAAATGTCCTCGGGGCGCATAGGCCGCCGAGAGGGCCAGAGCATAAATTAAATCCCCGTCCTTGGGCACCGGCGACAGACCGGCCGCGATTTTTTTGATCTCGGCTAGCGGCACGTTCGTCACCCCCGGCACCGTCACCAACGGCAGATGGCTGGTGGGAAAATCCGAATCTGGGCTCAGCGCGATCACCGCCTGAAACAGCTTTTGCCGGGATGAGCCCAGCCGCAAGGCTCCGAAGCCGCCACTGGAATGTCCCGCAATTAACCGCGCCATGCCATTGGTCGGCACTGGATAGCGCGCCTCCACCCCCCCCACGATTTCATCGCAGATGTAATCCTCGTAATTCCCCTGCGCCGCCGAATTCAAATACTGGCTGCCGGCCCAGCGGGTACGGCCATCCACCACCACCAGCACCACCGGCTTGATCTCATCGGCAAGTTTTTGGGTAAAGGCCGACCAGATATTGGAGTTATTAATATAACTTCCCGGCGAACCGCCAAAGCCCGGCAGGTAATAAACCACCGGCAGGCGGGTGCCGTTCGTGATCTGGTCCGGCAGAAAAACCGCCACCTGGCGCTTGGTTGGATCGTGCAGCGGATTGTTTTTGAGCTTGAGGCTGTCCAGCGTGAGAACCTCCATTTGCGCCGCGCCGGCAGGCAACAGCGGTAGGATACACGCCAGCCACACCATCAAAAAAACCAACCAACTCCTATTCACCAAGCGCCCACGGGCGTCTGCACGGCATTGGATGTTGGGTGTTCGATGTTGGATGTTGGCTGTTTTGTTCACCTTGGCTTTTGTTCATTCCGGCTTCGCCAGCGGCCGATAGTTCACCCCCATCGCTGCCAGCCGCTGTTCATTCACGCCCGTACGCTCCTTGAAGCCTTCCCAATCACGAGCCGATGCCGGCGACCAGTTCACTTCCGCCAGCGCGCACAGCCGCGGGAACATCATGTATTCCACCCGCGCCAGCGACGGGATGTACTCCGTCCATAAATTGGCCTGACCGCCCAAAATATGGGATTGAAACTCCGGTGCCAGCTTGACCGGCATCGGCTCAAACTCATACACCCGTTTCAATGGCAGGAATCCCCCGATGGCCAGCGGCTCCTGGGTGTGATTCGTGGACTGGTAATGGTCAAAGTACGAATATTTTGTCGGGGCCATCACCACTTCGTGACCGCTGCGCGCGGCTTCCACCCCGCCGCCGATCCAGTCCATCAGCGCCGCCGTCGGAGCCAACCCGCCTTCGCGGATTTCGCTCCACCCGATCAGGCTCTTGCCATGGGCCGTCACCAGCTTTTCCACCCGGCGGATGAAATAGCTCTGCAATTCCTTTTCATCCTTCAGGCCTTCGTTCTTGATGCGCAACTGACACTTTGCGCAATGCTGCCAGTTCGACTTCACCACCTCATCGCCGCCAATGTGAATGTATTTGCCTGGAAACAGCGGGGTCACCTCGGACAGCACATCGTTGATAAAAGCGAACGTCGCGTCGTTGCCGGCGCAGTAAACTCCGGTAAAGACCCCGCCCTTGGCCGGCACGGCAAAGTCAATGTTCGGACAGCCGAACTGCGGATACGCCGTCAGCGCCGCCGAGGAATGCCCGGGCATCTCGATCTCCGGCACCACCGTGATATGCCGCGCCGCCGCGTAGGCCACAACCTCGCGAATCTCGCGCTGGGTGTAGAAACCGCCGTAACGTCCCGACCGGTCATACGCCGTGGCGTCCTTGGGGTCCAACCCGAAACCAATCGCGTCGCGCCACGCACCAACGGAAGTCAGCTTGGGATACTTTTTGATCTGGATGCGCCAGCCCTGGTCATCCACCAGGTGCCAGTGAAAGGTGTTCAGCTTGTAGAGCGCCATCAGATCCAGCACCTGCTCCACCTCCGGCTTGGTGAAAAAGTGGCGGCTCACATCCAGCATGAATCCGCGCCAGGGATAACGCGGGGCATCGGCAATCTCCACGCCCGGCACGGACCACGAGGTCCCGGTCACCGGCTTGGCCGAAAAAATCGCCGGCGGCAGTAATTGTAACAACGTTTCCGTCCCGTAAAAAATCCCCGCCGCCGCCGGGGCGTGAATCACCACTCCCTGCGGCGTCACGGATAGCATATAGCTTTCGGGATTCCCCGCGCCATCCGTCACCAACCAGATGTCATCGTCGCCCGCCTTCGCGGTGTCGGACTTGATCTTCAGCTTGAAACCCGTGGCCGACCGCAATCTGGCGGCGAGCAGTTCCGCCGCCGGTCGCGCCAACTCATCCGTCACGATGCGCGTCTTGGCATCCAGCCGGAATTCCCCAGCCTGCGGCACCAGCTTGGCCGGCACGGGAATCACCGCTATGCTGGCGTTCAATTGGGCCGCGGCCAGCAGCAGGATTGTGGCCAGATATTTGCTCATGTGTGCGATCGGAAATTAAGTCTCACCTGTTTAAACCCTAAAGCTAATGATCGCGCCGCTTTTCACCAAAACAAAAGATGTGGCTTTTGTTATAATTTTGTAACATAAATATTCGAACATGGCATCCAGCCTGACCCTTGATTGGTGGCCCGCACGGCAGTTGCACGAACATCCGGTGAAAAAAGTCATCGTTTGCGGCCGCCGGCTGCATCCCCCGCTCTTCAGCCACGTGGTCAACTTTCCCCGCCTGGAAATCCCCCTGCGCGGCAGCTACGAAAACCAGATCGAAAGCGGGGATGAGACCGTGAAAACCAGCGTCCGGCCCGGCATGGTACTCTTCGCCGCCCCCAATTGCTGGAACCTGCCCGAATGGCGCCCGGGCCTTGAATTGCTCAGCATTTCCTTTGGCCGCACCCAAACGGGCATCAGCCTCATTTCCCACAAGGGGCGCGGCTACAGCGAACTTAATTCCAAAAAATATTCGCTCCAGCGCCCGCTCACCGGCCCCATTCCCCATATCCTGAACGCGCTGGGAGAATTGCAGGCCGCCGGCGCCGCCTCCGAACCGTTTGAGGAACTGGTCCGCTGCCTGATCTGGTGCGTCGAAGACCTCCTGCGCCAACCGGTCGCCCCCACCAGCGGCCGCGCCCTGAAATTGCTCGAAGACATCCGCGTCTTTCTCCAAAGCCACTACCAATACGAAATCACTCGCGATTCCGTGGCCGAACAGTTTGGCATCACCCCCAACCACCTGTCCCGCCTCTTCCAGACCCACGGGCAGATGACGTTTAGCAAATATCTGACGCTCGTCCGCATCGACCGCGCCAAGCATCTGCTACAAAGCTACAATCTCAAGATTGATGACATCGCCGCCCGCTGCGGCTATCACGACACCCCGTATTTCTGCCACGTATTTAAGCATTTCACCAAATGCACGCCCGCCGAATACCGGCTGAAATCCCGCACCCGGCTCGCCAAACCCGAGGGACAGGCGTGATCCCGCTTGATTTTTAGGCCCGCAACGCGTAACTCAACTGCGCGTGAAAACCAATTCGGCCCGCACTCGCACCGTTAAACCGGAACGTCTCTGTTTCGGCGACACCATCGGCATCGTCGCCCCGGCCAGCCCGCCGCCCGATCCTTCATCCGTGGACCGCTCGGTCGAGGCTTTGGAAAAGTTCGGCTTCAAACCCAAGCTGGCAAAAAATGTCCGCGCCCGCCATGGTTTCCTCGCTGGCAGCGACCGGCAGCGCGCCGCCGATCTCATGGCCATGTTTGCCGACGCCAAGGTGAAAGCCATCCTCTGCCTGCGCGGCGGCTACGGTACCGCCCGTCTCGTTGAGTTGCTTGACTACGACGCTATCCGCCGCCACCCAAAAATTTTCGCCGGTTACAGCGACATCACGACCCTCCACGGCGTCTTTGCCCGCAAGACCGGGCTCATCACCTTCCACGCGCCGATGCTGAATGGGGCCCTAAGCAAAGACGACCTCCCCGAATTCACCCGGGCCTCCTTTTTCCGCACGCTCATGGAAGCCAAGCCGCCCGGCAACATCGCCGAGGGTTATGGGGAGAAGACCGTTAAGATCCTCCGACGCGGGGTTGCCGAAGGCCGGCTCGTGGGCGGGAATCTGAGTGTGCTCTGCGCCGCCATCGGCACGCCGTACGCGCCGGTGTTCAAAGGCAAAATTCTGTTTATTGAAGACGTCGGTGAAAAACCGTATCGCCTGGACCGCATGCTCACCCATCTGTGGAATGCGGGTGTCTTGCAACAGGTTGTCGGCGTGGCCGTAGGGGTGAATAGCGACTGCGAAGATCCCACCGCCGCCAAGGCCGCCGAATACCGGCAGACCTCGGCCGACGTCATCAAGGAGCGGCTCGCGCTTCTGAAAGTCCCGGTCGTCACCGGCCTACCCTTCGGGCACGTGAATCTCAACGCCACCCTCCCCGTCGGTGCCCAGGCCCGCCTTGATGCCAATCGCGGGGAACTGGTCATCACCGAGACGGCGGTGCGGTAGTGAAAACCCCGGCTTCAAACCGTCGGCGGCACGTCCTTAAACTCAAACTCCAAGCCGCCTGTCCAACGGGCGATCAGGTTATATAGAAACGCTGAAATGATGCCGCCAATAAAACCCATGACGCCATAGATGACCGGAATCAGCACCGCCATTAATACTCCGCCGAAGGCGGCAGGCGCGCCTCCAGAATGGATGCTAAACAGTGTGAATAGCAAAATAAACGGCATCACCAGCAGCCCTAAAAAGGCGTAGAGCGTTCCCAGCACAATGCCGGCGCGAAGTGGAGCAATGTTTGTCAGTTGTTTTTTCATATGATTTGCAGGTCAAGGCGGCCCGGGGCAGAGGCGTGAACCACCGTCGCCAGCGGGTGGATCATCCCCGCCATCATGCTCCTCCATAAGATTAACTCAATGGAAAACTCACCCGGCCCAAATGGCATCATCCCCCATGATTTGATTGCCCAACGCCCCGGATTCCTTTAAAACAAGGCAGATTTCATGGCCACGCTTGTATTTGATATTGAAACGTCCGGACTGCCCGTCGATCTCTTCGACGAGTCCCAGCAGGAATACCTGTTTCGCGACGCCAACAAACTCGAGGACCCCGTTGCCCGCGAGGCCAAGCGCCAGGAGCTTACCCAGTTCATGAGCCTGTGGCCCTTCACCTCCCAGGTTGTCTGCATCGCCATGCTGAATGCGGAAACCCTGCGCGGTCAGTCGCTCTTCGTCGCCGAGGACTACGAAGACGATGCCAGCGAAGGCGGCCCCGTGGAATTCGTCCCCTGCGCCGATGAAATCGAACTTCTCACCGCCTTCTGGGATGTGGCCAAACACTACGACAACGTGGTCACCTTCAATGGGCGCGGCTTTGACATTCCGTTCGTTTACCTCCGCTCCGCGCAGTTGAATGTGCCCATCTCCAAGAAAAATTGGCTGGGCTACCGCTACTCCACCGAACCCCATTGCGACCTCGCCGAACAGCTCACCTTTTACGGCGTCAGCGGCCGGGACGGTGCGGCCCGCCGATTCAACCTCGATTTTTACTGCAAAGCCTTCGGCATCGAATCGCCCAAGAGCCACGGCATCACTGGCAATGATGTTCCAACCCTCATGGCCGAGGGCAGATACCGCGACATCGCGGAATACTGCGTCCGCGACGTCCGTGCCACCGTGGAACTTTACCGCATCTGGAAAGATCGTCTGGCGGGCATCAAATGATTTGCCAACCCGTAATTTTTCGCTAGAACTATCCGCCTGATGTCCGAAGTCAAAATCCTGGTTTGTTTTGCGGTCAAGGAAGAAGCCGCCCCGTTCCGTCGCCTCGTGGAAGGGCGCGAGGACATTGCCATCGTCGTCTCCGGCGTCGGTCGCGACAACGCCGAGCGCGTCGTCACCGCCGAATTGAACCGTTACCGCCCCGACTTTGTGCTCACCTGCGGCTTCGCCGGCGGCCTGAACCCCTATCTCACCAGCGGCAGTGTCATTTTTGAAACGGATGACGAACGTTTGCGCGGCAAACTCTTCGCCGCCGAGGCCCGCCCCGCCCGCTTTTTTTGCTCCGGCAAAATTGCCACCACCGCCGCCGAAAAGAAGGTATTGTTCGACCTCAACGCCGCTGACGCAGTGGAAATGGAATCGGAAGTGATCCAGGCCATCTGCTGGAAACGGAAAATCCCCTGCGCCACCGTCCGCGTGATCTCCGACACCGCCGCCGAAGATCTGCCGCTCGATTTCAACCGTCTGGCCAAGGCCGACCAGAACCTCGACTACGCCAAGCTCATCACCGCCATCATCCGGCACCCGTCCGTGATCAGCCCGCTCCTAAAATTGGCCAAGACCACCCAGATTGCCGCCGCCAACCTCGCGCAAGTTTTGGAAAAAGTGATCAAACCGTAAGCATTGGTTAGCCTTTGGCTTTTTTTGTTGGATGTTGTTTTTTTGGGGAGGCCGCGCAAGTTAGTGTTAACGCTCGCCCTCACCTGTATCCTCTCCCCCAGGAGAGGATTTTTCCCTGACACGTTTTCAGATCGTTCGTCCACCCGTCCGGCCAATCCAGCGGCTCGATTTTTCTCCAGACGCGGCAACCGTTTCCCCTTCTCCCGGGGGAGAAGGCCGGGATGAGGGCGAGCGTTATACCATTGTCTCCCCACCAACCAGTTGACCGGATTCGGCAGGCGGGAAATGTGGTTGGGTTGGTCGCCTGCCATTGTGGCAAGGCGATGCCAAATGGGATTCTCGGGGCATTCGATGTTGGATGCTTGTCGCGCCGCAGTCGGACGTAGGCGGATTGGATGTTTTTTCCATCCTCAATCTTCAACCTTCCATCCTCGCCACCGCCCCTCTACAGCCGCCAGGCCACCTTGCCGCCGACCACCGTGGCCACGGCGCGCCCCTTGAGCTTCCACCCAAAAAACGGATTGTTCTTCGACTTGCTGGCCGATTCACTCACCGCCGGCACCCATTCCTGCTCGGGATCAAACACCGTCACATCGCCGTCCGCGCCCACGCTCAAGGTGCCCTTTGGCAGATTCAGCAGCCGCGCCGGATTCACGGTGTACTTCGCAATCATGTCCGCCAGGGTAAGCCGCTTGGAATGCACCAATTGCATCAGCGACCACGCCAGTTCCACTTCCAGACCGGTGATGCCAAAAGGCGCGTAATCAAACTCCACTTCCTTCTCGTAATCGCAATGCGGCGCGTGATCGCTGCACAAAACCTCAATTGTCCCGTCCGCCAGACCTTCCAAAATCGCCTCCCGGTCGGCCGCCGAACGCAGCGGCGGGTTCATCTTAAAATTCGTGTCGTACGCCGGCCACTGCGGCAGCGCCGCGCCCTGCGTGGCCGCGAGGGACTGACCATCCTTGCTCCAGAACTTCTCGCTCCCCGCCACCGCCGCGTCCGTCAGGGTAAAATGATGCGGACACGCCTCGCCCGAAATGGACACCCCGCGCTTCTTCGCGTCGCGGATCAGCTTCACGCTCCCGGCCGCGCTCAGGTGTTGGCAGTGGATTTTCGCCCCGGTGAGTTCGGCCATTAAAATGTTCCTCGCCACAATCATCTCTTCGCCCGCCGAGGGCCAGCCGCGCAGGCCCAGGACCACGTTCCAATAGCCCTCGTGCATCACCCCGTCCGTTACCAGCGAATAATCCTGGCAATGATCCATCACCGGCAGATCAAACATCTTCGCATACTCGCACGCCCGGCGCATCAGATCGTTGTTTTGGATGCAATGGCCGTCATCCGTGATCGCCACCACCCCGGCCTTTTTCAAGCCGCCGATCGGGGCCAGCTCCTCCCCGGCAATGCCTTTCGTAATCGCACCCGTCACAAACACATTCACCGATCCCTCGCGTTCGGCGCGTTCCCGGATCAGCGCCACGGTTCCCGCCGAATCAATTGACGGCGACGTGTTCGGCATGCACACCACGGAAGTAAAACCCCCGCGCGCGGCGGCCGCCGTGCCCGTGGCCACATTTTCCTTGGCCGTCTGGCCCGGCTCGCGCAAATGGACGTGCAGATCAATCAATCCCGGCGACACCACCTTGCCCGTGCAATCCAGCGTGGCCACCCCGGCCGGCGCGGCCAGCTTGGGTCCCACGGCGGTGATTTTGCCGTCCACGATGAGGACATCGGCAATGGCATCAAATTTATTGGCGGGATCAACGACGCGACCGCCGGTCAGAAGCAGCGAATTCATCGGGACGATTTTAGCGACCGCAGATTGACAAGGCAAGGCCAGCCGATATGATTTGGGAACACCTCGCGGGTGTAGTTCAATGGTAGAACGGCAGCCTTCCAAGCTGCATACGTGGGTTCGATTCCCATCACCCGCTCCATTAATGTTTAACGGCTTTCATCAGCGTGGAGCAAACTGCAAACCCAGGAGCAGCCAAACACTCGCAATTCACCTAAACGATAACGGCTTAATCAGGCCGAACACAATCATTTTATGAAGCCCGGCATCCGACTCACGCTCGGCTGGTTATTTGGTCTGACCTTCCGGTTGATCCTGGCGTCGGTGGTCGCCGGCATTCTGTGCATATCGATGGCCTTCTGGGAGCGTAAATGGCATCTCGCGCAGATTTTGCCGATATGGCTGCCGCCGCTAATCCTCCTGCTGGTCGGCTACACGTGGGCCGTCTATTATCGCCTGCCCTTTTTTCGCCAACAGTCTCGCCCGCAACGAATGCTTATCGCCTCCGGTCTGGCCGCGCTTTTCATATTGATGACCGTATTGTTGGCCGGTTTGGCTTTGAACGCTTTGCTAACCAGAAAAATTGACCGGCGGGTGGAAACGGTGACGCTGCCCTCCGGCGACGTGCTGGAAAACCATACTTACTTGGAAGAGGGCTGGGGAGATGAACGATACAATGCCCTCTTTCTGAAAAGTCCGACCACGGGCGCTACCGAGTGGATTGATGATCCTTTTGGCTATTGGAATTATGAAGCCGGCCCCGGCGATCCCTCCTTGTTGCAACGGTATCCCCAGCCGCAGGAATTGATGCGCGGGGCCGAAAAGGTCCTGGTTATCGGCCCGTTTATCTGCAAACGGTGGATAAAAACAAAAAAACCTTACTGGGACATGTTCGCCTTCGAGCAGGCCGAATGGGAGGCGGCGGATTACGTCCGCTCAATCTGGAAACCAACCGATCCCGCGCAAGCCTCCCGACTGGCCTCGCGGAGCTTGTTCGCCGGCGAAGGTCCGCAGGCATATTTGAAATATCAGTTTGAAAGCCTCGATCTGGCGAACAATGTTTTGACCGTCAAGCGAACCCGCACGGATTTGAATGTCTCATGGGGACACCTGTCGAGTGATGAATTCCCCGATTATTTGGTTTATAGCTCCTGCGATTATAACGGCGCTCCCGCCTACGACTTTCCTTGGAAATTTGACCTGCCTCGTACCCGCGCCAAAAACGGGCCGCGCTGGGTCAAACCGATGCCCTTCAGAATTGCCTTGGATTATTCGGTCGTCACTTTTCAAAGCACGCCCGGCGTGCCGGATGAGGAAAAGCACGATCTCGTGATGGCCCGGCCCGACGCGAAGGAAATTGGCACGGCAACCCTGGAGTTGTCCGACCAGGAATTGCGCGCCACGGAATGCCGGTTTACCGTCGGCGGCACCAACCACATCGTTGAAAAGTTTAAAGCGATGTATGGTTATGCGGACGCGCTGACGAACCATTTTAACCTCATCTGGCAACCGCATGTTAACGGCGCCTTCCCGGTCGCCAGTCTGAAGCTCGGCGAATGGGCGATTGTCGGAGAATCGCATTGGAGCGCCAATTGCGGCGGTGATGAATTCATCCGCCTGCGCCGAATCGAACCGTAAAAACCCGCCTTGCCCGCGAGCTCCACCACCGCGTCGGCCCGGATTGTTCCTCCCGGCACCGCCCGGGCTTCAGCAGGCGCCGGGCTGACGGAATGCCAATCGAATTGACAAGGCCGGGGTGGGAGTGAGACGTTTTAGGGATGGAATTTGCAAAGCCATCCGGCAGTTGTTGGGCTGGGGAACACTCTTTTCGCAGCTTCGTGCAAATTTTTCAAAGGTCGGGCCGGCGGGCGACGTCTTACTTACCAAACTAAAGTCGCATTGACGTTGCATGGCCGAAACGGACGAAGAAAACAACTGGGTGGCGCAAAGCCGGAACGGCGACCATGCCGCCTTTGAGGCATTGATCCGGAAATACCAGCAAATGGTGCATTCCCTCACATTTCGCATGACGGGTTCGGCGGCCGACTGCAAGGATCTGGCGCAGGAGACGTTCATTCGCGCCTATCAGCAATTGGATTCCTTCGGGGGCACGGCCAAATTTTCCTCGTGGCTGTACCGGATTGCCATCAATGCCTGTCTGGACTGGCGCCGGCGCGAACACCGGCGGGAGCGGCTGCACCATAATTGGAGCGAAGACTCGGTGACCGATGGGGCCGGCCCGGAATCCGGGCCGGATCTGGATGAGTTGAGCCGGCAGGTGCAGGTTGCGTTGATGAAATTACCGGAGAAGCAGCGCGCGGCGATGGTGCTGACGGTTTACGGCGGCAACAGCCATGCGGACGCGGCAAAGATTCTGGGCTGTTCGGAAACGACGGTTTCCTGGCGGATTTTCACGGCCCGGCGGAAGTTGAAACAGCTATTAGGTGAACGGAGGCGGTTATGAACGATGCCGAGTTGGATCGTAAATTGCAGGCGGCCCGCGAGCCCTCGCTGGAGGCGGATTATCAGCAGGACTTCCCGCGGCAGGTGCTGGCCGGGTTGCGCTCATCACCACCCCGGCGGCCGGCGGCCCCGGTCTGGCGGCTACGACTGGCCTGGGGCGGCGGGATCGCGTTCGCGTGTCTCTTGGCGGGTTTCGCCTTGGGCCGGTGGCATGGCCGGCTGGAAGCATCGGCGGGAACGGGCCGGGATGTGCTCGCCGACGCCAAAATCATCGCGGAGACGCTGGCGCTGTTTCCCAACCGGGTGCGAGCCATTGAACAGGATGGGCAGGGCATCAAACTGGTTTTGGCGGATCAGCCGGAGGTGCCCAGTTCGCCGCCGCTGTACGTGCGCATCTCCGAGGGGACGAATTTCTCCTCCATGGTGACTTTTAGCGGTCAGGAAATCCAGATTGCGGGCCAGAAGATGACGGTGCTGGCGGAGGCGGGTGGCGGGGTGATTGTGATGGGCCAGGATTTTGCGTGGTCGAGCGGGTCGGCCGGCACCTTGCATAATGGAATTAAAATCGAGGCCCGGCGGCTGGCCTCGCAAGCGTTGTGAATCAAATATGAAATGGGTTTATGGCGGATGGATGATTTTATTTTTGGCGGTGCGGCTGGCGGCCCAGCCCAACGTGCCGGTGAAGCTGGCGCTGATCACGGAATCGGCGGCGGCGCAGCCGGCGGCCGACCTGCTCACCGCCTCCTTTTCCAACAACTCCCAGATCCAGTTGCTGGAGCGGGACCAGATCGAGAAGGTTTATCATGAGCAGGCACTGGCGGCGGGGAATACGGATTATCTGAAACTGGGGCGGTTGCTGGGGGCGGATGGGTTGCTGCTGGTGGAGCTAGTGGCCACACCACAGGCAACGAACCTGACCACGCGGCTGATCGCGGTAAAGCCGGGAGTAATATTAAGTAGTGCAACCTATGGCTGGCCGCTACCGGAGATAACGCAATGGGCTGACTTGGCAGCCCGCCGGGTGGCTGGGTTTCTGCCAAAGCTGACAGTGTTGCCGAAGGAAGCGATTCCACTGTCGGTGGTGAATTTGCGCTCGGCAATCAGTTCGGCGGCGGGGGCGGAGACGGAAAAGGAACTTAAACTGCTGACGATTCAGCGGTTCAGCGCGGAACGGCAATTATTTGTGACGGAACGGGAGAAGTTACAGGCGGCGGCGGAAGAAAAGGGATTGGCGGGGGATGAAACGGGATTTTGGAATGGCAGTTATCTGCTGGAGGGGGTAATTGATCAGAATGGTTATTCGGCGGAGACGATCACCGTCAATGCGCGGCTGACACCGCCGAAAGGCGGAGAGCCGGTGCTGTTGGCAGTGAGCGGGAGCCGGACAAATCTGACGCCGGTGGTGAATGCGCTGGCATTGAAAGTGGTGGCGGCGTTGAGCGTGCAACCGACAGCGACGGTGTGGAGTCCGGCGGATGAGGCGGCCCAGTAT
>CAIQKM010000036.1 GCA_903872345.1 uncultured Verrucomicrobia subdivision 3 bacterium | reverse complement strand
TGCGCCAGCGGCGACTGGTGCGGGATTACGAAACCACCGAGTCCAGTGCCGAGGCTTGGATCTATATCGCCATGATCCGAATCCAACTCCGCCGACTGGCTTGATTCCTCAGTTTTCATGACTTTTCAGACGCACTCTTAGCGCAAAGGGAAGTCCGCCCCCAACAAATGGCTATTCCATCCACCAGTTCCGCACGCAGGATTTAAAAACACATGGCCGGTATGTTGCCTTCTTGGTTTCCCCGTCTGGGCCTTACACTTTTGTGGATGAAATCGAAATCTACCGCGGCGATTCGGAGTGGATGAGATTACCATTGGAAGGATCCCCGATTACGAATCTAAATGCCTTTTTCAGAGCAAGCGAAATGTCCCTAGGAATTGAGCGACGTATCCAGGATGATTTACACTCGGTAGCCCAAGCAGCTAATGTAATTGGCGTTCGGAACGGCGCGAGGCAGGATGTCTTAGAGGACTTGAAAGCCGTGGAACGTGGATTGTCGACCCTCCCCCACCCGGAGGAGAAAGGTTTTCGAGCGATCCTTCCACTAAGCACCCTGCATCAGCAAATCTTCAAAGCTCAGGCTAAGCTGTGGCAGGCGATGGGGATCCCAGCTTTGATGGTTTGGAGTTCAGATATTTGGGCACCGCTCTCCCACATTAAGCCCCCGATGCCAGAAGGGAAGCCGATACTGGAGATTTCGATGATGCAAAACGAATACCGCGCTGGGGCGTTAAATCTTAGCCTCGCAACTGATAATCCTTTGGCAATCAATCTGCAAATCACCGGTTTGCCGGGTGGCACCAACCCGCCCTATATCACCGTTAATGAGGTTCCTTGGACTGATACAAGAAGTGGCATCCCGGTAGCCGCTGCGCTTCAAAAAGTGATGGAAAAAGAGAGCGCCTTTCCAATAAGTGTATCCCCAGGTCTGACTCGACAAGTCTGGTTCACCTTCCATCCCACAAATGTCCCGCCCGGTGTTTATGCGGGCAACATCGTAATCGCCGCGCCAAGCACAAATATCTCTGTTCCAATTACCTTCCACATTTACCCTCTTCGCTTCCCGGACGTCCCCACGCTCCATGTGGGTGGTTGGGATTACACGGACTCAGAGTCATACCGAGAGATCACTCCCCTCAACCGCGATGACCTGATTGCGCACCTGCGTGACCACTTCGTTGATTCCCCTTGGGCGACTTCTAGCATATTATCCTCTGGGAATTATGCTGCGGCGGGAAAGATCATTAGGGACCCCGATACGTTACGGTTTGATCAATGGGTGGCGAAGTGGCACAATGCACGCCAGTATTGCGTGTTCGCTAATGTTAAAGCCCAGTTTGAAGGTTCGCGCATGGATACACCGGAGTTTCATTGCAAAGTGGACGCGTGGATAACGTTTTGGGCGCAGCATGCCCAACGCCTGGGACTAAAACCACAGCAACTGATATTACTTCTTGTCGACGAACCATCGAAGCCTGAAGAGGATGCCATCATTCTTGCCTGGGCCAAGACAATTCGGGCTGCCAATACCGGCGTCAGGATTTGGGAAGATCCCTGTCACAAAAACCCTTTAAGCGCGAATCAGCAAATGATGGCGGCTTATGACGTTATTTGCCCTAACCGTCCGACTTTCATTGGAAGTGGAAAGGGATATCGTAACTATTTTCTTCGCCAACACGAACAGGGTGCAGAATTGGCTTTTTATTCCTGCCAGGGGCCGGCACCCCTGCTTGATCCATATTCGTATTATCGGCTTCAAGCCTGGTCCTGTTGGCAATACGGAGCGCAGTCATCTTATTTTTGGGCCTTCTCCGACGGGGGTGGCGGATCATCATGGAACGAGTACGCCGCAAAGGGTTCCACATATGTGCCCTTTTTTCTCGATGCTCGGTCTGTTACTCCTGCAAAACAGATGGAGGCATTACGAGAAGGAGTCGAGGATTACGAATACCTTGTCATGCTTCGTGATAAAATTGCCAGGGCCGAGAAATCAGGTGTTCATGGCAGCATTCTGGATCGGGCAAAAATGCTTTTAAGAGAAGCACCGTTGCGCGTCTGTGACGCCCCAGGTGCCAGCGACTTCAAATGGGCGGATGAAAAAGACTGCACCATTGCCGATAAGGTTCGGGTCGAGATTCTGGATGCTTTAATGGCACTTCCATAGATTCAAAACTGGACCAGTCATGAGTTTATCTGAAAATCAATCCCAGGTGAATGGCTGCAGATTAAAAACGGTAATTCCAGGAATTGGAAAGGCGCGGTTCGCGTGGCAAGTGGCTGGGTATCTTGGCCCCCGCTGGGTGGCTTATCGGATCATTCATGCTCTTCAACAGAAGTGCCATTGGTATGAGCGCTCCATGCCAGCATCCTCGTGGGATGTGAATCCGTTGCAGGCGTTTTTGCAGGACAGTGCTATTACTGCTGATTCTGCCAACTATCTTGCTTATCGGAAAACCAGCCCGGCCGTTTTTTTCTTCAAATCAGCCGACCGTCCCCATTTTGCAGAACTGCTGAAAGGCTTCGACCATGCTGCATCTCCAGTTCCGGCGGCGGAGCGCATTAAGCAAGGCGAGCTGCTCTACTTTTCTCACGATTGGAAGCAGGTAGGTTTTCCTCCTAATTGGCATGGAAATCCATTCACCGGGACGACATTGCCCGCTGGGGCGCATTGGAGCCGGATCTCGGATTTTGACTTTGGAGATATTAAAAGCGTATGGGAACCGAGCCGGTTTGGGTTTGCTTACACCTTGGTTCGAGCCTACTGGCGAACCGGGGATGAAAGTTATCCGGAAACATTTTGGCGGCTGTTCGAGGACTGGCGACAAAATAATCCGCCAAACTGTGGTGCCAATTGGAAATGTGGTCAGGAGGTGGCCTTTCGTGTCATGGCGGTCTGTTTTGCGTTGTATGGTTTTTTGGATTCTCCGGCCACCACTGAGGAGCGGGTCCAAATGGTTGGGCAGTTCATGGCCGTTTGTGGCGAGCGGATTGACCGGCATATAGATTTTGCCTTGAGCCAGAATAATAACCACGGGTTTAGCGAGGCCTTGGGGTTGTGGACTATTGGCGTCCTGTTCCCCGAGTTCTCGTCTGCCGTGGCTTGGCGGGAACGCGGTCGCCGGTTGCTTGAGCAATTATGCGCCGAATTAATTTACCCTGACGGCTCATTTTCACAGCATTCGATGAATTACCATCGGGTGATGTTGCACGATTTGCTTTGGTGTTTCCGTTTGGGGGAATTGAATGGTATCCCGTTTAGCGACCAAGCCATGTCCCGCTTTCGGGCTGCCGCTAATTTCCTTTATCAATGTCAGGATCAGGTAAGTGGCAAAGTCCCCTGCTATGGGGCAAATGACGGGGCCTTGGTGCTGCCACTAAACAATTGCGATTATCAGGACTTCCGTCCGACGGTTCTGGCAGTCGGTTTGTTTTCTCAAGAGGTTCGATTACTGCCACCGGGCCCTTGGGATGAAGATAGCCTGTGGCTCTTGGGTGAATCGGCCATAGCCAGTCCGACCATTCCCCGCGAGGTGGCTGATTTCACTGCCAATCAAGGGGGATATTATACGCTGCATTGTGGAAAAAATTGGGCTTTTGTTCGTTGCGGCCGATTTCGCCATCGCCCCAGTCATGCGGATCTGCTCCACTTGGATCTGTGGGTCGAAGGCTCTAATATTTTGTTGGATCCTGGCACCTATAGTTATAACGCCCCAACGCCCTGGGATAACCCGCTCGGTCACACCAGCTATCACAATACAGTGACCGTTGATAGCTTGAGTCAGATGAGTCAGGCCGGCAAATTTCTCTGGCTGCCTTGGGCGAAAGGAACGGTTCGGGGTGTCCGGCGCACTGCCGACGGCGTCAGTTTCTGGGAGGGCGAGCATGATGGTTATGCCCGGCTGGCGAATCCCGTCAGTCATCGCCGGTCAATAACCACGCTTCCCAACGGGGCGGTGATCGTTGTGGATTCCTTGGCTAGTGAGCACTTGCATTCCTACCGCTTGCATTGGTTGATCGGTAATTTTCCCCACAATTGGCAGCGCGACCAGCAGGTGATTGTATTGCGCCCAGGATCGAATCCGTATTGTATTTCTTATGGCTCCAGTGGCTCCGGCTCCCAGGCCAGTCTGGTGGTGGCTGATCCGACCAGTCCCCGGGGCTGGCGTTCCGCTTATTATCAGGATCGTGAACCCGCGCTCTCCTTGGCTCTGAAGACGCAGGGAGCGCACATTTACTTTTGGACAGTTTTGGCCCCCGCCCCGTGCCAGATCGAGTTTTCTTCCGGCCTGCTGTCCATTGATTCCGAGTCTTGGCGCGGAAGGTTTGAGTTGGCTGGCGTCACTGACCGGTTGGTACGCAGCCTCGTCTGGGAGGAAAAAGCCAAAGCCGCCCCGCCAGTTGTCGGAGCGCAAAGCGTCTAAATCATGCGGATTTTATATTTCCATCAACATTTCTCTACCCCCAAAGGCAAATCTGGCACCCGCTCTTACGAGTTTGGTCGGGCGCTGGTCGCTCGCGGCCATTCCGTGACGATGGTCTGTGGGGCTAGTGCCCTCGCCGGCTTGGAATTGCCTTATGATTCCGTTCGCGGTTGGGCCTGGGGCCAAGTGGACGGTATTGATGTCATCATGCTGCCCTTGGCCTACTCAAATCGCGATGGTCTGGTTCGCCGCCTGTTTGTTTTCCTGCGTTTTGCGTGGCGGAGTATTGTGCTGGCTCTGCGCGAAGATTATGATTTGGTATTTGCGACCTCTACTCCATTGACGGCTGCCATTCCCGGCGTTATCGCCCGCTGGTTAAAAGGCGTGCCTTTTGTGTTCGAGGTGCGGGATTTATGGCCCGAATTACCGAAGGCTCTGGGAATGCGCAATCCTTTGCTTTTGTGGGGCATGTCATTGCTGGAGTGGGTGGCTTACCGTTCCAGCACGGCTACTGTGGGGCTTTCGCCGGGCATCGTTCAAGGGATTCGGCGTCGCAGTGCCAAAAATTTGCCTGTTGCCATGATCCCCAATGGCTGCGATTTGGATCTATTTCGGCCTGAGTTGCGAAAACCGCTCATGTTATCCGGCCTTAATCCCGGGGACTTTGTAGCCGGCTTTACCGGGGCTCATGGGGTCGCCAACGGATTGGATGCGGTGCTGGATGTCGCGGCTGTTTTATTGCGCCGAGGGGATCACCGAATCAAACTGGTTTTCATAGGCGATGGTAAGGAAAAGGATCGCTTGGCTGAGCGGGCTAAGCGGGAGAATTTGGTGAACTGTTTGTTCTATCCCCCGATTTCAAAATCGGAATTGGCCAGTGTGACCGCTTCGCTCGATTGCGGGTTGATGATTCTTAAAAATGTTCCGGCATTTTATTACGGCACGTCTCCCAACAAATTCTTTGATTATCTGGCGGCCGGGATCCCGGTGTTGAACAATTACCCAGGCTGGCTGGCGGACATGATCCAAAAAGAGCGTTGTGGAATGGCAGTTGCCCCGGATGATGCCGTGGCCTTTGCTGATGCGCTTCAGTCCTTGGCCGCAGATCCAGAGGGGTGTCGTCGCATGGGGGCTGCTGCCCGCAAGCTGGCCGAACAGGATTTTGCGCGCCATGCCTTAGCCGACCAATTTGTACGCTGGCTGGAGCAACATAGCTCGCCCGCAAAATGACTTGCAGGATTTTAAACAAATGAGCCCAACGATCATCATCGGTGCCGGTGGCCACGGCAAAGTGGTACTGGATGCGGCTTTGGCGGCGCAGCAGCCGGTTTCATATTTGGTGGATGACGCGCCCGCGAGCAGCGAACTGCTTGGCCTGCGGGTCGTTCCGGCTTCAGACGCGGACTGGCAGGCAGCCCGGCTGTTTGAATTTTTGGTAGCGGTGGGGGACAACCGGATTCGAGCTATGCTATTTCAGCAGCTTCTCCGGAAGGGCGGCACACCAACCACCATTATCCATCCCAGTGCCATTGTGTCCAAACACGCTCGCATTGGCCGGGGAACCGTACTTTGTGCGGGGGTGGTAGTGAATGCGGGCGCGGTCATTGGTGAAAATTGCATTCTAAATACGGCCTGTTCCATTGAACACGATTGCAACATCGACGACCACGTTCATATTTGCCCCGGCGTGCATCTGGCAGGCAATGTCACCATTGGCGAGGGAGCCATGGTCGGAATTGGCACCTCGGTGATACCCGGCAGGAAGGTGGGCTGTTGGTCAAAATTGGGGGCTGGCTCCGTAGTGGTGCGCGACATTCCCGATCAGGTCACCGCCTTTGGCGTGCCCGCCCGAGTGATGCGCAAGCTTGCCACCACCGAGACGCCGAGGCTCAAATAAAAATGTCGGTCCCAAAACGCCATTTTTCGGTCAAGAAACGGTCGAATTTCCGCTTTCCCGCTTTCTGCTTTTGTTTGTGATTGGTGTCTATTCGTGTCCATTCGTGGTTAAGTCTTTCGATTCAAGATTCAGGTTTCAACAGTGAAAAGAATTTTTGATCTCTGTCTGGTGCTTTGTTTGGCTCCTTTTTGGGGCCTACTGGTGCTGGTATTGGTAGTCGTAGTTCGGATAAGACATGGTTCCCCCGCCTTTTTCCGTCAGACGCGGCCCGGAAAACACGGCCAGCTTTTCAACCTTATTAAATTTCGCACTATGACCAATGCTCGCGATGATCAAGGCACACTGTTGCCCGATGCTCAGCGGCTTACTCGCTTTGGGAAATGGCTGCGTGCCAGTTCTCTGGATGAATTGCCTGAGCTCATCAATGTTTTGAAGGGAGAGATGAGCCTGGTTGGCCCCCGACCGCTGCTCGTGCAATATCTTTCCCGCTATACCCCCGAGCAAGCCCGCCGTCACGTAGTCCGCCCCGGCATCACCGGTTGGGCGCAAATCAACGGTCGCAACGCCATTTCATGGGAAGAAAAATTCAAGCTGGATGTCTGGTATGTGGAACATCAATCCCTATGGATTGATCTAAAAATCCTCGCCCTGACCCTGCTCAAAGTCGTCCGCCGCGACGGCATCAGCGCCCAAGGCGACGCCACCATGCCCGAATTTTTTGGAACCGCCAAAATCAATTCCAAAACCGAACCGCCAAAGTAGTTTTGTCTTGTTAATAGCTTTTGTTTTTGATTCAAGTTTCAGGTTTCAAATTATTTTATGAACTCCCACCCCCGCATTTTTCTCTCGCCGCCGCACATGGGCAATGACGAGTTGAGTTTAATCCAGGAAGCATTCCACAGCAATTATATCGCGCCTCTCGGTCCGATGGTGGATGCTTTCGAACGCGAGTTCGCGGCTTATACCGGCATCCCTCACTGCCTGGCCTTGAGCAGCGGCACGGCGGCGATGCATCTGGCCTTGCGGGAACTGGGCGTCGGTTCCGGCGACAAAGTCGTGGCGTCCAGCCTCACCTTCATTGGCAGTATCACCCCGGTCACCTTTCTGGGGGCCACCCTCGTTTTTCTGGACTCCGACCGCTCTTCTTGGAACTTGGACCCCGCCTTGTTGGCCGAGGAACTGGCCAATGCCGCCCGGTCGGGCAACCTTCCCAAGGCGGTCATTCCCACCGATCTCTACGGTCAATGCGCCGATCTGGAGCAGATCAAGGCGGTGTGTGCGCCGTATGACATCCCCGTGGTTTCGGATGCCGCCGAGGCGATGGGGGCGCGCTATCAGGAAAACACCATCCCTCAAACGCCCGCATGGCGTCATGCAGGCTACGGAGCAAAGGCCGCCATCTACTCTTTTAATGGCAACAAAATCATCACCACCTCCGGCGGCGGGATGCTGGCCAGCCACGATGAGCGTCTGATTGCGCACGCCCGTAAACTGTCGCAACAGGCGCGCGATCCGGCGGCACATTATGAGCATACGGAGATTGGCTACAATTATCGGCTCAGCAATATTCTGGCCGCCATCGGCCGGGGCCAGTTGCGCGTGCTGGATCACCGCGTCATCGCCAAGCGACGGATTTTCGAACAATACTGCCAACTGCTGGCTGATCTGCCCGGGATTGAGTTCATGCCGGAAGCCCCGCACAGCCGTAGCAACCGCTGGTTGACCGTCATCCTCGTTGACCCGGTCCAATTTGGGGCCAGCAACGAACAGATTCGGCTGGCCTTGGAGGCGGAAAACATTGAATCGCGTCCCGTCTGGAAGCCCATGCATCTCCAGCCGGTATTCAAAAGCTGTCGGATGCGCGGCGGTGCCGTCAGTGAACAGTTGTTCAATACCGGGCTTTGTCTCCCATCCGGCACGGCCATGACCGCTGCCGATCTGGAGCGGGTGGTCGGTATCATCCGCCGCTGCTGTCGCCCCAGGAATTGAGCTTTATTTCAGGTAGCAGCGAACGTAAGCCTCTAGTTATGGTGGAACGCAAACCTAAAACCATGTCGTTGGCCCAAATCGAGGCCAATCGGCGAAATGCCCAAAAGTCCACCGGCCCCAAAACGGCACGGGGACGGGCCAAATCCAAAATGAATGCGCTTAAGCATGGATTGCTCTCCCAAGAGGTGCTGGTGCGGGGAAAATTTGCGAGTGAAAACCCTCAGGAGTTCAAAAAACTGGCGGAACAATTCTACGCCGACCTGGATCCGGTTGGTTTCATGGAATGTTTGCTCGTGGATCAGATCGTGACCACCTACTGGCGTTTGCGCCGGGTCTTGCGCGCCGAAGCCGGCGAAATCGCCTTGAATGTGGACAGTGGTCAGTGGCAACGTACCCGGGTAGAAATCCGGCATGAATCCACGAACTGGGGATCATCCGATGATCCCACTCGTTTTATGGACAATTCAGCCCTTGGAAACCAATTGATGGCCAATCAATTAAAGGAGGTGCGCGCCTCGGTGGAAAAAACCGGCCAATTGACCAAAGCCGCGATCCAAAAAGTGACTTTCCATGGCAAACCATACCGTCTCACCCAGGAGTTGGATGAATTACGCTTAAAACTGGAGTCAAATCCCCAAGGATTGGATCCCTCCGCGTTGGCAGTTTGGCAAAAAGAGCAGGCGCTGGCTTTCCTCGACCGTAAAACAGGTCTCATTTCTTGGGATCTGGAGATGTGCGAGGAGCACGAACGGAATGCTGAACAAGCCCACCAAGCAGCCGATGTGTTGCCCCCACCAAAAGTGTTGGACAAATTTATGCGTTACGAAACCATGTTGGAGCGCCAGCTTTACCGCGCCATGAACCAGTTGGAACGCCTCCAACGGAAGCGACTGGGCGAAACGATACCGCCTCCGTTAACCGTGGAAGTAACGGACAAGCTTTAGCCTGTAGCGCGGGCTTTCCAGCCTGCGGGTTAGGGCGACTTTCCTGTCGCCCGGCCTCTGCTCTTTACTTTAGCGGTTCCTCGACGTTTGTAATGGGTAATTAGCCATAGTACGGAATTTCCAGCTTTCCGGCGACGAAGTAGAGCATGGCGATTTGATACTCCGAAGACCGGTAGCCTCTGGCTTTGCGCTTGGTGGCCGAAAACAAACTGTT
>CAIQKM010000035.1 GCA_903872345.1 uncultured Verrucomicrobia subdivision 3 bacterium | reverse complement strand
GTTTTGGGGCGATTACCCAGGGTAGCTCGCCTGGCTCGCAACCCTGGGCTTTGGGCCGGAATCCCTTTGGGATTCTTACAATGGCCCGCTTCTCCAAGAGAGGGGGAATTGGTTTCCGGTGCTGGGGATAGACATGCGGTTGGGTTGGTCAAGCGGGTGGGGAGGGCAAAGGCGGAGTTACACTCCGCACGTTCCGTGTGTCCTTCCAGAAGCAGGGAATATTGGTTTAAACGCTCGCCCTCACCCCGGCGCGGACTCACTCGCGCCCGCTCGTTCGGCCCTACGGGCCTCCGGCTCCGCCGAATTCCTTGAACCGTTTCCCCAAACGGTTCAAGACCTCCCCTAGGAGAGGGGGAAACGGTTGCCGCTGCTGGGGATAGACATGCGTGTGGATCGGTCACACGGTCTGGTAAGGCAAAAGCGGGGTTGCACTCCGCACGTTCCGTGTGTCCTTCCAGAAGCAGGGAATATTGGTTTAAACGCTCGCCCTCACCCCTGCCCTCTCCCCCAGGAGAGGGGGAAACGGTTGCCGCTGCTAGGGATAGATACGCGGTTGGGTTGGTCAAGCGAGCTGGCAAGGCAAAAGCGGAGTTCCACTCAGCTCGTTCCGCGTGTCCTTCCAGAAGCAGGGAATATTGGTTTAAACGCTCACCCTCACCCCTGCCCTCTCCCCCAGGAGAGGGGGAAACGGTTGCCGCTGCTGGGGATAGACACGTGGTTGGGTTGGTCAAGCGGGTGGGGAGGGCAAAGGCGGAGTTACACTCCGCACGTCGCGCGTGTTCTGCCTGTGCCAATATGACCGGGAAGTTCATGTCACCATTTTTGACCGCGGTCTTCGGGGACGATGCGGCGGAGGCAGTAGATGTCTGACTTGGCGAGGTCGTCCCGGTGTTTTGACAATTCTTTCCAGGGATCCCATTGCGCGCTGATGAGGCGGCCGGTGATGCCGTTGCTCTCGGCGCTGGCGAGCCAGACGGCGAGGCTGGCGCCGAGTTCGAGGGGGACGGCGCCTTTTTCTTTCCAGGTTTTATTCTTCTCGAAGAAGGCGGCGCCGACGCGTTCGGGGCCGGCGGCGATGACTTCATCCACGAGGCGGGTGGCCAAGGCGCCGGGGGCGATGGCGTTTACATCCACGTTGAAGCTTTTAAGTTCCTCGGCAAAGGTTTCCATGAGGCGCACGACGGCGGCCTTGGAGGCGGCGTAGGCGCTGATATTGGGCAGCGGATTGGTGGCGCCGCCGCCGCTGAGCACGACGATCTTGCCGCGTTTGGCCGTCTTGAAATGGGGAATGATGGCGCGGCAGGGCAGGAGCACGCCGAACAGATTGATGTCCAGCGCGCGCCGCCATTCTTCGAGCGACACGGTTTCGGTGGGGCCCATGGGGCCGTAAATGCCGGCGTTGAGGACGAGGGCGTCCAGCGAGCCGAGTTCCTGGAGCGCAAACGCGACCAGTGCGTTCACCTGGGCTTCGTTGGCGACATCGCAGGTATGGGCGAGGACTTTTTGGCCGGGAAACTTTTCGGCAAGTTCGGTGCGGGTGGCGGACAGTTCTTTTTCGCTGCGGGCGCAGAGGACGACGTGCGCGCCTTCGCGCAGGAAATGTTCGGCAATGACCTTGCCGAGACCCTGGCTGCCGCCGGTGATGAGGGCGTGGAGATTTTTGAGTTTCATGTCAGGCGGCATCAGAACAGCGTTTCAACCCCGTATTCGGCAAAGCGTCCATCCGAGGTGACCACGGGAAGGTCGTGAACCAGAGCGGTGGCAATGATGAGCCGGTCGCACGGGTCAAAATGGATTGATGGCAACTGGCCGGCCTTGATGCAAACCGCCAAATCAGCATCCAGCGTCGTTATTGAGTGATTATCAATTATTGACTGGAACCAGACATCCACCCCGGCTGGCAGGTGCACTTTTCCGTGTGCCGATTTCAGGGCGATTTCCAAGCCGCTAATGGATGAAACGCATAGCTGAGGTGCTTCTTGAATATCACGCATGATGGCTCGGCGCAACCGTCCGCCGCCTTCGGCCAGCCATAGCAATGCGCAGGTATCAAGCAACATAATCTTTTAACGAACCCAACTCTTCGGGAGCCAATGGTTCGGTGGGATCATAGTTGATCTTTATTTTCCCCATCACCGGATGCGGTTTGATATTCCGCTTGGACGCACGGTGGGGTACGAGGTCAGCCACCGGTTTGCCATTACGGCAAATGGAAACAGACTCACCATTTTTCTCCACCTGGGATAGCAGGCGCGAAAGGTTGGTTTTGGCGTTATGCACGTTAACCGTGATCATGGTATTAAGGTTAGCTAAATTAGCTAACGCGTCAAGCGCGTCCGACTGACAGATGTTCAACCCCCGGGAGATTTTTCAATTCCTTGTCGAGAAAGCGGTTCGCATCCACAAACACGGGCGAGCGCAGTTTACCGATCAGGTTCGGCCAGTCGGCTTGGCGGAACTGCGGCCATTCGGTGCAGACGGCTACGGCGTCCGCGCCAGTTAACACGGCGGCGATGTCGTCGGCGAGGTGGATGGCGGCCAACTCGGACGGGAGCTGTTTTACGGCGGGGTCAAAGGCGCTGACGTGCGCGCCGGCGGCGAGCAATTGCTGGCAGAGTTCCACGGCGGCGCTGCGGCGGAGGGTGTCGGTATTGGTGGTGTAGGTGAGGCCGAGCACGGCGATTTTTTTGCCGCGCAGATCGCCTAGTCGCGCTTGCAGTCGGCGCCCGGCCCAGCCGCGATGGAGGTCGTTGCTGTGCTTGATGGCGGGGATGACGGCGATGGATTCGCCATGCGTGGCGGCGAGCTTGGTGAGGGTGACAACATCGCGCGCGAGGGTGCCGCCGGCGAAGGGGCCGCCGGGTCCGAGATAGGCCTTGGGGCCGATGCGGGCCTCGCTCTTGAGGCCGGCGGAAACTTCCCTGGCATCCGCGCCGGTGTGTTCGCATAGGCGGGCGATTTCGTTGATGAAAGTGATGGAGACGGCGAGAAAGGCGTTCAGCGAATGTTTGACCATTTCCGCCGACTCGGTGCGCATGAAGAGCACCTGCGGGGTGAAGGGCGCGAACAGTTCGGCGAGCAACGCTTTCTTGGCATCGCTGCGGATGCCGACAACGACGCGCTCGGCTTTTTCAAAGGCATCGAGGGCTTTGCCGAGGCGGAGGTTTTCTGGCGAATAGGCGAAATGAAATTGGGGAAATTCCTTTTCCAAGGCGGCGCAGGTGCCGACGGGCAATTGTGCGGAAATCAGCACGAGGGCGCCGGCGGGCAGATGGGGCAGGGCGCGGCGCAGCGGGGTGAGCACGGCGTCCACATCGGACTCGTCGTTACTATTGACGGGGGTATCGTAGGTGAGCCAGAGGACATCGGCTTGGGCGCAGGCGGCGGCGGGATTGTCGGTGAAGGAAAGTTTTTTGGCGGCCAGCCCGGCGGCGAGGAGTTCGTTTAGGCCGGGCTCGAGCAACGGGGCCTGGCCCTGGTTCAGGCGGGCGATGTTGGCGGCATCGAAGTCCAGTCCGGCAACCTGAAAATGCCGGGCGCAGCAGGCGGCGGTGACGCAGCCGAGATGCCAGAGGCCAAGGACGGTGATGTTCATTTTATTTCAGGCTGCGGGTTTCGTACACCCACTGGTTTTGCTGCAACCATTGGAGGGTGCGGACGATGCCCTGCTCGATGGTGAGGGTGGTGTTCCAGCCGGTGGCGCGGATTTTTTGGGTGTCGAGGAAGATGAACGGATTGTCGCCGACCCAGCCGCGGCTGCCGCCGGTGTATTCGAGGGTGGGTTTCAGGCCCAGGCCTTTGCTGATGTAGCCGATCGAGTCGTTGACCTGGACGTATTCATTGGTGCCGAGGTTGTAAATCTGGACGCCGTGCGGGGCTTTTTTCGCGGTGCCGAGGCCGATGACATGGAGCATGGCGCTGACGCAGTCTTGCACGTAAAGGTAGGATTTGCGCTGGGTGCCGTCGCCGAGCACTTTGAGGCGGTCGGGGTGCTCCAGGAGCTGGCGGTAAAAATCGAACACGTGGCCGTGGGTGTAGCGTTCGCCGAGGATGGAGACGAAGCGGAAGACGTAGCCTTCGAATTTGTAGCCTTCGCAATAGGAGGCGATCATGCCTTCGCCGCAGAGTTTGGAGCTGGCGTAGAGCGAGGTTTGGACGGGGAAGGGCGCGGTTTCGGGAGTGGGGATGACTTCGGCCTCGCCGTAAACGGAGCCGGTGGAGCTGAAGGCGATGCGCTTGATGTTGTTGGCGCGCATGGCTTCAAGGACATTAAACGTGGCGATGGTGTTTTGCTCGAGATCCTTGCGGGGATGTTCGAGGCCGAACCGGACATCGGCATTGGCGCCGAGGTGGAACACGGTGTCGGCACCGGTCATGGCGCGGGTGAGGGCGGGGAGGTCCAGATTGTCGCCCTCGATGAGCTTGAAGTTGGGATGTTTCAGGGCCCCGTCCAGAAAACGTATCTGGCCGGTTGAAAAGTTATCCCAGCCGACGACAGTTTTGCCGTTGGCGAGCAGGCGGTCCACGAGGCTGCTGCCGATGAATCCGGCGGCACCGGTAACAAAAATCTTTTCCATTATGTTGAGGGACAATTCTAGTGAGAACGGGGGGCTTTCGCCAGCGCTTTTGGCGGTTGGAGGGAGATTTTGGGAATGGGAGGGGCAGGCGGGTTCAGCTGGCGCGGGTGTTTTTGGACAAATTTCTTCTCTGGTGGTTTTAAGCCACGTGTCGGTTTGGAATGTTTTATATCTCTTGGAGATAACGTTAAATGATTAATAAACAGGCTCGGATTTGGGCGAAGCTTAATCGGCGAACATTAAGTCAATGAATTCAATGTGTTATTGTTTTTGACACGAGTAATGGCATTGACAGATAATGTCCAAGTTGTTTTAATTGTTCATCTTTGGTAAAGATAAAGTTTTACAAATAAAATTGGCAAAAGGTGCTTTAAAAATAACATCAGGACTTCAAAGGGAAGTTGCATTTTAAAATAAACTGGTGGTTTCAATCTTCATCTGACTGGGGAAATTCAAGAGGCATAATAGCATGAAAAATATTCTGTCAACGGTGGCGATGAGTGCGGACGGGAAAGTTTGGTCAGGGTGCTGGCGGATGCTGGCGGTGGCCATGCTGCTGCTGGCGGTGCCGGTCTGGGGGGCGGTTGAGCGGCAGACGCTCGGAGGCCATGTGCCGGCCGTCATCAAGAGTCTGGCCCCGGTGGCGGAGGTGGCTGGAAGCAACCATTTGAGTCTGTCCATTGGCTTGCCGCTGCGCAATCAGGCGGGATTGGACGGCTTGATCCGGCAGATTTATGACCGGAAGAGCACGAATTACCACCATTATCTGAAGCCGGCGCAATTTGCGGCGCAATTTGGGCCGATGGAGGCTGATTATCAGGCGGTGGTTGATTTTGCCCGGGCGCATGGATTGACGGTGACGGGCACTTATTCCAACCGGATGATTGTGAAGGTGGCGGGTTCGGTGGCGGATATTCAGACGGCCTTCCATACGAAATTGCATTCGTATCGGCATCCACGGGAGAACCGGACGTTTTATGCGCCAGATACGGAACCTTCGCTGGATCTGGCGGTGCCGGTGCTGCATATCAGCGGGTTGGATAATTATCTGGCGCCGCACCCGATGAATTTAAAACAGGAGACTTTGGCAACGACGGCATCGCCCACACCGAACGACGGCACCGGCCCAAGCGGCAGTTTCATGGGGAACGATTTTCGGGCTGCTTATGTGCCGGATACGTCGCTGACGGGGGCGGGGCAGTCGGTGGCGTTGGTGCAGTTTAATTCGGGTTTCTACCAAAGTGACATTGATGCGTATGTGGCTGCCGCCGGATTGTCGGCGGTGCCGATCCAGACGATTTTGCTGGATGGCTATGACGGGGGGCCGGGCATTGCGAATGATGAGGTGTCCCTGGATATTGAAATGGCGATATCCATGGCTCCGGGTCTGGCCAGTGTGATGGTCTATGAAGGCAACAGTGCCGATGATATTTTAAACCGGATTGCCATGGATAATCAGGCCCAGCAGATCAGCGCCTCCTGGTCTTATCCGGTGGATGCCACCACGACGCAGATTTATCAGCAGTTTGCGGCGCAGGGGCAGTCATTTTTCAATGCTTCGGGTGACGATGATGCGTGGGTGGGGGTGATTCCTTCGCCAAGTGATAATCCGTATATTACCATTGTGGGGGGCACAACCTTGACGATGGATGGGGCGGGGAATGCGTGGTCGTCGGAAACTGTGTGGAACTGGGGGAATGGCGTGGGTTCAGGCGGGGGAACGAGCACCATATATGCGATTCCTTCGTGGCAGGCGAATGTTGACATGACGGCCAACGGCGGTTCGGCCACCATGCGAAACATACCGGATGTGGCGATGGCGGCGGACAAGGTATGGGTTTATTTCGGCAATGGAAACGGGGGGGCTTACGGCGGGACCAGTTGCGCGACGCCGTTGTGGGCGGCATTTGCGGCGTTGGTGAACCAGCAGGCGGCAGCCACAGGCGAACCGGCGGTTGGGTTTCTGAACCCGGCGTTGTATCAGATCGGGAGCGGGCCGAATTACAATCTGGCTTTTCACGACATTGCCACCGGGAACAATACGAGTGACAGCAGTCCCAATCGGTATTACGCGGCGACCGGCTATGACCTTTGCACGGGTTGGGGTACGCCAGCGGGTCAGTATTTGATTAACGCCCTGGCGAATCCGGAGCCGATGCTGATTTTGCCGGGCAAGGGTTTTACTTCCGCCGGCGGGGCGGGCGGTCCTTTTACCGTGACCTCGCAAAACCTGGTTTTGACGAACACGGGAAACAGTTCGATCAGTTGGTCGCTGGCGAATGGGGCGTCGTGGCTGGGTGTGAATAAAACGTCGGGCACGCTGTCCGCGCACGGGACGGCGACGGTGGCGGTGTCGCTGAATGGTGTCGCCAGCAATCTGACGGTGGGAACCTACACGGGGACGGTGGCATTCACCGATGCCAACGACGGGGCGGTGCAGGATCGCGTGTTTACGCTGAACGTGGTGAGCCCGCCGGTGATAACGGGGGAGCCGGCGAATGTGACCACTTTGGATGGGGCAACCGCAACGTTCATGGTAAGTGTTACCGGGGATGCGCCACTATATTATCAATGGTATCACAATGGCACTAATTTGGTTGATGGAGGCGGCATATCAGGATCCACAACTGCCATGTTGACGCTTGCAAACGTGTCTTCTACCAATGTCGGCGTCTATGCTGTTGTTGTAAGTAATGTAGCCCAAAGTGTTACAAGTGATAGCGCGACGCTTGCGCTCACGGCTTCCGAGCCTGTGATTATGGTGCAACCAGTGGATTTTGCGTCTGTTGCTGGAAGGACGGCGGAATTTTCGGTTTCTGCCATTGGTAGCAAACCATTCTCTTACCAATGGAGTTGGAACGGCACGAATATTTTGGGAGCAACGAATTCTGTTTTATCATTGACGAATGTGCAAGTGGCCAGTTCCGGCATCTACGCGGTAACGGTGACGAACATATATGGTGAGGCCGTGAGTTCCAATGCCACATTGAGCGTGTATGATTTGCCGGTGATCACGGCAGTCAACCCTTCAACGGGAGTGCCCGGCACGGTGGTCAACATCAGCGGATTGGGTTTTTCGCCGGTGGCTGCCAGTAACATTGTACGTTTTGGAGCGGTGCAGGGGGTGGTGACCAGTGCGAGTGTGACGAATCTGGCGGTGGTGGTTCCTACCGGGGCGACGCATGCGCCGATTACTGAGACGGTAAATGGCTTGGTGGCATATTCCAGCGTGTTTTTT
>CAIQKM010000034.1 GCA_903872345.1 uncultured Verrucomicrobia subdivision 3 bacterium | reverse complement strand
TCGTATTCAATAGAACAAAATAACAGGCTTGAGTCGTACGGCCCAAGGCTTCGCCACGCGCCAGAAGTAAGCTCGATAAAAAAATCGAGGCCAGAGATGTTTTATTTATTGACCAGACACACTAATGGGCGACCCTCTCCTGCATTTATCAATGGCGGAGCGGGGGAAAGCTTCTTGTGCGAACGGTTTATGGCGATACCACGGTTTGGGATTGTGGCAGGCACGGGATTGCACTGATCGCCGGTGTTGGCGCAAAGTGACTGGCGCTTTGAGCGGCGGCGGTTATCTTGGGCGCGCACGGATGAAGAAATATCTGCACGTCATCAGCATTGGGTTGCAAAGCAACCTCGCCTACCGCTTCAATTACCTGACGCGGACGCTGTTCAGTTTCATTCCGCTGTTCGCGATGCTCTCGCTGTGGCGGACAATTTACACGCACAATCCGGGGGTGGGGGATCACTCGGGATTTTCGCAGGCCCAGATGATTTTCTATTACATGCTGGTGGCGGTGGTGGATGTGCTGACGGCGGTGAATGAGGATGACTGGCAGATTGCCGCCGACATTCGGGAGGGGAATATCAGTCAGTTTTTGTTGAAGCCGGTGGATTATCTGTGGTACCGGCTGAGTCTGTTTTTTTCCGGGCGCATTGCATTTGTCTCCATGGCGGCGCTGCCGCTGGCGGGATTCATTTTCTGTTTTCGCAGCTATTTTGTGGGGCCGGCCAGCGGGGAGGCGTTCGGTGTTTTTTGCGTGTCGCTGCTGCTGACGGCGCTGCTGCAGTTCTTCATTTCGTATGCGATGGCCATGCTGGCGTTCTGGCTGCTGGAAATTTCCACGTTTATTTTCATCCTGTTCGCTTTTGAATATCTGGCGAGCGGGCATTTGTTTCCGCTGGATGTGCTGTCGCCGACGGTGAAACACATTCTTTTTATGACGCCGTTTCCGTACCAGTTGTATTTTCCGATCAGCGTCTATATGGGCAAGGCGGCGGGGGCGGATCTGTGGCGGGGGCTCTTGATCCAATTCATGTGGGTGGTCGCGGCGTACATCTTTGCGCGGGTCATGTGGCGGCAGGGCATCAAAAAATACTCGGCGTTTGGCGGGTGATGCCGATAAAGAAGTAGCAGCCGACGCGAGGAGACTCTATGTTTGTTAGTGCCCGGCTAAACTTAGAGCCTTACGCCGGCTCCAACCAGGATTAGAATCTCCCATCCACCGGAGTGATGGCCGCGCCATCCTCCAGTCTCCATCCTTAATTCTCGTTTTTCCCGCTCAGCGCACAACCTCAAAGGCGAAGCCTTTGAGATATTCCGTTTCCGGAATCATGGGGATCACCGGATGATCCGGTGACTGCGAATAAATTGCCGTGCGACGCAGCACCCGGCGGGTGTCGAAGGCTGCAGCCAGCAGCGTGTCTTGGAAAAGCTCCGTGTTCACATGGTGCGAGCAGCAGAAGGTCGCCAGCGTGCCGCCCACCTTGAGGAGTTTTAGTGCGCGCAGATGGATTTCCTTGTAGCCGCGCAACGCATCCGGCACCGAGGCCCGGTTGCGGGTGAAGGAGGGCGGGTCGAGAATGATCATGTCGAAGCGGGGCACCACGCGTTCGTGGGGTTTTACCGCCGTGTTGAGCTTGAGCCAGTCAAACACGTTGACCTCGTCAAAGGAACAGTTCGCCGCAAGTCCGTTCGTCTGCGCGTTGCGCTGTGAAGCCGCAATCGCCGCCGCACTTTGATCCAGCAAATGCACGTGCGCCGCGCCGGCGCGGGCCGCGTGCAGACCGAAGCCGCCCAAAAAGCTAAAACAATCCAGCACCTGGCCGCCCTTGGCAAATTGCGAGACGGCTTGGTAATTAGCCTGCTGATCCAGATACATGCCCGTCTTGTGGCCTTCCACCAGATCGGTTTCAAATTTGATGCCGTTCAGGTTCACCATGATCGGGCCCTCATGGCTGCCGGCGAGCACGCCGTTGGAGGGTTCCAGGCCTTCGAATTTGCGCGAGGCCACATCGCTGCGCTCCAGAATGGCGCGGGGCGACAGAATCCGTTGCAGCGCGGCCACGATTAACTGTTTCCGCTGGTCCATGCCCAGCGCGGAAATCTGCACCACCAATACGTCCTCGTACTTGTCCACGATCAGCCCGCTCAGGCCGTCGCTTTCCGCGTTTACCACGCGGAACGAGGTGGCCTGCGGCAGGTGCCGCTGGCGCACGGCCAGCGCGGCGCGGATGCGGCTCTCAAAGAAATCGCCATCCACGGGGATGCGGTCCGCCGAGAGCAGGCGCACATTGATTTTGGACCGGGAATTGAAAAAGCCCGTGCCCAGAAAGCGCTGGCGATGATCCTTCACCTGCACGATTTCGCCGTCGGCGGGCGGCTGCGAGAGCCGCAGGATTTCACCATTATAGATCCAGGGGTGACCGGCAAGAATGCGGTCCGCTTCGCCTGGCTTGAGCATGACTGTGGGCAATGTTTCCATATTAATCGACAAACCAACAGTTTCGCAGGCGGCGGCACCAACGGGAAGCATAATTTGCTTCTGATTTTTGGCGGTCCCGAATAAAATCCCGGCATGCTCACCGCTAACGTTTTGCCCGGTCGGATGCTGGCTGTCCTGCTGGCGCTGCTGATTCCCGACGGTTTGTTCGCCGCCGCGATCAATGTGCAGGTAGCCCCGGATGGCAGCGCGAAATTCAAGTCCGTGCAGGAAGCCATCATGTCCGTGCCCGCCGGCACCCGGGAAGCGCCCGTGATCATCCACATCGCGCCCGGCACCTACCATGAGCTGCTGTATATCCAACGGGAGAAACGGTTCTTCAAACTCGTCGGCGACAACGCCACCAATACCATCCTTACGTTTAATCTCTACGCCGGCATCACCAATGCCGAGGGCAAACCGATTGGCACCTTCCACACGCCGTCCACCACCATCGATGCCGATGATTTCACCGCCGAGAATATTACTTTCGCCAACGATGCCGGGCCGGTTGGCCAGGCGCTGGCCATTCGCGTGGATGGCGACCGCGCCGCGTTTCATCACTGCCGGTTTCTCGGCTGGCAGGACACCATTCTGCTCAATCGCGGCCGCCAGTATTTCGACAACTGCCATATCGAGGGCCATGTGGATTTCATCTTTGGCGCCGCCACCGCCTGGTTTGAGCAATGCCGCATTGTCTGCCTGCGCGATGGCTATGTCACCGCCGCGTCCACGCCGGCCGATGCGCCCTTCGGCTTTGTTTTCAATCGTTGCAAAATCGCCGGAGCCAATCCGGATGTGCAAACCTGGCTCGGCCGCCCGTGGCGCATTAATGCCAGCACAATCTATCTAAATTGCGACCTCTCCGAGGTTGTGCGCCCGTCGGGCTGGAACGACTGGAACAAGCCCGAGGCCCACACCCACACCCGCTATGCCGAATATCACAGTACCGGCGCCGGGGCCAACCCCACCAACCGTCCCGTGTGGACCAAACAGCTCACCGATGCCGAGGCGCAGGCCATCACCGTCCAGCGCGTGCTCGGCGGCGCTGATGACTGGGATCCCACGCTGACCTACAATCTGGAGTTCGCGCCCAATCGCCAGAATGTTGTCTATGGGAAGGCGGGCGGCCAAAAACTGTTGCTCGATGCCTGGGAACCCGCCGATGGGTCCAAGCATCCCGTGGCCCTCATTGTTCATGGCGGCGGCTGGAGCAGCGGCGACAAGGCGCATGACATTAGCGTCTTGTTCGAGCCCTTGGCCCGCGCCGGTTACACTTGGTTTTCCATTGATTACCGCCTTGCGCCCACCAACCGCTGGCCCGCGCAATTGGACGATCTCCAAACCGCCATCCGCTGGGTGAAAAAGCACGCCGCCGACTACAAGGGCGACCCCGACCGCATTGCCATGTTTGGTTACTCCGCCGGCGGTCAGATGGTGTCGCAGGCCGGCGTGCTGGCTTCGCGCCGTACACGCGTGCAGGCCGTCATCGGCTTGGCACCGCCGAACGATCTCGTGGCTGACAACGAACGTCGCGGCGGGCTTTCCAAGTCCATGCAAATGCTGTTCCACTGCGATAGTACCAACATCACGCCCTCCGTGCGCGCCGTGCTGGCGAAGAATTCGCCCATTGACCACGTAAAACCCGGTCTGCCGCCGTTCCTGCTCATTCAGGGCGATGCGGACAAAACCGTCATGTACGAACACTCGCGCAACTTTCAGTCCAAGCTCAAAGGCGCCGGCGATGTGTGCGACTTCATCGTCATCCCCGGCGGCGGTCACCGGATTCTGGACTGGGATAAATTCGAGCCGACTTGGACCGCGCAACTGACCAACTGGCTGGGGCAGAATTTAAAGGGGAAGTGAGGCGGTTTGTTGAGTTTGGAGTTCCGCCTTCAGGCGGTCCGCGAATTTGGCGATCTGGTTTCAGCCCCCCGCCGCCTAAAGGCGGAACTCCAAACAGGCTTTACTCTGGCGCATTCTGCCCCCCCCGGATCGAGACCTTCAGGTCGCTTTAGCGTGCGATTGAACTTTATCCGATTCGCATGGACTGAGCGCGAAAGAAAGCTGAAGTTCGATAAATGAGTTGCAACGGTTAATACAATGAGGGGGAAAGAAGCAAAGGCAAGAGACAATAAAATAGTCCCAGCCCAATGGAAACCAGGCCATAGCCGCTTTGCTTCCGAAGTACACATATGCCGCCCCATATAATACATAAGACCGTGCTACTGGGATATAGTAAGTGAAAAACTCCTGCGATGGCGTGCGGGTCAACCCAAGTCAGAAAAGCCGAATTGATCCATAAAACCATCAATATTGGAGGCAAAAACGCCAAAATCGATGTCATGGTTTTCATAATATAAGCATGTTAACTTAATGACAGCAATCACTTGCCACCCAAATAGTGAAACTTGATAAGCAGGCCGCCGGGGATGTGGTCGGCAGTGATGCGTGCGCCGGGTGGCAAGCGGGTTGCCAAGCTGTCTTGATATTCATCAGCGGTTAGTTGATTGTGGCCATTGAAACGGGCTTCGAGGGAGCCATCCACGGTATCAAAACTGCCGGTGACGGTCAGATTCGTGGCGTGGGATGCCGGGGGCAGGGGAAAGCTGAAATCGTCGGCTTTCATCCGGCAATAGATGATGCCGCCGGATTCAACGCGGATGGAGGGAAGATTGGTTTCGCCGAGTCGTTCGATCCGGGAATGAAACATCAGCGGGGCGATGAAGCTGTCAGCGAACAAAATGGCGACGGTCAGCATGGCGATGCAAAGGACGATGGGGAAGAGTTTCTTTATTACCATACTCACATCAATGCAATGTTCCGTAAAACCGGGAAAAATCACCGGTTGGTAAAGCCAGCCTCGTATTGCCGGGCGGATTCTTTGGCCACCCGGTCCAGCAGGTCGGCCCCGTAACGTTTGGCAATCTCGGCCGCGACGATCTCATTGTAGCCCTGGACATTTTGCGCAAGCTTATCATTGACATCGCAACCGGCAACGTAGCGCGTGGCAACCTGATACCGGCTCAATAAATTGCTACAATATACCTGACTCCACGGCTGCGGCAGGCCGTAGGTTTTGACCATCAGGAGGCCGTTATGGATGTCCTGCTGCGCTTCATTCCGGCCGGCGAGATAGTCGGAATTTGTCAGGTTACTACTGCGCAAGGCGGCGGCGGGTGCGCCGGAATTTGGGGAGCAGCCAGCGGCCACAATCAACAGGCAGGCTGAGCAAACCAACAGGCGCAGGGTGGCATTCATGTTTTGGGGGTTGGATAGCCGGCTTTCACAAAGTCGCGGATCACGGTGACTTCCTCCTGGCCATAAACGGTGTGGTCTTTGGGGAATTCGCGCCAGTCCACGTTGAGGCCGGCTTTTTGGAGACGCTGAACCTGCTTTTTCATTTCTTCGAAGGGCAGGACGGGATCGAAGGGGCCGTGGGTGACGAGGAGGCGTTGCGAATGAGCGACGGGGGTGAGGTCGCGCAGCAGGTTGTCAATTTCAAAGACCCAGCCGCTGATGCCGACGATGCCGGCGAGGCGGTGGGGATAGTGCAGGCCGGTTTCGAGGGCCATGAGGCAGCCTTGGGAAAAGCCGCCGAGAGTGATTTGGTCGGCGGGAAAATTCTTGGCGCGCAGGTCGTCGAGCAGTTCAAAGAGGAGTTTGCGGCTGCGATGGACGCCGGGGACGATGTCGCCGGGATAGTCGAACCAGGAGTAGCCGCCGTAGTATTCATCCGGGGCGTTGACGAGGAGGTAGTTCATCTCCGGCAGGTCGAGGGCGGGCGGGAACCAGCGCCAGCCGGCGGCGCTGTCGCCGAGGCCGTGCAGGACGACGAAGAGGCGGCGGGAGTTTTTATCGGCGGCGGGAATAAATTGGGCGTTGAGCATGGGGGGGGCGGAGTTAAAGGCAAAATTATTGGTTTGTTTCAGCGGGACGCAACTTTTTGGCGGCGGCATCGGACCAGTCGAGCAACGTTTGGCGCTGGGCGTCGGTGAGGCGGGCGTTGACGTGGATCAGCGTATATTTGGCCGGGGGCATTTCGCGGTAGTCGAGCACTTCGTTGATGCGGTCGAGCTTTTTGGCGGCGCGGGCGGGGTCGGCGTGGGGCCAGGCGGAAAAGTTCAGGTGTTCGCGGCCTTCATTGACATCGGAGACGACGAGCCAGGAGGCGGGGGCGATATGGGCATACCAGGGCCAGGTGGTTTCGTAGGAATGGCAGTCGTAGCAGGCGGCATGGAGCAGGGCGGTGACTTCCGGGGCGGGCGGGTTGGTGGCCATCAGGTCGGCGCCGGGGGCGATGGCGGGATTGGTGCGCGCGGGGTTGGTGGCCTGGAGGGCGAGCAGGACGATGAGGCCGGTGCCGCCGCCGGTGAGCAGCCATTTTTTCCAATTCAGTTTCATAATGACCGATAAAAGTTACAGGACATTATTTTGTGGCGGGGCGGGTGTCGAGTGTTCTCTTGGGATTTGGGCGGGATGGAGCGCAACCGGATACAGTGACCGGATGCGTAAGTCCTCTTGGCGACGCCAACCATCGGCGGAGCGCGGCTGTCCCAGCCGCAGCGTACCGCCAGACCGGGCCGGGTTGAACTGCTCCCGCCCCGCCGTTCCGACAACACAATGCGCGTGAACTTCGCCGCCATCTGGCCTGGCCACGCGCTGCGGCTGAGACAGCCGCGCTCCGCTGCGCAGGGCGGCCCAGGCTATCGTTCGGGAGAGGTGTCAAGGGTTTCGTCACTGTGTTAAGTTGCGCCCGGCGGGATGGAGCGAGGCCAATCGCATAAAAAATGGCGCGCCATCGTTGAGATGACGCGCCAGTTATGTAAGACGGTTTCGCTCAGGCCGGCGACGTGGCGGTGCGGGTGCCCGGCTTTTTGGGCGTCAATACCTTGAGGGTGCGTTTAAAAATTTCCTCGGGGGTGCCGCTGGCCTTGATGTTCACGAGCAGGCCGCGATCCTCATAAAACTTGATGAGCGGACGGGTGGAGCTTTCATAGGCTTCCATGCGAACTTTAACCGCCTCGGGCCGGTCGTCTTCGCGCTGGAAGAGGCTGGCACCGCAGTGGTCGCACACATTCTCCACCTTGGGGGGCATGGTGCTGACGTGATAAACGGCCTTGCAGCTGGAGCAGGTCCGCCGGCCGGAGATGCGGGCCACGATCTGTTCGATGGGCAGGTCGTAATTGATGACGGCGGAGAGTTGGATATTATGGCTTTCCAGCAATTGTTCCAGCGCCTTGGCCTGGGCCACGGTGCGGGGAAAGCCATCGAGCAAAAAGCCGCCGGTGCATTCCAGACAGCGCAGACGTTCGCCGACCATGTTCAAAACGGTTTCATCGGGCACCAGATCGCCACGCTTCATGTAGTCCAGGGCATTGGCCATGGCGGGGGTCAGTTCGGCTTCGCAGCTGCATTTTTTGGCGGCGCGAAACACATCGCCGGTGGAGAGATGGCAGGGGCCGAGGCGGTCGCAGATGAATTCGGCCTGGGTGCCTTTGCCGACGCCGGGGGCGCCGAGCAGGATAATGCGAACGGGTTTGCCGACGGGAGTTTTGGGCGGCATCTGGCAGCGGAAAGAACCGCCTTTGAGCCAGGCCGTGCGGTCGTGCTTGATTAGAACAGTTGCCGGACTGTTCGCTTTGGAAAAGTCTTTGTTATTCATTGAGGTGATCCTAGCACGATTCCGCGTACGGCCAAGGGGGTGATGGCATATTCGCAATGAATGGCATTAGATTGACAAAAAAGGGTGTGTTATGGGGCTGGACTCGGCCAGCCGGCAACCACGAATGGACCAAGCAACACGAATGAAGGCGCCGCGAAGCGGGTTTCATTGGTAATCATCGGGAGATGTGGTGGCTCGCCGAACGCTGCATTCAGTTTGATTTGAATTTTAGAGGTGCGGCAGCGGCCAGGACGGTGGAAAAACGGGGGTTTTGGCAGGTGGGGAGGGAAAATGCCTGATAAATCGGGGTGATGGTTTGCAAGTGTCTTTGGACGTGATGTTTATTTAATGAACATTTCAAAACAGGGGCAGTCAATTAAATTACGGTTTATACCATATCCATTCTACTCCCCCTGATTATGAAACTTTCTTTTCGTCCGTTGCGGGCCCTGAGCGCCGGTGTGGCGGCTTCCTTACTGGCGGGAAGCCTGTGTCTGGCGCAGGCGCAGGAGGCGCCGGTACTGTCGCCGGGGGCGGCGGAGGTGTTGAAGCTGGTGCAGGCGGGGGTGGGGCCGGGCGTGATCAAGACGTATATTGGAAATATTTCCGGGCCGTTCAATTTGAATGCGGCGACGATTCTGTATTTGAATGATGCGGGGGTGTCCACGGAGCTGGTGGATACGATGATGGATCATGATAAAAATCTGGCGGCACCACCGCCGGTGGCGACGCCGGCGCCGGCACCGGTGGAGTCGGCGGCGGACGCGCCGGTGGCGGAGGTGACCGTGGATGATTTTACCCAGACACTGGCGCCGTATGGGGCCTGGGTGGATGTGGAGGGCTATGGGCGTTGCTGGCGGCCGACGGTGGCGGTGTATGATTCGACGTGGCAGCCGTATGGTGATCGCGGGCACTGGGTGTACACGGATGCGGGCTGGTATTGGGATTCGGAATACGCGTGGGGCGTGGCGTTCCATTACGGGCGCTGGTTTCACCATGCGAACTTCGGCTGGTGCTGGTGGCCGGACACGGTGTGGGCGCCGTCGTGGGTGACATGGCGGTCGGCGGATGATTATTGCGGCTGGGCGCCATTGCCGCCTTTCAGTGTGTACCGTCCGGGCCTGGGCTTTTACTATCGCGGGGTGAGCGTGGCGGCGGGGTTTGATTTCGGGCTGGATGCGGGGTTGTTCATGTTTGTGCCGGTGGGCCATTTTTGTGAACCACATCCGCGCTATTTCCGGGTGGACCGGGACCGGGGCGCGGAAATTTTTCATCGCGCGGCGGTGGTCAACAGTTTTGAGGTGGATCGCCAGGGCAACCGGTTTGTAAACCGGGGCATTCCGGTGGAGCGGATCAATAACGCGACGCATCGGACCATTGCGCCGGTACGGGTGGAGCAGGTGCCGCATGCGGACCGGCAGGAGTGGCACGGGGCAGCGGGCGGCGGGTTTAATCCGGCGGGCCACGCAGTCGGCCCGGTCACGCGGCCAGGCGGCAACAACAATGAAAATCATGGCGGGCAGAATTTTTCTCCGGGACAACGGCATGAGGTGACGCCGGCAAATAATAATGGCGGGGTTCACGGATCCACGGGTTTTAATCCGGGGCAGTCGGGAACGTATCAGCATCCGGCAACGTTCAGCGGGGGCTTTGGCAGTCGGCCGGAGCAACCGGCACAACCTCGGACGCCGGGGATCCCACCGGGGAATGTCACCGCGCATGAAGCCACAACGCCGGCGAATCACAATGGTAATTTGGGGCACGGGATGAGCGGCAATTCAGGCCAGGGCCAGACCGGCGGGTATCAACGTCCCGAGGCACCGGTACAACCGCGCACGCAAAATAATAATAACAATTACTCCGGATGGACGCAAAGCCGGCCGGTCGCACCGACGCAACCCGTCGAGCCGCCGCATAACTATGTCCCGGCCGCCCCGGCGCCGCCGGCCCAGAACTATTCGCAGCCGAGGAGTGCGCCGGCGAGTCCGTCGCCGGGTTCAGGGAATCAGTCGCGTGGCGGCAATATATCGCATGGGTCGGACAAGGATAAAGGCGGGCATTGAAGATAGTCCAGCCACGGAGGAACCGATGAACACAGGTGCGTGCGGATAAAAACGGGGGCAAAGGTGTTGGGCCACATCCTGACAGTGCCTCCACAGCTAAACAGATTATTGTTTAGAGCCTGACGTTGGCTGTTACTTCAGCAACGGGCGGGCACGCCCGGAAGGGGTGATCCGCGATTCCGGGTTGGGGATTATTCCAGCACTTCTTTCAACAGGTCGATCTGACGTTTCAGCTCGGGCAGTTTGACGGCGAGCGCGGCCGGATCGCCGGCGCGGCCGGCGACTTCCATTTCGGCGGCCACTTCGCGCAGGGCTTCGGCGCTGACGTTGGCGGCGATGCCCTTGATTTTATGCGCCTGTTCGCCGGCTGCTTTCATTTCCCCGGCAATGATGTGCTGCTCGAGGGCGGTGATGATTTCGGGCAAATCCTTGCGCAATTGGGCTTCGATTTCCCGCACGACGTCTTCATCGCCCATGACGCGTTCGAGAAAGGCGGCGCGGTCATAGATTTTTGCCGGCGCGGCGGGTTCCTCGGGCGGTTTGGTGCTGCTGGGAATCGGTTGGGCGGGAGCGGGGGCAGACGGAGCGGGATGCGGCTGGTTTTCAGGCAGCCATTTTTCCAAAACGGCCACCAAGGCGCGCGGATCCACGGGCTTGGAGACGTAGTCGTTCATGCCGGCGGCTAGGCAGTCTTCGCGGTCGCGGGCGAGGGCGTGGGCGGTCATGGCAATGATGGGAATGCCGACCTGGCCGCCGGGGCGGAGATCGGGCGCGCCGGCGTGGGCGGCGCGATTTTCGCGGGCGCGGATGCGGCGGGTGGCTTCCAGGCCGTCCATCACGGGCATTTGCACATCCATGAGCACCAGATCATAGGAGATGTTGGCGAGGGCTTGCAGGGCTTCGAGACCGTTGGCGACGGCATCGGCGTTGAGTCCGAGCTTCCGCAGAATGCCGACGGCAACCTGCTGGTTGGTGATGTTGTCCTCGGCCAGCAGAATGCGGGCGCGGCGGTTGATATGGGCGGCGAGGACGGGGCGGTTGGCGGCATCGCCGGTTGGGCCGCGTTGGGGACCGCCCGCCAGGGCGGAGCAGATGGTGTCGTAAAGGTCGGTTTCGCGGACGGGTTTTACCAGCCAGGCGGCGAAGCCGATCTGGGTCATCCAGGACTCATTGTTGCGGCGGCCCAGCGACGTCATCATGATCAAAATCGTTCCGCTCAGACTGGGGTCGTCACGGATGGCGCGGCCGAGCGTGGCACCGTCCATGCCGGGCATTTGCATGTCGAGAATGGCGAGGCGGAAGGGTTGGCCGGCATCGCGGGCCCGGCCCAGCAATTGCAGGGCGGCGGGGCCGTCGGCGGCCTCGACCGGCTGCATGCCCCAGGCAATGGACCAGACGCGGAGGATTTCGCGGTTGGTGGCATTATCATCCACGAGGAGGACGCGGATGCCGGCGAGGGTGGCTTTCGGCGGCGATTCGGCGATTCGGTTGAGCTGGCGGGTGAGGCGGACGATGAACCAGAATTCGGAACCGAGGCCGGGTTTGCTGCTGACGCCGATGCGTCCGCCCATCATTTCCGCGAGCTGCCGGGAAATGGCCAGGCCGAGGCCGGTGCCGCCGTAATTGCGGGTGACGGAGGCATCGCCCTGGCTGAATTTTTCAAAAAGACGGCTGAGTTTGTCGGGCGGGATGCCGATGCCGGTATCGCGGACGGTAAAGCGGAGCCAGACGTTGCCATCGCCCTGCGATTCGAGGAACACGCGGACGACGACCTCGCCCTCATGGGTGAACTTGAAGGCGTTGCCGGTGAGATTGGTCAGCACCTGCCGGAGGCGTCCGGGGTCGCCGCGCAAAAAAACCGGCACCTCGGGTTCGACGGCGCAAATGAATTCGAGGTTTTTTTCGGCGGCCTTGACGGCCATGATGCCGGTGAAATCGTCCAGCAGGCTGCGGAGATCAAAATCCAGGGATTCGAGTTCGAGTTTGCCGGCTTCGATCTTGGAGAAATCGAGGATGTCGTTGATGAGCTGGAGCAGGGTCTGGCCGCTCTCGCGGACGGTTTTGGTATAGCGCTGCTGGGTTTCGTCAAGCTCGGTGTCGAGGAGGAGACCGGTCATGCCGATGACGCCATTCAGGGGGGTGCGAATTTCATGGCTCATGTTGGCGAGGAACTCGCTCTTGGCGGAATTGGCGGCTTCGGCGGCGGTGCGCGCCTGACGGATGCCGCGCAGGTAGAAGAGCGCGCCACCGCTCATGATTATGAGCAGATTGCCGGCGATGAACAGGAGCAGGAAGAGGCCTTTTTGATCCATGTCCACCTGGTTGAATTCGGCCAGCGAGCGGGTAACATAAACGTTGAGACCGTCATCGGGAAGGGTGCGGGTGGCGAGCACCACGGGATGGGATTTTCCGGCCAGGCGCTTCGCGGCGGGAAAACGAGGGTCGCCCCAGTTCGTGAGGATGATGGGAGTGAACGAGTTGGTTTTGTAGCGCGACATCTGTTTGGCGACAGGGAGGTTGCGAGCCGTGGCGTCCGGGAGGGTGTGCATCTCCATGGCTTTGTCATGGGCGAGGGTGATGACGCCATCGCTGTCGGCCACGAAGGCATCGGACTGCTCGACCCAAAAATGGAGGTCGGGGATGTTGACTTTTACCACCACGGCGCCGAGGAAACGGCCGTTTTCCATGACCGGGGAGGAGTAATAGAGGCCGGGGACATTGGTTTTGCGGCCGACGGCATACTGGCGACCGTTGTGGCCGGCCTTGGCTTGCAGGAAATATTCGCGGTCCTGATAGGAAATGCCCATGAAGCTGTCGGGGGTGCCGGCATTGCTGGCGGCCACGCAATCGCCGGCGGCATCGCAAAGCCAGATGGCATTGGGAACGAGGTCTTTTTCGGCGCCGGCCAGGAAGGCGTTGAGGCGGGCGAGGGATGGATCACGGGTCCAGACAGCCGTTTGTTCGGCGGGGGGCAGGGTGGAGGGGGGGACATCCGGCCCGAAGCTGCGGAGACAGGCACGAATGGATTCATCGCGGGCCAGGGCGGAAGGGATGCCGTGCAAGAAGGACAGGCTATTGGCAATGTTACGTTGTACGCTCTCGGCCTCCTGTTCGGCGGTCAAGGATTCCCGCTGGAAGATATTGGTGGAGCGGCTATCGTGATAATAATGGGCGATGGACCAGGAGGCCAGGGTCCAAAGGATCATCAGGAGCGCGAGGATTCCGTTGGTCTTGGTTGCGAACAGGAAGGCCCCGCTGGCGCCAAGTGTCCGGCCGGACACGGCGTGGCTGCTGTTACCGCTCGCAAGTTTCATCTGTTTTGATCCCAAAAACAACTTTCGACAATCCCGGATGGGGTGGCAAAGCCCGGCTGCGTGCCGCAATCATCTGGCTACCTTCAATCGATTATCTTTCGTATAAGGCAAAGGACCTGACATCTCAAGGGTTAAAACGGACATTCATGTGACATTTATTGGCTTTGCGGGTAACGGCGGCCGACCTTTCATCAGCCATCCGGCAAGCTGTCGTTTTGCCGGCTTTGCCGGCGGCAGCACCCCGGTTACGGGAGGTATTGGGCAAGTGGCTGGACAAGGGGTGGTTACTATGAAAGCTTGATTTTTTGCTGTCGTGGCAGACCGGCGGGTTGGCTGGGAATTGGAGATGAAATGGCAAAATCCGGATGGCACAAAGGAGGGATATTACGTGAACTTGAAATACTCAGGCGTTCCGGCGGGGCGGCCGGCCGGCCGGGAAAATAATTCGCGGCTTGTTATTCCGGGCCGGTGGTTTGAAGATGAGCAGGCGGGCGCAACGGGCGCCAGGGTAAACATGACGATTCACGGGCAACATCCAATTCCATCAGAACTAAAACTCGAATTCAATAATCATGAAAACTCCTTTGCATTCTCTCTACGGTCTGGCTCCGTTCGCCGCCATCACGGCGTGGGCGGCCGGCGCCGGCGCCGCCGATCAGCCGTCGTCGGCCAGTCCGATCAGCTCCGGCCCGGGCAAACCGGGGTGGGTGAGCGACCTGTCGTTCGGGGTCAAGGAAGGTTACGATGACAATGTGATGCTGGTGGCGGGCCGGACGCCGGGAATGAGTCCGCAGTCGTCGTGGATCACCACGCTGTCGCCGAAGGTGGGGGTTGATTTGGTGCCGCTGCTGGGCCGGCCGACCATATGGCAGACGCTGTCGCTAACCTATGCGCCGGATTTCAACATTTATCGGGATGCCTCGTCGGAAAGCTACAACGCGCACAAGCTGGCCAGCAGCATCAAAGCCAAGGGGAACGACTGGTCCTTTGCGTTCGACAACGCCTTTTTGTTCAATGACGGCAGCAGCGCGGCGCCGACGTTTGCGTTGAACCAGACGGGGCCGGCGGCGGATCAGTTGGACAAGTACCGGAACATCTACTCGACGGCGGCGGTGCGGGAACGGCGCAAGCAGATTCAGGATCGGGCGACGGTGAGCCTGCAATACGATCTGGGCAAGGTATTCCTCCGGCCGACGGCGTCGCTGCTGGATTACAATCTGATGACCGACTGGCATTACAGCTCGAGCGCGCCGTATCTGGGATATCAGAATTATGTGGACCGTTCGGATGTGAACGGCGGCACGGACGCGGGGTACAAGGTCACGGACGGTCTGGCGGTGACGCTGGGCTACCGTTACGGGCATCAGTACCAGCAATCGTTTCCGAACTCGATTGACAGTTCAACGATGAACGGGGCGCAGGAGCAGTCATCGAATGATTACCAGCGGATTCTGGCGGGGCTGGAAGGGCATCCGTGGAAATGGCTGAACGTGAAGCTGGCGGGCGGGCCGGATTTCCGGGATTACAATCCGGCGGCGGCGGTATTCAATCATCATCCCACGAGGTTTTACGGCGAGGCCCAGTTGACGGCAACGATCACCACGAACCAGACGCTGACGTTTAATTACAAGCAATGGCAATGGGTTTCCAGCGTCGGCAAGGTGCCTTATTACGAAAGCACGTACGGCCTGGCCTATCACGCGAATCTCACGCGGCAACTGGGGCTGGACCTGGGGGGCAAGCTGGCGAACTCGGATTACACGATGGGCAACAATGTTTCGGGCAACGCGCCGAGTTTGCACAACGATTCGATGCTGACGCTGTCAGGCGGGCTGAGTTACGCGTTTAACCGGAATTTCAGCGTGAGTCTGGCGTATGCGAATGATTTCGGGCGCAACAATGCGAAGTATCTGCCGGCAGCGTTTCAGCCGGCGTACCGCAATTTTGAGCATCAGACGGTGTTTCTGGCGGCGGTTTATAAATTCTGAGAGTTAACCGGAAACGGGTTTGAATTAACCGCATAGAACGCGGAGACGATTGATTCTGACGGGCTTTAAGATGCCTTTCGGGAGTGTTTTTCCTTTTGCCTGGCCTCTGGCGGTGGCAGATTCCGGGGGTGGGAATCACCCTTCAGCAATATGAGCAGATGAACAAGCGGCTCGGCGGCAAAACGGTGCGCCGGGCGGATGCGGTGCAGACGCCGTCCATGGCGGTGCGGGCGCCGCAGGTGGTGCTGGGGGTGGATCCTTCCTTGCGGGGAACGGGTTACGGGGTGATTCGCACGGGGAAGCCGCATCCGGAGGCGCTGGTACACGGGACGATTGCGTGTCCCAAGGACTGGGAACGGTCGCGTTGTCTGGCCAAAATTTTGCAAACGCTGCGCGGGGTGCTGGCGGAATTCAAACCGGAGGTATGCGTGGTGGAAGGGCTCTTCTTTGCGCAAAATATCAAGACGGCCATTATAATGGGCGAGGCCCGGGGGGCGGCCTTGGCGGCGATGGGCGAGGCGGGACTGGATATTTACGAAATTGCCCCGCGCAAGGTGAAGCAGGCGGTGGTGGGCTATGGCGCGGCGCAGAAGCTGGCGGTGGCCAAGATGGTGCAGCGGATGTTGCACTTGACGGATTTGCCGGCGCCGGACGCGGCGGATGCGCTGGCTTTGGCCCTGGCGCACGCGCAGGAACAAAGCCGGTTCAGTTTGAATGTTCCCCAGAAGATTTGATAGGATACGGCTTCGGCGAACATGATTACTTTTTTACACGGCAAACTGGTTGAGGCGATCCCCACGCTGGTGGTGGTGGAGGTGCAGGGCGTGGGATACGAGGCGCTGATTCCGCTGTCGTCGTTCGACAAGCTGCCCTTGCCGGGGCAGGAAGTGCGGTTGCTGACCCAACTGATTGTGCGGGAGGACGCGCATACGCTGTACGGATTCATGACGGCGGCGGAGCGGGATCTGTTCCGGCTGCTGATCAACAGCGTGAGCGGCATCGGGCCAAAGACGGCGCTGAACATTTTGAGCGGGATGAACGTGACGACCTTTCGCGGGGCGGTGGCGGGGAGCGATGTGAAATCGCTTTCGCAAATTTCCGGGGTGGGCAAGAAGACGGCGGAGCGGATCGTGGTGGAATTGCGGGATAAAATCGGTGCGGCGGCGGCCATGGAGGCGGCCAGCGCGAAGCACGGGCTGACGCCAGACGACCAGAAGACGACGGACGCCATGCTGGCGCTGGTGGCGCTGGGTTTCAAACAGAACGAGGCAAGCGACGCGGTGCGCGCGGCGCGGGCAATGCTGGGGATGCAGGCGACGGTGGAGCAGATCGTGCGCGCGTGTTTGAAAAAGCCCTAATTTTTTCATGTCCGGCGAATCCAGTGCCCCATCCAAACCCACTCCTGCGCGGCGCAGCGGGGTGGTGGTGCCAAACCTGCCGAAATGGCATCAGCGGCTGCTGGCCCGCATTGTCTGGCTGGCGGTGAGCGCGGTGAGCGGGACGATCCGTTACCGGCTGAACGATCCCCATGACTATCTCAAACGGAAGGGGTTTGGGCCGTCCATTTATTGCACCTGGCACAACCGGCTGGCGTTGTGCGTGAAATTGTATGCGCTGTTTGCGCGGCCGCTGTATCCCTCGCCGGGGCTGGCGGGGCTGGTGAGCGCGAGCAAGGACGGGGCGTTGCTGGTGGCCATTTTTGAATGTTTTGGCGTGAATCCGGTGCGGGGTTCGAGCAGTCGGCGCGGGGCGCAGGCGCTGCTGGAATTGAGCACATGGGCGGAGCGGGGGTATGACCTGGCGATCACGCCGGATGGTCCGCGCGGTCCGTGTTACAAGGTGGCGGACGGCGCGATTGCGCTGGCGCAATTCACGGGTCTGCCGCTGGTGCCGGCGTCATATCACCTCAACTGGAAAATCACGGTAAAGAGCTGGGACCGGTTCCAGATTCCGCTGCCGTTTGCGCGATGCGACGTTCACATCGGCGAAATCATCCGAGTGCCGCGCGAATTGACGCCGGAATTGCGCGAGGAATACCGGCGGCGGCTGGAGGCGGCGATGCGCGTCATTACGCGGGACTGAGCCATGATTGCGCGTGTGAGCCTGGAAATTGCGTTGCGACGGGAGTTTGATTATTCGATTCCGGCCGAACTGGTGCGCAAGGTGGATGTGGGCACGCGGGTGCAGGTGCCGTTCGGTCCGCGCAAGGTGCTGGGCATTGTCACGGCGGTGGCGGAGGAGTCCGCGATGGTCACGCTGAAGCCGATCATCAAGGTGATTGGCGAGCAATCGCTGGTGACGCCGAAGGTGCTGCGGCTGGCGCGGTGGATCGGGGAATATTATTGCTGCGCGCCGGAGATTGCGTTGAAAAGCGTGCTGCCGGAGGCGGTGCGGAAGGAGGATGCGGGCTGGCGCGAGCGGCTGTTTGTGCGGGCGCTGCCGGTGGCGGGGGAGTTACCCAAACTGCCAAAACGGCAGCAGGACGTGTGGAACATCATTCAGGAGCGGCGCGAGATCTTGCTGGCCGAATTGGTGGAACTGGCGCAGACCACGGCGGCGACGGTGCGGAAGCTGGAGGATCGCAGTCTGGTGGAGATTACCTCGGAAATTTCGGAGCGCGACCCCTATGCCCGCGAAGAGATTCTGCCGACGCAGCCGCTGGTGTTGAATCCGGAGCAGGCGGTGGCATTGGAGCAGATTAAAATGGCGATGAATCGGCCGGTGGCGGAGGCCGCAGCGGCAGATGACAAAGCGATTTCGGCCGCGCCAGCTTCTACGAGGCAGAACCTGCCACTGACCTCAGGTCTGAATTTTACGAGCACCACCTCACCCCAGCCCTCTCCCCCATTTACCAATGGCGGAGAGGGAGAAAAATTAACGTCCGAGCGCGCTTTGGCAAAACCGCAGTCCAAGAGTGGGGGGCAGGGACAGGATGGGCCGGCTTCCACGTTTCTGCTGCATGGGGTGACGGGGTCGGGCAAGACGGAGATTTATTTGCAGGCGATTGCGCATGCGCTGTCGCAGGGCAAGGGGGCGATTGTGCTGGTGCCGGAAATTTCGCTGACGCCGCAGACGGTGGAGCGGTTCAAGGCGCGGTTCAGTTCGGGTCCGCTGCAAACGCTGGTGGCGGTGCTGCATTCGCATTTGAGCGGCGGGGAGCGGCACGACGAGTGGCACAAGATCCGGCAGGGGCGGGCGCGGATTGTAATTGGCGCGCGGTCGGCGATTTTTGCGCCGGTCGAGCCGCTGGGCCTCATCATCGTGGATGAGGAGCACGAACACACCTACAAGCAGGAGGAGGCGCCGCGCTACCATGCGCGGGACGTGGCGATTATGCGCGGGCAGATGGAAGGGGCGGTGGTGGTGCTGGGCTCGGCCACGCCGTCGCTGGAAAGTTATTACAACTGTCTCAAGGGGAAATTTTCCCTGCTGCAATTGCTGGAACGCGTGGACAATCAAAAGATGCCTTATGTGCGGGTGGTGGACATGCGGCAGGCTTCGAAGGACGGCAAGGGGCCGCCGATTTTTTCACCGCAATTGAAGGAGGCCATCACGCAGCGGCTGGAGCGGGGCGAGCAGACCATTTTATTTTTGAACCGGCGCGGCTATTCGAGTTCGCTGCAATGTCCCAAGTGCGGGTATGTGGCGAACTGCCCGAATTGCAGCGTGTCGCTGACGTACCATCGCACGGAGCAGAAGCTGGCGTGCCACGTTTGCGGTCATGCGGAGAAGGTGCCGACGGTGTGTCCGGAGCCGAAGTGCAAAAACCCGGCCATCCGGTTTGCGGGCACGGGGACGCAGAAGGTGGAGGAGGTGCTGGCGCGGCTGTTCCCCCAGGCGCGGGTGCGGCGGATGGACGCGGACACGATGAAACGCAAAGATGATTACCGGGTGACGCTCGGTGATTTCCGCGCGGGGAAGATTGATATTTTGCTGGGCACGCAGATGATTGCGAAGGGGCTGCATTTTCCGAATGTGACGCTGGTGGGGATCATTTATGCCGACATGGCGCTGCATCAGCCGGATTTCCGGGCGGGGGAGCGGACGTTCCAATTGCTCACGCAGGTGTCGGGGCGGGCGGGGCGCGGGGATGTGGAGGGCGAGGTGTTTGTGCAGGCGTTCACGCCGTTTCACCCGGCCATTCAGTATGCGCGGCGGCATGATTTCACGGGATTTTACGAACAGGAGATCGAGTTTCGCGAGCAGTTGAAATATCCGCCGGTGAGCCGGGTGGCGATGCTGACGTTGAAGGGGCGCAACGAGGACAAGGTGAAATTCTCCGCGGACGCGGTGCGGCGCGAATTGGAAAAGGTGAAGGCGGGCTTTGCGGATCTGGTGCTGTCAGGTCCGGCACCGGCGCCGCTGTTGCGGGCGGAGAACTTCTTCCGTTACCAAATCATGCTGCGGACGCGGGCGATGAGCCGGCTAAGCCGGGAACTGGCGAACACGGTGCAGAAGCTGACGTTCCCGGATGATGTCACAATGGCGGTGGATATTGATCCGGTAAACATGAGTTGAATAAAATCAAACTCAGGAAAGCATAATTCTGGAGCGGCTGATGGAAGATGGAAACCGTTTCGTTCCACATCGCATAACCACGAACCCCAACGAGCGCGCAACCCGCTCCCAATGGAGAGAGGGGTTGCCTGGAGACGCTTTTCCACTTTCCTCAGGGCGGGGGCGAGCGTTAAAACCAACTTTCCTGACAACCGACTCCGCCTCGATGATCCGCGAACTGCCGACTGGCGTTATTTCCGCCCCCGTTTTTCTTTCCAAGCCAGAACAATCAGCCAGATCACGATGCCGGCAGTGGCGATGGTGCAACCGGGCGCAAGATAGCGGTCAACCGGCAGGGGGCCGTGTGAAGGCAACCGGAGCCGGGCGGTGAGGGTTTCATCCTGGCCGCCGATGTGGGTTTGGGCGATCACTTTGCCTTGGCTGGTCACGGCCTGGGACAGGCCGGAGCTGGCGAGGCGGAAGATGGGGAGGCCGTATTCGACGGCGCGCACGGGGGCAACGCGGCTATGCAATTCATGCTGGTGAATGCCCCATTCCATGACGTCCATGGTGGGGACGATGAGGAGTTGCGCGCCTTGGCCGACGAGGCGGTCGGTGACGCGGGTGAAGCTGAGGTCGTAGCAGATGCAGATGCCAATTTTGCCCCAAGGCGAATTCCACAGTTCCTGTTTGGGCGCCGGCAAGCCATCGTGAAAAAACTGGATGGGCACACTCTTGGCCTGTTTGAAAACGATGTCGCCATTGGTGCCGATGACGAAGGCGGTGTTATAATAGACGTCGTTGGTGACTATGTCTTTGGCTCCGACGACGAGGAAACGCCGGTTTTGGCGGCACCAGTTTTTCAGCGGGTCGGGGACGGGACCGTCGCAGGTGTATTCGCTGAGGACGAAGATTTGGGAATCGGGATTTTTGGCGAGCGCGTGGTCGAGGGCTTTGGGGACGACGCCGGGGGAAGGGAATTCCATTTGGACGCCCGTGAGGGTGACGGAATTTTCGCTGCGCGAATTGCGGTTGGTGACAAAGGGGACGGCATAGAAAATCATCACCAACGGGACAAGGAGAAGGGAATCCAGCCATCTCATTTTGCCAGCTGCCCGGAATGACCACACGCCGACAGCGAGGAAGATGGCAAAGCCGGCGCCATACATGCCGAGGAAGTTTGCGCCGGGCGGCAGGGCGTAGCCAACATTGCCCCACGAAAATTTCAGATAATAAATTTCGCTGCGGAAATATTCCAACCCGGTCCAGAGCACGGGAATGAGCCAGGTCGCTTTTCCGGAGCCCCAGCGGTAGGCACAACGGTTGGCGAGCAGGGCGAAGAGGGCGACCCAGAAGGCGAGGACAAGCCACAGCACGATGGCGGCAGACTTGAAGATGTTCCAGAAAAAGAAAAATTGCGGGGCATAACTAAAAAAGCCGGCGGCGAGGCCGAAGTAAAAGGCGCGTCGCGGGGTTGGTTGCTGCGTCAACCTGACCAGAGCGAAAGCGTAGCCGAGAATGAACAGGCCGGTGGCGGGAAAACGCAGGGAGGTGTAGGCCGCCTGAAAGCACGCGACGGCCAGCAGCAGCCAGCACAGGGATTGTTTCCCGGTAAGAGAGCGGGGTGTGGCCGGTTGAAAGTTCATCTTGCTGAGTGAATTGACTTGTTCATTTAAACGGTTCGGCAACTATTTCGCCATGCAAAAAAACAAAACCGTGCTGGCGTTTCTGGATGATATTTATGAGGACCTGGAGCTGTGGTATCCCAAGCTGCGGTTGGAGGAGTCCGGTTACACGCTGAAATCGGCGGCCCCGGAAATTAAAACCTATGCGGGCAAGCACGGTTATCCGGCGGCATCCGACTTGCTATTGAAGGATGCGCGCAGTGAAGACTTTTGCGGGTTGCTGGTGCCGGGCGGGTTCATGCCGGACAAGCTGCGCCGGGATCCGAAGGTGCTGTCGCTGACGCGGGAATTTTTCGAACAGGGCAAGCTGGTGGCATTCATTTGCCATGGCGGGTGGATTCCGATTTCGGCGAAGATTTTGCAAGGCAAACGCGTGACGGGGTCGCTGGGTATCAAGGACGATTTGGAGAACGCCGGCGGCATCTGGGTGAACGAGCCGGTGGTGGTGGATGGCAATCTGGTTTCCAGCCGCACGCCGCGCGATTTGGCGCCGTTCGCGGCGGCGATGGTGAAGTTTTTGGATGCAGCCTGAGCAAATTTCCGTCTGAAGGCTGTGGGGACAAGCTGTCCCCACCCCAAAGCTGGTATTGATTGCGTTTACGCCGGCTTGGGCAGCAGGGCGGCGTAGTCGCGCGTGAGTTTGGAGAGTTCGGCCACCACGGAGGCGTACTGGGGATCGTTGGCCAGATTCTTCATTTCCAGCGGGTCGTTCTTGGGATCGAACAGCATGGCTCCATTGACGCCGTTGGGGCCGTATTCGGCGTAGCGCCATTGTTCGGTGCGGACGGCGACGCCGTGGTAGGTGCGGCCGTCTTCGCTCCAGACGGTGAAGCCGGGCTTGTCCCATTTGGCGGTCGGGTTCTGAAGCAGCGGGGCGACGCTCTGGCCTTCGAGTTCGGCGGGTTTCTTGAGGCCGCAGAGTTCCACGAGGGTCGGGTAAATATCCAATGATTCGACAATACGGGTGCAGGGTTGGCCATTGCCGCCGGCACCTGGGGCTGAAATGATAAGCGGCACGCGAGCCCCCATTTCAAAGAGGGAACCGGCTTTGGACCATTTGCCTTTTTCGCCGAGTTGATAGCCGTGGTCGGCCACGAAAACGATGATGGTGTTGTCGCGCAGACCGAGGCGGTCGAGCTCATCAATCACGCGGCCGAGATTCCAGTCGGCCCAGGAAAGCGAAGCGAGGTAGGCGCAGATCATTTCCTTGGCCTCGGCAGGGCTGGCATTGCGCCCGATAAAGAGGTCGGCGTTTTTCTTCCGGATGGCGGCGCTGGGAAACCCCGGCGGTACGGTGGGGGTGGAGGCGAAGTCGGGTGTCAGCTCGATTTTCGCCGGATCGTACAGGTCAAAAAACTTTTTGGGCGCGGTGGGCGGACTGTGGGGTTTCACAAAACCGCAGGCGATGAAAAAGGGCTGATCCTTGTACCGGCGCAGATTTTCGATGGTGCGGTCGGCGGTGTGGTAATCGCCATGGCTTTCGCCATTGCCTTCGAGCACGACGATGCGGTCGGAGTAGGCGATGCGTTTACGGCCCTCGGATTCGATGGCGGCGGCGGCGGCCGGGGTGTCGTTGGTGAGGAGGTTGCTTTGGCGAATCACCTTTCCCACGGTGGAGGATTGCATGCCGCCTTCATCGGCGGCTTCACCACCGCTGGATTCCTGCCAAGCTTTGGGATCGTCGATGCCACCGTGAAAGATTTTACCGGCGCGAACGGTGGCGTAGCCGTTTTCCCGGAACAACTGGGGCAGGCTGGTCCAGTCGGGGTGGGCTTCGCGAAAGGCGGCGCGATTGCCGAGGACACCGGTGGTGGAAGGTTTGCGACCGGTGAGCAGTGAGGATCGGGACGGATTGCACAGGGGAAACTGGCAGTAATTGCGGTCAAAACGGACGCCGGATTGGGCGAGCTTGTCGAGATTCGGGGTCTTGGCTCCGAAACGGCTGCCGTAGCAACCGATTTCCACGCGCATGTCATCGGCCATCAGGAAAAGTACATTCGGCCGAGGCTTGGCGGAGTCGGCGGCTGACACGGGCAGGGCGACCGTGAGCGAGGCGGCGGTGGCCCCGGCGACGGTGCCGAGAAAATCACGACGGGTCCAACGACTCGGTTCAGGGTGGCTCATCTGTTGGGAATATATTAACAGGTTGGTCGCAGTCAAGAAATCGGGTATCGCCAATTCGGAGGATGGGAAGGTTTTTATTACACTATTTGCGCCGTATGATTGGCTCGCGTATTCTGCGGGCCAGTGAGCCTGTTACCTGAAACCAATGTCCGGCGGGGATTCCACGTCCTGACGAAGCCCATTGGGTCAATTTGCAATCTGGATTGCAAATACTGTTTCTATTTGGAAAAAGAGGCGTTGTATCCCGGCGAATCAGCATGGCGGATGAATGACACCGTGCTGGCGGAGTACGTGCGGCAATATATCCAAGAACAGCCGGGACCGGAAATTCACTTTGCGTGGCAGGGCGGAGAACCGACGTTGCTGGGGGTGGAATTCTTCCAAAAGGTGGTGCAACTGCAGGAACAGTTTGCCGGTGGCAAAACCATTTTTAATGCCATTCAGACCAATGGCACGCTGCTGGACGATGCGTGGGGCGAATTTCTGGCCGCGAACCGGTTTCTGGTGGGGCTTTCAATCGACGGTCCGGCGGAGTGGCATGATGCCCTGCGGGTGGACAAGCGGCAGCAGCCGACGTTTTCGACGGTGATGCGGGGGCTGGATGTGCTTAAAAAACATGGGGTGGAATTCAATACACTCACGGTGGTGAACCGCCTCAATTCGCAGCATCCGCTGGAGCTGTACCGGTTTTTGAAGGGGATTGGCAGCAGTTTTATACAATTCATACCACTGGTGGAGCGTGCAGCGCCGCCGGCGATGCAATCGGCCGGATATGATTTTGCCGCCCCGCCATGGCCGGGCGTGGCCGAGAAACCTTCAGTGGTGACACCGTGGAGCGTTGAACCGGAACAGTATGGGCGGTTTCTTTGTACGATATTTGACGAATGGGTGCGGCACGATGTGGGCACGACGTATGTGCAATTGTTTGACGTGGCGCTGGGCAATTGGATGGGGCTGGGCTCATCCCTGTGCGTGTTTGCGGAGCAATGCGGCGGGGCGCTGGCGCTGGAGCATAATGGAGACGTTTATAGTTGTGACCATTATGTTTATCCACGGCACCGGCTGGGCAACATCCTGAACCAAAGCCTGGGCGGCATGGTCAATTCGCCGGCGCAAACGGGATTTGGCGAGGCTAAACGGTTGTCACTGCCGAAATATTGCCGCAAATGCGCGGTGCGGTTTGCCTGCAACGGGGAATGTCCGAAGCATCGGTTTGGTCAAACGCCGGACGGGGAGGCGGGTTTAAACTACCTGTGCGCCGCGTATAAACAGTTTTTTACGCATATTGATCCGCACATGAAAACGATGGCGCGGTTGCTGAAAGCCGATGAAGCACCGGCCCGGATCATGGAATTATTGGCGGCGGGGGCGGAAACATCCGGCTGAGGACGTTGAATTTGCTTTCGTCGAGGCTCCGGCTTTGCTAGAAAATCGCTGTGCGCAAACCATTTTTTTTAATCTGCGTCTGGCTGGCGTTCGCGGTGCGGCTGCCGGCGGCTGACAGTGTGACCCTGACGGACGGCTCATCCTTTTCGGGTGAGATCGTAAAATCGGATGACAACGGCATCATGTTGCATTGCGACGGGGATGTTTACACCAACCTGCCGTGGTCGCGTTTTTCCCAGCAAACCTTGAAGGATCTGGGGCAGAACCCCAAGCTGGCAGGCTATGTGGAACCGTTTATTGAACCGACGGAATCCCGGCATGTTGCGCCGCCCGAGATCAAAATCAACCCGGTCACCCGGCTGCAACTGGCCGCCAATCCGTCCGTGATCGGGGGATTTGTGAAGTCCTCGGTGGGCCTGGTGATGTTGATTCTGCTGTATATTGCGAATCTGTATGCGGCTTTTGAGGTGGCGCTGGTGCGGAACCGGCCGCTGTTTCAGGTGCTGGGAGTGTCGGCGTTGCTGCCGATTATCGGGCCGGGAATTTACGTTTACCTGCCGGTGGTCATAGATCGGCCGGCGCAAGAAGTGGTGCCGGCGGGCGAGGGGGCGCCGGCGGAAAAGATCGCGGTGAAGCCGGGCGGCGAAACGGACATCGAGGTGGAAGCGGCGGCGGCAGCGAGCCAGCCGAAGAAGCCGACGGAGCAGGTGTACGCGCGCGGAAAATTTACGTTCAACAAACGATTCGTGGAAACCAAGTTTGCCGGCTTTGCGGGCGAACCCAAGGGGGATGGTTTGAAATATATCATGACCCTGAAGACCACCACGGAGGGGTTCACCGTGGAACGCATCGCCCAAACCGGGACGTCGGATGCCATTTTGGAGACCAAGGAGCGCGGCCAGGTCACCGTGCCCTACGCGGATATACAGGAAATCAAACTAACCCCCATCACCACTTGAAATATCGTTGCGCGCTTCTTTTCGGGGCTCCCGGTGTCGGCAAAGGCACCCAGGGCAAAATTCTCGGGAACATTCCGAATTTTTTTCACTGCGCCTGCGGTGATGTCTTTCGGAATTTGCGGGCGGACAGCCCGCTGGGCCGGGTTTTCATCGATTATTCCGGCCGGGGGCAACTGGTGCCGGATGAGCCGACCATTGAGTTGTGGCGGCAGTTCATTGAGAATCAGACCAAAACCGGCCGGTTTCATCCCGAACAGGATACGCTGGTGCTGGATGGCATTCCCCGGAATGTGAAGCAGGCGGAAATTTTGAAGGACACGCTGGATGTGGTGGCGGTTTTCTACATGAAATCCGCCGATGAGGACAAACTCGTTGCGCGCATCCAACGCCGGGCCATCAAGGAAAACCGGCTGGATGATGCGAATCTGAGCATTATCCGCGACCGGTTGCACGTGTACGAGAAGGATACGAAGCCGGTGCTGAAGTTTTACGGCCGTCATCTGGTTCACCAGATCAATGCGGACCAGCCGCCCGCCAAGGTGCTGGTGGACATTCTGCGCCGGGTGGTCAAGAAGTGACGGCCGGCAATAAAATGGCTCCGCTGCGGATCATCTTCATGGGGACGGCGGATTTTTCCTGCGCCAGCCTGGAAGCGCTGGCGGCGGAGCCGCGTTTCCAAGTGGTGGCGGTCGTTACCCAACCGGACAAGCCCAAGGGACGGGATCTGAAATTGCAACCTTCCCCGGTCAAGGTCGTGGCGGAAAAACTGGGGATTCCAGTATTGCAACCGACCCGGGCGCGGGACGAAAAATTCATTGGCGAACTCAAAGCGTGGCAACCGGATTTGATGGTGGTGGTGGCTTACGGCCAGATTCTGCCGGCCGCGATTCTGGATTTGCCTCCACATGGCTGCCTGAATGTGCATGGTTCATTGCTGCCCAAATACCGGGGGGCGGCGCCGATTCAGCGGGCCATGGCCAATGGTGATACGGAAACCGGCATTGCCATCATGAAAATGGATATCGGTCTGGACACGGGGCCGGTTTTGTCGATGCAGTCCACGCCCATTTCAACGGAAGAAGATTGTCCGGCCCTGTACGCCCGGCTGGCCCTGATGGGGGCGAAACTGCTGGTGGAAACCATTCATGGCTGGGTGGCGGGCGCCATTACGCCGCAGCCCCAGCCGGCGGAGGGGGCCACTTACGCGGCCAAGATTAAAAAAGAGGACGCCCACGTTGACTGGAACCTGCCGGCAACGGTTATCTGGAACCGGCTGCGGGCATTTACGCCCTGGCCGGGAGCATTTACTTTCCTGCCGGCCGAGCCCAAGCCGCTGCTGCTGAAAATCTGGAAAGTGGAGGTGGTGGCCAAGACTGGCATTCCCGGAGAAATTCTGACCGCGGACAAGACGGGGATTGTCGTCGGCTGCGGGCAGAATGCCCTGCGTATCTTGGAATTGCAGCGCGAAGGCGGACGGCGGCAAACAGCCGAGCAATTTCTGGCCGGATCGCCATTCAAGCCGGGCACCAAGCTGGGTTGAGCATTTTTTCAGACAACCGGCTGTCGCCGCTCCGGACAAATTAGACCGGCCGGATCTGGGCCTGATGACGAATGTCCTGGGCTTCGCAGAGGTAAACCACTTCTTCGGCAATATTCTTGGCGTGATCGGCAATGCGCTCCAAGCTTTTGCTGGCAACAATCCAGTGCAAACAACGCGCGATGGTATCGGGTTGCTGCATCATGTGCTGTGCGAATTGCTGATGGATCTGTTTGTTCAAGGCGTCCACTTCCCGGTCCCGGGGAATGATGGCGCGGGCGGCGGCGGAGTCGCGTTGGACAAAAGAATCCAAGGAGTCTTTGACCATGCTGAGCGCCATGCCGGCCATGCGGGGCAGCTCGAGATTGATTTTGACGGGCGGTTCCTGGGAAAGGTCGCGGGCGCGCTTGGCGATTTTGGTGGCCTCGTCGCCGATGCGTTCGAGATTTTGGGAGATTTTCATGGCCACGGTCACCAGGCGCAGGTTGCTGGCCAGCGGGGCGCGGGTTAGCAGATTGATGGCCATTTCATCGATTTCAATTTCGAACTGGTCAATGGCGTTGTCGTCGGAGCGGACCTGCAGGGCCAGGTCGTAGTTGCGGTCCATCAGGGCCTGGATGGCGCGGTTGACGGACATCTCGGCATGACTGCCCATCAACAGCAATCGCTGCCGCAGCGCGTCAATGCCCATTTCGAAATGGTTTTCCATATATGTCTGGTTGAAAATTAGCTCATCCGAACCGGCCTGTCACATAATCTTCCGTCTGCCGTTTGGACGGATTGGTGAAAATCCGGGTAGTGGTGTCAAATTCAATGAGTTCGCCAATATAGAAAAAGGCGGTGTAATCCGAAATGCGGGCGGCCTGCTGCATGTTGTGCGTGACAATAACGATGGTGAACTCCTTCTTCAATTCCAGAATCAGTTCCTCAATGCGGGTGGTGGCGATGGGGTCGAGGGCGGAGGCGGGTTCATCCATGAGGATGATTTCCGGGCGGATGGCGATGGCGCGGGCGATGCAGAGACGCTGCTGCTGACCGCCGGACAGGCCGAGGGCACTGGAGTGCAGCCGGTCCTTCACTTCATCCCAGAGGGCGGCCCCCCGCAGGCTTTGCTCCACGACGCCATCCATTTCGGATTTGTCTTTGACCCCGTGCAGGCGGAGCCCATAGGCGACGTTCTCGTAAATGGATTTGGGAAAGGGATTGGACTTTTGAAAGACCATGCCGACGCGCTTGCGCAGTTCAATCACGTCCACGTTGGCGCCGTTGATATCGTGTCCGCCGATGGTAACGGCTCCTTCAATGCGCACGTTATCGATGAGGTCGTTCATGCGGTTGAGGCAGCGGAGCAGAGTGGATTTGCCGCAGCCGGAAGGGCCGATGAAGGCGGTGACCACCTTTTCGCCGAGGCTCAGGGAAATGTTCTTCAACGCCTTGGAGGCGCCGTAATACAGCGAAAGGTCGGTGATCTCGATCAGCGGCGCGCCCGCACCGGCGGCGAGCGGACGCAATTCCGTGGGACTTATTTTTGGCAGGGTGATTTCGGCCATAGACATCAGTTTAATGGAGCGAGCGCATCTTCCGCCGCATATTTGAGCGGATAAAAATGGCCACAAGATTCAGGGCAAAGGTCAAAATCAACAGGACCAGAACCGTGGCGTACAAAATGGGTTCGGTTTGCTGGATGTTGGGCGACTGGGTGGACAGGACAAATACGTGGTAGCCGAGATCCATGAACTGGTCGGTGAGGTGTTGCGGCAGGGAGGCCATGTAATAGGCCACACCGGTGAAAAGAATGGGCGCCACTTCGCCGGCGGCGCGGCTGACGGCGAGGATGCCGCCGGTGAGAATGCCGGGCAGGGCCTGCGGCAGAACAATTTTGATGATGGTTTGCAGCTTGGTGCCGCCGAGGGCGAGGCTGGCTTCACGCAATCCCTGCGGCACAGCTTTAAGGGCTTCCTCGGTGGCGACGATAACCACGGGCATGGTCATGACCGCCAAGGTTAGGGAGGCCCAAATGATCGCCGGCTGGCCCCAGACGGCCGTGGGATGGTGAAACAGGACATCGAGATTTTTACCAACAAAGTTCACGAAAAAACCTAGACCAAACAGGCCGAAGACAATGGAGGGCACCCCGGCCAGATTGTTGACGGCGGCGCGGATGATGCGCGTGATGACCGAGGTGTTGGGGGCGTATTCGGTCAGGTAAATGGCGGTAATGACCCCGATGGGCAGGACGAACAGGGTCATGACAAAAACGCGGCTGGCCGTGCCGATGATCATCGGCAGGACGCCGGTGGTTTTGCTATCGAAGAAATCTTTTTTGGGGATGGTCGAGACAAAATGCCACGACAGGGTGCCCCAGCCGTTGTAAACGACATCCGTCAGGATCGTGGCCAGGATGGCCAAAATCAGGATGGTGGCCAGGCCGGTCAGGCCGGTAAAGAAGAAGGAGCCGGCCCGGAACTTCTTGGTACGGAAATCGATCGTATTCACCGAATTCATTTCTTCCCCTCCAGTTTGCCCTTGAGGCGGTTCATGACCAGTTCGCCGGCCATGTTGGTCAGAAAGGTGACGAGAAAGAGCAGGGCGCCGATCAGAAACAGAATGCGGTAGTGATCTCCGCCAAAGACGGCCTCGGCGAGTTCGGCGGCGATGGTGGCGGTAATGGTGCGGGCGGAATCAAAGATGTTGCCGGACATGATGCTGGCGTTGCCGCTGGCCATGAGCACGATCATGGTTTCGCCGATGGCGCGGCCGAAACCGAGCACAATGGCGGCGAAGACACCCGGCAGCGCGGCGGGCAGAACGACCTGCCAGGCGGCCTGCCAGCGGGAGGCGCCAAGGGCGAGGGCGGCCTGGGTGAAGTTGCGCGGCACGCTCGTGAGGGCGTCTTCCGCGATGGAAAACACCACCGGGATGATGGCGAAGCCCAGGGCGATGCCCGCCACAAAGGCGTTCAACCGGGATTCGTAACCAAAAACCTTCTGGAGCACGGTGGCCATGAAGATGAGGGCAAAAAAGCCGGCGACCACCGAGGGTATGCCGGAAAGCATCTCAATGGCGGGTTTGATGTACTCCTTTAGTTTGGGGCTGGCCAGCTGGGAGACGTAAATGGCGGCACCCAAGGCCAGGGGCACGGCAAAAAAGAGGGCGATGAGGGTGGTCTTGATGCTGCCGATGACAATGGGGATGATGTTATACTTTTTGATTTCGGAAACGGGCTGCCAGATATAGACGGGCTTGTCATAGCCGCTCCACTGGTAGGGAAACAGCAGGTAACGCCATTCGATGGTGTTGATTTTGGCGTCTTTGTTGTCCGGCGCGTCCTGCGCGCCTTCCACCTTGGTTTCCATGAGCAGTTTTTTGGTGTCATGGTCCATGGTGGCGAACTGGGACGGGGTGAGTTCAAGATAGATGCGCAGCTTTTCGGCGGGGATTTTGTCCATGTCAGCCACCGGGATGACCGGCTGGACGGCCGCGCTGCTGACTTCGCCCGTAATCAGGGGCAACGCTTCGCGGGTGACAAACGCGAAGATGAGAAACACCATCAGAATGGCGGTGAGCGAGACTAGAAAAATAAATTTTTCCGCGAGCCATTCGCCGGGGTGCGCGCGGTGGCCGCGGCGGATACCCATCCAACCTTGCGTGCGTTTTTCTTTTATAATCTGGCTCACGGGCGAAAAAGTTTAGCGGGCGGCGCGGAAACCACAATCAGGCATTCCGCTGCCGCCCGCCGGGATGGATCGTTGGAGGAACAGGCGATCAATCAATTGCTGCGCAGGTTGGCCGGAAGCGGGAAATAACCCACATCCTTGACGATTTTCTGGCCTTCATCGCTACGAATCCAGTTCAGATAGGTGCCGATCTCACCTTTGTCGAGCGCCGGATTTACGTAAACATACAGGTAGCGCCAGATGGGATAGGTGCCTTTGATGACGTTTTCTTCGGTCGGATCAATGGCCGGGGAGTTGTCATCTTTCTTGATCAGCAGGTGCTTGGCGCCGGCACCATAACCGGCACCGCCGTAACCAATGCCGCCCTTGTCCTTGGAAACGGCCTGAATGATGGCCGCCGTGCCGGGCATGGTCTGGGCACTGGCCGCGAAGTCCTGGCCCTTCAGCACGTGTTCCTTGAAGAACTCATAGGTGCCGGAGCTGTTTTCACGGCTGTACAGGGTGATGGGCAGATCGGGACCGCCGACATCTTTCCAGTTTTTGGCTTTGCCGGTGAAGATGTCGCTGAGTTGCGCCAGGGACAGCTCCTTAATGGGGCTTTCGGTATTCACATAAACCGAGAGTCCGTCAACCGCCACCTTGTATTCCGTGGGGCGGGCGCTAAAGGCCTTGATGCAGTTGGCAATTTCGCCGGGCTTGGCCTTGCGGGAGGCGTCGCACAAATCCGTGGTCTGGTTTTGCAAAGCGGCAAAGCCGATGCCGGAGCCGCCGCCAGTGACTTGGATTTTGGTGTCCGCATGCTGGCCCATGTAAACTTCAGCCCACTTCTGAGCGAGAATGAGCAGGGTATCAGAACCTTTGACCGTAATGTTTCCAGCCAGGGCGCTGGCCGTAGTGGCTACGGCCAAGGCGGCGATGAACAACAATTTCTTCATGAGGATATATTGTATGAAATGTTTCTATTTTGTTTGTTACGATTTGGTGAAGTTTAGAATTTCCACATGGCGTCCAGCATGAAATGCATGGCGTTGTTTTGCGGGTCATTGCCGTTCTGGCTGTTAATCAGGGTATTGATGTAGCAGGCAAGCGTCAGGGTGACAGAATCGGTCACGGAGTAATTTAACCGGACATAGTGTCCTTTAACATTGGTGCCACCTTGGTAGCCGACGGCGCTGCCGGAAACGGTTGATGCTCCGCCGGCGGCCAGCGGCTTGTTCAGGTAATAGCCAACATTGTCGTCATCCACCAACTGGTCATACCAGGCGTCGCCGCCGAGATACTCGTAGCGGTAGGTCAGATCCCACGTGTGCTTGGTGCCCGATTTGCCGAAGGTTACACCCGCCCAATAGCCGTTGTTGGCACGCGGGGCGCTGGTGTTATCCATGAATTCAACCGAGGCGGTGATGGGGAAGGCGCCCGTGTAAAACGGGAAGGTGTCGGCGGTGTAGGTCACGCTGGCGTCGGCGACCACCGGCGTGTAGTTGTACACCAGATTGCCAAAGGCATCACGGGTGTTGCCCTGAGTGGCCAGAGAATAGCCAATGTCGTTAATGCTCAGATTCTGGTTGTTGACGGTCGCGAAGGCGCCGCCGCCGAGGGTGGTGGACCACTTGTCCGACCATTTGGCATTCCAGAGGAGCTGAGCGCCGTACATGAAGGGAACTTCGGAGCTGCCGGTAACCGTGGAAGAGGGGCTGGACAGATAGGAGTCGTTCAGCACAAACGCACCGCTGTTAAAGGCCAGCGACTGATTGTCGTTGAAGGAATATCCGGCCTGTAGAGCCGCGCCTTCGGGGGTGATATCCGGGTCCAGAATCATCGGGGTGACCTTGAACGGACTGTCCATTTTGCCGATGGTGGTGGATAGCATCCAGGCACCGGCATTGACGGGCGTCCATTTGCCGTAGGCGGCATCAATATAAATCGGCTTCTTGGTGAAGTCCTGACTCAAGGTGGTGTTGGCGGATAGCGGGGTGCCGCCGTTGCCTTTGACGTCGCCGCTGCCGAGGCGGAAGCCGGCTTCGAGGTTGTCCTGCATGTTGACGGTGATGCCGAAACGCAGGCGGTAACGGAAGCGCAGGCGGTCCATGCCGGTGGTCGGGGTGGGGGCGGTGGAAGGCAGGCCGGGATTGGAGGTCGTCATCTCATCAAAACGGCCGCGGAAATCGCCGCCGATCTTATAACCGGTCACCCAGTCGGGCATGCCGGTTTTGGCCTGGAAAGCAGTCTTGTAATCCTTATCAGCGTCGTCGCGCAAATCCTTGGCTTCGTTCACCGTCAAAATGCCCTTGTCCACGAGCTTGTCAATCAGCGCATCGGAAGATTGGGCGTGGGCCGAAGGGGCCAGCGCGGCGAGGGTGGTGGCTCCGGCAATGAATGCCAGTTTCGTTTTTTTATGGTTTTTGATCATTGATGAGTTTTTGTTGTCAGGAACCGTCGTCAGAATGTGACACTATTGTGACATTAATAGGTCGTCAATGTTACAATTGTGTTACAACAACCTTTTTTCCACCTTGAAGCATGGGTGAAAAATTTGCAAAATCCGGGCGGTTTAATTCCAAAATTTGACGATCATCCATCCATATGTTTTCGCTGCAAAAGCTCCTCGGCAAAGAGGACATGTTTTTTGGTTTGCTGGAAGCCAGTGCCCTGGAAGCCCATAAGAGTGTGCAGGCGCTGGTTGCGCTGACCAAGTCGCTGGAGAAGCCGGTGGAATTGGAAGCGTTTGCACTCTCCCGGCGCAAGGACAAGGAGATCACTTCGCAGATCCGGAACGCGGTTTACACCACTTTTATCACGGCGCTGGAGCGGGAGGATATCGAGGCGCTTTCACTGGCGCTGTACCGGATTCCCAAGACGGCGGAAAAGTTTGGCGAACGCGTTTTGCTGGCACCGCATCTGACCCAGGGGATGGATTTTTCCAAACAGGTCGGGCTGATTGAGCAGGGCAGCGAATGTGTCTTGAATCTTGTGAAAAGTCTGCGCAAGGGCGCGAATCTGGATGAGGTAAAGAAGTGGAATGACCGGTTGCAACAAGTTGAAGGCGAAGCGGACAAGGCGATCATGGAACTATACCGGGATCTGTTTAGTGGCCGGCACGAGGCCTTGAAAGTGATTGTATTGAAGGATCTCTATGAGTTGCTGGAAAAGGTGATCGACCGTTGCCGGGACGTTGGCAATGTCATTTCCCAAATTGTCCTGAAAAACTCCTGAGCGCATGTTTCTGGTCTTTACCGTCATTCTGGTGGCGTTGATTTTCACGTACACCAACGGTTTTCATGACACGGCCAATGCCATTGCCACGGTGGTGGGCACCAAGGTGCTTACGCCGCGGCAGGCCATTCTGCTGGCCACCATAACGAATCTGCTGGGAGCGATGGTGGGGGCGGCCGTGGCCAAAACAATTGCCTCCGGCATCGTGGATGCCGGGTTGATTCCGCCGGGGATGGCTTCCCAGATGCTGATCTGCGCCTTGCTGGCGGCGATCTTTTGGAATCTGCTGACTTGGTATTTCGGACTGCCCTCCAGCTCCAGCCATGCTTTGATTGGCGGTTTGATGGGAGCGGCCTACGGGGCGGCTCATGGCAACTGGCACGCGATCATCTGGTGCAAAATGCCGGAAGCGGGCAAGCATTGGTGGACCGGTGGCGGAGTATTGTTCAAGGTGGTGATTCCGATGATCATTTCACCGGTGCTGGGATTTATGATCGCTTTTGTGATCATGGCCCTGCTTTACATCACGTTGCAAAAATGGCGACCTCGGACGGTTTCGCGCACGTTTGGCGTTTTGCAGCTTTTCAGTTCCGGTTACATGGGATTCAGTCATGGTACGAACGATGCGCAGAAGACGATGGGGATCATTGCGCTGGCCCTGGTATCAGCCACCAAGGGCGGGGTATTTGACACCTTGCCCGACTGGCTGGGCTTCCTGAAGACGGCTGAGCCGCTGCCGGGTAAAACCCTGGACATCGCTTTGTGGATCAAAATTCTTTGCGCGTTGACGATGGCGGCGGGCACGGCGCTGGGTGGCTGGCGGATCATCAAGACGCTCGGACACAAAATGGTGAAACTCCAGCCGGTCCATGGTTTTGCGGCGGAAACGGCGGGCGCTTCCGTTTTGTTTGGGGCGGCCTTGCTGGGCATGCCGGTTTCCACCACGCACGTGATTACGACTTCCATTATGGGCGTGGGAGCAGCCAAACGCTGGAGTGCCTTAAAATGGCCGGTGGTGGAACGTATTCTCTGGGCCTGGGCCTTCACCCTGCCGGTGAGCGCAGTGATTGCTTGCCTGTTTGTGAAGGTGATTGAGCGGCTTTAATTTGTCTGAGTGCTAACAGCGGTGTTTGACCGCCGTTACCGCCGGGACAGGAGACAGTTCCGATTCGTTTAACCGGCGTTTGCCAGCGGCCGGGCGGAGATTTCCAGCATCCGTTCGATGGGCAGGCGGGCGCGGCGGATGATTTCAGCGGGTAATTCCACGCGCGGGGCGAGATTTTTCATACAGTCGCGCACTTTTTCGAGTGTGTTCATTTTCATGAATTTGCACTCGCTGCAGCGGCAGCCGTCGGTGGGCAGTTTAAACGCATCAAAGCTCGGGGCGCAGAGGAACTCCTTGCCGGGACATTCCTTCTGCATGCGGTGAATGATGCCGGATTCGGTAACGATCACGAACTGCTTCGCGGGATCATTTTTGCAATAGGTGATCATTTTTTCCGTGGAGCACACGGCATCGGCCAGGTCGCGGACTTCGCGCAGGCTTTCCGGATGCACTACTACTTTGGCAGCCGGGAAATGCTGGCGCAGCTTCAGGATCTGGTCGCGGCGAAATTCCACGTGGGCGTAGCAATTGCCTTTCCACAGGGTCATTGGGCGGCCGGTCTGTTCCATTACCCATTGGCCGAGATTTTCATCCGGCACGAAGAGCAGGTCACGGTCCTTGGGCGCGGCATTGACGATTTTTTCGGCGTTGCCGCTGGTCACAATCACGTCGCACAGGGCTTTGACCGCCGCGCTGCAATTGATGTAGGCAATCGTCCAGAAATTGGGATTGGTGGCCTGAAGGGCGGCCAGTTTGTCGGCCGGGCAGCTTTCCTCGAGGGAGCAGCCGGCATCCTTGTCCGGCAGCACCACGATTTTGTTGGGGTTCAAAATCTTGGCGGTTTCCGCCATGAAATGGACGCCGCAGAAGACGATAACATCGGCATCGGTTTTGGCCGCCTGTTGGGCGAGGCCCAGGGAGTCGCCGGTGAAGTCGGCGATGTCCTGAATTTCCGGCACCTGATAGTTGTGGGCCAGAATCACCGCGTTGAGCTGCTTCTTGAGTGCGTAGATTTCACGGGCAAGCGGCTCGAACCGGGCGGGGGGCATCCCTGCGCGTGGCTGCGGTTCAACGGTGTCTATCATAGGAAACCTTAACTTTGCCAATGGGTGGCGTCAAATGCAGTCAAAAACGATAGCGGCGGGCATCCTTGCCTGCTGTAGAGGACGACATCCTGCCGCCCAGGCGGAATCGTGAAACCGCCCACCTCGGGCAAGTGTTCCTCCGTTGATGCTGGCGGAGCCAATGCCGCCGGGCTGGAAGCACCGGCTCTACGGCTGGCAAGATGCCTGCCGCTACGGCTCATTGGACAAACTCCAGCTCCTGCCGGTGCGGGATGAGGCCGCGCTCAAAGGCCTGGCCGAGGAAACGGCGGATGCTTTCGCGCCCCTTGTCGCCGTAATCAATGGTCCAGTGATTCACATACATGCCCACAAATTTGTCGGCGAGGTCACGGCCCATGTCGCGGGCATACTGGAGCGCGTGCAGCACGGCTTCGGGCCGGTGGTCGAGGCTGTATTGGATGCTGGCGGTGAGCGTGTCGGAAATCTGCTTGCGGGTCGCCGGGGCATGCTTTTTGTGAATGACGTTGCCGCCGAGGGGCAGGGGCAGACCGTTGTTTTCCTGGCCCCACCAGACGCCGAGATCCACGGAGACTACGAGGCCTTCGTTTTGGTAAGTCAGCTGGCCTTCATGGATGATGAGACCCACATCGGCGACGCCGGAGTTGACGGCTTGGAAAATCTGGTCGAATGGAACCACTACGTAGTTAAATTCCCTGGCGCTCTTGCCCAGCCAGAGTTGGAGGGCCAGAAAGGCACTGGTCATGGTGCCGGGGACGGCGATTTTTTTGGTCAGGAGTTCTTCGCGGGAATATTTCTGTTTGCCCACGATCATGGGGCCGTAGCCGTCGCCCATGCTGGCGCCGCTGGGCAGCAAGGCGTATTTATCGCTCACATAGGCGTAGGCGTGAATGCTCACGGCCGTAATATCCAGTTCGCCGCGCGTGGCGCGTTCATTCAGGGTCTGAATGTCCTGGAGGATGTGCTGAAATTGAAAGCCGTGCGTGGGAATCAAATCCTTCGCCAGGGCATAGAACATGAAGGCGTCGTCGGGATCAGGCGAGTGGCCGAGGGTCAAAATCGTTGATGTCGCTGCTTGCATCAACAAAAGTTAAACAAGGCGTTTGGCCGTGTCACGACCAGAAAAGGGCTTTATGAAAAAAGGGCCCGGAAAGGCGCGAGACAAACCACCGATCTTTAACTTGCCTCCTTGGCTCTGCACTTAAAAATTAACACGCACGCGCCTCGTTGACCCGGCCGTAACGGGCTGCCACCTCCTTTACCTGGTCGCAGTCATTATTACAGGCAAACCTAACGGGCGCGTGCGTTGCTCCTCACTTCGAACAACGAAGTTGTTCGTCTTCTCCAAACCGGCTGAACCAAGTCCCCACTGACATTCAACCGGCTTGATTCCCCACTCCAACACTCCAACCCAACCGCAATATGAATAAGCAGCCCTCGTGCCAACTTTACCAGGTTTTGATAGGGGACGTTTTACAGGGCTTTTTCGGTTTAAACATTTCGGCGAGGTTCGGTTTTGTGAAAGGCACTGTTGATTTTTTTACACTTCGACCAAATTTTGCAACCTGGCGCCGCGTGCTTGGGCACGAAACCTTACTTTTTCAGACTGGCTTTGGTTTGGGCGGCCAATTCATCCAATTCCGGTTGCAGTTCCTGTTTGGTCTTCTTGTCCATCCGGTCAATGAAGAGAATGCCATTCAGATGATCGGTTTCATGCTGTACCGCGCGGGCCAGCAGGCCGCCACAGCGGAAGGCAATGGGTTTGCCTTTGGCGTCGAGAGCTTTGACATCCACGCTTTCGGGGCGGTTAATATCCCCGAATATCTCGGGAAAGCTCAAACAGCCTTCCGGGCCTTTGACGGCTTCGCCCACGGGTTTTACCTCGGGATTGATCAGCACGAGCGGCATGATTTCCGCCACGTCGGCGGGTTGGCCTTCCAATTCCAGCGTTGAAGGGCGATCCGTGACGCCCCGGACATCAATGACGGTGAGCTGCTTGGCAATGCCGACCTGCTGGGCGGCCAGGCCCACGCCATGGTTTTCTTCCATGGTGGCAAACATGTCGGTGATCAGCTTTTTGATTTCCGGGGTGATGGTTTCGATCCGCGCGCCGCGCTGGCGGAGAACCGGGTGTCCGTATTTGACGATATCGAGAATCATTTCAGGGATTAGGGCTAAATTATTGTTAGACAGACGACTTAAATAGTGATTTGGTTTCGCTGATGACGGGCGCAATCATCAATCGGCGGAGACGCCGACGAGTTCCAGGATGCGCTGCAATTCGTCGTCGCTGAAGAAAGAAATCTCCACGGCGCCTTTGCCATGGGCGTACTTGAGGTGAACCTTGGTGCCGAACTTCTCGCGCAGCTTGTCTTCCAGCCGCAGGAGGTTGGAATCGGGTGATGCCGGGGCCGCCGGGGTGGCGTTTTCCGCCGTGGATTTCTGGGGGCGGGCTTGCAGTTTGGCGAGCAAGCCTTCGGTTTGACGGACATTCAGGCCTTCCTTGATGATGCGTTCGGCGAGATGCGATTGCTCTTTTTCGGTGGGCAGACCGAGGATGACCTTGGCGTGGCCGACGGAGAGGCGGCCTTCACGAATGAAACCTTGGACGCTGGCGGGCAGTTTTAGCAGGCGGGTGGCATTGGCCACGGAAGCACGGCTTTTGCCGACTTTTACGGCAATTTCCTCCTGCGTAAGCTGGAATTGGCCGGCGAGTTGCGAATAACCGAGTGCCTCTTCGATGGCATTCAAGTTTTCGCGCTGCAAATTTTCAATCAACGCCAATTCGAGGACGGTGCGGTCATCGGCCTCGCGAACGATGATGGGAACCTCGGACAGCTTTAGCAACTGGGAGGCGCGCCAGCGGCGTTCGCCGGCAATCAGTTCAAAGAAGCCGCCGCGTTCACGAACAATCAGGGGCTGGACAATACCCTGTTCCCGAATGGAATCGGCCAGTTCCTGGAGGGCTTCGGCGGAAAATTCTTTGCGCGGCTGGAGCGATGAGGGGCGGACACGGTCCAAGGCCACGCGTTGGACGCGGTCACCGGGGGCGATCGTGACCACGGCGGGGGCCGGAGCGGGAGTATTCGGGGCGGGGGTGATGCCGGACTGTTTGGGCGGCGGATTGCCACCCATTAAAGCGCCCAGACCACGTCCCAATGCAGGTTTTGCCATGCGTACAGGGTGTCGCAGGGCTGTTTCAAAGTCAATTTGGAGTTAAGGACGGGGATGAACGCAGAGTCGCAGAGTGGGGATGAGATTCACGGAGAAGGCTGAGGCAAGGAGGTTGGCAAGGTAGAGCCGGAGGTGCCCGCGTGGTTCCGGCGTTGGTGGGTTTACTTTGGGCTTTGGACTTTGGCGGTCGGCCTTTAAAATTCGCCGCGTGAGCAACAAACATGCCCGCATTACTGAACTGGCCGCGCAATTTTCCGGCGACGGGGTGGATCCCCGTTATGCGGGTTATTTCATCCTGTTCAATCAGGGGAAATTCTATGAAGCTCATGATGTGCTGGAAGATTTATGGCTGCCGGACCGCCAGGGCCGGAACGGGAATTATTACAAGGGGCTGATCCAGCTCGCCGGGGCGTTCGTACATTTGCAAAAGAACCGGTTAAAACCCTCGGCGGCCCTGTTCAAGCTGGCCCAGAACAACTTTGAACCGTATCCAGAGGTGCATGAGCGGTTGAATCTGGTGGCGGTCCGGCTGCTGATTTTTGGCTGGCTGAAGCAACTGGAGCGCGGGGAATTTCTGGTGAATCCGCTGACGCCCCTGAACAAGCCGCAACTGGCCCTGCAAACGTTTTTAGCCTTACCATGACCAATCAACGCATCATCATCGCCGGGGGCAGCGGCTTTATTGGCACGGCGCTGGCCCGGGAATTCATCCGGCGCGGGCGCACGGTGGTGGTGTTGACTCGTTCGCCGCGTGAACGGACGGACGGGGTGCGCGAGATGGCGTGGGATGGCAAGACGGCCGGCGCGTGGGCGAATCAGTTGGAGGGGGCGGAAGCCGTCATCAATCTGGCGGGCAAAAATATTAATTGCCCGCATACGCCGGAGAATTTGCGGGAGATTACGGCGTCGCGAGTGGATTCCGTGCGGGCGGTGGCAGCGGCCATGGCGCAGGCAAAACAACCGCCCCGGGTCTGGGTGCAGGCGAGTGCCACGGGGTTTTATGGGGATACGCAGAACCGGTTGTGCAATGAATCGGCTTCGAACGGCAATGATGCGTTATCGCACATTTGCCGCGACTGGGAGCAGGCGTTTGATGACGCGGTCACGCCGGGCACTCGGAAAGTGACGTTGCGGATCGGTTTTGTATTGGGCTGGGGCGGCGGGGCGTTGCCGGTGCTGGCGAAACTGACCCGGCTGTTTCTGGGCGGGGCAGCGGGTTCCGGCCGGCAATATATCAGCTGGATTCACGTGGCGGATTTGATCGGAATTTTTGTCGAGGCGGTGGAGACGGATGCATGGTCGGGAACATACAACGCCGTGTCGCCGACGGCGGTGACGAATGCGACCTTCATGCGTGAGTTGCGGAGCGTAATCGGCCGTCCGTGGAGCCCGCCGGCCCCGGCCTTTGCCGTGAAACTGGGGGCGAGATTGATGGGGTCCGAGCCGTCACTGGCGTTGATCAGTCAGCGGTGTGCACCGGTCCGCCTGGCGCAGGCGGGATTTCAGTTTAAGTACCCCGAACTGGCGCCGGCTTTGAGTGCGCTTTGCCAGGAGAAACGACGCTGATGGATTATCTTGGATTTAATGTATTCATGAAAAAAGCGGCGCTTCAAACGCTGACGATACAGTTCAACCACGGATGGACACAGATGAACACAGATAAAAACCGGGTTCATAGGCGGTTAAGGAATGTTTTAAATTGCCTGGTTCCGGATCGATCCGCCATCCGGCTGTGGGGTTGTCTGCTGGCTTGGGGTGTGGGGGTGTTCACCTCCGCCGGTGCTTTTTCTTTTACAGAATTTTATGTGGCGCCGACCGGGGACGATGCCAATCCGGGCACGTTGGCGGAGCCTTTCCGGACCTTGGCCCATGCCCGGGATGTGGTACGGACGGTGAATCAGCATAAGTCCGTCAGCATCGTGGTGTGGCTGCGGGGGGGGACGTATCCGCTGGCTGCGCCGCTGGAATTTGGTGCGGCTGATTCCGGTGGAGACGGGCATCAGATTGTTTATCGGGCGTACGCGCAGGAAGTGCCGGTGCTGAGTGGCGGGGTGTTGGTGACCAATTGGACGTTGGATCATGGGCGGGTCTATTCGGCCCGGCTGGATTGGGACGGCAAGCTGCGCGGGTTGTTTGTGAACGGTTTGCGGGCGGAGATGACGCAAGGCACCTACAAAGGGCAGGGGGCCTGGGGACATTTTACGGTGAAGGGCAACGAGCCTTGGGCGGAAACCCCGGGTGAGACCCTGGATGGCATTCAGTTTGATGCGGCGAAACTGCCGGTCTTTGCCAATCCGGCCGATGTGGAACTGGCGCAACACCGGATTTTTAATTCCATGGTTTTGTGTGCGCGCGACATGGTGGTGGAAAGCAATCACACCATTGTGAAATTGCAGCAGCCTGCCGGGGCGATTGCCGCGACGCTGGCGTGGGGTTGCAATCTGAAACCCACGGGTGATTTCGTTGTGCGCAATGCGTATGAGCTGTTGAGCCAGCCGGGGCAGTTTTATTTCAACCGGAGCACGCACCGGCTTTATTACATCGCCCGGCCTGGCGAGGATGTACAACATGCAACCATCGTGGCCCCGCTGAGCGAGGGCTTGGTGCGGATCGCCGGTGACTCCACTTCCGCGCGGGTGAAGAACCTGACGTTTAGCGGTCTTACCTTTGCATACGATCACTGGCTGCTGGAGAAAGTTGGTGACTCGCGCGGACTGGTGGGGGTGCAAAGTCTGGGGCTGTACACGCGGTTTCGCGCGGATGGCAATTGGCACAAGGATCATTACGACCTTTGCGATCTGCCGCAGGCGACCGTGGACGTGCGGAACGCGGAGAACATTCGGTTTGAGCGCAATCGTTTCACCCATCTCGGCAGCGGCGTGGCGGTGAGCCTGGTCAACGATGTGGTGGACAGTGTGGTAGCCGGCAATGTGTTCGATGATCTTTCCGGGAACGCGGTGAACCTTGGGCATCCCACGCATTATGTGATTGGTGGCGGGCCGCTGTTCAAGCCGGGCATCGCCGGCGTCTGTCTGCGCGATGCGATCCGGGACAACTGGATCCGGCGCGTCAGCCTGGATTTTCAACAGGAGGAGGCCATCAGCGGGTTCTTCACCGAGGCGGCGGATATTTCGCACAACGACATTGCGGGCGTACCGTATGGAGGCATTGCTTTGGGTTGGTGGTGGGGGAATGCGGAGATTCCCGCATCAAAAGTGCCGAAGAATAATCGGATTGCGTTTAACCGGATTGTGGATACGCAGCAGCAATTGCCCAAAGACGGTGGTGCGCTTTATGTGCTGGGCGTTCAGCCAGGCGGTCGTATCGAGGGCAATTACATTCAAGCCAATACCCGGTTGCTGTACCTGGATGATGGTTCGGCGGATTGGACGGTGACCCGAAATGTGTTGGATCCCCGCGATACGCGGAATACGGACAAACCTCATCCGGGCATGTGGCTGCATTTATGGACGACGAATATTCATGATCTGAATATCATGGACAATTTCACCACGATTACGAACGTCTTGAACAAGGGCGTGCATTGTGAACCGGTGCGAACGCGGGTCGAGAATCCGCTTTCACCACCGGCGCAGGCGATTGTTGAGGCGGCGGGATTGGAGCCGGAGTATCGGGATATTGCGGGGTCGGCTCAGTAGCTTTGGCCTGCAAACGCCGGTTTCTGATAGTTGCCTGACAATCGGTTATGGGTAGCAGAGATGCAAATATGAGCTTAGTATTGAGTCGAGATTGCTTGTGGACTTAATTGGGATTTAATGTAGATTTTTAATTATGACGACCGCATTACTTGAGCCCAAACCGGTAATCTTGAATCAGGCGGCGGAGTTGCAAAGCCAGCTCGCCGCCATCCAGGAGAAATTGCAAGTCCTCCTGCGGGGAGCCGGCGGTTTGCAGGTCATCCTGCCAGAACTTCATGATAATACGAGTGGTCGCATTGACGCGCAAAAATTGGCTGTTTATATGGGGGTACCCCTCAAGCGTCTTGCCGAGGGTTTGGCATTGAATTACAAGTCCATTCACCGCAACCCTTCGGCGGAAGCCATCCAGCCGGCGCTCCAGCCGGTGAAACGGGCGCTGGAGATACTCAGTGAGTTTTTCGCCAAACCCGAGACCGTGCGCGCCTGGCTTAATACGCCGCATCCCGACTTGGATGGTCATACCGCCGTGGAAATGATTTTGGCCAACAACCCGGCTGCCGTTCTGCGGATTCTTGAAAACGCGGCGGCGGGCGTACCGGTGTAATGCTCCCTCGACTTCAACTCGCTGCCGCGCTCGCCAGCGTTGATCTAACTACGGGGCATGGACCATGGTCCCGGGCAATTGGATATCGTTACCTGCAGAGCCCGCCGCCCGGTCAGTTCGGTCCGCCGCAACCGTTGTGGGGTGGGGCGGCCAAAATTGCGGGCGCCCGTTTTACCGCCGCCGGCAGTTTTGATTCCATATATCTGGCGCATGATCCGGTTACCGCGTTTATTGAGGTGTCAGCTTTGGTCTTACTGCCGGGCGGTCCGGTACCGGTACGTACGGCTCCCTGGGTTGTCATCAGTGTCGATGGGATTCTTGGCAACCTGTTGGATTTGACCAACGGCGCCACTCTGTCCGCCCTCGGCACGAATGAGCAGGAGATGACCGGCGCTTGGGTTGCCACAAAAAATCCACCTACCCAATTGCTGGGCCGGCTGGCTTATGAATCCGGCCGTATTGCCGGCATCAAGTATGCCTCGGCCAAACACCCTGGCGGATTGAACCTCGTGGTCTTTCCAGACCGAATCCCTATCACCGCCAATAATTATTTGGAGGTGTATGATCCCCACGGGAATTTGGCCCAACGCATCAGCGGCTGATTGGAATCTAGTCTCGAGCGGGACAAGCTGGCTTTGCTCAAGGCGCAGTTCCCCACTGTTTATTCGGCTGCGGACCAAGTACCAGCTCGAGTTTGCCTTCGGCGACGATTTCCTTGTAGTCCAGCCAGCAACGGTTCAGCGGCTGGCCGTTCAGCGTGGCTGATTGGATATAGAGGTTATCCGGGGAATTGTTTTTGGCGGTAATGGTGAAGGTGCCGCCCTGAGTGTATTTGGGGTCAAGCTTCATGGTTACCCGGTCAAACAGCGGCGTGAAAATTTCAAACCGGGTGTCGCCGGGACACGCTTGCGCCAGGCCGCTGGCGGCCAAAACAAACCAGGCGGACATTTGCCCTTCGTCTTCGTCGCCGCAAAGGCCTTTGTAATCCGCGCCATAGGCCTCGGTGCAGATGCGTCGCACCCATTTCTGGGTCAGCCAGGGAGCCCCGGCGCGATTGAATAGGAATGGAATCAAATGACTCGGCTCATTGGAAGGGTTGTCGTAATCGTTCCAAACTGAAAGTTTGGGCACCCGGTCAAAGAAATCGGTCAGCTTGGCCAAGAACAGTTCTTTGCCGCCCAGCAGAGTGATCAGGCCGTTGATGTCATGGGGCGCATGCCAACCTTGCTGGTAAACCGAAGCTTCGACCACGCCTTGATGCGAGGTCAGCCCTTGCCAGGGCAGCCATTGTCCCTTGGCATCCTTGGGCCGGAACCAGCCTTTCCATTCTGGCCGATTATCTTTGCCGGCCGGATCATAGCTCCACGGAACTTCGGGATCGAACAGCAACCGGTAAGCCAATGAACGTTGAAGGTATTTGGCGGCATCGTTGGTCTGACCCAGGCTGGCGGCGAGTCGGGACAGGTTCCAGTCGTGGAAGCCGTATTCAAAGGTTCCGGAAATGCTGCCCGGGCTGTAACCCAAGGGGCCGTTCTTGGACTTTTCCGCCGTGTTCACGGCGTACTCATAGGCTTTGGCCACGTCGTAGCCGCGAATGCCTTTTTGATAGGCGTCGTTGATGACGGTGATGGCCGGATTGCCATTCATGCAGCCCGAATAGGCGTTCATCATCTCCCACCGGTCGAAGTAATGGGTGCCGTTCTGATCCGCCAATTCAATCCAACTGTTGATCTCATCGTTGATGATCTCCGGGGCAATCAGGGTCAGCAGGGGAAATTCACTCCGGTAAACGTCCCAGCCGCTGAAGATGGTGCGCTTGGTGAAAGCCCGGGTGTGATGCACCTGCTGATCGCCGCCGGGATAATCGCCGTTCACATCGGCAAAGATGCGCGGATCAATCATGGCATGATACATCGCCGTATAAAAGATGGACTGTTGCGCCTTGGTTCCACCGGCCACAGAAATACGGCCCAACTCCTTCGCCCACGCTTGCCGGGCTTGCGCATGAACCGACTCAAAATTCCAAGCGGGAATTTCCGCTGCGAGATTGGCCCGCGCGCCGTCAATGCTGACATAGGAAATGCCGATCTTGAGCAGCACCTGCGCGCCAGCCTTGGTGGGAAACTCCGTGTAGAAGCCCAGATGAGTTCCCGCCATTTCCCGGCAGCCCGGAATGACGGCGGCGGTTTTGCAGGCGTTGATGAAATCGGCTTGGCGTAAAATATTGTTGTACGGACCGGTGGGCAGGGTGGCGCTCCAGACACCGACATTTGTGAGCGGTTGGCTAAACTCCGCATGATAATAGACTGTAAAATTCGCCTTGCCGTTTCCATGTCCCCAACCGCCGCCTGCCGGTGTGCAGTCAATCTGTCCTTCGATGGCATGGTCATCCACCACCTTGACCGTCTGATGCAACGAGGTGCCGCCGATGCGGCGCGCGAGGTCAATCTGGATGCGCGATTGTTGGTTTTCCGGAAAGGTGAAGCGCAGGATGCCGCTGTGCGGCGCGGCGGTCAGCTCGGCCCGGACCTGATAGTCTCCGAGGGTCACCGCGTAGTAACCTGCCTGGGCGATTTCCGTATCTTTGCTGAAACTCGACAGGTAGCCACTGCCGGGCTGGTCGGTTTCTCCGCAGTAGGTTTTCAATGGCCCCGTGGCGGGCATGACCAGAAAGTTTCCCAGATCGCCATACCAGCCGACTCCGCTCATGTGGTTTACGCTGAAACCTTCAATGGTATGGTGGACATAGGAGTAACCGCCACCATTGTCGCCTCCCGTAACCGTGTCGGGACTGAGTTGCACCATGCCGGCGGGCGTCGCGGCCCCGGGAAAGTTTTTGCCATGGAAGGCATTCACGTAGGTGCCTTCCATGCTCCCGGCGCCGATGAACGGATTCACGGCGTCCACCGGGTCGCGCGCCAGCGACAACAGCGGAACGGTCATGGTCAGAGTGGCGGCAAGCAGGGATTTCATGCAATTAAAGGATGATTTGGCAATGGTGAAGGTTTCAATGAATGTCTGCCAACCATAATCTTTGCCGCCTTCGAGCCGTGCTGAAAGTGATCACGGCATAAAAAAACCGGCGATCTGCTGCCAGATCGCCGGTTGAAAAGGTCGGGGAAACTTAAATGCCCTTGGCCGTGATGTACTTCACGAGGTCAACGACGCGGTTGCTGTAACCCCATTCGTTGTCGTACCAGCTGATCACCTTGAAGAAGCGTTTTTCGCCCTTCAGATTGTTCTGGACGGTGGCGAGGCTGTCATAGATGGAGCTGCGGTTGTCGTGGATGAAGTCGGTGGAGACCAGTTCTTCATCGGTGTAACCGAGGATGTTCTTCAGGTAGGTTTCGGACGCCTTCTTGAGGGCGGCATCAATTTCTTCGATGCTGGTATCCTTGACCGTGCGGAAGGTGAGGTCAACGACGGAGACATCCGCCGTGGCCACGCGGAAGGACATGCCGGTGAGCTTGCCCTTGGTGATGGGCAGCACTTCGCCGACGGCCTTGGCCGCGCCGGTGGAGGAAGGAATGGTGTTGATGGCCGCCGCGCGGCCGCCACGCCAGTCTTTCTTGGAGGGGCCGTCCACCGTCTTTTGGGTGGCGGTGTAGGCATGAATGGTGGTCATCAGACCGGTTTCGATGCCGAAACCTTCCTTGATCAGCACGTGCACCAGCGGCGCGAGGCAGTTGGTGGTGCAGGAGGCGTTGGAAATGATGTTGTGCTTGGCCGCGTCATATTCGCCTTCGTTGACGCCCATGACGATGGTCTTCACTTCGCCCTTGCCGGGCGCGGAGATGATGACCTTCTTGGCACCGGCCGCGAGATGGCCCTTGGCCTTTTCGCTGTCGGTAAAGAGACCGGTGGATTCAATGACAATGTCCACGCCGAGCGCCTTCCAGGGGAGGGCGGAAAGTTCCTTCACGGCGGCGACGGTCTTGATCTTGTGACCGTTGACGACGATGGTGTCGGTTTCTTCGAGCGCGGGATTGCTCTTTTCGGTGGTGACGGTGTGTTTGAAACGGCCGTGCACGGAATCATACTTCAATTGGTAGGCGAAATAGTCGGCGTCCGTGGACACGTCCACAACCGCGACGACGTCAATCGTGTTACCGAGAAGTCCTTGATCCACGAGCGCCTGAAACACCAGGCGACCGATGCGACCGAAACCATTGATTGCAACTTTTACTGCCATAGTTTGAGTTTTCGTTAAGTGTAAATTAATAAGAAACCGCGCAAAGATTCTAGCTGGCGGGGGCAAATGGTCAATGCGGAATTCTGAAACTCTTTTGCCATGGGCGCATCCCGACACTGCCCCCGATTAGTTGGTTTGCCAGAGTTCGTCCCAATGGTTGTTTTGTCTGGCTTCGGTGAGGGCACCCAAATGGCGCATGCCTTTGGGCGTCCAGAACTGTCCCGGACGTTTGAAGCGGCAT
>CAIQKM010000033.1 GCA_903872345.1 uncultured Verrucomicrobia subdivision 3 bacterium | reverse complement strand
GCCGCTTTACGAATTAACGCCCCGGCAAATGGCTTTTGATCTGCCCTAAAAACACTAGCGCTGAAAAAAACACAAATTAAGAAAAACTTCAAAAACCCCTTGTTTTTCGCATTTGGAAAAATCAATTTTCCAACACCCTCTGTAAGGCCGACACGCCGCCCCCTCGCCTGGCCACGGCTGCCCCCAAGGGCAGCCGCGCTCCCCCCCAGCGTCGCGCTCCCCAAGCTCCATCGGAGCGCCATATTTGTAGCAACCACGTCCCCAAAATTCTCAGCTCCGTAGGAGCGTCATATACCATTTCAAACTGGAAGCGGCCTTACACTTCCCAATGTTGATCGCACCCGCGCAACTTGGGGATTGGGACAAACCCCGCCCGCCTTCGCGGTTGACTTCGCCCGCCCAACCTGTTCAAGTAAACGGCGGTCAATATGACTTATATTCTATGGTACTAGTTGGCATGTTTCTGAATTTCGGGGCGATGTTCATCCCAGTGTTGTACATGCTGGCCATGCGCTTCAAAGGCTCCGCCCAACGGCTCATGCTCATCGGCTTCGGCCTCCAACTGTTCTGGTCGGTTGGCGTGGCGGGACTGGTTTATCTGTCCTGGCGCCAGGGCAACAAAGACTACTGGGCCGGCTGGGGGCTGCTGCTGCCGGTGAACATCGTCAGCCTCATCTACTATTCTGCCGTGCTTTATGTGGACTCCCGCCGCGCCAAAAAAGGGCCCGGGAAACCGGTGGATGGCGGCAAGGCCTGACCGGCGGGGGGGGGGGCGCGCATCTTAACGCCGCCCGCTAACGCCAACTTGGCGGAAGACGGTGTCGAAGACCGGTCGCAACGCGACCAACCAGCAAAGGTGCGAGTCACGCCGGACACGGCAAGGATAGCCCAAGAAGAGTCGGAACCTACCCGGCCCGCAATTCAGGCAGAGCCCAATTCAATCGGTTAACGACGAAATGTCCTTAACCCGAAACTCGAATGAAGGTGCTGAAAGCGCCATTGATATCCTCGTAAAAACCACCTTTTGGTCCCGACACATGATCAGCAATTGCTTGTCTATGTTTGTTTCCGTCAAGCTTCCCAACTTCAACGAATCCTGTTCGCCTAAAAATAAATGGACGCTTTGCCATCCCTCCTTGTCTTTGTTTCCTACATACACTTTGGCGTTGAAAGCCAGATTGCAAGCCAGCTTGAGATCATCAAATTGTATCACCCCATCCTTGCTGACAATTTTGTCCATATTTGTTTTGTCTTTCGGAATGATATAAATTTGGAACAATCGTTCCCCCAGTGGTGATATCACATCATCATCCGTCAGCTCCGAACCTCCTCCCACCGATTCGATCGGCGACCACCGCTGCACCGCCCCATCTTTGATGTCGATGCTGAAACCAGCCAACCCTTCATGCCGATTCAAAGTAAGCGGAAAGTAATACTGCATTAAAAACCGGCTTTCGTCCGCTTTGATTAACGAGCCGGGCGCGCCGAATTTGTTGGTAACCTCCGCCATGCTCATCCCGATAACAATCTGCCTCTGCAATTCGTCCTTGGAATAGTTTTGGGTGGCCTTAACAGCTTCGGGAATCGAACGGGCTTGGGGCGGTACTTTATTGCACCCCAGCAAAAACACCGAAGCAATTATCACCAAAACACTTCTCATAAAATTCATATTGAAACACCCGTACCGGCCAAGTCAAGGGCAAGACAACTCAGCGTCAGGCAGCGGGCGCATCTGCCACCGCCCCCGTAGCGGCGGGCATCTTGCCTGCCGTAGAGCCGGCGCTTCCAGCCCGGCGGAACTGGCTTCGCAAGCACCATTGGCTGGTTATTCACCATGGGCCCCGGGCAATTTTAAGGTTCTCCCCGGCCGCCACCATCCGTACCGCCCAAGCCCCCAATTCGTGCCCCTTCGTGAAATTCGTGTCACCCCCCTGTTTTCCAAACCGCCGCTTGCATTTTCCCAAACCGTGCTATATTAATCCCGTGGAGGTAACAATGTAATCTTAATATGTTCACCGTAACCCGCGCGCCCCGCCCGCCGGCCCCCGGAAATCCCGGACCCGGACGCCCCCGCCTTGCCCCGCGCCATCACCTTCACCGCGCGCCGCCTCCTCCGTCATTGGATGTAGGGCGTTGGGCATTCGCTGTTGGATGTTCCCCCGGTTCCCAAGCAATCAAGCCTCATCAAGGCATATCAAGGCAACCAATGAAAAAAGTCAAAGCCATCAAACCAAGCGCCAACGGCGCGGCCTCATACCAGCCCAGGGCAACGCCCTGGGAACAACCCGCCGGATGGGCCCAAGCCCTGAAGGGGCGGCCCATCAAGGCACCATCAAGGCAGAAAACCCCTGTAATCGTACCTCATCAAGGCAAATCAAGGCATCCGATAAAACTCCCCATGACGCCCCTCAACATCCAAGATCCGGCAACCGGAACCCCTCCCATAAATCCGCCCTTTGCGCCTTCGCGACTTTGCGCCTTTGCGTTAAAACCCCAACAATCAAGCCTAATCAAGGCAACCGATGAAAAGAGTCAAAGCCATCAAACCAAGCGCCAACGGCGCGGCCTCATACCAGCCCAGGGCAACGCCCTGGGAACAATCCGCCGGATGGCCCCAAGCCCTGAAGGGGCGGCCCATCAAGGCACCATCAAGGCAGAAAACCCCTGTAATCGTGCCTCATCAAGGCAAATCAAGGCATCCGATAAAACTCCCCATGACGCCCCTCAACATCCAAGATCCGGCAACCGGCACCCCTCCCATAAATCCACCCTTTGCGCCTTCGCGACTTTGCGACTTTGCGTTAAAACCCCAACAATCAAGGCATATCAAGGCAACCAATGAAAAAAGTCAAAGCCATCAAACCAAGCGCCAACGGCGCGGCCTCATACCAGCCCAGGGCAACGCCCTGGGAACAATCCGCCGGATGGCCCCAAGCCCTGAAGGGGCGACCCATCAAGGCACCATCAAGGCAGAAAACCCCTGTAATCGTGCCTCATCAAGGCAAATCAAAGCATCCGATAAAACTCCCCATGACGCCCCTCAACATCCAAGATCCGGCAACCGGCACCCCTCCCATAAATCCGCCCTTTGCGCCTTCGCGACTTTGCGCCTTTGCGTTAAAAACCAAACAATCAAGGCATATCAAGGTGAACCGCCAATTATCGGAGCGCGCCCGTTCCCGGGCGCAGCAACCGCCAAACCTGCCAGCCGCATCGCCATGCCAAACACCTCCCGCCAGCACGCCTCCCCGCAATCCGAAACCCGCGATCCGAAATCCGATTCCCCAGGTAATTCCAGCCAAATCAAAGTAAATCAAGGTTGTTTTAGAATAACCCCATTCGCCCCGGTCCACCACCCGGCCCCCCGCCTTGTCGCCCCCCTTTTCTCGTCTTTCGCATCTTTCGCGCTTAACCGTCCCTTTATTAGCCTTCAGCCTTTAGCCTTGATTCCAACTCCCGCCAAAACCGCTTGCAAATCCCGGCCGCCAGCGCAAAAATCATGAATTCCGAATAGGTTACGTATGTTATATCGCCTCATTATTAGCCGCTGCCTCGCCGTCGGCATCATCGCCTGCCTGTTTGCCTGCCTGGCCCCGGCGCCCGCCAAGGCGGACAGCCCCGGCAGTTCCTCGCCGCGCAAGATCGTCATCATCGGCTCCTCGATTGCCTGGGGTTACGGAGCCACCACCCGCTCCAAATCATGGGCCGGTTTGTATGCGGATTATCTGAAATCGTTAAACCCCGGCAACACGGTCATCAATCTGGCCGTCGGCGGTTACAGCACTCCCAAACTGATGCCCGCCGGCACTGGACAGGAAGACCCGCATCATAACATCACCGCCGCGATTGCCGTCCACCCGGACGCCATTCTCCTGTCCCTAACCTCCAATGATGCCGGCCAGAAAATTCCCCTGTCGGTGACCGAGTCAAACTTCACTGCCATCATGAGCACCGCCGCCGCCGCCGGCATTCCCATCTGGATTACCACCACCGTCCCGGTCGGCATCGGCGGCCGGCCGGAACTCGAGTTGCAGACCAAAACGATGCAATGGATCCAGCATACCTACCCCCAAAACTCCATCAACTTCTGGACCGCCCTGGCCAATCCCGATGGCACCGACAATCGCCTCTACAATTCCGGTGACGGCGTCCACCCGAATGATGCCGGCCATATGCGACTGTTCCATTGTGTCGCCCACTCCGGATTTCTGGGATCATTGTCAGTCCCGCCCGTCATTTCCTCCGTCTCGGCTTCCTCCGCCAGTGATACGGCGACGATTATCTGGACCACGGACAAACCCGCCACCTCCACGGTCGCCTACGGCCCCACCTCGGCGTACGGCTCAACGGTATCCGCCCCGACCCCGACCCGTTCGCACACTATTACCCTGAATGGCCTGACTCCCGGCACCTGGTATCATTTCCGCGCCGCCTCGGCCAACCCGTCCGGCCAAAGCGCAACCTCGGGCGATCATGCATTTCAAACGAGCCGGTAAAATTGTCGCCGGCCGTCATTGGCTTGCCGGCAGCATCGGCAAAAATGAAAACCAAATGACCGAACCCCGTCTGTAAGCAGGCATGCAATATGCCTGCTGTCTGCGGTCAAAAAACTTCAGCGTTTAGCCTTCAGCCTTCAGCCTTTCAACCACCGCCGCCGCCACCCGCTCCGCACCGATCCCCAACAAACACCGAAAATCAATCGGACACTCCCGCAGGAAACACGGCGAGCAAACCGCATCCGACTTCAGCAAACGGTGACGCGGATCGCCCGGCAAACCCGGCCCCGTCAGTTCCGGCGAAGTGCTGCCAAACGGCACCACCACCGGCGTGCCCAGCGCGGCGGCGACGTGCATGGGACCGGTGTCGTTGGTGAGCAACACGCGACACAATTTTAGCGCCGCCATGAGCTCGCGCAGGTTGGTGCGCCCCGCCAGATTCACCACCGTCAGCTTCGCCGCCCGCAAGGCGGTTTCAATTGACTCCGCCGTAGCGCGGTCATTATTGCCACCGAACACCGCCCACATGCAGGGCGTCTGCGCGGACACCGCCAGCGCCGCCGCAATGAACCGTTCCGCCGGCCAGCGTTTGGCCGGACCATACTCCGCCCCGGGATTAAGCCCCACAAGCGGAGTCGGCGCGGTCACCAACCCGAACTTCTCGCGCACCGCCGACAACTCCGCCGGGGACACTGCCAGTTGCGGCGCCAGCGGCTCCGCACTGGCTCCCAGCGCGGCGACGAGATGCAGGTATTCGTAAAGCTGGTGTGCAGCCGCCGGAATGACCGGCACCCGGCCGCCATCAACGGAACCGGACACAGCCGTGAGCGCCCGGATTTCTTCCGGCGTACGTTTGCGCATCTTGACCGCGTCAGGCCGCGAAGGAATCGTGCGCGTGAGCAGCGCATTCCGCCAAGGCCGCGCATAGCCGATGCGCCGGGGAATCCGCGCCAGCCACGTCTCCAGCGCGGAACGCGGGGAATTGGGCAGCACCAGCGCGAGATCAAACCGGCCGGCCCGCAGCTTTTGCGCGATGGCCCAGAGCCCTTCGCCGGCGGCAAAGGCAATCGTGTCATCCACGGCGGGATGACCAATCCACAATTCCTGCAATTTCGCCGGCGTCAGCAGCGTGATGTGCGCGGCGGGAAAATGTTCACGCAGCCGCAGCAGCGCCGGCGTGGTCATCACGGCGTCGCCCAGCCAGTTCACACCGCGCACGAGGATGCGGCGGGGGGGAGGATGAAAGGCGACGCTCATGGCTCAGTCTTTCCAGCGGCGATGCACCCAAAACCAGTTCGCCGGATCGCGCCGGACGGCGGCTTCCAGCGCCAGGTTCATTTCGCGGATAATGTCCGCGCTGGGCCGCATCTTGCCGTTGGCATGCGTGGCGATTTGCGCGCCGAGTTCCAGCCGCCATTTGGCCAGCGAAACCCGGTAGCAGATGGCCGTGTAGAGATCGCAGTCATACCGCAGCGCCAGCACGGCCGGCGCAAGCCCCGTGTTGCAGTCATGCCCCAGAAACGGCGCGCGCACGCCGAGGGAACTCTGGTCCGCCAGCAAACCAATGACGATGCCGCCCTTGTTCATCGCCTCGCGCAAACCCTGGCCCTCCGTGCGGCGCTCAAAGTAAAGGCAGCCGCTGCGGTTGCGCAGCTCCTGCATGAGGCGGTTGAAGGCGGACTGTTTCAGCGCGCGATAAGTGGTGGCGGAACGGTAGTCCGGCCGGGCATCGTGAAAACGCGCGTACAACTCGAAATTGCCAAAATGCCCGATCGCCACCACGACGTTGCGCAGGGCAATGCCGGGCGCGGGCTGCGGAAGCCGTTCCAGGCCGGTGAACTCGATGTGCGGCGCCAGTTCCTGCGCGCTCATGGAAGCCGTCTTGATGGCCGAAAGATAATTCTCGCCGATGCGCCGCAAATTTTCGCGGCCGATGGCCCGGATTTCCGGCGCCGACTTTTCCGTCCCGAAACAGCGCGTCAAATTCTCCAGCACGATGCGCCGGTGTCGCCCGTCCAGCCGCCACGCCAGCGCGCCCGCCCCCCGCCCGATCCGCGCCACCCACCGCAGCGGCAGGGACTGGATGCAGGCGATGAAAGCGCGGCCGAACCAGTAGGCGACAAAGTTCATCAGCGGAAACAGATTTTGCGGACGCAATCCTGAAAATCGTTCGCGCCGTTCATGATTTGGATTTCCACCCGCATGAAGTAAATCGGCAGGTCCCGGCGGTCGATCTTGGGAAACCGCACGGCGTCCTTCTGCGTGGTGACGATAATCTCCGCCTGCCGCTTTTTGCTGCGGTTGATGGCGTTCAGGATTTCCTGCTGCGTGAAGCGGTGATGATCCGTGAAACGCTTGGAGTAAAGCAGCTCCGCGCCGAGCTTCACGAGGCTCTGCTCAAAGCTCTCCGGCTGGGCGATGCCGCTCAGGGAGGCCACGCGTTTGCCCGCCAGAAAATCCAAGCCCACGCGTTCGCCGCTGAACACATCCTCAAAGTAAAGCGGATGATGCACGCATTCGATGACGGCGGCGGTGGGGTTGAGCTTGTTGATGCGCTTGCGCAGCTCGGCCGTGTTGCCATCGCTCTTGGTGATGAAAATGGTTTGCGCGCGCGCCAGGTGGGACGGCGGTTCGCGCAACGTCCCGCGCGGCAGCAAATGTTCGTTGCCAAACGGCTGCTGCCGGTCAATGAGCACCACATCATGCCGCCGACCCTGCAAATCCCAGTACTGAAACCCGTCATCCAGCAACAGGGTGTCGCACCCGAATTTTTCGATGGCGTACCGCCCGCTCTTCACGCGGTCCTTGTCCACCAGCACCACCACGTCCTTGAGGTTGGAGGCGAGCATGTACGGTTCATCGCCGGCCATCTCGGAATCGAGCAGCAGGGATTTGCCATCGGACACAATACGCGGCGGGGTCTGGTCCTCGCGCAGGAGAATCTTGTTTAATATCTTTGTGTGCAACGGCACCGGCTTGGACCGATAGCCGCGCGATAGAATGGCCACGTTGCGCCCGGCATCGCGCAGCGCCCGGGCAAACTTTTCCACCACGGGCGTCTTGCCCGTGCCGCCGAGCGTCAGGTTGCCGATGGCAATCACCTGCACGCCCAGGGTTTTGTCGCGAAAAATGCGGACGTTATACAGCCAGCGGCGCAATTTGATGGCCACCTGAAAGACCTTGGAGCCGCCGAAGAGAACGGTGCGGGTCAGTTTGGCGCGAAAATCATGGCGCTCCTCGAAGATAACCACTTCAAGGAAGAACTTTTCCAAGGCTTCCGCCCAGGCACGAAAGTATTCACGCATTGGGGTTCAATATGCCACGGAACAGGCCCCCGCAGCAAGATGAACGCGCAGCGCGTTCGCCCGGGGCGAGGATGGATGGTGGAGGATCGCCGCGCCCCGGGGCACTCCCTGATTGGTTTGGATGCCCGCCCTCAACCTGCCCCGCGGGGAGAAGGTTTTGAACGTGCCTTGGTTGCCAAACTCCGCACCAGGGCGTGCGGCCCTGGACAGCCTGACTAAAACGGCGCTTGACGGCTGTTTCAAATGAGACTATTAACCATATCAAATGAGCGATACACTCACAAAGGCCCGGCCAAGGAAGATTCGGGCTGTTCCGGCCGCCCACTTCCACCGCCGGCCGGTGCCCGCCGAAATCACCGGCAGCGGCGTGGTTAATTTTTATATTCACGGACCGCTGAAAAAGAACGTTCACCACGCCTTTACTGCCGCCAATCTGGTCAAGCTGATGGAGGTGGGATTGCCGGTGAGGGAGTTGACGGTATTGCAGGCGAGTCTCGCCGTGCCGGTGGAGCGGCTCGCGCCCATGCTGGGAATCTCCAAGGCCACCTTCCACCGCAGCAAAGGCGCGGGCAGCAAACTGAATCCCGCCGTGTCCGACCGCGTGGTGCGCTTCGCCAGGCTTTTGGGCCAGGCTGTCAAAGTCTTCGGCGGCCTGGAGGATGCCAAACAGTGGCTCAACTCCCCCCAATTCGGCCTGGGCGGCGCCCTGCCGTTGGACTACGCCAAAACGGAAATTGGCGTGCGTGAGGTGGAAAACCTTCTGGGCCGCATCGCATACGGGGTCTATACATGATCCGCACCGGCTGGCGCATCGTGCTCGCAGACCAGGCGACCACCGCCTTCGACGGTGAAGGTGCCCGGCTTTATGGCGGTCGCTGGAACTCGGTCGGCGTGCCGATGGTTTATGCCAGCGAGCATCAATCACTGGCCGCCTTGGAAATCCGGGTTCACATTGACCGCACCGCGATGCGCCGGGGCTACAAATGTTTCTCCTTCCAGTTCGACGACGGTTTGATGGACGCATTCCGGGTCGGCGGGCTGCCCAAAGACTGGATGCAGGAACCACCGCCACGGTCTTTGCAACTGCTGGGTGATGACTGGGTAAATTCCGGCAGCTCCGCCATTCTCGCAGTGCCCAGCGTCGTTATCCCCAAGGAGCTCAATTATCTCATTAATCCCCGGCATCCTGATTTTGCCAAAATCAAGTTTGAGAAGCCGACCGACTTCTTTTTTGATCCTCGCTTGTTCAAATGACAGGGAAGCGCGACGCCACAACTGAAACTAAACCGGTCGTGGCGCCTTCTGGTGAATGACACGGGTTCAGGCTGCGCTGCCGGATGAAACTTCCACCTACTGAATTCGCCGGCAAACTCAGTATCCCAAACGCGCCACTTCGCGCTGCAGGGCCAGTTGAAATTCCTGGGCATCCGCCTGCGTGGGCTTGTACCCGGGTTGCTTGGCGATGAGGCCGAGGCGGCCGGTCTGATCAATGTACCAGTCGGCGGTCTGGCCGTCGCTGAAGGCAACCTTGCCGCTAATGATGGCGCCGGGCCGGGTAATCTGATCCACCTGCACAACCACGCCACCGCCACCGGGCGGGAGGACTTCGGGATCTTCGGGCGGCAGACCGGCCGCACCGGGCGCGGCGGCGGTCGGCTTGGCCACCGGGGGTTCCGGCACCTTGGGCGGTTCCGGGTCTTTGGGCACAAGCTTCAGGTCATCTACGAGGAAGCGGGCTTCCATGTAGGTGAGCTTCAAACCAAATTCCGAGGCGAGCCGGCTCTGGATTTCCGAAAGCTTGAGGCCTTCGTTGATCCAGGCTGATACCCGCTGCCGCTGGGAGTCATCCAATTTCATGCCCGCAGTATAATCACTGATGCTTGATAAGCCAATCGTAACCCTTCGCTTCGAGTTCGAGCGCCAGGGACTTGTCGCCGGACTTGATGATGCGGCCGTCGGCCATCACATGCACGAAATCAGGGATGATGTAGTTCAGCAGGCGCTGGTAATGAGTGATGACGAGCTGCGCGGAATCGGGGCGTTTTAGCTTGTTCACGCCGCTGGAAACAATCTTGAGCGCGTCAATGTCCAGACCGGAGTCGGTTTCATCGAGGATGGCGAGCTTGGGTTCGAGCACGGCCATCTGGAAGATTTCAGCGCGCTTCTTTTCGCCGCCGGAGAAACCTTCGTTCACGGAACGGCGGAGCAGGTCCTCGTTCAGGTCCAGCAACTTGATTTTGTCCTTCACGAGTTCGAGAAATTCAATGGCGTCATACTCCGGCAGACCCTTGGACTTGCGGATTTCATTCAGCGCGGCCTTGAGGAAATAGGTGCTGTTCACGCCGGGGATTTCGACCGGATACTGGAAAGCGAGAAAGACACCTTCGCGGGCGCGTTCCTCGGGGTCGAGGTCGAGGAGATCCTTGCCGTAGTAAAGGACTTCGCCGCTGGTGACTTCATAGCCGTCGCGACCGGCCAGGATGGCCGCCAGCGTGCTCTTGCCGGAACCGTTCAAACCCATAAGGGCGTGAACCTCGCCGGGATAGATGGCGAGGCTGAAGCCTTTGAGAATCTGTTTGTTCTCCACACCGGCGTGGAGGTTCTTGATTTCGAGAATTGGTTGCTTGCTCATTTTCTAAAAAATATTTTTACCACGGATGGACACGGATGAACACGGATAATTTTTAACCGCAGAGAACGCAGAGATCACAAAGATTCTGCATCCTGAGGTTATTTGGGTCCAAATCCGCATCCATCCACCACGAAAAAAATCAGCCGACACTGCCTTCGAGGCTCACGCCAAGGAGTTTCTGGGCTTCCACGGCAAATTCCATGGGCAGTTCCTTGAACACTTCCTTGCAGAAGCCGTTCACAATCATGTTCACGGCGTCCTGCGTGGCCAGACCGCGTTGGTTGCAATAAAAGATCTGGTCTTCGCCAATCTTGGACGTTGATGCCTCATGCTCCACGCTTGAGGTTGTGTTTTTGACCTCGATGTAAGGAAAGGTATGCGCGCCGCACTTGTGCCCGATCAGCATGGAATCGCACTGCGAAAAATTACGGGCATTTTCCGCGCTTTTCCGGATTTCCACCAGGCCGCGATAACTGTTCTGGCCGCGACCGGCGGAGATGCCCTTGGAAATAATAGTGCTCTTCGTGTTCTTGCCAATGTGAATCATCTTCGTGCCGGTGTCCGCCTGCTGGCAGTTGTTCACCACGGCCACGGAATAGAATTCGCCCTTGGAATTGTCGCCGAGCAAAATACAGCTCGGATATTTCCAGGTGATCGCGGACCCGGTCTCCACCTGCGTCCAGGTGATGCGGGAGTTCCGGCCCTTGCAGATACCGCGCTTGGTGACGAAATTGTAGATGCCGCCGACGCCATTGGCATCGCCGGGATACCAGTTTTGCACGGTGCTGTATTTGATTTCGGCATCGTCGAGCGCCACGAGTTCCACCACGGCGGCGTGGAGCTGGTTTTCATCACGCATGGGCGCGGTGCAACCCTCGAGGTAGCTGACCTTCGCGCCGTCATCGGCCACGATCAGCGTGCGCTCGAACTGGCCGGACTTCGCGGCATTGATGCGGAAGTACGTGGACAATTCCATCGGACAGCGCACGCCCTTCGGGATGTAACAGAAGGAGCCGTCGCTGAACACGGCGGAATTGAGCGCGGCATAGTAGTTATCCGTATAGGGAACCACCGAGCCGAGATATTTTTTGACCAGATCGGGATGCTCCTTCACGGCTTCGCTGAAGGAGCAGAAAATAATGCCCTTTTCAGCGAGCTGTTCGCGATAGGTGGTGCCGACGGAAACGGAATCAAACACCGCGTCCACAGCTACGCCGGCTAACCGGGCGCGTTCCCGCAGCGGAATGCCCAGCTTCTCGTAGGTCTCGAGCAGCTTGGGATCCACGTCGTCGAGGCTCTTGGGGGCGTCGCCCTTTTGCTTGGGTGCGCTGTAATAGGTGATGTCCTGAAAATCAATGGGCGGATGCTTGACGAACTGCCAGGTCGGCTCCTTCAGCGTCAACCAGTAGCGATAGGCTTTGAGCCGCCAGTCGGTAAGCCAGACGGGTTCGCCCTTCTTGGCGGAAATCAGGCGGACGATGTCTTCGTTCAGGCCGGGCGGCGCGGATTCGGATTCTACGTCCGTGACGAAGCCGTACTTGTATTCCTGTTTGACCAGATCTTCAATTGTCTCGGTGGCGGTACTCATCGGTTCAAAATTTATTTCTTCTTCGCGACGCAGGCGGCGCAAAGGCCATGGACGGCCACGTCAAAATGCCGGGCCAGAAAGCCCGTCGGCAGCGTCAGACCGGCCAGTTCATGTGGAATATCCACGTCAAAAATCGTCCCGCAGGCATCGCAATGGCAGTGGCCATGCTCATGCATGTTCGGGCAGTAACGCGTCGCCCCGCGATCCACCGTCACCTGCCGCGCCATCCCGCACTTCACCAGGGCATCCAGGCAATTATATACCGTGGCCATGGAAATTTCCGGCATGGCGTGCTTGGCACGGATGAATACTTCCTCCGCCGTGGGATGGTCGCGCTTGTGGCGGAGCACATCATACACCTGTTGGCGCTGCGGCGTCAGGCGAAAACCGGTGGCCCCCAACTGTTCAGTCAGGTGTTGCTCATCAGTATGCACGCTGCGGGCCTTCAAGGTGAGGACAATGTAGCGCAGCCGGCCGGGGAGTCAAGATTTAGAATAATTCTAAATGTAAGAACCGGCAGAACAGCTCACAGACGAGATGCCTGGCGGATACGGACTTGGACTTCGTTCCACCCCGAACCGGCTTCGGGATGGGCGCGGTATTCTGACAATTCCCGGTCAAGCAGAGCCTTTTCTTCGGCCATGGGTTCACCACCGTGAAGCAAATCATGCTCCTCCAATTCGCCAATCCGCTCGAAAATTTCCCGGCGATCCTCCAATTTTAAATTGGATAGTTAAGCCAGAATGTCCACTTTACTCATGGATTTAATCTACGTTTACTGGGAAATTCTGGCAAGTTTGTTTCAGCCAGTTGAGCCGGAAGTCTCTACCGCAGGTCGTTTACTTCTGATAAACACTGACACGCGCAGGCGGGAGGTTGAACCAGACGATTTTGGAGGCAACCAGCCGAAACTCGCCGGTGCCTCGGGACCGGCGACGGCCAATTTGATAACTGTATTGCACCCAGGAACCTTTGGAATCAAGAATGGAGCGGATCTTAAGCCCCAGCGCATCGGCCTGTTCCTGGGAAAAATTCAGCAACGGCAGGCTGGAAATGACCGCCCCCACTTGCGTGATGCACTCGGGACAGTCACGCAACAACTGATCCAAGTGCCAGGCATCACCATTGATAATGTGCGCCCGGGGAAAACGTTTATGCAACAGCTTGGCCAAATTTGGGTTATGCTCGATGGCGATCAACCGGTCTTCGCGCAAGCCACGCTTCAGCAGGGCATCCGTTACGGCACCCGTACCCGGTCCCAGTTCCAGCACGTAGGCATCCCGATCCAAGGGCAGCCAGTCGGCCATGGCAGCGGTCAAATGGGGGGAACTGGGCGCAACCGCACCGGTGTGCTGGGGATTAGCCAGCCACTCGCGCAGGAAAAGCGATGAGTCACTCAGCGCCGCGATAAATTTTCGTGCCATGCCTCTGCTGATTTGACCGTGATTCTAATCCATTCGTTCAAGGTTGCGCCACAGATATTTTCAGGCGGCAAAAAAGCCGGAAGCATATCCGCCCAATTTGGACAGTTAATAGACCTCGTCGTGCGTGCCGAGGCTTTCCAGCAGGATGGCCTCCGCGCCCTGATGCTGGACGAATTGGAAAACCACGCGCAAATCATAGCCTGCGCTGGAAGCCCACGAGCCAGCGAGCTGCCCCTTAAGCTTGTGAGTCTTTAGTTTTGGATGAAAAGCATCCTGAGCAAGCAATTCCAGCATGGCTTGCAGTTCTCCAGCCGCTTGCGGTTGTTTGCAGGCAAACCGCCGGCCAGATCGGAGAAATGCCGGGGAAGGCAGGAGCACCCGTTTCAAGCGAAGAGGCGTTTGACAATTTGCGCCGACGTAGCCGGACGACACCGTCCCGCCTTAAATTCCCGCCGGGCGGATTTCACGGCTTCAATCAGTTCCACCCGCCGATGTTCCGCGAGCCGGTGCTGGAGCACCGCCACGAGCGATTCCTGTTCCTCCAATGCCAGCCCATCGGCGGAGTCCAGAATTTGCGCGAACTTTGTCATGTCCACATTATATCAGGCCCGCCGTGTTTGGGAAATGGTGTTTTTAGCCGACATGGAGTGCCGACTTCCAACCGGTTTAACACATGAGCCAACCAGGGATGTCCGAAACGACTGAGAAAGCGGCCGCAAACGGGAGCGGGATCGTCTTAGGCCGGACATAGACCGACGCTCCGAAGTATGCGGATGCGCCAAGAACACCTTGCAGGCCAAGTGACCGGTCACCGCCCATCCGCCGCCGGATAAATCCGCTCAAACTCGCCCCGCAGCAATTCCCGGCGGGCCGACCAATCCACCCAGTCTTTCTCCCGCGCTTCCCCGGTGAATTGTTTGCGGGCGACTGGCCAGAGTGCATCCAGCGCTTTCAGAGTCTTTTCCGCCTCCTCGCGCTGCCGCCATTTCAAATGGGCCTCCAGCAGATTCAATTGGTTTTCGGGATAGCCCGGCGCCACGACTACCGCCCGATCCAGCCATTCCTTGGCTTTGCGCTTGCTGCCGACGCTCAAAGGCCAGCCGGGAGCCTGAAAATAAAGTTCGCCCAAATTCCGCGCCGGACCGGCAAAATCGAAGGACACATCCAGCTCGGCCGCCGCCTTGAACTCGCGTTCCACCTCATGCACCAGTTTATAGGCGGCAATAGAGGGTGCTTCGGCCTGAGCTAATTCTCCCAGGTTCATGGCTAGGTAATAATGACCGGCGGCGGACCTGGGGTTGCGGGCGATCAAATGACGGCAGGCATCAACCCCCAACTGAGCCATTATGGCGCGCTGGCTGTCATTGGTGGCGAAGTCAGAACGATCAAAACAGGCACTGGCAAATTGGGCGGCGCCCGCCAAATCGTTTGTATTTGCCAGATAATTGGCATGTGCCAGCTGAAAAGCCTTTTCCGCCCGGGCAATGAATACCGGGTTGGTTTCCGACTGGGCCCACGTCGGGAGGGTGCCCGCCAGAAAACTGGCAAGCACCAAAATAAAAGGCAGGGAACGGGCTGATAGCAACATGATACGGTCAATTAGCAGTTGCTATCGTGGCGAAGTCGCGTATAATCGGCAAGTGAGATTAATTTGGAATTTCCGATGGCTGGCATTGGTAGCGGCGTTGCCGCTGCTTGTGGTCGGCTGTGGAGGCGTTTCCGCCAGCCAAACGGTGTCTCCGGCAAGCTTCTTTCTGCCGGGCATCATGAAGGCGTCGCCTCCGCCGTCGGAATGCACGAATTTGTTTGCGATTTCCCGTTAATCTCTTCCGTTAATTTACTATGCGATTCCCCTTCGCCCTGACGGCTAAGATTGCCGGTCATATCATTAAGCATAAACTGAAGCGTACGCCGAAGTTTGCGATGGTGTTGCAGCTTGAACCGCTGCACACCTGCAATCTCACGTGTACCGGCTGCGGCCGCATCCGCGAGTATTCCACGTCCCTCAAGGACATGGTGCCGCTGGAACAATGCCTCGCGGCCGCCATGGAATGCGAAGCGCCCATGGTCTCCATTTGCGGCGGCGAACCCCTGATCTATCCCAAGATCGAGGAACTCGTCGCCGGCCTGCGCGAGCAGGGCCGCGTGATTTACATCTGCACGAACGGCGTGTTCATGCGCAAAAAAATGCGCGATTACCTCGCCGCCATTTACACCCCCGAAGTCGAGCCCAAGCTCAAGCAATTGCTGGCGGCCAACCTGATCACGGAAAAAGAAGCCGAGGCCATCCGCACCGCCGACGCCGCCGCCAAAAAGAAAACCGTCATCCGTCCTTCCGAATGGATGTACTGGAACGTCCACGTGGACGGTCTGGAATTCACGCACGATCTCATCGTCGAACGCGAAGGCGTCTTCAAAGAATGCGTCGAAGCCATCAAGATGGCCAAGATTGTCGGCTATCAGGTCGCCACCAACACCACCGTTTATCGCGAAACCGACGTGGCGGAACTGGACGACATGTTCAAGTTCCTCTCCTCGCTCGAAGTGGACGGCCATACGATTTCCCCCGGCTACGATTACGACGCCGCCAAGAAAGACATGGCCAAGCGCCTCGGCCGCGATCCGAAGGAATTTTTCCTCACCCGCGAAATGACCCGCGAGAAATTCGCGAAGATCGAGGAATGGGGCAAGCTGTTCACCATTTTCGGCACGCCTGTTTATCAGGAATTCCTGTCCGGCAAGCGCGAGCTCACCTGCACCGCGTGGGCCATTCCGACCTACAACGTCAAAGGCTGGAAGGCTCCCTGCTACCTCATGACCGATGGCCATTACAATGGCTATCAGGAAATGCTCACGAAAGTGAACTGGGAAAATTACGGCGTCGTGGACGGCAAGGCCCGTGACCCCCGCTGCGAAAACTGCATGGTGCATTGCGGCTACGACCCGAGCGGAGCACTGGGCACCAACTATAAGAGCGGCGACAACTGGAAGAATTTCCGCTACAACTTCGGCACCAAGCCGAAGCCGTTCCCGGCCTCGACCGACCTGACCAAGCGCGCCTACAACGGTGTGACCATCGGCAAGGGCCATCTGGCCGAAGCCAAGGCCGCCCTGAAATCCCCCGCCGCCGGCGCCCGTGGCGCCTTCACCCACAAGGAAGAGGAACATGCCGGAGCCGGCTCCTGCGGCACGGAAGAATCCGCCGCCAAGACCAAGTAAGCCAGCCAGATTGAAGAAGATTTTAAGCCAAGCACATGAGCAAAACACTGTATCTTTCACCCCCGAGCTTTGACGGTTTCGATGGCGGCGCCGGTGCGCGTTATCAGACGGTCCGTGAAGTGACCAGCTATTGGTATCCCACCTGGCTGGCGCAACCCGCCGCGCTGACGCCCAACGCCAAGCTCCTCGACTGCCCGCCGCATAATATCGGCAAGGACGAATGCCTGCGCATCGCCAAGGACTTCGATCACGTCATCATCCATACCAGCACGCCGTCGTTGAAGAACGACTGCAAGGTGGCCGAAGCCATCAAGCAGCAGAAGCCCGGCACCGTCATCGGTTTCGTCGGCGCCCATGCCGCCGTGCTCCCTACCGAAACGCTCAAGGCCTCCTGGGCCATTGACTGGGTCGGCCGCAAGGAATTTGATTACACCTGCAAGGAAGTCGCCGAAGGCCGCGAATTTGCCACCGTGCTCGGCCTGTCCTACAAGGACAAGGAAGGCAAGATCAAGCACAACGCCGAGCGTCCGCTGATCGAAAATCTCGACACCCTCCCGTGGGTGGGCGACATCTATCGCCGCGATGTGGATGTTCAGAAGTACTTCAATGGCTATCTGAACCATCCGTACATGAGCATGTACACCGGCCGCGGCTGTCCCGCGCAGTGTACGTTCTGCCTCTGGCCCCAGACCATCGGCGGTCACAAGTACCGCGTCCGCTCCGCCCAAAACGTCGCCGACGAAATGGCGTACCTCAAGAAACTGTTCCCCGAAGTCGTGGAATATTTCTTTGATGACGACACCTTCACCGCGAACCTCCCGCGCGCCCGCGAAATCGCCAAGAAGATCTCGCCCCTGGGCCTCACCTGGTCCTGCAACAGCCGCGCGAACCTGGATTACGACAACATCAAGCTGCTCAAGGATAACGGCCTCCGCCTGTTCCTCGTCGGCTATGAAAGCGGCAACGACGACACCCTCACCCGCATTAAGAAAGGTGTGACCACCGACGAAATGCGCCGGTTCACCAAGGACTGTCACAAGGCCGGCGTGCTCATTCACGGCACGTTCATCCTCGGGTTGCCCGTGGAAACCCGCGAGACCATCCAGCAGACCATTGATTTTGCGAAGGAACTGGACGTGTTCAGCATCCAGGTCAGTCTCGCCGCGCCGTACCCCGGCACCGAACTCTACGAACAGGCCCGTCTCAACGGCTGGTTCGCCAAGAAGGAAAAGACCGATCTCCTCGGCGGCGAAGGCTACCAGGACAGCACCATTGAATATCCCGGCCTGAACAAGGACGCCATCTTTGAAGAAGTGGACCGTTTCTACCGCACCTATTATTTCCGGCCGAAACCCATCCTGCGCATTGTTAAAACCATGCTGGAAGACAAGCGCGTCATGGTCCGCCGCCTCCGCGAAGGCTACGAGTTTTTCACCACCCTGAAAAACCGCAAGCAAGACATGGCCACCGCCAAAGCCGCCGCCGCCTCGCTGTAAAAGCCCGGCAAAAACCGAACGTTTCAACACGCCGCCCGCGTCACCGTGGGCGGCGTTTTTTTCGAAAAGGTGCAACGAACCAAGCGGCTTAAGCAAACGAAGACGGCCTCTATTTGCTCGAATCAAAATGAAACAGCGTTATTTTCTTCCCCGATATTTTATTTCCCGCCCGTTATTGCAAGTCTTCGTCTGCTATTTTAATATTCAAACGAAATAGGCTTTGCAAAGTGTTTTACGACGATTTAACTTCAGCACTCGGGTACAGAAATTCGCCTCTTTTCTGCGAGGATGAGGGGCAAGGGCTTCTTGCGTTGTCAGATCGGCATTGGGTTCGTTCGGCGCGCGAAGCCGGAGTGAAAGGAACCTTTTTTTTCAGAACTTCGCCGGATCCAAAGGCCCTCCGAGCCGCCGTCCACGTTGCTGAAGCTAATTCGGTTGAAGAAGCAAGAGCAATTCATCGCAAACTTTGGAACCAGGGTGTTAACCCCTTCCTTATCGTCGTAATGCCGGCACAAGTTCGCGTTTTTACTGGCTTCGCCTTTGATCCAGATAAACCAGATGTCGGCGCAGTAACCGGAACTTTACGGACGGACGAAGGTGTGACATGTGTAATCGAAGCACTTTCTTCCTTTACTGCGGATGCCATCAACCGTGGTGTAATCTGGCAAAATGAGTCCAAGCATTTGGGCACAGACCAACGGGTTGATACGACGCTGTTAAAAAACCTGAAATCACTTGGGGAGGTGCTTCAGAAAAAACCCCACATTCTCCCGCCGGATACAAGTCATGCGCTGATTGGCAAATTTGTTTATCTGTCGTATTTGCGGGCACGTGATATTCTTTCGGACGAATGGCTGAAAGGCGAAGCCAAGGTTGACCCTGCCAGCGTTTTTAGTGGGAAGGTTTTTTCGGCTGATATTACGTTGGAAAGCTTTCGGAAACTCGTACGAGCGGTCGAAAACAAATTTAATGGCAAATTATTTCCAATTGCCTGGGGTAGTCGCCATGCGCCAAGAGCAGACGCTATTCGCAGCGTGGCGCGAATATTTGCGGGTGAGGATGTGGAAGGACAGATGCACTTATCATTTAAGGCATATGACTTTGCCTCTATCCCGGTGGAGTTCATATCATCAATCTATGAGCAGTTTCTACACGCTGAAGATGGTGAAGGGGAGGAGATAGATAAATCAGCCCCACTACCAGCAAAAGATGACGCTTCCGACCCCGAAAAGCGGGGTGCCCATTACACACCTGAGTCGTTAGCAGACTACCTAGTTGCCGAAGTCAACTCCGTCAATCCGCTTAAATTGGGGATGAAGATTTTGGATTGCTGCTGCGGGTCCGGCGTCTTTTTGGTTGTTACCTATCGCCGATTAGTGGAGATGGAGTGTGATCGGCAGAAATGTATTTCACTTAATGCAGGCGAGCTAAAGAAGTTACTAATCAACAGTATCTATGGAGTCGAGCGTAATCGAACCGCCTGTCAGATTGCCGGATTCAGTCTCATACTGGCAATGTTAAGCTATGTGGATCCGCCTGAGTTACATAAATGTAAAATCAAGTTTCCTACATTATTCGGCAACAACCTCTTTCGTGAAGACTTCTTCGATGAAAACGGACAGTTTTGGAAATTGTTGATTTCAAACGAAGGCAAAGGTCTTCGTTTTGATTGTATTGTCGGAAATCCGCCTTGGGTGGAGTCAAACATGGATGATCCCAAAGCTCGCCACTTCAAAGAATGGTATAATAAACACAAAACAATTTATTCTCTTGCAAGAGATAGAACGGGCGAAGCTTTTGCTTGGCGTGTAATGGACTGTCTTAAAATCGATGGCGTTGTCGGACTTATTTTGCATGCTAAGACACTGACCAATGACCACCTATTAGAATGGCGACGGAAGTTTTTCGGCGGTTTGCAAGTGCACCGAGTGACCAACCTAGCGAACCTTGCTTATGTGATTTTTTCAGCGGATGCCCCCGCTATGACTCTGGTTTATACTCGACGTATTTCTGCTGCAAATCCAAAACCAGTACTACATTTTGGCCCTTTTGTTGCAAATCAGTGGTCAATGCAGAGTCAATCTAAACACCGCAGGAAATCGTGGGTAATCGGATATTCTGAATCAGAAATTAAAGCTATCCCACCTCAAGATGTTGAATCGGGAAGTGCAAAGACTTGGAAATTCGCATTATGGTGTAATCAGCGCGATTTGAGCACGCTACGGAAGCTTCAAAATATTTTCGTAACGACACTTGGAACAATCGTGAAATCTCGCGGTTGGCATCTTGAATTAGGCCTACAACTCAGAAAAGACGCAGGTACTCCAAATGACCCAAGCGAAATGGTCGAGCAATTGAAAGGCGTTAAAGTTCTCGACCACCAAAACTTCACAAGAGATGGCAAACGTCTGGTTGTTCCAGATACTTTTGTAAAGCCGAATACTTTTGGGTGTTTCGTTCGCAACGGGGGATTAGCTGGCATGCGTATAATAAAAGGACCACATCTACTCCTTGTCAGTGATTTTGCTGCCTATAGCGATAATAATTTTATAATTCGGCAGCGCAAAATGGGATTGGCAGGCGGTACTGCATCTGAAATGAAAGCCGTTGCGGCTCTTTGGAATTCCAGTTACGCCAGCTACCTTCTATTCCTGATGAGCGCAGAATGGGGAATTGACAGGAGTCTTATAGACAAAGGAGACGCCAAAAACCTACCATTCCCTGAATTGACAAAGGAAAGAGAGCAAAAATTATGCGCTGCTTGGGAAGAAGCCACATTATTGGAGTCTCAAGGTGCCGAGCTTTCAGAGGTAAAGGAATTGATTGATTGCCGTGTTGCGACAGCTCTGCGGCTTCCTGCTTCGGCATCACTAATTGTAAGCGAGTTTTTCCGCGTTCGTTACCAATTAAATAAAGGCAAAAATCCATTATTCCTTCGTGTCAGCCCAGATGAAACAGAATTAAAGACCTATGCATTGCGCCTCCGTTCTGAACTGGATGGCTTCCTTGGCGGGAAAGCCCATCACAAAATCGTAGTTTTACATTCTCCAATGGGAATCTGCGTTTCCATCACACTGACAAAACAACGCGAGGTCATCGTCCCAGAAGTACGTGCCGCCGAAGGCAAGGAAGCTGCAACGCTTAAAGCGCTGTTGGAGGCTGCGGAAACAAAGTTTAGCCAATGGGTCTATGTAAAACGGAGCGTCCGTCTGAAGGACGGCGATACCGTTCACATTATCAAACCGCCACGGCGCCTTGAATGGACGGAGACCAACGCCTTGCTGGACGCAGATGATTTTATCGCTGAAACCATTGAGGAGCACAGTCGGAGAAAAAAATGAGTAACGGCCCGATCAACGAGCTGTGGGAGATTTATGGCGAGGCTTTTTGCCTTCATTCTCATCAGCTACTCGCTTGGGCTTACGCTGACGTGCGAGATCAGCTCAACGCAGAAATGGATGAACCATCAATTACCGGATTGTTGGCGGGGGCAATGAAGACGAGGCTTGACCATCCTGATACACCCAATGAATATGACCATTATTGGCCGGGCGACCAAGAGCCGCATAGCCCCAATGGTGAACTCGGTAACGCCCGGCTGCGCTTCGACATTACAATTATTCGTAACGGAATTAAACCTCGCATCTCTTTTATATTTGAAGCCAAACGGCTGCGCACCGGCGGCTTTCCAGTCGGCAAATATATTGGTGACGGCGGAATGGGAGACTTCATCGAATGCCGTTACGGAGCCGAGCATCCTGAAGCCGCGATGGTCGCCCTGTTTCAGAACAAGGATGTTGCATATTGGCATGGCGAGTTAACGCGAGTTTTTGACGAAGATCAAAGGGCCGAAACATCTCGCCTTGGAATCCATGAAACCCTTTCAAGCGTTTCCATTTTGGATGAGTTACTTCATGAACTTCAAAGTATTCACAGGCGAAGTAACGGAGTAAACATCCGCATTTATCACATTTTTCTTAACTGCGGCTGACTTACAACCGCACCCAGGAGCCATCCTCGCGCACTCCGGCGGTGCATACCAGTTCACCGTGCTTGCGCGAAAGGGTCGGGTACGTCTTGACGGTAATGAGTACCTTTTCGCGTCCCATAATCCCAGTTTACAGGTGATGGGCCGCCAGTCTCGGCCCGAAAGTTTTTTGCAAGGCGTCGGAAACGCAGTGCCGGTGGCATTGGTGCGGCAGCAACTCGAAACAGGTCAGGGGCCACCCGCTGGCCTTCCGCCTGAATCCAGCCCGCGATTTTGGCCAGCGTTTGGGTTTCCTTCGGCAGCGTCGTGCGTTCGCAGGTGGCGAATAGTTTGTCGTAATCGGTCTGCGTTTCCAGATCCTGCCGTTTCTCCGAGGGGATGCCCAGTTCCGGGAGATGTTCGTAACGGATGCCAACACCTTCGCAGGCATGGCTCAACGTGCTTTTGGAAAAACCGTATTTCCGGCTCAATGGGTTGCGCCGGACATCGCACAGCAGGGTCACACCAGCTTGCAGCAATTGGTTTAGGTAAGCCTCCAGCGTTTTGCTTTCGTAACCCAGCGTGACCAGACCCGGCATCTGCCTGGCCGGACGGGCGGCTTCCACACGGGCGCGATCCTCCGGCTTGGGCAGCACTTTTTCCACAATTTCGCTGCGTGTCGCGAAATAGGGGTAACGCTGGTAAACATCGGCCACCAGCGCATTGCCGCGCAAGGCTTTGTATTGTTTTGCAAACCGCGCCATCGGCAGCGGCGACCGCACACAGCCACGCGCGATGCGACGGCCTTTGTCCGTCAGCTTCCACGTTTCGCCGTCCTCGATCAGTTCCTGCTCCACCAACCGGCGCTTGTCGGCGTAGGACGTGAATGAAAAACAGCCGAACCGGTATGGCACAAAATCATAGCTGGGGGTGGGTTCGCCTTCACGAGTATAAAGGAACAGCAGCTTCTGAAAATCCGTCGAACCAACCGGCTCGTTCAAAGCATCCAGAAGCTCAAGCAACACCCGCTGGCGGTCGAAAAGCATAACCCAACCTATTGTATCCCGCCCCGTACTGCAACCCCCAAGGCGCCGCGCGACACCCCCAACGCGCCGCCCCAAACCCGCCCCATATTTGACATCTGCAAACCTGTGCTATATTACCCTGTTGGAAGTTTACATGGTAAACTCACCGTCACGGCCAAACTCGCGCCCGGTTGTCTCTCCACCCCTTGGCGGGTACGTCCGGCCCCCTCAACTATTGCACCGCCCCGGGTCGCCACCCCCCGAGCCAGAGGATCAGGGTAAATCAAACCAATTCAAACCTTATCAAGGCTGCGCCACCAACCCCCTGCCTGGGAAATTTCCCATCTGTGCCCATTCCCGTTTATTTGCGGTCGATATTCCCCGCCCACCCCGCCCTTTCACGGGATCTGAAAACTTTAGCCTTTAGAATTGATTAAAAACCTCTTTAAAATCGCGAAAATCAAGATAAATCCAGAATCAACACCTCTGGCATCCGGCACCCAAGTGCGGATGCGCGGTTCGCTTATTTGATTAATTGTTAGCTTTGCGAAGAAGACTATGCAAGCTACCGAACAAAAAGATGGTGCGCGATACAGGGTTCGAACCTGTGACCCCTACCGTGTCAAGGTAATGCTCTACCACTGAGCTAACCGCGCAATCATTAAAGGAAGGCTTTGCCAAAAGGCTTTTACCACCGTCATGAATCGTATGAATCCGACCAACCAGCCAAAGCAACCGAACCAAATGCAGCCCGTCAAACCGCAGTTGAAGCAGTCGAATTCGTGACGGGCAAAAAGATACGGGGAATCGACCCGCGTGGCAACATTTTTTGACGTCTTGATATTGGCCAGCCTCAATATTGGCCATTGGCCTTTGCCGGCAATTCTGCTAAACACGGCGCGTGCATCTGCTCAAAAAAACCTTTGGCGACTCGCCGCTGCTGGCGCGGGCGCTGCCATTTGTCATTTTTCTGGCTCTCACCTGCCTGCAAGGCAAGCCCGGCACGCCGGCGGCCTACTGGTTTTACGTGGCCAAAACCGTGGTCGGCCTCTGGCTGGTCTGCGAGATGCGGCCGTTTGTCACCGAGGCCCGCTGGAGTTTCAGTTGGGAAGCGGCGGCCGTGGGGATCGGCATTGCCGCAATCTGGGTGGGCGTTAACTGCGACTGGACCACGCAAAACACCCTTTGGGTGAAGCTCGGTCTTTCCCATGCGCCAACTACCCCGCCAAAACTGTGGAATCCGTTCGAACAATTCGGCGCCGGTTCGGCGTTGGCGTGGTTCGTGATTGCAGTGCGTATTCTCGGCTCGTCCCTGGTGGTGCCGCCAATTGAGGAGGCGTTTTACCGTTCTTTCCTGTACCGTTACATTGCGAAGGTGGAATTCATGTCCGTGCCCTTGAACCGGTTTTTGCCGAAGCCGTTTGTGCTAACGGCGCTGGTGTTTGGCTTTTCCCACAATGAATGGCTGGCAGGCATTCTTTGCGGGATGGCGTATCAATGGCTGGCCATCCGCAAGGGTCACCTCGGCGACGCCATGACCGCCCACGGCATTACCAATTGCCTGCTGGGCATCTGGGTGGTGTGGCGCGGGGCCTGGAATTTTTGGTAAACCGCTAACCCAATCCACCATGAATGAAAACGACAACAAACCTCACTATCGCTGGCCCAAGTATGTGCTGGCCGGGGTGGTGCTCGGCATAGTGCTCGCGGTGGTGTGGGTGTGGCTGGCGGCTCGGAAGGTGGAACAGCAGCGTGATTTTGGTGCGCCCCTGCCGAACAGTGCGCCGTCGCGCTGACGCATAGCGAAGGTGGAGGATTGAGGATGGCGGAACCGAAAAGTTAGTGGTGACGCTCTCCCTACACGGGCAGAAAAAAACCCTCCCCGAAACGGAGAGGGTTGGATGAGGAGATTGGATCGTTTAGCTCGCCTTCACGGCGGCTACGAGGGCTTGCAGCGAATTCTTCGCATCGCCGAACAACATGCGGGTGTTGTCCTTGTAGAACAGGTGGTTCTCAATGCCGGCAAAACCGGCGGCCATGGAGCGCTTCATCACAATCACCGTCTTGCAATGGTCGGCGTCAATGATGGGCATGCCGTAAATAGGGCTGGTCTTTTCCTCACGGGCGGCGGGGTTCACCACGTCGTTCGCACCGATGACGAGACACACGTCCACGCGATCCATCGAGGGATTGATGTGTTCCATTTCGATGAGCTGGTCGTAGGGAACATTCGCCTCGGCAAGCAGCACGTTCATGTGACCAGGCATGCGGCCGGCAACCGGATGGATGGCGAACTGCACTTCGATGCCGCGTTTGCCAAGTTCTTCGGTCAGTTCGCGCACGGAATGTTGCGCCTGCGCCACGGCCATGCCATAACCGGGCACCACCACGACGCGCTGCGCGTAGGCCAGCAGCAACGCCACTTCATCGGCTTGGATAGGCTTGACGGTGCCGGCAACCCCGGCCGCGCCCGCTTGCGCACTGCCGCTGGAACCGAACGCGCCGAAAAGAACATTCGTCACCGGGCGGTTCATGGCCTTGCACATGAGCAGGGTGAGCAGCGTGCCGGAGGAGCCGACCAGCGTGCCCGCGACAATCATCGCGTTGTTGTTGATGGCAAAACCGTCCGCCGCCACGGCAAGACCGGTGAAGGAGTTGAGCAGTGAAATCACCACCGGCATATCCGCGCCACCGATGGGCATGACCATCGCAATGCCGAAAAACAGCGCCAGCGAGAACATCACGATGAACGCGGCGACGGCGTTGTGGCCGGTGGCGTTGAACGTGAGCCAGCCGCACAAGCCGACAATCACCAGCAAAATCAGGCCGTTCAGAATGTTCTGACCGGGGAACGTCATCGGCTTCTCGAATTTCCCTTCGAGTTTCAGATAGGCGATAATGCTGCCGGCGAATGACAGCGAGCCGATGAGCGTGGCGAACAGCATCGGGACCGTGATGGCGGCTCCCACGCTGTGCGGCAGGGCGTCGGCGGCGATTGGCGCCGGCTGCGCGTCTTTCAAAAATTCCAGACTTGCGACCAGCGCCGCCGCGCCGCCGCCGAGACCGTTGAAAAGCGCGACCATTTGCGGCATCGCGGTCATCTTCACCGAATACGCGCCGAGCGCGCCGATGATCAGACCGACCACCGTGCCGATGACGATGAGCGTGTAGTTGAAGGTCCAGCCTTGCGTCCAGATGTTGGCACCACCGGCTTCCGCCGGTTTGCACAGCACCATCAGGCCGATGAGCATGCCCGCCGCCGCGACGAGGTTGCCGAGCCGCGCGGTCTTCGGCGAACTCAAGAACTTGATGCCGAGGATGAATAGAACCGCGACGCCGATTAAAATTAATGCGATGGTTGAGCTCATTTTTTCTTTTTCTTAAACATTTGCAACATGCGGTCCGTGACCATGAATCCGCCGAAAACGTTGGCGGAACCGAAGACCACCGCGACAAAACCCAGCGCCTGTTGCAACACCGTGGTGGCGTCGGCCAGCACCAGAATGCCGCCGAACAGGATGATGCCGTGAATGGCGTTCGTGCCGGACATCAGCGGCGTGTGCAGCATGGACGGCACTTTCGAAATGACTTCAAACCCCACGAAAATCGCAAGGACGAAGATGAACAGCACCAGAATCTGGTTGTAAGCTTGCAAGCTTTCGATAGTCATAAAATTATTATGCGGGTTTGGGCAGGAGTTTTTCGTTTACGACCTTGCCACCATGGGTCACGAGGCAGCCCTTGATGATTTCGTCGTCGAGTTTGAGCACAAAGGTTTTTTCTTTCTTGTCCCAGAATTCCTCGATGAGATTCACAAGGTTCGCGGCGTACACCTGGCTGGCATGCAGCGGCACGCGGCCGGGAAGATTCGCAATGCCGACAATCTTGACGCCGTTGCGGTCGGTGACTTTGTCATAGACGACGCCTTCGACGTTGCCGCCGGTTTCGACGGCCAAATCCACGACCACGCTGCCGGGCTTCATGGCATCCAGCATGGCGGCGGTGACGAGGATGGGAGCTTTGCGGCCGAATACCTGGGCGGCGGAGATGACCACATCGGAATCGCCGCAGGTTTTCTTCATCGCATCGCGCTGCATCTGAATCTGTTCTTCCGTAAGCGCCTTGGCGTAGCCGTCCTTGGTCTGGCCGGTTTCGCCGATATCAATCTTCAGGAACTGGGCGCCGAGGGACTTCACCTGTTCCTCGACCACCGGACGGGTGTCGTAGGCGGTGACCTTGGCGCCGAGCCGTTTGGCGGTGGCAATCGCCTGCAAACCGGCGACGCCGACGCCGATAATGAACACCTTGGCGGGCAGGATGGTGCCGGCCGCCGTGGTCATCATGGGAAAAATCTTGTTGGAATAGCGCGCGGCCAGAATCACGGCTTCGTAACCGCCGAGGTTGGCCTGGGAGGACAGCACGTCCATCTTCTGCGCCCGGGTGGTGCGCGGAATGAATTCCATGCTGACGGCGCTGACGCCGCGTTCGGCAAACTTCTGGACCAGGTCCTTCTCATTGAAGGGGTCCAGCAGGCTGGCGTGAATGGCGTTGGGTTTGAGCCAGGCGATTTCATCGCCCGGCGGCTTGCGCAACCGGAGGACGATGTCCCCGGAGCTGATGAGGGCCTTGCGGTCGGTGGTGATCGCCGCACCAGCTTTGGTGTAGGCGTCATCAACAAACCCGGCGGTGAGGCCGAGGCCAGCTTCGACCTCAACTTGAGCGCCGAGCTTGACCAGTTTACTGACGCTGTCAGGCGTCAGGGGCGCGCGGGTTTCGCCCGGATGTGTCTCGCGTGGAACGGAGATTTTCATGACTGGAAACTGGACATACACTATCAGTGAATCTTTTGGTGTGAAGCCCATTTTTTGCTCTTTCCATCGCAATTTTTGCCGCAAGCCGGCGGTTTTTGATAAGAAATCCTGGAATATAAATGAGGCTGGGAAGCAGTTAAACAGGCTCTAATCTTAGAGATGGGGAGTTGAGTGTCTATGAAATGCATTTGCCAACGGCTGGGGGGAAGCCGTTGCACCTTTCAACCGTCCGGAAAAAATCATCCCGCACCTTTTCGGTTTATAATGCTTTAAATCCGCCAAAAATCGTGTTTATTCGTGCCTATCAGATGAAACATTTCGCCACCATTACGGTCATCGGCCGCGACAAAACCGGCGTCATTGCCCGGGTCACCGACTTCCTTTTCGAGCAGCACGCCAACATCGAGGCGCTCGAAGAACAGGTCACCCGCGGCCAGTTCAGCATGACCCTCCAGGCTTCTTGGAAAACCGGCAATTGCAATCCCGACGCCATCTCCACCGGCCTCGCCGCCCTCGGCCAGGACCTGGGCATGGAAATCAAGATGCGGCTCACCGACCCCAAGCGCCGCCAGCGGTTCGCCATTCTCGTCACCAAAGAAACCCATTGCTTCGACGCCCTCCTGGCCGCCAAGCTGAACGCCGACCCCGTGCTCGTCATCGGCAATTACCCCGAATTCGCCGCCCTCGCCAAGAAACACAAGCTGCCCTACGTTCACCTCCCCTGGGTGGACCGCGCCAAATCCGAGGCCGAAGCCCTGAAAGTGCTCGAGGAATACGAAGTGGACTTCATCGTGCTCGCGCGCTTCATGAAGATCCTTTCCCCCAATTTCGTCTGGCGCCACAAAAACAAAATCATCAACATTCACCCCTCCCTGCTGCCCAGTTTCCCCGGACCCCAAGCCTACCGGCAGGCGTATGAGAGCGGCGTGAAGATCGCCGGCGTCACCGCTCATTTCGTCTCCATGCGCCTCGACGAAGGCCCGATCATCGCCCAAGGCGCCTTTGGAATCCGCCCCGGCATGACGCTCAAGGACATCGTCGCCCGCGGTCAGCAGGCCGAGGCCAAGACGCTCGTGAAAGCCGTCAAACTCTACCTCGGCAAACACCTGGACGTGTTCTGGGGCGTGGTGCGGGAAGTTTGATTTGTGCCCGTCCATTCCGGTGTTAAGCTAAGAGCGTGAGTGATATCACCATCGGACTTTTGAGCGCGCTGCTGGCCACCAACCAGCCGCAGGCCGTCAGCAATCTGGTCCAGCAACAGACCGGCATTGCCGTGGATGTGACCGCCGATCCCGTCGAGCGCGAACTCCGCGAGCTCATGCTCGGCGACGATGCCGCTTTGGATGAAGTCGAGTCGTGGATCAACACCAACAGCATCCCGCACACCAATACCGTCGCCATTGCGGCGCTGAACCAGCGCATTAAGGACCGCTTCGGCGTGGTGCGCCAGGGCTACGAACATTTTCTCCGCAACCACCCCGATTCCGCGCGCGGCTACCTCGCCTACGGCACGTTCCTGAACGACACCGGCGACGAGGACGGCGCCCAGGTGGAATACGAAAACTCCCGTCAGCTCGACCCGAAAAATCCGGCCGTCTGGAACAATCTGGCCAATTATTACGGCGAGCACAGCCCCATCACCAACGCCTTCGCCTATTACACCGAAGCCATCCGGCTCAAGCCCGATGAACCGGTCTATTACCAGAATTTCGCCACCACGGTTTATCTGTACCGCAAGGACGCGAAGGAGTTTTACAACATTGGCGAGCAGCAGGTCTTCGACAAGGCGCTTGGCCTCTATCAGTCGGCCATGAAGCTGTCCCCGGACAACTTCGTGCTCGCCACCGATTACGCCGAAAGTTACTACGGCATCAAACCCCTGCGCACCAACGATGCCCTCCTGGCCTGGACCAACGCCATGAACGTGGCCCACACCGACCTCGAACGCCAGGGCGTGGAAGTCCACCTCGCCCGCACCAAGATCGCCGCCGGCATGTTTGACGAAGCCCGCGTCCACCTGAGCCGCATCACCAACGCAACCTATGCTGGCCTGAAAAAGAACCTTGTGCGCACCCTCGCCGAAAAAGAGCATCCCACACCGGACCCCTCTCCCGCCGGCACCACCAATGCCATCCCCGCCTCGGCGCACCCGCTCTAGCACCCCGTTAATGAAGTAGGAGCCGACGTCAGGAGGCTCTAATATGTTCCTAAACGTTCTTATATTTTTGAGCCTTCGCCCGTCGGCTCCCCCTACCCAAAAGAGTCCGGTTTTCCCGTTTGCCTTTCGCCCCCCAAAACGACATTTTAAACGGATGAAATCCTTCCGGTTGTTGTTCGCCTTGCTGGCCGGCGCCGCCACGCACGTTTCCGCCGCCACCCACGATTTTCCCATGATGCCCGTGCCCTTTACCGCCGTGCATTTCAATGACGCTTTCTGGGCGCCGCGCCTCGAAACCAACCGCCTCGCCAGCATCCCGGACGCCTTCAAAAAATGCGAGGACTCCGGCCGCATGGATAACTTCGCCCGCGCCGACGCCGTCCTGCGCGGCGAGAAAATCGCCAACCTCAAGGCCCCCGGCTATCCTTTTGACGACACCGATCCTTACAAGGTCCTTGAAGGCGCGTCTTTCACCCTCGCCGTGCAGCCGGACTCCAAGCTCGACGCCTATCTGGACAACCTGATTTCCCTCATCGCCTCCGCCCAGGAACCCGACGGCTATCTCTACACCACCCGCACCATCAACCCCGCGCACCCGCACGACTGGTCCGGCACTGAACGCTGGGTGAACGATCCCAAGCTGAGCCACGAACTCTACGACGCCGGCCATCTCTTTGAAGCCGCCACCGCCCATTACCAGGCCACCGGCAAAACCAACTTCCTCAACGTCGCCCGCCGTGAAGCCGATTTGCTCTGCCAGACCTTCGGTCCCGGCACCAACCAGCTTCACCTCGCCCCCGGCCATGAAATCGTCGAAATGGGCCTCGCCAAGCTCTACCGCGTCACCGGCGAGGAACGCTACCTGAAGCTGGCCAAATATTTCATCGATGTCCGCGGCCCCGGCGGCGAAGCCTATAGCCAGGCCAATCTCAAGCCTGTGGACCAGACTGTCGCCGAAGGCCACGCCGTCCGCGCCGGCTACCTCTACAGCGGCATGGCCGATGTCGCCGCCCTGACTGGCGACCAGACTTACATTCGAGCCATTGACGCCATTTGGGAAAATTGCGTGGGCAAGAAACTTTACCTCACCGGCGGCATCGGCGCCCGCCCCGCCGGCGAAGCCTTCGGCAACGACTACGAACTGCCCAATGCCACCGCCTACTGCGAAACCTGCGCCGCCGTCGCCAATGTCTATTGGAACCAGCGCCTGTTCCTGCTCCATGCCGATGCCAAGTACATCGACGTCCTCGAACGCAGCCTCTACAACGGCCTGCTCTCCGGCGTTTCGCTTACCGGCACCAAATACTTTTATCCCAACCCGCTCGAATCCGACGGCCATTATGAACGCAGCCTCTGGTTCGGCTGCGCCTGCTGTCCCGGCAATATCACCCGCCTGCTCCCCTCCGTGCCCGGCTACGCCTACGCCCAGCTCCACAACACGCTGTTCGTGAATCTCTTCGCCGGCGGCACCGCCGACGTCGTGCTCGAAGGCGACCATAAGGTCAAAGTCACCCAGGAAACCCAGTATCCCTGGGATGGCGATGTGAAGATCACCCTCGAACCCATCAAAAAGACCAGCTTCATCCTGGCTATCCGCATCCCCGGCTGGGCACAGGGCAACGTGGTGCCCAGCGACCTGTATCGCTTTGCCGATACCAACAGCGATCCGGTGACCCTCACGCTCAACGGCAAAAACGTGCCCATCCAGACCGACCACGGCTACGTCAAGATCGTCCGCACCTGGCGCGTGGGCGATGTGTTGCGCCTGCACCTGCCCATGCCCGTCCGCCGCGTGGTGGCCAATGAACTGGTGAAGGCCGACACCGGCCGCGTGGCCCTCGAACGCGGTCCCATCGTGTTCTGCGCCGAAGGCCCGGACAATCCCGGCGGCAAGGTCCGCAACCTGACCCTGGCCGACACCGCCCCGCTCACCGCCAGCTTCGACCCCAATCTGTTGAACGGCGTGGAAACCATCAAAGGCCGCGTCCTGAACGCCGACAAGGTGGAGCAGGACTTTACCGCCATCCCCTACTACGCCTGGGCCAACCGCGGCCGCGCCGAAATGGCCGTCTGGCTGCACCGCCAGTGAAGCCGGCCGGCGAGGATGGAAAATGGCGGCTGGAGGATGGATTTGGCTCCTAATTTGAAATTTGAAATTTGAAATTATTTCCCCATGAAAGCAAACTTGCCATTTGCCCCTGCGTTTTGTTCAATCTGGCGTGCTCAATCAGCAGACTCTTAATCGTCCCGCCACCTTTTCCGGCATCGGATTGCACAGCGGGAACCGGGTCAACATGACCATCCTGCCCGCGCCCGGCAACTCCGGGGTGCGGTTCCGTCGCGTGGACCTCGAGGGGAAACCCGAAATCGAGGCCCGCGTGGAGAACGTTTCCGAGACCAACCGCTCCACCACGCTCGCCAAGGGCAACGTCAAGGTCCACACCGTGGAACACGTCCTCGCCGCCCTGGCCGGCTACGGCATTGATAACGCCGTCATCGAGCTGGACGCCAACGAACCGCCCATTGCCGACGGCAGTTCCCGCGAATTTTGCAAGATTATCCAGGCCGCCGGCATCGTCGCCCAGCCCGAAAAAAAGGATTACCTCACCATCACGGAACCCATTGAAATCCACCTCGGCGAAACGAGCATGACGCTGTTCCCCGACGAACATTTCAAGATCACCTGCACCAGCGCCGACCGCAAGGGCCGCTTCACCCAGTTTTATTCCACCGAGGTCACCCCCGCCACCTGGGAAAAGGAACTCGCCCACGCCCGCACCTTTTGCTTTTTCGAGGAGATCGAATTTCTCATCAAGAACGGACTCATCAAGGGCGGCAGCCTGGAAAACGCCGTCGTCATCCGCGACGACGCCGTGCTCACCACCGAACCGCTCCGCTATCCCGAGGAATTTGTCCGCCACAAGATGCTCGACATCGTCGGCGACCTCTCGCTGCTTGGCCGGCCCCTGCGCGGCCATATCATCGCCGTGCGCCCCGGCCATGCCGGCAACTGCGAACTCGCCCGCAAGGTGCTCGAACAAATCAACAAGCCCCTGCGCGCCGCCCAGACCTTCTCCCCGCCGCCGGCCAAGGACACCCCGCCGCCGCCCGCCCCCGCCACCGGGGCCATGAACATCGAGGAGATCATGAAATTGCTGCCGCACCGGCCGCCGTTTCTCCTGCTGGACCGCATCCTGAAAATCGAGGGCACCAAGATTGTCGCGTTGAAAAACGTGACCGTGAACGAAGACTTTTTCCGGGGCCACTTCCCCGGCCATCCCATCATGCCCGGCGTGCTGCAACTCGAGGCCATCGCACAGGCCGCCGGCATCGTGCTGATCAAGCAGGGCGAAGCCAAAAACCAGCTCGCCTATTTCATGTCCGCCGAGGATGTCAAATGGCGCAAGCCCGTCGGCCCCGGCGACACCCTCATCATCGAAGTGGAACTCACCAAGGTCCGCGGCAAGATCGGCCGCGCCAAAGGCGTCTGCAAAGTCGGCGACGACGTCGTCAGCGAAGCCGAAGTCACCTTCATGATCCGGGATATTTGAGGACTATATTTTAAAGACATAAATTGGAATATGAAGGTATGACGCCCGCCCTCATCCCGGCCTTCTCCCCCAGGAGAAGGAGAACAGGTTGCCGCGTCTTTCGCGAACCAAGCCGCTGGATTGGTCGGACCGGTGAACGGGAGGTTAACCAATGTGCCAAGGGAAAGCCCTCTCCTGGGGGAGAGGGTTGGGTGAGGGCGGACAACCCACAAACTGGATTCCGCCTGCCATTTTATAGTATCATTACGCCGTAACATGATTCATCCCACCGCCATTATCCATCCCGGCGCCAAAATCGGCGACGGCTGCCAGATCGGACCCTACTGCGTCATCGGCGAGCACGTCACCCTGGGCGACCGGTGCCAACTGCATTCGCACGTGGTCATCGACGGCCACACCAAGCTGGGCGACCGCAACGAAATCTTTCCCTTCGCCGCCCTCGGCCTCAAAACCCAGGACCTGAAATGGAAGGGCGGCATCACCCGCCTCGAGATTGGCAACGACAACGTTTTCCGCGAAGCCGTGACCGTCCACAGCGCCACCAACGAAGGCGACGCCACCGTGGTCGGCTCCCACAATCTGTTTCTCACCCACGTGCATGTCGCGCACGACTGCATTCTGGGCAACCACATTATCATGTCCGGATTCGCCGGCCTGGCCGGACATGTGGTCGTGGAAGATCACGCCATTTTCGGCGGCTACGTGGCCGTGCACCAATTCTGCCGCATCGGCTGCCACTCCATGATGGGCGGCTGCACCAAGGTGGTGCAGGACGTGCCCCCCTACATGATCGTGGACGGCAACCCCGGCGAAACCCGCGCCCTCAACAAAGTCGGCCTCGAACGGCGCGGCTTTTCCGAGGAATCCCGGGAAGCCTTGAAACATGCCCATCGGATTCTGTTCCGCGAAGACCTCGCCATCTCCAACGCCCTGGCGAAAATCGAAGCCGAACTCCCGCCCAACCCCGAGGTCAAACACCTCGTCGATTTCGTCCGCGCCAGTGAGCGGGGGATTAGCAAGTAGGTGGCGGCAGTTCGGACGCACATCAAACCACCCCTAGGGCTGAAGGCCCGTAATGTTATAGCCCAGGCTGAAGCGAGTCCCCGAGCGCAGGCCTGGGTATCCGTCCCCAACATTTCTCCCGCCCTGAAAGGGAGGCACCTTCCAGGCACCTAACCATTGACCGCAATGCCCCTCAAAATGTGCGACCACCCCTGATAAACGGCACTGGACAAGCCGGATAAAAAAGCCTAAAACCGTTTCCATGCAACGTGATAAACTACGCTATTACGACTCACCGCACTGTTAGGCAGCATGAACCCCATGAGTCATTTCCCGATTTGCCTCGCAAATATCAGCGAGGTTCCTGGTTGGTTTTTTCTCGCTTATTTCTGCGTGATGCCTTGCAGATTATTTTTCTGGCAACCTTATACTTTATTCAACATTTTCCCGATGTTTGGCGATGGAATCGTTGCTGCACTATTTCAAGCGATTGCCTTGGTTGCATTTTTTTGGTTTACCCCAGCCGTTTTTCGTTCGGCCAAGTTACCCCGTTTTTTAAGATACGGCTATTTACCGATGGGCTATCCAACTGTAGTTTTTTTGACTAATCTGTTACCCGTGCCATTTGGAATGCTTTTTCATCATCCACTTGGTTGATATGATATTGCCACCATCGCTGCCACATCCACCACCATCCCCCCCATGAAACAACCGCTCCAAACCACCCTGGCCACCCTGATCTTCGCACTGGTCTTAAACATTAGCACCCCACCCAGCGCCACTGCGGGGGACACCAAAGTGCCCGAGCGCGCCATCGTCACAAAAGCCAAGGCCATCGTGCTGCCTGAGTTCAAGTTGGAAGGCGTCACCTTTTTCGAGGCAGCCCGCCAATTGACGCTGGCCGGCCGGCAGTATGACCCGGACAAAAAAGGCGTCAATTTTATGATCGAACAGGGCATTCCAAAGCCCGGCCCCAAGCTCACGCTCGCCCTCAAAAACGTGACCTTGGCCGAGGCCTCGGAGCGTCTGGCGAAAGCCGCCGGCGTCAGCGTGACCGCCCACGACTACGCTTTCGCCTTCCACCCCAAGTCAGCCAAACCCTGACCGGCAGCCGCCGCGCCGAAGCCGGTCTCCCCCGTGGCGCGGGCTTCAGCGCGTTTCAATGTCCGAGCGGGCAAAACGCTTGTATCGTCCAGACCGCCTTCGCCTTGCATGCCGAAGCGGGATGAATGCGCCGCTCCGCAGCAAGCCCCTCACGCCGGCGTCCCGGCGGTTCACGGCAGAGGAGGCAGCCAGAGAGTACGATTGATACGCGGGCAAATTTGGGCTAATTTGCGACAAGTGATTCCGATAAAAACAACGGCGTCGGATTTTCCGGCGGAGAAACTCGCCTTGGCGCAGCAGGCGTACCGGGAGTTTCATGCCCGTTGTTTCTGGTTCATGCGGCGGGATGCAGAAATCGTCGCGGAAGAAATACCTTACCTCTGCGAACGGCTGCGCGCGGATGGCGGACGGCGCGGCTTCCAGATTGCCGCCCAATTATGCCGCTAGGCGACTTCGAGAAAACCATCCTCCGGTTGCTGGCCGTCAATCGCAACCCGGAAAGCTTCAGCATTTAGCCTTGGCTTTTGCCTTTCCGTATGGAAAATGTTGCGACCATGAAAGCAATTCAATTTATCTGTCTCAGTTTGTTCGCCCTGGTGGCCGGTTGCCAGGCCGATGATTCCAAAACCAACACCCCGGCGGCCGCCACCAATGCGCCCGCCGCCGTCACGGCCACCGCCGGCACCAATGCCCCGGCGGCGGAGGTGAAGGAAGTTGGTGTAATCAAGACCAGTCTCGGCACCATGATCGTGGAATTCTATCCCGACCTCGCGCCCAACCACGTGGCCAACTTCAAGAAGCTCGCCAAGAGCGGGTTCTATGACGGCCAGGCCTTCCACCGCGTGATCCCCGGTTTCATGATCCAGGGCGGCGATCCGAACACCAAGGATGACACCAAGAAGGATAGCTGGGGCCAGGGCGGTCCGGGCTACACCATCAAGGCCGAATTCAATTCCCGCCATCACGCCCGCGGCATCCTCTCCATGGCCCGCACGCCGGACCCGGACTCCGCCGGCAGCCAGTTCTTCATCTGCCACGCCGATGCCGGCAGCCTGGACGGCCAGTACACCGTCTTTGGCAATCTGCTCAAGGGCTTTGACGTGCTCGACAAAATCGCCACCACCCCGACCGAAGGCCCCGACCGCCCGGTCACGCGCGTGAACATCGAGAGCATCCACATTGTTCCCGCCGACAGCGTGAATTTGAAGTAATCCGCAATCCTTTCCCTCCATCATTAACCAACATTTTATGAGCGAAGTAGCCATCATCAAAACCACCGAGGGTGACCTCACCCTCGAATTCTGGTCCGACGTCGCCCCCAAGACGGTCGAAAACTTCAAAACCCTCGCGAAAAAGGGCTTTTACGACGGCACCTGTTTCCACCGCATCATCAAGGGCTTCATGGTCCAGGGCGGCGATCCGCTGACCAAGGATGCCTCCAAGGAACGCGCCTGGGGCACGGGCGGGCCCGGCTACCAGATCAAGGCCGAGTTCAACGACCGCTCGCACCAGCGCGGCGTGATCTCCATGGCCCGCAGCTCGAACCCCGACTCCGCCGGTTCGCAGTTCTTCATTTGCGACGGCAATGCCTCGTTCCTGGACCGCCAGTACACGGCATTCGGCAAGCTCACGAAAGGTGAGGACGTGCTCGCGAAAATCTCCGGCACCCCGGTCGGTTCGAGCGGTTCCGGCGAAGCCAGCAAGCCGCACAAGCGCATCGGCGTGGTCAGCGTGACCATTGTGGAAGGCTGAACGGCGGGCGCAATTGTCAGACCGGTAGCAGCCGACGTTAGGAGGCTCATAAATAAAAGAGCGTTCTCAAATGTATTTGAGCCTCCTCACGTCGGCTGCTACCAAATCAGTAATTTTTTTATCCGTGTCATCCGCCGGGGTTTTGGTTAAATGACGGGCGTGGAAATCGCCCAACTGACACAAATTCTGGTCGCCCTCGGCTGTCCGGCGGAGAAGTCCCCGGAAATGGCCGCGCAACTCGACAAACGCGCGCATCAACTGTCCGCCGAGCGCAATCAGCCCTACGACGAGGCGCTCCACCACCTGCTCACCCTCATGAAACAGGGCTGGGCCGCCAAGCAGCGGGGCTTTTAATTTTATGGTCAAACCCTGGGTCAAAATTCGCTCCACCCCCATCGGAGACTTTCGCATTTTCAAACTGCGGCAGGACACCAGCATCAACCCCCGCACCGGTCAGGAACACGACTTTTACATCGCCGACAGCGTCCATTGGGTGAATGTGCTGGCCCTCACGCCGGAGCACCAACTCGTGATGGTGGAGCAATTCCGTCACGGCTCCCAAACGGTGGAGCTGGAGATTCCCGGCGGCATGATGGACCCGGAGGAAACGGATCCGGTGGTCTGCGGCGTGCGGGAACTGCGCGAAGAAACGGGCTACGCCGGCGCGGGCGCGCGCCTGCTGGCGACCGTCCATGCCAACCCTGCGATCTTTAGCAACAACTGCTACAGCGTGATCGTGGAAAACTGCCGGCTCCAGCACGGCGTGGAATTCGACCAGGGCGAAGACCTCATCACCCGGCTCGTGCCCGTGGCGGACATTCCCCGGCTGGTGGCGGCGGAAAAGATCAAGCACCCGCTCGTGGTCGCCGCCCTGTACCATTTCGAACTCTGGCAGCGCGGATTGAAGAAGTAGGCGGCGACGGATGCGAGCGACCGGTGAAGCCGCCCCCGCCCCCGAGCGCGGCGGCCACGGCTTGTTCATTCGTGGTTGAACCCCATCGTGCCGGCTAAAGGGCGTACCCGGATGTTCGGCGTTCGAGGTTGGTTGTGGGATATTGGGTGCATCCCGACACTGCCCCAAATCATAAGCCGTGAGTTCATGCCGCAAACCGTTCGCACGACGGCCTATCACCCTCTCCGCCATTGATAAATGGGGGAGAGATGGCCGGGGTGAGGTGGTGCCGAGCTATTTAGAGCATTTCAAGAAATAGTGTAGCCGTTCGGAGCGAGGATTTTTGCTGGCTGGCAAGGCTTTGGCGAAGGAGCATGTCCACTTGGACCTGTGACTGAGCCGAAACGAAGCCAGCCAGCAAAAAGACCGCTGCCATTTCCACCTGACCGAACGGCTACAGTATTTCTTGATATGCTCTAGCCGTCGGGGCGGTGTCAAGCTGCGCCCAGGGATGTTTTCCCCCTCCGTTTCCAGTTGAATTTGTCCCTGCTCCCGGTATCGTTGCCCCATGCGCCAGTTGCTTGTTGCCATTGTATTGTTCGCCTCGCTCGCCGTGGGTTCCGCTGCGGACGCCCCCGGCCGCGTCATCAAGGTCCTGCCGCTGCTCCTGGACTTGAAGGGCCACGACGCCGTCTCGCCCAGTCTGTTTGATCGCGATGCCTATCAGGCCCGCCTACGCGCCCAAACCAATCTCGTTTCCGCCATCCGCTTTGACGTCCTCTGGACCGCCAAGAAATCGGCGGGCACCCAATTCACCCTGCGCGCCGAACTCCGGGGCGTTCTCCCCAATGGCGCGCCGCACCTGCAAACGCTGGAAACCAACGTCACCCCCGGCTTCTTCCACACCTGGACGTCGCTCCCGCTCGCCGGCGATGACTACAAGAATTTCGGCTCCCTCGTCGCCTGGCGCGTGACCCTCTGGTCCGGCACCGAGCAAATCGGCGAGCAGAAATCGTTTCTGTGGTGAGCGCGGTGACGCTGGTTCAGCGAATCGAGTCTATTCAGGGGTAGCAGCCGACGTAAGAAGGCTCAAATATTTTTGGAAACGTTTATTTATTTGGAGCCGCCACAAGTCCTTGTCATTAACTGCATCTTTTTGCCCAATGCATCGACGGACAGGGAAAAGTATGTTTAAAGCTCTCCCTCACCCAACCCTCTTCCCAAGGAGAGGGCTTTTCACGGTTGCCGCCTATTTCGCGAATCAAGCCGCTGGATTGGTCAGGCTGGTGGACAAATGTTCAGAAAATGCGCCAAGGTGAAATCCTCTCCTGGGGGGAGGACAAAGGTGGGGGCCAGAGCGTTTAAAAAAATAGTGTAGCCGTTCGGAGCGAGGATTTTTGGGTTTGGGCGAGGCTTCGGCGAAGGCGCAGGTTTAAAGAACCCTGTAACTGAGCCGAAACGAAGCCCAAACCCAAAAAGGCCGCTGCCCGGCTCGCTCCAACCGAATGGCTGCAATATTTTTTAATACGCTCTAACTTTCCCGTTTGCTCGTATGGCAATGTAAAAACGCGCCCGGTTTGAGAAGATTTTGAAAAGGTTTGAGAAGTCGGGAGTCTGCGGCGGTCTTCACGAGGGCTTTAATGTCCGTTTAAAGGGTCTTTACCAACTGTTTGTGGCCAGGGCCAAGCGCCGCCAGGCGTTGGTGCCAATGCTGATGTAGATATTGGTCTGGTCGCAGGCCACTAGGCCCGCGCCGTAGCCCATGGTGCTGTTGGTGGAATGGGTGACGGTAAAGGGAGCCAGGCTAAGGAACGGCATTGCCACGGGCACGCTGGCGATGATGCTGGCCGCTCCGGGGATGGCCACCTTGAAGAACGCTTGGCTCTGGTTAGGCATGGGGAAGGTTTCACTGATGATCCCGCTGTTGGTTGACCAGGTGAGGCCGTTGGTGGCCAAGGGTAGCCAGACGGGGCCAAGGAGGTTGGTGGTCACATAGATTTGCCAGCCGGCCGGAGTGCTGTTGGTGACACCCAATATCACATTGGTGCCAGTGCTATCCAAGGCAATGGATGCGATGGGGGCCGATTGGTAGGCAAATGACATGGAAAGCACGTTGCTAGCGGCCTGATTCAAAAAGAAATTCAGGCTGGAATTCGTCGTCGTAAATTGACCTTGCATGTTCCATTCCGGCGCGAGCTGGATCACGGTGCCCGGCAGGTAGCCGGTGCGGGCGTCCACGTAAGCTTTGTTGGCCCCGTCAGTGGGGTTGATTGGGTTGGCAAATTGCCACGTCTGGCCGAAGAAGGAATTGGTGCGGCCGATCAATTCGGGATGGTCGGTTCCGTTGACGTTTACGGCTCCCACCCCGGCCACGGTCAAAACGGCAAGCTGCACCGCGCCTGCGGTGGGCTGCCAGAGCTGCCAAGTGGTGCCCCCGTTGGTGCTCATGACATTGGTGGTGATCAGCGTGGTGCCAGGCGATAATCCGCCGCCACTCCCGCTGACGATGCCCCCGGAATTGAAGATGATGACGTTGGTGAATTGGCCGATGTAATTTGAACCGGTAAAAGTGAAGGGATTCGGCGCCAACAGCGGGTACAAATGCGATTGATAAACCAAGTTGGTTACGGAGGCCAAATTCACGATGGCGGCCGTGTTGGAAGCAAGGGCGGCGGCGAAGTAGGCATTGTTGTAGTTGAGCTTGGTGAAGGCCACCGGGAGGGTATCGCCGGTGCCGTCATTCGGGGTGGTGCCGATGAAGACATTGGTGATTTGCGCAGGCGCGGAAACGGGCGCAAGCAAGGCCAAAAATAGGAGGCTGGAAGCAAGGAGTTTTTTCATAGGGTTACGGTGGTATTATCGGCGGTGACATTGGCGTTGTCGGCGGTCAAATCAAAGACGTAGCCATATTGGCTCGCCCAGCTTTCCGGATCTTGACCCACCACGACAAAATAATAGCGCGCCACGACGCCCAAACCGGCAAAATCCTGAATGGGAAAGGGCGTTTGCGCGGGAAAAGGAAGCTGGAAAATTCCCGATGATTCGTAGGCAATGATGGTGCCATCCGTGGGCAGCTTGCCGATGCGAAATAGTTTGATGGATTTTATCGGGGCTGCCTTCGGCTGCGGACTGCTTTTGGTGCCATCGTAAAAGCTCACCGGGGACCAGGTGGCCTCGGTGTAAAGGCCGATCCAAAAGGGCACGGCCGGCTGTACCACGGTGGTGTCCAAAGTGGCCTGGCCCCGAAAAATGGTAATGTTGCCGCCGCCGCCGATGGCCGAACCGGAGATCCGCCAACCGTTGGCGGCCGCGATGCCGGAAAGCAGGGTGCCCGCGCCGGCAAAGGCGGTGTAGGTCGATCCCCCGGTGTAATAAGGACCGCCGGTATAAGGACTGCCCAGCGTGATGGAGCCATCCCACTCCGCCGGATTGATAAGCGAGGGCGCCAGTTGCGCACCGCTGATGGTGGCGGGAAAATCCTTGTAATAAATGTTCTGAAAACCGCTCGTAAACAAACTCGGAAAGCTGGCACCAAAGAAGTCGCCATGCACGGCAGAATAAATGCCGGCCACGTCAATCCCGCCGCTGAGCGAAAGACTCCAGGTGGCAAAGATCGCATGGGGCGGGATAACGGGATCGTATTGTTGCTGCGCCCATGAGGTGTCCGAGGTGATTTGGCATTGATAATTACCGTTGGACGGGGATTTGCCCCAATCATGATCCGAGGCCGAAAGGGACGGATTGGTTTGCACATAGCTCGTCTGCGGGGCAGTTCCCGCCAGCGATGAAGTATAGGTAAAACTGTCGGGGGAAGCTCCGGGCAGCGAATTCGAATAATTGATGACCAACCCGGAGTAAAGCGTCCACTGCCGGTTCATATCATCGACGGCGTTTTTTGCGTAGGGCCAGGGGGCATAAACGCCGGGAGCCACCAAAACCGCCTGGTTGTCATACATCCCCGAATAGTAGCCCGCAATTCCATTCACCCCCTTGCAAGCATACCCCATGCGCGTGAGCAGTACGGGCCGAAGCTGATTTCCGTTGAGGGCTTTTACCGGCGATTCGCGCAAGCCGCCGCCAACATTGCCGCTCTGGATGGAGCACATGACTTTTAAGCCGATGGCCATAATTATTGCGCGTAGCGGCGCGCCCAAACGCGGGTGGTGATTTCCTCGTAAAGGATGGCGCTGGGTATGGCATCCACCAGCCCGGTGCCGGCACCGGGCATTTTCATCGCTTTAATCACGCACAAGGAATTCAGGAAGGTCAGCGCCGCTGTGCCGGTGGGCGGCGTGGTCAGATAGCTGTCGAAACCCAAAATGTGCATGGTGGTGTACCGGGGAAAAACCACCTGAAATTCCGTGTTCGTGCCATCGCTGGCCGTGCGCGTGTTTTCATCGGTGTGGTTGCTGTACGTGATGGTTAGTCCGTCAATCAATTCACTGGCCACGGATGGGCGCATTCGGTTCGGCTTGGCAATGCTCGTGGGCGAACCAAAAGTAATGGTCAACACCCCGCTGGGGAAAGATATGAGGATCGGCAGGGCGGTAACATAATCGAGCAGGTACAAGGTGGTGATGGCAAAATATTGCACCATGCCACCGACCCCGCCGCCCACCGGCGTCCACAACGAGGACGAATTGCTGCCGCTGGTCGTGCAGCGGTACAAAACGGAGTTGGTCGTATCCCAATAATAATTGCCCGTGAGATAGCTGGCGCTGGCCGCCAGCGTGCCGGCGCCGGGCGCGCCCGCGCCGGAAAACTCCGGGGCCACGATGCCGCTGGTGTAGGCCGAGCCGCCCGCCGTGGGCTGCTGGGTAACGGTGACAATGCCCGTGCTGCTGTCGCTCGTCATTACCTGGGTGCGCGTGGAGTCTAACGCATCCGGGCCGGTCACCACATGCACCTGCGGTTCATCGGCCCCGTGTTCGGCATGGTGCGCGTGGGTTTTGCGCGCGTGCTTTACGGTGCCCCCGCCGTTGGCAAGCCGGCCGCCGAAGATATAGTTGAGATCAATGCTGGTCACCCGCACGCGGCTGTTGCGCACGAGATCCACCAGCGCGTTGGCCGTGAGATGCAGCGGCGCGCCAAATTCCACGGTGGTGGTGCCCTTCACCGCGCTGCCGCTGAGCCGGCGGATCGGCGCGTTGACGGCGGACCAATCCAATATGCTGCCATCGCCGGCATGGGCCGCCACGGCCGCGCTGGTGAAGTTCAGGCAGTTCGCCCGGCTGAGTTGGATGCCGCTGGCCCCCAGCTCGGTTTCCGTGGTGGTAAAGCTGCCTTCCACCGCCAGCGAACGCCAGGCGTTGTACATGATCTGCGCCAGCCCCACCGGCTGCGGTTCGGCATAGGACGTGACCGTTTGCGTGGCCACATTGAGCACCGTGGCCACGTTGAAGGTGTTATAGCTGATGGCCGTGAACTCGCGCGTAAGCTGTTTGTAGGTTTTGGTGCCGTTGCTGAAGGTGAGATACACCCACGCGGTGGCCTTGACCTTTTGCGCGGTGATCACCGGATACCCGTTGGCCGGCATGAGCGTGGCATCGGCCATCCAATCGCAATACGCCCCATCCAGCAGCTCGTAGGCATTAGCGGCGTTGTAGGCCACGGTGGCCCCGGTATTGTCCACTTCCTTGGTGACCAGGGCGGGCGCGGGATGATTGGCCGTGGTGGCCGGCGTGGTGCCGGCGGTGAGGATGACGGCGCTCACCACCGTGGGCGCGGTGAGTTCCGCTTTCCATTGCTGCCATTGCGCCAGGCTGGTGATGTCAAACGGCGCGGTCGTGAGATTGCCGCTTTGGTTTTGCACGGCCACTTTGGCCCCGGCCAGATCGTAGTACAGATCCACGCCGTTGAATTTGCTCTCCGTATCCGCCGGCAGCACGGCGGGGTATTGATCCGAACCGATGGACAAATATTGATTGCTGCCGAAGCTGGCCACCTGATCGTAATTGATGGCTACATAACTCTTAACCCAATCCGGGCGCGGCTTGAGCTTTACCTTGCCCAGCCAGTTGCCGGCATCCAGGTTGATGGTGAGGGGCGTGAGTAGCAAGCCGGCCTTAACCCCTGCGCTTAAGGCCGGGTTAAGGTTTGTTTGCGAGCCTTTTAAGAAGTGGATGGTGGGCACGCCCGGCGCGCTGGGATTGGTGCCCACGGTGGAATAATCCCAGACCACGATGAAGTCAGATTCGATCTGCCACATCTTCTGGATCACCTGCGAAACCTTGATGCACTTCTGAAAATCGCTGATGACCGGTGCCCACGGCGCGACATTACCCAAGGCCACCGGCGCACCCTGGCTGATCGCCCAATTGACGGCCGCCGCGATCTGCTGGCCCGTGTTCAGCGTCGTCCACGCCGAACCCACGCCGCTGTAACCCACGCCCAGCACCACGCGGTTGGTGGTGTACACGGCCGTGGTGCTGGCGCTGGTGGCGCGCGTGAATTGCATCTTGTATTGGATGCGCTCGAAATACCACCAGGCGTTGACCAGCCGGCCAATGCAATCTTCCATGCCCGGTGCGCCGCTGCGTTCCCACGGTTCCACGCGGCCATCGAACCAACAGGTGCCCCCGCTCCAAGCCGTGCCCGCGCTGGCGCGGTTCTGGTAAATGATCACGCGGGCACCGTAAGCGAAGAGATCGGCGGCATCCACGGCCCGGCCGGCAGCGGTGAATTCCACCACGGCAGGCGCAAGATCGTTGTCCGAGAATTGCAGATCGTCCAGGCCCCAATCGGCCAAAGACTTCTCCACGCCGTTGTAGAAGAGAGTGAACGCGGCGAGGGCCATAATCAGTGGTGGTCAACGGCCATGCGCAATTGCGCGACCTGCTTTTTGAGATTCTCCACATCCGCGCCCATGTCGCCGAGTTTGCCAATGGTGGCGGCGGCATCGGCCACGGCCGCGTGGGCATCCTTGAGAGCATCGGCCACGCGCTTGGCATCCGCCTGCGTTTGGGTGGCGTGGCCGCTGATCTCGTTGATCGTGGCCACGTCTTTGTTGGCGCGGTCAATATCACCCGTTACCCGGTTAATGGCCGTGGATTGATCTTCAATCCCGCGCATGGTGGCGCGGTGTTTGTCGGCTGATTTGTGCGAGGATTCGAGCTGGGGAATCTGCTCGCCCAGTTCCGCCAAGCGGTCATTAACCTTTTTCAGCGCGCCCACGGTTTTCTCCCACTCTTCCTTTACGGCCTTGGCTTTTTCCGCCGCTTCCCCGGCCACCACCGCCTGCTGATCCGCCAGTTGCTGGAGCTGGGAAAGCTTGGCCAGTTGCTGGGTGAACTCCTGGGGCGACATGTCCTTGCCAAAGTCCTGGAGATATTTGACCTGGGCATCGGCATCCTTCTGATATTTATCGGCCAGTTTTTTGGCCTCTTCCGCCGAGGTTTGCGCGGCCTCGGGCGACCCGGCTTCCTTGATTTTCTTTTGGCTCAGGTCAAATTGCTGGGCCTTTAATTCAGCCTGTTCCTTTTCGCGGGCGGCGATTTCCGCCGCTTCCAAAGCGGATTTGCGGCGGTCGGCTTCACGGGCATTGCGCGAGGTGATGTCGATCTCCGCCGCCTCGCCTTGCGCGGGCGTAAGCTGGCCCGTGGCCACTTTCTGGCGCACCTGATCCAGCGCCAGCTTTTCGCGGGCCTTGGCTTCCTCCTCCTCAAACTGCGCCTGGGTGCGCAGGGCATCCAACGCGTGGTTCGTTTCATCGGTCACGCGTTTTTGGGCATCCGCCACATGGTCGGTGGCTGTGGCAAATTCATCGGCTTTCCCCACGCTCTCGCGCATTACGTCCAACTGAGCTTCCATGGCTTCGGTGCCATCGGTGATGCGACTCACGTCAATGTTGGCTTCCGCCATCTTGGCCATTTCTTCGCGAACCGATTTAATGTGTTCGACCAGGCCAGCAAACAAACCGGCCAAAATAATCAGCGGTGCGATGACGGGTTCAAATGCCACCATCATTAATTCGCCCAGCCCGGGCAGAATGCGATTCAGCTCGCCGGCCACGCGGAACATCTGCCGGTGACTGAGTTCGGCCTTCTCCCCTTTTTCCGCCATCTCCGCTTCGGAACGGGAAACCTCATGATACGAATCGGCCAACTGCTCATTGGCGCGCTTCTCTTCCTCGGCGGCGGCGGTCTGCGCGGCGGTGGCGGTCTTGTACTCATCAATACTGCCGCGCATCGTTTTGAGCTGCGCTTCCAGCCCGGAATAATCCTGTTTAAGCGCCTTGGCCTTGCCGATCTGGCGTTCCAGGGCGTCCGCCGCCGCCTCGGCGCCGGCCAGTTCGGCCGTGGTGGTGATTTTATATTCCAGGTTCATGGCAGCTCGGAAACGGGTTTCGGGTCTCGGATTTCGGGGTTAGGGGTTACGGGCTGGTCCACGTAACAACGCCATTGGTCACATGCGCGGAGATCGGCACGACTGTGTTGGTGGCAAGGCCGGTCAGGGCTTTGCCGGGAATGTTGGTGGGCGCAACATTATTGAGCGAATAATCCGTTACCCGCAGAAACGCATTGTAGGGCATGGGCGAACTGCCACTGTAACCGCTGCCATTGAACCATGCGCCGCTGCCGGCCGGATAGGCCAGGGCATTGGACGATTTGTAGAGTTTGGTGGCCCCGGTGGCAATGATGAGGTAGGCACCGCTGTTGGTGATCGTATCGGCCGTGGCGGCATTCGTCCAAACACCGGCGGCCGCGTTGAAGGTGTAGGTGCCGTTGGCGCTGGCCGTGCCCGCGCCGTAAACCGTGATTTGATTGGTGCTCACGGCGGCAAACGTGGCGAGCGAGGCCGTATTGTTTCCGGCGGTCCACAAGTAATCCAACAATGGCGGCACGGCCTGAATGGAAGACAAGTTGCTCACGACCAGCCAGCCCACCTGGCCTTGCGCGAGGTTGTACAGGATATCCAAGTAACCCGAAACGCCCTGACTGTAAAACGTGTTGGTGCTTACCAACGCCGCCGATCCCAATCCCACCACGCCGGCGGCGGGCAGGCCATAGCTGGAGGCGAGATTAAAGGCATAGATGCCGTTGGTGGCATTAAAGGAAAATGTCGCCCACGCGGTGCCGGCGGCATCCAGCCCGCTGCCGTCAATGATTACCTGGTTGTTGGTTTGCGTAACATTAATGCCGTTGGTGCCGGTGGCCGTCATTTGGTAAATCGTCAGCGGCCAGTAGAGATTGGTGTTAATCATGCCCACCACATTGAGCGTGTTGGTGCTGCTGGGCACCACAATATGAACCGGGCGCGGCCAGCCCTGGACATAGAGCGAGTAGCCCCACGGCACCAGGTTGGTTGTCACTTGGCCGCCCACCGGTTGAAGCTGGATTGGCCCGAGTTGGAGCAAATTGGTGCCCACAAAAACCGGCGCATTGGCGGTGTCCGGCAAAAGGTTAATCGTCCGGTTGTTCACGCCGCCAGTCAGGTTCTGCATTGAAAAAAAGACCGCCGTGGTCTGGGCGCGGGCGGAGATGGCCAATGGCAGATGGCAAATGGCCAACAAGGCGAACAGCCGCCAGCCCCAGTGCCAGGCCAGGGTTACCAAGCGCAAAAACAGGGCCAGTAGAAAGGAACCGAGGATGGCAAACACGCCGAGGGCGGCAAAGGCGCTCAGGGCCTTTAAAGAGGCTTTAAACAGGGTTTTGCTCATAATTTTGGAGATTGGCAATTGGCAATTGGAAATCAGGTGAGGGAGGCGAAGCCGAAGGAGTAGCGCAGCCGCAGCCGCGCGCCGTTCAATTCCGCCACGGTCACCCGGCGCAGCACGGCACCGTTGAACGTGAAGATGGCGGAAACGCGGCCCCAGGCGAGACTGCCCGCCTGACCGGACCGGGCCAGCTCCGTTTTGAGATACGCGCTGGCGGCATCGGCATTGGCCAGGGCGGGCTGGATGACGCACACAAACGTGCCTTCATCCCCGCCGCGCGCCACCAGTTGGGCGGTGACCCCGCGAAAGAACAGCAGTTTCTGAACGAGCGCCGGGGCATCAAGTTGCTCGACGATGATGGTGGATTTCACCGAATCATCGCCAAGCACCACGGCACCGCCGGTTGGTGGAGTCCAAGTCAGTTTCACGGGAACGGGTTTCGGATTTCGGGTCTCGGGGCAGCGGCCTCACTGAAAGAGGACGGTGTTGGTATAGCCGCCGAGGTTGATCAGGCCGTAGGGCTGGATCGGCACGCTGTTAAAGACGCTGGCCACGTTGGTGGTGAACGTCGCGCCATTCACCCAGCCATTGCTGGCGGGGAAGGTGTAGATGTTGGAATTCACCAGGAACAAGTTGGTGGACCCGGCGAAGGCGTAGGCGTACCACACGGTAATGGGTTGATTCGTTTGGATGTTCAGCACTTGCAACGTGCGCGCGGGGAGCGTGGAGGAGGCCACATTGGTGAGCAGCACAAACGAGGATTGCACGGGCGCAAACGCGCTGTTGGTCACGGACACGCCGCCGTAGAAGATTTGCGCGCGGGCCGGGCTGGCAAACGCCAGCAGCACGGCGAGCAGCACCAGCAGGGCGGACAAGCCCTTGAGGTGGCCTTTGAGGGCGTTGTGCGCGCCGCGCAAGTTGGTGAGGGCGAAGCCGAGCAGCGGATGCAAGTTGGGCTGCGCGGCCAGCGCGGCGATGGCGTGTTCCACATCGGCAATGATGGGCTTGGTATCCAGCGCGGGCACGGGCGCGGGCGCGGTGGCGACTTCGGTTTCGAGTTTGGCTTCCACATCAGCCGGAATGCCGGCGGCGGAATCAGCGATGAGCAGGATTTTTTTCATAGGTGTTTTATTTTTTGGTTAAGGGTGGTCAGACATTTTTAATAATGGCCCGTCGTGGCCTCACGACACGGCGGCGATGGCGTTGGGCACGCCGGCGGAGAAGCCGAGCGTTCCCTGCCAGGTGGTTTTGGCGATGCGTTTTTTACCGGGCGCAAAGACGAGGCCGGTTTCAATCACGCTGCTCACGGCCAGCGTGATGGTGCTGGTGCCATCGGTGAGCACGAGCGGATCCGAATCGGCGGCGATGTCCGCGCCCACGGTGGCGTTGTTGCCCTGGAAATCCACGGCGGCATCCAACTGCGCCAGGCTGGGGCCCACGACGATGGCGGAAATCTTGGGCAGGCAGGAATCAAAGAACTTATCCACGGGGCCGATGCCATCAATCAAATCATCCGGGCTCAGGAATTTCACCTGCCAGTCAATATCCCAGCCATCTTGGGTGAGGATGTTGGTGAACCCGCTGCGCGCGCCCCACGCGCCCGTCCACGCCAGGGCTTTGAAGTTCGCCTGGGCAAAGCCGGCATCCACATACGCCGCGCCGGTGGTAATGGTGTAATACGAATTGGGCGTATTCGGCGACAGGTTGTTGCCGATCAGTGCCACAAACTTGGCGTTGCCGGAGAAAATCTGTTCATTGGCCTTCAGCTTGAGGTTGGTGATGCCCACGAGCTGCACGTTGTTGAGCACAATCTGATCGCCATTGCGGGCCACAATGGTCAAGGGCGTGTCGGTGAGACCAAAGATGCGGGATCCGTAGATGCCGTTGAGAATGTAGCTGGGAAACAGCACGGAAAGCGATTGCCAGAACCCGTAGATCGGGATCTCGAATTCAATGCTACGGCCATCGCGCGTCCACGTAACAAGGCCGTACATGCTGCTTTTTTGTTCCTTCAGCGATTGCTTCAGGGGAATCATCAAATCGGCGCGCGTCCAGAGGGTCGCGCCTTTGTAGGTGATCTTGGGTGCGCCGCTGCCAGGCAGGTTCGCGCGAGAGATGGATAGACTCATAGGTTTTGGGGATTAATTATTGTTGATGGTTACTTGGGCGAACGCAGAATTGAGCCAGCCAGGCTGGTAGGCCGCCCAGCGCAAGGTGGTGGTGCCAGCGGGCGCGGCAAACGGGCCAGTGTAAAGGGTGGCTTGGGCATTGTCCGGGGCCGGGGAATCGCTATTGAGCGTGTAATAGATGGCGGCGGACGGCGTGCTGGGATCGTTCGTGAGCGTGATGTTGGTGCCATCGTTGGTGATGGCGGGCGTGGTCACACGCGCGGTCTGGGCGCGGCTGAGGATCATGCGGTGGCTAACCTTGTAGGCGCGCAGCGGCTGCCATTCCTTGGCTTCCACCATCGCCTGGCGGTCCGCCGTGAAATCGGATTGGAAATTCAAATTCCAGCCGTGGCCGATTTCCAACAGGATTTGCGCGACATAGTCCGCGGCCAGCAAGGTGCCCTCGGCGGGATCCATGTTAGTGAGCTGATCTTCCAGCACCAGGGATTCAATCACGATGTCGCCTTGCGGCCCCGGTGCCTGTGGATTCAGCACTTCAAAGCGCGGCTTCTCCACAATCACGCCCACGCCCATCTTGCCGTTGCGCGGCGTGATATACACGAGCACCTCGGCACTGAGCGTGGCATCGGGCAGGCGGGATTGATCCGCCAGCAACTGCTCGCGCGTGATGATGTTCACCGTCTGCAACCGACTGTCGCTGGCAAAAGCGAAGGCGGCATCGCGCTGGAGCTGTTTGAAATCGGTGAGCATTAGTTAGCCCCTCCCAGGTATTCGGCGGTCACGGCTTCAAACGCGGCGGTGTATTCCGGCAGGCGGTCGGCAATGCCATGGGCGAAGGGCGCGCGCGCCGGGATGGTGATGGTGTAGCTTTTGCCGCCTTTGAATTGCACCGTCTTAAAGGATTTGTGATTGCGGCCGGCAAAGGTGGCGAGGTTGCCTCGGCGCAGCAGATTGCCCTGCTTGTTGGTGCGGAGCTTCACGGATCCGGCTTTGACCGTGCGCTGGATCACCGCGCCAAATTCGTGCACCGCCGCATAAACCACGTTGCTGCCAATGGTGCTCACCACGGTGGCACCCGCCATGACCGCCTTGCTGGCATTGGCCGAACTGCGCAGCCGATTGGTGCGCACGCTCAGGCTGCTGTCGCTGGTGGGGCCGGACAAGTGCCCGGCCTGAATGCGGGCCACGGTGAGTTGATTTTGGTAATCCATCTCCCGCGCGATCGCACGGCTGTGCCCGGCGGGATCCTTGAGGCGCGGGATTTGCGCCACGAGGTCGCCGGAGATTTGGATGTCAAAGGCTTGGCTCATCTAGGTGATTTGATAGCGGTAATATTGTTTCAGCAGGTTCGCCACTTGCGGAACCAGGTCCATATCGCCGAACACTTGCTGCGGCACGGCACGGGCCAGTTTTTCTTCCGCCACGATCTTGGTGCCGCGGGGATCAATCGTTTGCCACATATGCTTACATTGCAGTACCCAGGCCAGCAGGAGATCGGGCGGGAGCAAAAATTTCTTGGGATCAATCCCGGCGGCGTTGTTGGTGATGTCGGCGGGGATCGCGCTGGGGAAAGCGGCGTCATCCGGCTCCAACTGCTCCCACCAATAGCCGCCGTTGTAAATCAATTGGAATTGAATGGGCGAGCGGCCGAGGGTGTAGCCGAAATGGATGAGGCCCTTTTCTTCATCCGCCTGCAGGGGCTGGTTCTGAATGCTCACCCAATCGTCGGACTTAAAAAAACGCAGGTTCACGCCGGTGAATTGCGTTACCGGGATCCGGCGCGCAAACCAGAAGGAGCGGTCGCCCAGGGCAATCTCCTGAATGCCGGCTTGGTAACCGAACTCGCGGTTGCACAAATTCTGGAACATGCCCACCACGCCCTGGCCCAGCGCGAGAATCTGGTCATCGTACGTAACCGTGGCGCGCAAGGCCGGGGCCAGCAACTGGCGTTTCAGGTAATCGAGATTGGAGAAGCCAGCGTTCATGGGGATTTACGATTGACGATTGCCGATTTACGAACCGGCTGGGCCTGGCGGCGCAACCATTCTTCGTAGCCAGGCGTTTCGGGGGAGAAAACCGCCCCAGACCGAACGGGCGCAGGCACGGACCTGGTAATGGCCTGTACGGCACGTACCATTCGATCCTGGGGCGGTTGATTTAACATGGCTTAAACGTGGGTTAGACCGGCGTTCAAGGGCCAGTACGGCTGGGTTTGCGGCTGACGGTCACCAAGATATTGGTGAACGGCACGCCGTTGGAGATGCTGATGGAGTTCAGACGTATGTACCCCGGACCGAACAGCGTGAGCGTGCTGTTGGTGGTCACAAACTGGGTGCCGTTCAGGATCAGCGTTTGCACGAGGGCGTTGGTCTGCCAATTCACGGCGTCATTGGAAAAATCCCAATTTGCCAGGGCATTGGTGCCCGTGCCGGCGGCCGTGAGCGCGCCGCCGAACTGGATATTCGCCGTGTCATAATTCACCAAACCCACCACGCCCGGCTGATTGATCAGGTTGTTGGTGCTGTAGGTGGGCGTGTTCGTCCAAATGCCGGAGGCGTTAAAAGCCCAATTGGCATTGGTGTAGATGGCCGTGGCGTTGGTGACGGTGGCCGTGTAATAGACCGTGCCGCCGCCGGTGGCGTTGGTGAAGGTGGGGCCGTTCAGATTCGTGGTGGCATAAAAACCATTTACGGCCACCACGTTGTACTGGCTGGCACTGCCCAGCACATACGGCTGAACCTGTGCGCCGGCCGTAAACGCCAGGGCAAACAGAAACAGCAGCAGGCTGGCCACTTTGCCCACGGGCGTGAGCCAGCGGGAAAGGGCGGCAGCTTGCCAGGGGTACACCTTGCCGGTGGCACCGGCGGCGATTTCCTTGCCGTCCACGGGCACGGGATGATCCGCCTCGTTGGTCACTTCCACGAGCTCCGGTTCCTTGTACTTTTTCAGGCCGGTCGCAAAGGCGATCAACACTTTGGCGGTGGGGTAGAACTTGTCGCCGGTGGGCACCGCGCGCAGTTCAATCACGAATTTCTGGAGATCCTCCAGCGGGAGAGCTTTGATTTCGTTTTCAGATTTCATTTTAACGTTTGGTTAATGGTTGTTTTTAAAAAGTTGGCGGCGCAGCGCAGGGCCACACCGCCAGTTGCTTAGGCGGCGGCCGTGCTGAGCACGGCAAAGGGTTTGAGGGTGGTAGAACCCGCCGTGGTGAGAATTTTACAGCCCGCGCGCAGCAGGGCGCGGTAAGCCACCAAGTTCTGCGGGAAACCGATGTCTTCGCTGGTGGCGAGCTCCAGATCCACGCGAATGCCGTTTTCCTGCCCATCCGGGTCGCCAAAGACGATCACGGGCTGGCTGTTGCCATCCGTGTTCGGCGCGATGGCGGTGGGATGCACGGGGAAACCGAGGATGCTGCCGATGGATCCGGGGTTGGGCACTTCCTGCCACGTCTGGAAGATCGGGCGGCCGAGACCGTCTTTGATGAGGGCGATGCGCGCCATCATCTGGGGGTGCGCCCACCACATGGGCTTTTTGCGGAGCACCTGCGCGCTCACGGTGAGTTGCGCCTGGACGAAGTCATCCACCAACAACTTGCTCACCTGGGTGCGACCGGCCCCGGCGCTCACGCCCAGGTTGGTATTGGCCAGCGCGGCATTGAAGATGCCCACGTAACCGCCGTTGGTGGTGTCCTGGTTGCCGGTGCCGATGAAGGTGGCCGTATCCATACCCCAAGCGATGCTCTGCACCAACTGGCGCGTGATGTACGGCGCGAGATCAATGGTGGAATCCTGCAACAATTCGCGCGCGGCATACATCAGCACCGCGAGGGTGTTGATGATGAGCAGCACCTGCGAACCACCGAAGGCACCGGCCGTGATCGCGGAACCTTCCGCCAGGGTGGATTGCGAACCAATCCAGTAGAACTGCGGGCGGGCCGTGGCCACGGGCAGCACATTGGTGCGCGCACCCACGCGGGTGGTGCCCAGCGTGGAGTAATCGCCGTATTCGAGCAACAGATCATAGATCGTATTGAACGTGTCGGTGGGCACGGTGGCCTGGCCGAGGCCGGAATCCACGCCGGTGATGGCTTTGGCTTGGGCGCTGCCCTCTTCGACCAGCTTGATGTAGGCCGGATCGCACTTGGATTTGGTTTGCAGGGCGAACATGTAGCGCGCCGTGGCGTTCATGCGCGTGCGGAATTCTTCATCCGCCAGCGCCCGCTGGATGGGATTGCGGAAGCTGGAATTGGCGTTCAACGTCACCTGGCGTTGCACCTTCTCCATGCGTTTCAGCACGTCCTCGTAAGAGGCGTTGGACTGGTTCTTGACTTTGGTGAGGTCTTCTAAAGCGGCTTTCACCTCTTTGTCAGCGCGGTCCAGATCGCCCATCACCTTGGCGAGGTCGGTCTGTTGTTTTTCCTGAGCTTTGGTCAGGGTTTCGACTCCACCCAGCACTTTGCGCTGGAAATCGGCTTCGGGGAGCACGCCGGCGGCGGAATCCGGGGCGAGCAAGATATTACGGAATTTCATCATAACGTTTTAATTTTGGTTTGGATTTCCACCAGAAACGCCGTTTTTGCCCGCTGCCGGGCCAACTCGACGGCAGCGGGACCATCGGTCAAGTTGGCGGTGTCAGACTGCGCGCGCTGCGCGGAAATTAAGTCGAGGAACGCATCATCCACCACGCCGGCCTTGTAGGCTTTGGCCACGGCATTGCCGTTGGCACCGATGACGCACGCGGAGAGTTCCAGTTGCAGCCAGGCCAGGTAAACGCAGGTGACGTTGGTACCGGCCGGCAGGTTCATATCCTTCAGCGCATCCTGAAACGGCGTGGGGTTGCTGTCCCACTTGGTGGCGTAGGCGGTGGGCATGAAGCCAATGCTCACCGCTTTGAGATAGCCGGCCTTGGTCATGCTAAAACCGTATTGGGCCATTTTGTTTTCGGCCACATCAATGGCCCATTGCACGGTCTCCACCACGCGGTTGCCGGTGATCTTCCAATCCACCACGCGGCCCAGGCACTTGTCTATTTGGGAATAATCATGGCTGTCCACAAACGGCGCGTTCTTTTCAAAGCGCGAGAAGTCGGCGCCGCCCGCGCGCACGATCTCATTGTAGCTATCCACGGATTCATCGGTGGCGATGTATTCAACAAGGCCCTTGGCTTCATCCAGCACCCGGATCTGCGGGTGAATCGTGCGGCGGAGCATGGTATTGGGTTTCATGTTAGCGAATAGGCGGGGCGATGACCGCCATGGGAAATTTGGAATTAAGCAAGGCGGCGGTCTGCGCATTCGCTTTCTCGGTCACATAGGTGAGGCTGCCGAGGCCATCGCGCTTGGACACTTCGGTGCGACGGCCCACGCGGCGGACATTCAGATCCGGGCGAATGACAGATTTAAAAGAGGGTCGGCTCATAGTTTATTCGTCGTTGGGTTTGGCCACGGCCAGTTGAATGCAGTGGCAGTTAATCACGTTGCCCGGGGAACCGGCATCATCGCCGGGGTACATCAGTTCTTCGCCATCCACGATGAAGGGTTCATCCAGGGGAATGGGCGCATCGGCATAATCCGACTCCGCCTGGGCATGAGCCTCGCGCATGTTCGGCCCGTGGCTGGAAAGCCAGCTCTTGAACTCAATGCCGGCATCGCTCATCGCTTCGTGCCGGGCGAAGCCGTAGGCGGCGCTCGTCTCCGTCATGGCAATGCGGCGGGCCTCGAAGTTCTGCAAATTGTTAAAGACGCCTTTCACGCGGCCGGCCAATTCGGCGGTGGTCTCGCCATTGGCAATGCCTTCCTGCAAGGCGGTGTTCAACTGGCTTTGCGCGGTGTCGCCCACGCTGGCCAGCAGCTTGTCGCGCGTTTCGATAAAGGCCACGGCCTTGGGCGGCGCCATGGTCCAGGCATCTTCCGGGCGGCCGATCTCGCCGAACAACTCTTCGCCCGCGCGTTGCAGCACGGATTGCGTGACCGGTTTGAGGTTCGTTTTGAGATCGCGATTAAACCCGGTGGCGGAGAAAATCACTTCCACCAGGGATTTGGTGGCCACGCTTTTCCCGGCATAGACGGCATCCAAATGTTTCAGGGCCGTTACGCGGTAAGCCATGAACAGCTTGCTTACCTTGGCCTGATATTGTTTGATGGCCGCGCCGCGCAGCTTCATGTGCTGCTCCCACAGTTTCTTGCTGGCCGGCTTCCTCCGGCAAGTTGCCGGTGCCCCATTGGACCGTTGCAAAAATGCATTGCGAATCAAGGCGCTGCCGGCCTTGGCCTCACCCGTGGCATTGTCCGCGCCGGGCGTCTCATTAAAATCATCGGCGGCCGGTTCTGGCACCGTCTGGGCCGCTTCATTGGCCGCGCCGCTCACGGGCGTGAGGTTGATGGGGATGTAGCCTTGATTCCATTCCTCGTACTCGGGCAGGCCCAGATTCAGATACTCGCTAATTACCTTCATGGGCACACCCTTGCCGAACAGGCTGTCCGCATCTTTCATCCGTTCGCTGCGCACCTGTTGCATGACGTAGTGCTCATCCCAATCCAAACCCACTTCCACGCGCTCGCCGCTGAGGCGGAAGATCAATTGCTCCAGGGCCGCGCAGAATTTGTTCCCCTCGGGAATGCAGGTATTAAAGATAAGCGCAAACCAATCGCTCGCCTGGCCGATGCTGTAGCTGGCCTTCACATCCGCCAAACTGGGCGGCACGCCGAAGGCGATGAAGATTTCGTGGCGATCTTCCAACATGCCGGCAATGAACGCCGCGTCCACGCTGAGAATCTTGGGGTCATGCACGTCCACTTCGCCGGGCAGGAAGAGCGCCTTGCTGTTGCCGCGCATCCGCGCCTGGCGACGTTCCAGGATGCTCATCTTGATTTGCTCAATCTGCAAATCGCTGGGGGTGCCGTTTTTGGCGCTGATGATCGGGGCGGTATCATTATCCGCCGTGAGGTTGCGCTTGAACTTGCTGCCGAGGTGATGCGATTCCGCCGCCAAGTGCGCGCTGGCATAATCGCCCAGGCCGCGATGGGGATCATAGGGATTCCAGCCAAAGAGGCGCACCACCTGCTCGGGATCCAACTCCCAGACCTTGCCGCTGGCATCGGTAAAATTCCACGCCGTAATCTTGCCGGCTGCCACGGTGGGCCGCATCCGATCCGGCCGGGCCACGATGATGGGCGCGTAGGGATTGGCCTTCACTTCCGGGAACGGAACGCGGGCGTCCTGATCCGCCAGTACCCAGAAACATTCCTGCAATTTGTACCAGCCCAGGGATGCTTCCACGAAGTCCTCATAGGTTAGGCCCGCCATCGGCTCCCTGAGCCATTCGCGGATTTGGGGCAGATCCACCTCGGCGGCCTGATTACGGGCCACAATGCCCCGGCTGGTGAACAGCCGCCGGCCCTGCCCCCGATGCCGGCGCATGGCCGCCGAGGCCTTCGGCTGGGTAAAGACCAAATCCACCGAGGAGATCGGCCCGGACACAAACTTGATGGCCCGACGCACCCAGGCGGAGTGCGCGTAGGGGCTGCTCATGCCTTCACGCCCTTCCCCGCCAATGCCCCGCGCGAACCAATAGGCCGGCAAGCCCTGGGTAAAGTTACCGGTGCCAATGGAGGCATCGGAAGGATCCCGCTTAACGACGGTTTCCGCCGGGCTGGCGGCCCCACGGATGGGAGGCAGACCGCCGGCTTCTGCCAAAGGGATGCCGGGAGAGCGATAATTCATGGTTTGACCTCCCACCACGATGCGTTTAAGAGGCGTTTAAACGCCCGAATGCCGCGTCGGAAACCCCAGGGGCGGGTCGAAGGGGCGCAAAACGCTCCTGCGGCCTCCTGGAGGGCCGGGCGGATGGGATAAAAAAGGGTGTTCATATCAGATTGCTCCCGCGTCCGCCGCCCCAGGACTTGGCCACCTGCCCGGCATGCAGTGCCAGCGCCTTGGCCCAGAACCGGTCACAATGGCTATCCGCCGCTTCGCCGATGAACCGGATGTTGCCGCTGGCGGTGGATTCCTTTTTGATGCCGCGCAGATCGGCGCGCAGCTTTTCATCGCGGTTGTAGCGCAGGGTGCGATCTTCATGGGCGGCGCGCAGCGGGTAGGCGAGCTGCTCCTTGACCGTGTTGGTAAACCGCACGGCTTCGGCGCGAAAGCCAAAGCGTTGGTTGGCGCGTTCCGCCAGTTGCATCCCCAGCCCGGTGGCGTCAATGCACACCCGTTGCACTTGGGGCAGGGCCATGAGCTGGTAAAGCTCGGCTTCCTGTTCGCCAAAGGATTTGCCGCGCATCTCAATCCGCAACCGTTCCCAATAGACATCCCCCACCTTTTCCTCAACATCTATCACGCTCAGGTCGGTGGTGCGGGCGACGTCGTAGCCAATATAAAGCGGGTTTTTGCAATCTTTCAGGTAGGCAAAATCGCGCTTCGCAGAGTCATCTTCACAACCGGAAATCAAATCATAGGTGATGAAGGCGGAGGATTCATCGGCCGGAATGCAGCAATATTCCTGCAACCATTGCTCCTCATCAATGCACTCGGCGCGCTGGCGAGCGAGCCACTCTTCGCGCGTCTCGTGCTTGCCGGTGGCGGCATTGATCTTTTCCACGATGCCATCGGCCACGGCGCGTTGGATGGGGATGGTATGCAGGCTCCAGCCCATCTTGTTGCCGCGCGCCTTCACGTCTTCAACCAATCCGTTGAACACGGTCTGCGCGCCCCGATGGGTGCTGATGATGCTCAGGGTGCCACCCCATTGAATGACCGGCTTGGCCACGGCGAAGAGCTGGCGCTGATCCTTGTGCAGGGCAAATTCATCCAGCTTCACATGGCCGGTCTTGCCCACGATGGCATCTGGGTTGGAGCTCAGCGCATATATATTGGCACCGCTGGCAAACGTGAGCACCTGGATCTTGACCGCTTTGCCGTTGTCCATGGTGAACACCTGTTCGCCCAAATCATCGGCGGCGTATTTCAAGACATTGGCCCACCGTTTGCAGTACAGGATATATTGTTTGGCCTGCACTTCATCCCGGCTCATCACCCAAACATCTTTGCCGCCCTTCATGGCGGCCTTGCGCACGCTGTCGTAGGAATCGGCATAGCTCAGACCGATCTGCCGGCCCTTCTCGCAAATGCGCAGATGGGCGGTGTCGTTGATCCATGCCGCCTGATACGGCATAAAGTATGGCAACTGCGTTGCGGCCACGTTGGCTTTGGTAATGGTGGTTGATTCGCTCACAGCAATTTCAATTCCGCTTCGATCTTGGACATGGTTTCCGGCGTGATGCCGCCCTTGGATTGTTTCGCTTCCGCCAGCGCGGCCTGCGCCCGGTCGTAAGCCGCCGCCTTCTTCTCCAGTAGCGCCAGCTTGCGGCTGTCCAGTTCCACCTTCTGTACGTTCAAATCCTGCACAATGGTTTTGAGGCCCAAATCCGCATCCCCGGTGGCCAGGGCGCGCTGGTAAAACCGTTTGATCAATTCCTCGCGCACCTGATCCTTCGTCCAATCGGGATGCTCCGCCAGAATGCGCCGCTCGAATTCCGCCGCGTCCTCGGCCTCCTGGTTCATCGCATCCTGCTGCGCCACCCAGTCGCGGAAGCTGTTCAACTGCGAATCGTAATCCAGCTTGATCTTCAGCTTGGCCTGGAGTTCCCGCCGGATTTGCGCTTGCGTGGAATCCGCCGAGACAAAGAGCGAGCGCCAATAAGCCTGCGTGGATTCGGCCAGCGTATCGCGCCAGAGCACCTTGAGCTTGGTTAGCTCGCTGGTTCCCGCGCGTAATTTGGTTGGGGCGCTCATATGCCTGCGGCATGGCCACCATGGGGGCGGCAATTGAATTGGCAGTGGCTGGTTTCATTCATGCTAAAATTCCAAACGGGCGGCTTCGCCGGCGTCGTTGAGGTTCCATTTCATGCGGTTGGTGATCCGCGCCGGAATGCCGGTGATCCACTTGCGGGCATCGCATTCGCGCAGCGCGGCGCTCAGTTCGGCCACGCTGGGGGCGGGCGTGCCAAACGCCTCGCCAAAGGCATTGGCGTGGATCTGCACTTCGGTAGCCTGGCCTTGATCCAGGGCGTGCAGGTAATCCAGCACGGCTTTGATAATTTTGATCTCGCGACTGGTCATTGGTGCCTTTTCAATTCGCCTTTAATTTCGCCCAAGCTCAGGAGGATGGCGTCAAATTTTGCGCCCATTTCCCGCCGGATGGCGGCATCCTCGCTGCGCATCGTTGTCCAAAGTTGTTCGATCTCCGCATCGTGGCCTTCCAAGCGCCGGGTCACTTCGTGATGGCGGGATTCGGCCAGATCATGGTTGAACCGCTTGGCCGCCTTGCGGAATTCCGGCGGCGGATCATCGTTCAGCGTCACCTTCTCCGGCCGGGACCCGCGCACCATCCCCACGATCACCGCCGCGATCAGCAGCACCGCCACCAGAATAATGAGCGTCCACTTGAGCGTTTCCGCCGGCACGGAGGGCAGATCGGTTTGGGCCAGCAGCGGTGAAAAAAGTTTGATCATGGTTTGGTGGCGGGGGTGGAATCCCAAAAATTCTTGGCGATGCGCTTGATGCCGCCGGCCTGGACGATCAGGTGATAGGCGTGCGAGACAAACGCACCCGCGCCCAGCGCCACCACGTTCCAGGCATTCAGCGTTGATTGCACCTGGGCCGGGGCCGGCAGATTGGCGACGATGTTGGTCGGTTCAATCATTTGAGCAGGGGCAAATAATCTTGGTTGATGGAATGGAACTGGGTGTTGAACTGGGCATCCAACTTGTTGATGGCCCCGAGCACGCGCCAGGAGCCGTGCGCAACCTCCCACCAATGCGCCGGCCGCGCATAGATGCCGTGCGGCGTGAGCATGATCTCCTGCCCCACATGCCGGAAGCCATCCAGCAGGCCGGGCAGATACGGCACCAGATCGCCCTCGGCAATCACCCGGTAGGAGCATTCACCCAGCGCCTCGGAATAGATCACCCGCCATTCGCGGTTACCCACGCGCGGCGAGCCGAAGGTGTACACCGCCGCCACGGGCAATCCTTCACGATGCAAGAACAAGGCGGCCAGGCTGGCCAGCGCCCCGCCCAGGCTGTGGCCCGTGAGGTACAATGGTTTGACCGCCGCCTTATCCAAGGCCGGTGGCAGCAACTCCGCCAGCAACAACGGCAGCAACGCCTCCGCCGCCCGCAGAAAACCAGCATGAACCTTTACCCCGTAGGCCAGCGCGGCTTTGCGCACGTCTAAATCCAGAATCCAATCCTCGATACTGGCCGTGCCCCGGAACGCGATCTCGGTATGGTCATCATACCGGGCCACCACGGCCCGCAAATCCAGCGGCGGCCAATCCAGCACCGTGATGCCGGCACCGTGAATCACGGGCTCATAGGCCACGGCACTGAACCCGGCGAGGTCGCGCGCAATCGCCAGGCTAAAGCCGTTCGGGTGGTTGGAAGTTTCGGGCATGGGTCTCGGGTTTTGGATTTCGGGATTCAGGCGACGTGTTCGGTAAAATCCAGATAGAATGTTTGACCCGGCAAAATCTGGCCGATCAGATCAGGGTTCGAGATGGTGAGTTTTAATTCGCCGGAGGGCGAATAACGCGCGAAGGTATTGTCTTCGCTTTCGCCAGCCGGCCCGAACGGCTTGTTCCCGCAAACCGGGTGCATGACGATTTCTTGCTGGGGATGAGCAAAAGACTTCACGGATTCAACTTTCATTTTGGCTCGCATCATAATTTTAATTGGTTGCTTTGTGTTCTCTGTGTTTTCTGTGGTTAAAAATTGCAGCCAGTTTTTTGGTGTCGCGGACTTTTGATTTTGTTCAGCGCCGGATCAACTTCAGGATTACACTGGCAAACCGCCGGATGTGGTCTTTTGGTTAATATAAGAAATGGTGGCCGTCACGCAGTGACTACTTCCCAGCAGCAGCGGATGCCGCCGCGCCGATGACATTGCCCACCGCGCTGCCGCCGGCCGTGATGGCGCTGACCGCGTTCGTGGTGATGGTGCTGGTGATGCTGCCGGCCTTGGTCACGCGACCGCCGCCCAGGGCAGATTGATTCGTATGATCAAACTCCAAGGCACTCGCCGCCGGATCGGTAAACACAAACGTGCCGCCGCCGCTGGAACGATCCGTCCAGGTCTCTTGATAATCGGTGAAGACACGGGGCCGGGGTGCCACCAGGCTGGCCCAGAAGCTGGTCGGCGCCGCGCCAGGGGCGGTCAGGGCCAAGGGGTCAAACGCATTGGCCGTGGATCCATTGGCCACTTTTACGCCGGCCAACGTCCAACCCGGCGGCAAGGCCACCGTGCGGTGGGTCAGGGCATGTTCCGTGCCAGACTTCACCCGCGCATGGGCGCAACCGGTGGTGGCAAGGGCCGCCGCACACGCGGCCGCCGCAATAAGAACGAGCGACAGGATTTTATTCATAGGAGGGCAAGGGTTGAGGTTGGCGGCGGGCAGGGAAAATTCGCTGCCAACCGGGTTCACGGAGGGCAAACCGGAAGCATCCGGCTGACAGCAGGCACCCAGCCGCCGGCACCGTAACGACCCGGTAACGGCTGGCGTGGTGCCAAAGAGAAGATGTTTACTGGTTTGCCCGTTCACAGGCACGAGTAAACCACAGCCACGCCCGCAGCGTGACTGTGCCGCACAACCGAGTTTTTGGGGGGAGAAAAAAGAAGGGAGGGCGACCGCCACCGGTCTGCCCTCCGTGAACCTTAACTAAAGCAGCGGCCCCGCCGCGTGGCAAGTTAATTCTGCGCGCGCGTCACTTCGCCGCACGATGCGGGAAGTTACCGCTTCACGATCACCGCCGCCAGGATGCCTGCCAGCAGGAGCACGGGCAGGAGGTACAACGCCCAGCCCCAGCCAAACGCCCAGCCGAGGATCACCACCAGCAGCGCGGCCACCACGCCCAGCACCCACCAGAGCGCGGCGGGAGCTTCTTCATGCCCGCGTGTGCGCGTTTCAATGCGCACGGGAATGTAACCCAGCCCGCAGCCCCCACACTTCAAGCCGCGATGCACCTGGAGTTCCGTGCCGCCATTGGGCTGGCCACACTGCGGACAAGGGTAAGATTTGGCAATGGCGTTCATGACAGAGCAAGATAGATGCATTTGCAAAATTCCTTTTGGCAATCTGGCAAAGGCAATGGTGGAACTTCTTCGATGGGAAATTTCTGGCCCTTAATACTGCGGCAAGCATCACAGTCACCAGGCGTATTGCTGCCAAGCACGCCAATAAATTTCATGCCTACCAGCCGCAACTCGTTCAACCTTGCTTCGGATGTCTTAATGACGGCGGCGCGATCCAACGGCCATTTTTGCTTTTGCATCCATGCCCGTATGGATTCGGGAGATTCCAAAAGGAATGGCACGCCGCAATGAGGGCAATCAATCGTGATGCCCATCCCCTCTTCAGGAAATTGCACATGGCCCGCGCACGCCGGGCAGGACATCTTGAGATCGCTCATGGTTTGGTAAATGCTTTTTGCTTGAGCCTGACCTGGCTGGCGGCCATGGAAGCCGAGCTGTCATTCATAATCATGAAATCAGGGCGATGGGCGGAATATTCCGCCGCGCCGGGCTGGCGCCGCCGGCCATCAATCATAGCCGCCGCGCGATCATAGGGGATTTTGCAGGCATCCAACTTCTCCATGCAGGCTTCCAGCACAAAATCAGATACGGATTGGCGGGGATTGCGGCGCAACCATTCATCCACCCCCGCCCAAATAGCGGCAGAGGCTTGCGCACCAATCAGTTTTTTACCAGCCGCACGCTCATTTGCCATACCTACCTTTTAACACTGTTAAAAGAATTTTCAAGAAATCAATTGACCTGTCGTGTAAAGAGTGTTAAACACTATTCAAGATTCTTAAACAATGAAACGAGCCCACCGACCAATGAAACGGCAAATCACCAGAACCGGGAAACTTCTCGGCGGGTATGTGCCGGCCACGGTATTGGCCGGAATTAGAACTTGGATCCAACAAGGCGATGAACGCGATGTCTCGACCTTCCTCCGCGAAGCCGCCCGCGAAAAGCTACGGCGCGAAGGCATCCCGATCATGAAGGAGGCGGAATGACCACCACGATGATTGACACCGATTCCACGGTGGCCGTGCAGGTGGCGGGCAAATGGTTGCCGGTGATCTGCTCGCAGGGTATTACCCAGCATTGGTATTGCTCCGCGCCGGGCGTGGCGGAGGTGCAAGCCTGGATCCGCGAAGACGTGGCCAATGATAAAATCTATGCCGGCCTGCCCCTGCGCATCCTCACCCGCGTGCTGCCGGCCAAGAAGTAACCCCCCATGCGTCAACTCCGCAACATTTTCGTTCTGCCCGGCCTGCTGGTGCTGGCCGTGATTGCCCTGTGGGCCTTGGCCACGGGCAATGATCGGTTAGAACGCTGGTGCCGCCGGCAAGTGAACAAATTATGAAGACCCGTTCTTATCCCATCGCCCCCACGGCCGCGCAACGGCTGGCCATCGTGCGCGGTATTAGCGAGGGCACCGCGCCCACCGGCCGCAAGCTGTTCACGGTGCCCGCCGCCCAGTGGTTTGCCAAAAGCACGAATGCCCAGGAACTGGCCGCGCTGAACCTGATCGCCCGTTATCCCGTGGCCCCGGTGGCCAGCACGCAGTGATCGTAAATTTTGTGAACGCCGCCCTGGTCAAAATTGATGTAGCCGCCGCCGATCTCGGCCGCAGTGTGACGCAGATTTTCGAACTCGTAGATGGCGGCACGCTGCTAGAGACCGGGTTGGTGTGGGTGTTTAATCTGGCGAACGATGCCAGCACCACCCGCCGCGATCTGCGTTTCTGGCGCGAGGAGCTCTTAGCCCGAGCGGCCCAACGTGCCGGTGGATCCCACCCGGGGAAATATGGGCACTGGGAATTGGATTGGGTGATTGCCCGGATCCTGCCCGTGAAGCGCACTCAGTTCCATGCCGGCGAGGTGGATCAACTGTTTCAAATCCGCCCGCGCACGCGCATTGATTTTGGCGCGGAACTGAATGGGGAAATGAAGGATGGCCGGAACTTTTACGCCCGCCCCGTGCTGGCCGAATTTTTAAAGCGCCGCTGGTTGGGCGCGCTGTACCAAAGAAGTTCAACCACGAATGGACACGAATAAACACGAATCAAAAAAAAACATGAGCTTGAGCAAATATAATCCGAACGAATTGACCGCCAGCGAGGCCCCGGCCTCTTGGGAGGCGGAAAATCCTTTGCTCCTGCTGGGCGGCCTGGTGGCCGAGGCACAGACCACCCTGGCGCTGGGCGAGATTCACGAGGTTCATGCCGCGCGCGGGTTCATTACCGGCGTGGTGGTGAGCTGCCGGCATCTGCTGCCGCCCGCCCAATTCAAAGCCGTGATGGTGCAATGGGAAATTGACCCGGAACTGCTCGACAAAGTGGCCGAAGCTTTTAACCCCGAAGCCTGAATATGCCCGACACAACCAAAGAATCTCCCAGCATGGCGCGTATTCGCGAAGCGCAAAGAATCCGCTGGGCCAAAGTGGAACATGCCCCCTCAGTCTCTCCCAATATGACCCCGACAACAATCGAAGTAAAACCCGCCGCCAAACCCGCCGCCAAACCCGGTGCCGTAACGGTGACCGGCACCTGGGACGGTGTCCGGCAATGGCTGGATACCGCCCGGATGTTTGAGCAGGGCAAGCTGTTTGCCCAGGTGATGACCGGCTTTGAATTGATGGAGCTGCAGAAAAACAATGGCATCCAGAATGGTTCCAAAGCCCACCTTTCCCAGAATGGGAAAGGTGACTGGGAATCAATTTTGAAAAAAGAGTCGGGTCTGGCGCAGTCCACGGCGTATCGGTTCATGAGCATGGCCAAGGCTGCCGCGCCGCGCCTCAAGAAACTGCCGGCGCTCAAAGACTTTGACCCCATGGCAAAACCGCTCTCCACGCTCTCCGCCCGCCAGCGCGAGGCCATGGCCACGGCCGTTAAGAAACTGACGGATGGCAAAACCCAGGCAGAATTCGGCGAGGCGCTGGGTTTGTGGAAGAAACCGCCGGGAGCCGGCGTAACCGGCCGCAAGCCAACTGCGTTGCCACCAGGGGAATCCGCAGGCGAGGCCGGTGAGGCCGGTGAGGCGGAAACAGCGGAGCCCAAAAAGAAGCTGACCCTCACGGAGGAAACGGCGCTCAGGCGCGAACAGGCGGAACTGGATTGGCATGGCATTGCGCGCGGGCTGGCGGCCTACAAAGACAAGTTCTTCCTGTTGACAGATGCCGATATCACTGCGCAGATCGCCACGCTGGAGCAGGCTTTAAACGCCCGCAAAGCCTGGCTTAAAGAACCCGTAGCCAAACGGGATGCCAAGGCCATCAGCCAGATGTTTCAATCGTAAATCGGCAATCGTAAATTCCCATGACCACCACCACCCTAATTCCTACCAGCGACCTGGCCGCCTTCATGCAGTTGCCGGATAGCGTCCGCTCGGAAGTCGAGCTCTGGATCGAAGAACTCGGCAAGGTCACCCGGCCGATCCAGAAAAGCCTGGAGGCCGTCGCGGCGCGCATGGGAGTGAGCTACAAGACCGCCCGTCGCAAATATGATGACTGGCGCAAGGCGCAATCGTGGCGCGCCCTGGTGAACCGGGCCAAAGCGCCGGAAGATCGCACGCTGGATCGGGAGTTCATTCAATACTGGCAGGGGCTGTGCAAACAGAACGCGCGCAAATGCGCGCCGGCCTACCGGGAATTTGTGCGGCAATTCAAAGCCGGCGAACCCATCCCCGGCATTGATGCCACGGTCTCTCGTCGCACGCTGCCGTCCGGCTACAGCTACGACAATTTGATGCGCCATCGGCCCTCGGATTTTGAATTGAAGGCCGCCCGTCAAGGCCGCAGCACCGCCGCCGATTTTCGCCCCAAAATCTTTACCACCCGTGTGGGCCTGGCCGTGGGGCAACGGTTCATTTTTGACGACATGTGGCATGACTTCATGGTCGTGGGCCTGAACCAGCGCAAGCCCATGCGCCTGATCCAACTTCACGCCCACGATCTCTTCAGCGCGTGCCAGTTTGCCCGTGGTATCAAGCCGCGCATGGAGGCGGAGGATGGCACGCGCATTGGGTTGAAGGATCACGAAATGCTGTTTCTCGTGGCGCATGTGCTGGCGGAATTTGGGTTCCACCCGGAGGGTTGCGTGCTCATGGTGGAACACGGCACCGCCGCGATCAAAGAAGAGTTGGAACGCATTCTGTTTGACCTCAGCAACGGCCGGATCACCGTGGAACGCTCAGGCATTGAAGGCGCATCGGCTTTTGCGGGGCAGTACGCCGGGGCCAGCAAGGGCAACTTCCGTTTCAAGGCCGCGCTGGAAAGCCTGGGCAACCTGATTCACAACGAGACCGCCGACCTGCTGCAGTTCCCCGGCCAGACCGGCAGCAACTCGCGCCTGAACAAACCGGAGGAACTCTACGGTCGCGAGAGTCACGCCCGCGCGCTCATCAACGCCATGGCCGCCCTGCCCGCGCCACGCGCCGCCATGTTGCGCCTGCCTTTCCTGGAAGTGAACCAGGCGAAATGGCTGGTGGAAGAGATCACCGAACGCATCAACCAGCGCACCGAGCACGAACTGGAAGGCTGGCTGGAAGCCGGCCTCACCACCATGGACTTTGAATTGCCGGACATTGGCGTGATCTCCGCGCAAAAGTTTCTGGCCATGCCGGCGGAGAAGCAAGCCATGCTGCAAGCCCTGGCCACGCCCAAGCCGCGCTTGATGAGCCCGCGCGAAGTCTTTGACCAGGGCCGCGCCCGGCTGGCCCGTCTCCGCCCCGAGCAAACCGCCATGCTCCTGCGCGGCGTGGCCGGCCGCGAAGTGACCGTGGGCAAAGATCACCTGATCACGTTTGAAGACGATGCCATTTCGCCCGCGCCGCTGCGGTTCCTCGGCCATCACTTTGCGCCGGGGGACAAGTTCACCGCCGTCGTTAATCCCATGTCCCCGCACACCGCGCAACTCTTTGACGCGCGTGGCGCATGGGTGGGCGTGGTGAGTGCCTGGCAAACCCACCGCCGCGATGACGTGGCCGGGCTGGAACGGCAACTCGGCGCCGCCCGCAAGGTTGAGGCCGAGTTGCTCGCCCCGGTCGCGGCCACGGGCGCACGCCTCACCAAGGAGCGCTTGGAGGCCGCCCAGCACAATGCTCGCGTGCTCGATACGCGCAAGCCCCTGACCGATGCGGAAAAGGCCGCCGCTACCTTGGTAAAAACCGAGGGCAAGAGCGCCGCCGCCGACATTCTCGCGCCGGCCGCCACCGCCGCCGAACCCATTTCCGAAGATACCGCCGGAGATTCACTCCTGGGCATCCTCGGTAAACGCAGCGAACCAAGTTAAACGCACATTTAAAAGGGCAACATGAAAGAAACCGATACCAAACAGACCATCGTAACCACCGCTCCCGCGCATGTGATGGCGGCCATGAACGAAAGCCGCAGCAAGATTCCCGGCGACGTGGTGAACCATGCCACCGCCGAACTGCCGGACACCCAGCGCAGTGCCATCCGCCGGCTGCACGCCTTCTATATTGAAAATGACTTGGGGATTGATGAGACGGCGCGGCTGATCAATTACACCGGGGCGGTGGTGAGCCAGTTGTTTCGCGGCAAATACGAGGGCAGCCTGGAGAACATCGTCAAGGAAATCGAAACGTTTTTCGATTTGCAAGATCGGCGTGACAAGGGCCGCAAGCTGGCGTTCATCAAAACCAAGCTGACGAACCGTATCTGGGAAGTGTGCGCGGCCTCGCTGGAATTTCAGAAAATCTCCTTTGTGTTCGGCGATATGCAGATTGGTAAAACCGAGGCGTTAAAAGCGTACGCCGCCGCGCACAATCATGGCAGCACCATCTATGTCTCGGTGCCCACGGGCGGGGCGCTGCTGAATTTTCTCACGCGGCTGGCGGAGATCCTGCGCATCCCCACCAACATGAGCATTACCAAGCTGCGCGAGCGCATTATCAAGGCGTTTGATGACCGGATGCTGCTGATCGTGGATGAAGCCCACCGTTGCATCCGCGACAGCGGCAACAGCACCATGCCGATCCAGACGATTGAATTCATCCGCGAGTTGTTCGATGAAAAGCAATGTGGCGTGGTGATCTGCGCAACCAATGTTTTTCGCGATGCGATGGAGACCGGCAGTGTGGCGAAGATTTTGCGGCAGACCAAGCGGCGCCGCCTGTGCGCGCTGCAACTGCCCAACGTGCCGACGCAACAAGATTTAAACTTGTTTGCCGCCGCTTACAAGCTGGCCCCCAGCGACGGCGCGGCGCGTGATCTGGAAAAGCGGATGGTGGAAGATGAAGCCCTGGGCATGTGGCTGACGATCCTGCGCATGGCCGCCAAGCTCGCCGCCGAACGCAATCAGAAGATGACGTGGGGCCACGTCCTGAGCGCGCACGCCGGCCTGCGGGAATTGGAGGGGCAGAAGTTTTAATCAGCGTGTAAATCGTAAATATCCCCTCAACTGAAAAATTTATGAGCAGAAAATTTTTGCAGCCCCGGTATCTGGAAAACCAAACGAGGTACGTTATCGAGATTCCCTTCGTCCAAACATCGGGCGCGCCCGGAAACCGGTATGAATGGAACAACGCCGCCCATGCCGCCGTGCATTCCATCTTGGCCGCCCTGATCCATGGCGAAAAAAAATCCGATTTGATTGGCTGGTTGGAGACGGCCGCCAGCCAGTTGGATGATGCGGTCAAACTCGCCAAAAAAAAACACGCCCGCCCGCTGCCAGGCAAGCGCCATCCGCTACCCGTGTAAATCGTAAATCAAAAATCGTAAATCCCCATGATCTCCCTGCCTCAGCCCATTGCCGATGCCGAACGCGCGGTGAGCCAGTACAAGCGCGAGCTGCTGGTAACGATCATGGCGCATATCATCCGGCGCGCGCTGGTGCAAACGTATGTATTCGCCGGGGACGTGCCGGAAGATATCGTGAGCGAGGAGCACCGGCAGGGGGTGGCGAGCAACGCCTGGAATGTCCTCAAATCGCTGGAGATTTTGGAAGCGTTGCCGCTGGGCCACACGGATGCCGCCGCCGGCATCTTCGGCGGGCGCAAACAGAATGCCAACCCCGGCGCGAAGGGCCGCTGGGCGTGTGTGTACCGCCTCAAATCCCGCGCCGCCGCCGTTACCTGGGCGAACCGGAATAACGTGCGCCTGGCCGAGGCGGAATTGCCCGCCCGGCCACCGCAACAAATTGAACTGATCATCACCATCACTTAAATCATCAATCCCATGAGCCGCACTTCCCATTTTGTCCCGGTCAAAGGCCGCGATCCGCACAAGGCGGACAAGCGGCACCGGAACCAGCGCGACCGCCGCGATGCCAAACGTTGGATGCAAAAACGCGCGGCGGAAGCCGAAGCCGCCCAAACCGAAAAGATAATTGCCGAAATAACCCGTCCGCAACCCGCCATGAAATCCATTTTAACCGCTTTTGAAATGACCCAGTCCCAGCCGATCTTCGCCCTCGGCTATGCCTGGGCCGATGACCACGGCCCGCACGAAGCCAGCACCGTGGTGCAAGCCGAAGATGAAGAGTCGGCCATGAAACAGCTGCTGGACCGTCACCCGCACGTCTTCGCCGCCTGGCGAATCGCCTGACCAGCGAGTCGCTGGGCCCCATCAACCAAACCAACAACAACAACCAAAGGAACCAAATGAACGTGATCCAAAACCTGCCCCGTAAAGACTACCGTCCACAGCATTGTGACAACGGAATTAACAACCTTCTCGCCCGCGAACGCTGGCAGAATCTCCAAGCCGCCCGGCGCGGCTGGATCGCCAGCTTCCTCGCCGCTCTCGCCGTGTTATACCTGTTCATCCTCGCCGCCCACGCCGATGAATTCGGCCTCGACCTGCCCGATCCTGATTTGGGCACCGACTGGTTGCCAGTGCTCGCCTGGACCGTCATCACCCTCGCCGTCGCCGTGCTGATCTGGCAAATCAAAATCAGCCTGCCCCTCATTTTTAACCGCAATAAATAAACCACCACAAAGGACTAAAATGGAATCCGATATCAGAGTCAGTTTTAAAAAACCCACGGCCAAGGCGGCCCCAGTACAGCCGGAAATACGTTTAATTGCTGTCGCAGAAGCAGAAAAAATCGGCGCTATCTTTACGAATTTCTCCGTGAAGATCGCTGAAACCAAACAGCGCATTCAAGACCTCAAGATGGGTTTGGTTGACGCCGAAAACCACTTGGCCGGCTTGCAGAAAGAATATGGCTCATTCGCGCCGGAGTTTGATGCGCTGCTGTCACAGACCACCGCGCGTAAATCGTAAATCGCCAATCGCAAATTCTACCTCCCATGATCGCTGAAACTGAAAATACACCTATTGCCGGCGCGACGCTGGCGGACATCGAAAAGCGGGTCGCCGCTTTCTCACGCGAGTACGATGCCGTGCGCACGGCCGTAACCAGCCTGGAAGCCGAATTGACGGCCGTGAAGGCTCGCCACTTGCGCGGGCTCCGCACGGCCGTGGCGCGGGCTCAGGAAAGCAAGGCCGTGCTGAACTCGGCCATTGAGTTGAACAAACCGCTCTTTACCAAGCCGCGCACCTATGTGTTCCATGGCATCAAGATCGGCTTCACCAAACGCAATGGGAAGTTGGAGATTGCCGATGAGGCGGCCACGGTCAAGCGGATCCACCAGCGCTTCGGCGCAGATGCGATCGCCTGGCTGAATGTGACGGAAAAACCCAACAAGGATGCGCTGGCCGATATGCCGGCGGCCGACCTGAAAAAATTGGGCATTGAGTTGACCGAGGCCGACGATGCCGTGGTCATCAAGGCCGTGGACGGCGAAGTGGATAAAATCTGCACGGCGCTGCTCAAAGACCAGCCGGAGGCTGGAGTCGAATAAATTATGAATGCGAGGAATCAATCCGAAGGCGGCCAACTGATCGGTCAACTCCGGGTTCAAGGCCCGGCGCATTCCATCAACAAATTGTAAATCGGCAATCGTAAATTCCAAATGCTATGAACCCCTACCGGCACAAATTAAACCGCGTGCATCAGTCGCGCGCGGGCAAGCCCACGCCGCAAGGCCGTAGCCGGCGCGAGATGGATCCGGTACCGGAAACCTGGTCGCCCGCCAAGTCGGTCACTTTGACCGCCCTGGATGCCCGGCTGGCGGAGATCGACCGGCAAGCGAAGGGAGTATGAGCCATGATCGAACCATCGGAGAAATCTGCGCCGGCATCGGCGGGTTCAGCCTCGGCTTTGAACAGGCCGGCTGGCAGACCGCCTGGCAAATCGAACTCGACGATGTTAACCGGACTGTCATTGCCGATAGATTTCCTCACGCACGGCAATATAAAGACCTCCGGGATTGGCGCGCACATTCCCTGTCCCCCGTGGCCTGCATCTGCGCCGGGTTTCCCTGCCAAGACATCAGTGTCATGGGAGCAGCTCGGCGTGATAAATCGCGAACCGGTCTTGCGGGCGGCCGCAGCGGACTCTTTTTCGAGATCATGCAAATCGTCCGGCATTTACGCCCACAATGGCTGGTCCTTGAAAACGTGCCGGCGCTGCTCCATTCAAACGATTGCGCAGACTTTCAAACAGTCATCTGCGAAATTGCCCAATGCGGTTATGTGGGATTCGCGCGAGTGCTGGATGCTCAATATTTCGGAATCCCCCAAAAACGCCGCCGGTTATTCCTGGTCGCAGGTTATAAAAAACATCCCTGCGAATCATTCCTGGCTGACGCCGGGGCAGTGGAATCGCTACCTGCATCGGCTGGCTCGGACTGGCTCGCAAAACCGGCGGATGCTTGGGCTGGCTATACTTTGGCGGCACCAAATAAACTGCACAAACAAAACAGCCGGATCAATATTGGCAATGAGCTTCTCGTTGCTGAGGAGAACGGATGGGATCAGATGGCTGAGTGGGGCCGAACGGCTGAGTTACATGGGCTTTCCCTCGGATTGGATGGAGCCAACGCTGAAGAAGCTTATGCCGCCGGCAATGCCGTGCCCCCGCCCATGGCAAAATGGATTGCTGAAATTTTAAACAAATCATGAGTTCCACCGCCCCGAAACCTTTTGGTCGCCCCTCCTGCACGGGCTTGTCCGTGAAAGAACTGGGCCTGAGCGAATATCACCGCCGTCGCTGGCTGTTGATCCGTCCGCCGGTGACACGTCTGCCTAATGGTCTTGGCCAAAAGTTGCTGGGGAATGCCGAATACCAACGCCGCCGCCGCGCCGCCGCCCGGGCGGTTATTTCTCGGTTTGCGGATCGTTTTTTAACCGTCAACTGATATGGCCCAACCCACCACTGCGATGGCAACCCAGTTTGTTTCCGTGGCCTGCCCGTGCGGGGTGAAACATCCTGATTACTGCCAAATGAAACTTTCCCAAGAACAGGTGCGCCGGTTTTGGCGCGAATGGCCCAAGAGCTGCCAGGCCATGGGTTGGACGCGCGAGCGCGGGCTCACGGCCGCTCAGATTGACGCCCACCGCAAAGAGTTTTTGGCGCGTTGCGGCTTCACCTCGCTCACCCTGGTGGATCGCGTGGATGGCTTCACCAAAGTGCTCAAGGAATTGCTCGTGCTGCAGGGCACCGACCTGCAGGCCGCGCGCGAGGCGGACGATGGCAGCATCAACAAGGCTAGGACGATCCGGTACCACATTTTAAACGAGCTGGTTCCGTGCCTGGAATTGTACATCCCGGACGTGCGGGAATATATGACTTCGATCCTGGAAGACAACCGCCGCTGGTGGAAGCTGGATCGCCCCACGCGGGACATCACCATGATGGATCTGAACGCCATCCAGTTGGAGAAATTCCGTTACACCCTTTCGGCCCGTTTGAACGATAAACGCAAGGCCGCTGGCGATACGATCCATGACATGAAAATCAAGGCCGGCGTCCCGTGTGTTTGCGCGCCCTGCCAGCGTGCCCGGGGGTTCGCCGTAAACCCGCCCCAGATGGATGCCGAACCGGTGACTGCTGACCAGTCCTTTTGACCATGCCGCCCCGCCCAAAATTTCAGCGCCTGAAGCAGCCGGTCCCGGAGGATCTGCGGGACTCCATTTTGGGCCTGTTGAAGAGCAAATTTTATGGCGGTCCAGATCAGGCCGCCGAGGCGCAGGCGTTTGCCCAGGATCGGAAGCGGTTATTGGGCTGGGTGGTACTTTGGCCGGCCAAGTGGCTGGATGAACGGGCGGCCACGATTCACGGGGAGGCGTACCGGGAGATTTTTAACAAAGTTTTCCTTCAGGCGGCCGCCCATGTGACCAGCAAGGTCAAATATCGGCCCGCCTACCTGATGCAGGTAATCCAATCCCATTTCCGGATCCACGGCGAAGATTATCTGGACCAGGCCAAGGCCATCCGGGTCGTGGCCGACCATGCCCTTTTCATAGCCGGCCAGGCGCGGCACCCCGCCCCCGATCCCGTGGCCGAACTGGCAAAAGCCAAGCGCCTTCTGGATGCCCCAAAACGCAAAAAAACGGCTCTTTTAAAGCCTGTTAAAAGTCAATTAACCCTTTTTCGATAATGCCCGGAAAAGTTCTCAAACCTTCGCCATTTCGCTACATTTCGCCAGATTCTTCTCAAAATGCCAGTTCGGGGCCTGAGTCCTTGTAAGTAGTTGTTTTTCTTGGTGTTTGCGCTTCTTTTTTCCTAATTATGCAAATTCTAATTTCGCGCGCCGAGATTCAGCAATCTGTTGTTTCCAAAGCGGCGTCGCGCTGCGCTTGCCGCCGCAGTCCAAATTCGCCTCGTACTCCCCGCAGGTTGTTTGGATTTCGCCCGCCTGCGGGCGGGGATGAATTCCCATCATGCCGCTACGGCACCCACACCGCGCGCCAGAATTGCTTCGGACCATTGGACGCAAATGTATTCGTCACATTCAACAACCCCGCCGTCAGGTTCGTACTCACCGGGAACCACGAGAGCAGATTCGTTGAACGCTGGATGATGTAAGGCACGCCGGTCTGTCCCTGCAATTGAAACACGAACCGGTTCGTGCTCACCAGCGGCAGTGCGGCCAATTTTGCCGGCGCGGGCGGCAGGAACAGCACTGTGGCCGAGTACGGCGGGAACGCGTAGCTGAAATTCGTTCCGGCGATGGCAAAGGCGGTCTTGGCCACATCGGGCGAGCCGGTGCCGCTTTGCGCGGCGGTGTCCTGCGGAATGCCGTAGGAAAATACCTGCGCGTTCGTGGCCGGGGTGAAGCCCGCCACCGCCACGAGGCCGGTGAGCGTGTTCATGGGATCTTTGTTGATGACCAGCATCGTGAGCGCGCCATCCTGCCGCCGCGCCGCGTAGGTCGCGAGCAGCGAATAATCCGTGCCGGCGCTCACCACGGTGTCGCCGGCTTGGACGAAATTCGTCATCAACTTCGCCGCGTAATAGGTCGGGTAATAATTCGTGCCGTCCACGATGCCGTATTCGCCGTACTGCCGCCAGCCGTAGAGCGACGCGCTGTTGTTGTTCGTCTCCACGCCGCCGTTGCGGAAATTCCACCAGTAAAGTCCGTTGAACTCGGTTTGCATCAGTTGCGCCAGACTGTCCGCCATATACAGGGCGTTCACGAGGCTCACCGACTGTTTGCCGGGCGAGGAACTCACGGAATTGTTCTCCGTGCAAACCAGTTCGATGTTCGTGCCACCCGCTCCAAAATAATCCGTTATCATCTGCCGCAAATTGGCGGCGTCCGGCGCCCAGCCGCTGGTGCTCGCGAGCAGACCCGCATCGCTCTCGCTCCCGGGATTCTGCGGATAGACGTGGTAAATCAGAAAATCCGGCGTTGCGCCCAGACTCTTCAGCGTCGCCAGCAGCACGGCCGTCCAACCGTTGTGATAGGTGCCCTCGCGAGGGTTGAAAGCCGGATGATTGGTGCTGTTGGCATAACCATCCTCGCCCGCGGTGACCACCACGCCGATCTTGATGGTCGGATCCGCCGCCTTCATCAGGGAGATAAATCCGGCGGCGCGACCGGCGTACGTGTACGGATCATGCGCCACGGTGTTGCTGTCCGTTTCCCACGAACCGTATTCCTCGTTGCCGATTTCCCAATACTTGAACCCCAGCGGCGCGCTGCGGCCGATCCGGAGAAAATTCTTCCCGTCATCCGTGCCCAGCGGCGTGGCCGCGCGCAGCGACGCCCAATGCCCCGCCGTGCTCCAGTTTGTGCCGGCGCTATCGGTGCCCAGCGCGGTGAGATTGGTGGTGGCGGCGTTGCAATAGGCCACCCACGCCGCCGCCTCGTTCGTGGAACCCGTGCCGTAGTTCACCGTAATCATCGTGGAAACGGTGGCATTGGTGACGATGTGAATGAAATTCGCCATACTGGTCGCCCACGTCCAGTTGTTCGCGTCTTGCCGGTTGTAGAGCCAGTGGTAATCATCCGAGTCCGAGCCGCCGGGAAACCGCAGCGACCGCGCGCCGATGGCCGCGAGCTGGGTGAGCGTGACGGGGTTGTCAAACGCGTTGTCCCATTGCGCGGCATTCATGCCAAACCAGCGCGCATCCGCCTGCCGCACCGTCTGGCCGGCATTCACGGTGAGATGCGTGAGCGCCGGACCGCTCGTGCTGACGAGCTGGATGTCGTCCACGTAAAATACGGGTTCCGCCGAGCCGTTGGCATCCTGGATGGCAAAGCCGGAGAAATTGGTGGTGTTCGCCACGCCCAGCGCGGCGAGGGGCACGGTGTACTGCTGCCAGGCGTTCGCCGGCGGCGAGGCCAGGGAATAGCGCGGCGACTGCGCCGTCGGCCCCGAACCGAGATTGCCGTACATTTGCAACCGCTGCCCGCCCGCAGTCCCGCCATTCAGCCAGAAACTCACCGCGCCAAAGGCGGAATTGGTCATCGGCGTGTGGAACGGCTGGATGCCACCGTAAGCACTGGTGATGGTCACGCTGATGGAATCGCTCCCCGAATGCACCGGCGACGTGTTGGTCAGGCTGTGCGTGCAATAGCTGTAATCCTGCCAGCCGTTTATCAGGGAATCCGTGTAGATCGCCTGATTAGTCTGCGCCCCGGCCGCCCACGGCAATGTCAGTGCCAGTAAGGGTAAGATTTTAAAAAACCGGCTCCTGCGCCGGATGGAATTCCCGGGAATCATGCCCTCAAAATACCCGACAAATGGCAGAGTTCAATGGGGGAACAGGCGGATTTGCTTGGAGGTTTCGGGTGAAGTCGAAGGTGGCTTCGGTAACCTATTGTTACCGTGCCTGCTTCCGCTCAATCACATAAAATCTGATCCCCCGGCACTGCGAGCAATACCCCGCGGTATATTTTTTGCCGGCCGCCCCGAGCCGGATGCCGTACTTGCCGTACGGCTCGGTAAAATTGCATTTGAGGCAGCGAATGTTCCAGCCGGGCGCCCGGGCTTCCCACCGTTGCAACTGCTCTGCCGGCGTCAAGGCACCGCTCTGGTGGTTGCTTTTGCGCCGGTTCACGGTCGTTACCAGGACGATGACCGAGGTGAAAAGCAAAACATCAAAGCCCGCGAAATAATACCAGAAATTTTTCATACGCGTGATTCCCCAACCGTCACCGCCGGAGCCGTCCGCCCCGTGCGGTCGGCCGAGTTGAATATCCGGGACTTTATGGCCGGCTAATCTTTCTGTCCAGAATTATTCGGTTTCGGAATGTCGGCTCCCGCCTCGGAATTTTTTATCGCGCGCGGGCGGAGAAATATTTTTCCAGCGGATCATCGGGCAGGGCTTTTAAACCGGCGATCACGCAGCCGGCGTTGAGGACGGCGCCGTCCCAGCCTGGGTGGAGTTTTTCCTTGGGTGACGGGACGTAGAGGGTATCCACTTTTTCGCGGCCGAGCTGTTCGCATTGGGTGGCGATGAGATCGTAGAGCGGGATGAACGGAGTGTCGGTGGCCGATGCGACCTGTTGGGCCCAGGCGGCGTGGGTGCGGTTGTCGCGTTTGAATTGCTTGCCGTCGGCGCTCCAGGCTTTGCGCGGGGTGAGGGAGCAGATGATGGGCGTGGCGTGCTGCGCGCGGGTTTCGGCGACGAATTGTTTCAAATACCAGCCGAAGGTGTGGACCACTTCATCCTGATTTGTTTCCGTGTTCTCGCCGATGCCGGCGAGCGCTCCCTTCCCTTTCGCGCCGCCGTTGTCGTTGGCCCCGAATTGCAGGAGCACGAAGTCGCCGGGCTTGATCTGCGGCCGGAGATTTTTCCAAAAGAAACCGCTATAAAACGTGCGGCTGCTGGTGCCGCCGAAGGCGCGGTTGACCACGTTGATTTTCTTCAGGTCGAAGTACGCGGTAATCGGCGCGCCCCAGCCCCATTGACCGGTCGGACCGTTGTCACCGAGGGTGCCGTTGCGCACAGTGGAATCGCCGATGAGCCAGAGCGTGGGCAGGTGGGTGTCCGCCGGCACGGGCGGGACGTAGCGGCCGTTGCCGGGCGCGCCGGCAGGAACGGGTCCGGTGCCGATTTGCGTGGCGCGGGGGACATCGCTGATCGTGAGCGGAGCCGGGGTGACGGTGTTCTGCGCCGAGGCGACGACAACAAAACCCAGGCAGGCTCCGAGCCGAAGCATCCGGCGGAAAAGAAAGTTGATGGTCACAGAGGGGTTGACGGTTTTCGCGGTCCGGAGGTTGCAGGTGTTTGGGCCGGAAAAATAAAAAACCGGCCGGTTGGATGTGCCAACGGGCCGGTTTCAGGAGTTATAAAAAATTCGCCGCGCTGCGGCTGTTATTGTTCGAACAGATCGCACAACTGATTGAGACCAGAGTTGCCTCCATCGTATTGGGAACGGAAACCGCCCGCCGACCAGATATTATGCACGCCACCGACGTTATTATTGAAGGAAACGCTGTCATCAATAAACAGACAGTCCCACCCCTTGCTGCGGCTGTGGGCAAAATCAGTTCCGGAAGTCAGGACACTGCCGGAAGTGGTGTCAAATTGTGTAAAGTCAATAAAGTCCATGCCCAACAGGATGCGACCTTTGACATTCTCCGATTTGGTGTAGGTGCGCACCTTGGTGGTGGCATCGGCGCGCGGATTGACAAGATAGCTGCCGCGCACATTGCCGGCGGTATCGGTGGTCAACAATGGTGAGTAATAAAGGCTGCCCAACGGAGATTTTTTGGCGTTCAGGCTCGGGCAATAATAAATGCCCCCGTCCCCGGCAAGCTTGCTGGGATAAAGCAGACCGAAATCGGTGAAGGAACCGGCCGAAGATGGCGTAATGCGAGTGGCCACGCCGACATTCGTGAAGCAAATCCACCGGGTATAGTATCCGCCGTTGATGACATTGACCGCATTTCCGCCCGCCTGGGTGAAGGGAAACTTGCTGTCGTTATCCGTGGCATAAATATTATAACCTAGGCCCAACTGGCGCATATTGTTGACGCAGTAAGCCCGGTTCGCCTTTTCCTTCGCCGAGGCCAGCGCGGGCAGCAGCATGGCGGCCAGAATGGCGATGATGGCGATCACCACCAGCAGTTCAATGAGGGTGAAGCCCCGCTTCGCTTGCTTATGACAATTATCAGTTTTCATTTTGGGTGTTAAATTTGTATTCGCCTTCGCATTCAACTGCTCCCGGGAGCGGTGGCCGGCGAGTCGGCGGCATCTTTTCCGGATACCGATTGGGTTAACTCGACAGCGACGGTGCTGAAGGGCAAAGGGTGTTACAAGGTTCAATCTAACACACCCCGGCGAGGCGAAACATCGCCAATACTGTTGATAACGCTGCTTTTGTTTATCAGGGGAATGCGCGGGGATATCCAAATTTATTTAACCCGAAACCCTAAGAGTGCGTCTGAAAAATCATGAATGCTGAGGGATCAAGCCAGACGGCGGAGTTGGATTCGGATCATGGCGATATAGATCCAAGCCTCGGCACTGGACTCGGTGGTTTCGTAATCCCGCACCAGTCGCCGCTGGCG
>CAIQKM010000032.1 GCA_903872345.1 uncultured Verrucomicrobia subdivision 3 bacterium | reverse complement strand
GCCAGGGCAAAGCCGAGATAGCCATAGCTGAACTGGTCAAACATGCCGCTCGCCTTGGAGGGTTCGGAGGTGATGCGATCGATGACTTCGATTTGCTCTTGGCGGGGATCAAACCGGAAAAGATAACCGGAGTTGCCATGCACACCATAGATCATCTGGTCGGCGGCGCGAAACACCGTCTGGCGCCAGTTATATCCCATGTGCCCGGGCGAGGTGGGATCATAGATGCCAAAATAATCCTTCTTCAAATTGTCGCCCTTCACCAATTCCACGCTGTCGGTATCCGCGCGATAATGGAAAATGTTACCCTCGGAGGTGGAGTACCAAGCCGAACCGTCCACCGGATTGACCGCAATGGAGCGGCAGACCGTGCGGTAATCCGGGCCTTTGCCGGCCTCACCGAGGGCGCAGGTCTTGCCAAACACTTTCATGCCATGCGTGGCATAATTGAAACGGAAGAAGATGCCGCTCGGCCAGGTGATGCCAAAGGCACGCCCGTGATTGGTGTCCATGTTAAAGCTAATAATCCCTTCGCGATCCGGCGCGATGCCGAAATCCTCAAACTTTCCGCTGGCCATGTCATACGACAGCAGATGACCGCCCGGATAACCCGTCCACCCCGCCGGCGGTATGCCCATTTTTTCCATGCCGTCGAAACTGCTGTAATAGCCGAGATGCGACGCAAAAAACAGCTTGCCGGCGGATTCCACAAAGTTCACGTGACTCTTGCCCTGCACGATGGAATTCTTGCCTGCCTCGCCGCAGGCTTCGGTAAGACCGCTGATAAACTTTATGGCGTCCGTCTGCGGGTCGTAGCAAAACATCCGCGCCCCGACGTCATATTTGTCCGCGCTCAGCACATAATAAATCTTCCCGTCACTGGCGCAGCCCATGCTGTTGTACGGATCATGGCCGTCAGGAAATCCGGAGTCGTGGGGTATGCCGACCAGCTTGTGCTTGGGCTGAAAGGCATCCTGAGCCGTCGCCAGATTGGCGGTCATTCCGGCCAACGCAAGGCAGGTGGTGGTAAGGGAAATTAAGGCGTGTTTCATAGGTATATTTGAATCAGTCGTTTCAGTTCTGAGCGGATTGCCGGGCGAGTTTCACCCCGCCGGTCGTGACAAAATATTTGGCCAGCATGTTGGGTTTCTCCCAAGCCGGCAGCGTCTTGGGATTTCGGACGTAGTCCAGAAAACGCCGCGTGAGCAAACCAAAATGATCCTCGTGACCAATGCGGAGATTATCGGGTATAAGCAGCTGAATACGACCCGCATTTTCCGCCACCGCCAGTCCAGGATAATTTTTCTGTAGCACCGCAATTTTGGTCTTCAGCGCCGCCAGCACTTCGTCATGCAACTCCGGCCGGGCGGGAATGACATAAACTTGGGAAATATATTTTTCCTCCGGCCCTTGCCGAACTTCGATCCGCGCCTTGGTGCCGCGAAAGATCGCCAGCTCAGAATCCTTGCTGCCGGCTGGCGGCTCGAAGCCCCACGTGATCTTCAGGCGGATGTAATTTCCCCGAAGTTGGTACAAAACCGAATTATTGGCGAAATAGTCAAGCGCGCCATCATGAATGGCCGGACGCAAATATGGTGGGAATTCCGGGGTGCCGGTCACCCGGGCGAATTGCGCTTGTGAAATGACGGTCGGCCACCGCTTGGCTGACCGCAACTGAATGTCTTGTTGGTAATCAAGCGCCTGCTCGGGATACAGCGTCCATTGCACCAGATCCACCAGATGCGTGCCCACATCGGCCAGCGCTTCCCCTTGCTGGTTGATGTCAAAGAACCACGCCGGCCGCAACAACGGCACGCCCGCCACTTCCTTCAGCAGGTAATGAACACTCTCCATCTCCACCGCCGGCTCCGCTGCGGTACCGGGTGCGAAGCGGCCAAAAATAGCCGGTTCGTTCACCAGTTCATGCGGGAGCTGGCAGGTGACTTCAAACCGTTGCGTCATCGCGTCGTAAGCAATCACTCCCCGCTGGTCCGCCGCCTCCAAGGTGGCGGCCAGCTTGGAAAAGTCATCCGCCTGAATAATCCACGGCTTGTCCGCCAGCACCGAAAGACCGTGGTTCACAATTGCCTGCAACCGGTCAATCTTGCCCTGATTGTTGCCCGAGACCACCACGACATTTCCCGGCCGTTCCGCCAGCATCTGGGCCAGCGGATTGTAATTGGTATGCAACACCTCCAGCCAGTGGGTCGGCTGGTTGGTGCGGGTGTTGAACTGCGCAATGCGCGCCAGATGCGCCTGCCAGTCCGGGCCGGCGGAAGCGTACACATCCACGCGTTCAGCCACGTCGGGCTGCATGACTTTCTGGATGAGGGCCGCATGAAAATGCCCGGGCTCCAGCGTCATCAAATGGATCGGCTGATCCGCTGGTGTCACCGCCTGATCAGCCCAAGCACCCATCGTCATCAGGCAAACCGTGGCGCAACCGCCAATTGATTTCAGCCCCATACGGCGTCCGTTGATTATGCTTTCGCCAGATCGGCGCCATACGCCCGGATTTTGGTGATCGCGGCCACGATGTCATCCATATCCGCCCGCGTGCCGAGCAGCATGGACTGGGTAAACCAGACGGCTTCATTGCAAAGCTGGTCGTTCACCGGGCAATGCGTGCGTTCCGCCCAGTTCGCCAGCACGTCGGCCGGATAAATGCGCTGATAAGCCTTGGACTTAAGGGCGTCCTTGATGAAGGTCTCGGTATTGAGCGGCGAATAACCGCCGGAACACGGAACACCTTCCGCTGCCATCGCGCTCAGAAACTTGGCCCGCGGCAGACCGCCAAACTGTTCCTTGTCGAAACGGAACATGTAAAGATGATGGGCGTTGCGGGTGCAGCCCTCGTAATTTTTCGCCACTTTGATCCCCGGAATCTGCGACAGCACTTGGTTCAGATAAGTCGCATTGGCTTCGCGCGTCTCATATTGCTGGTCCAGTCGCGCCATTTGCGCCAGCAGAATGCCGGCTTGAAACTCGCACAACCGGAGGTTGGCGCCGCGCGTGCCGCGATAAGTAAAGTTGAAACTCGCCGTCTTGCGCGCCCGGCAGTTGTTGTGAAACGCGTAGAGCTTTTCCGCAATCTCATCGTCGTTGGTGAGTACCGCGCCGCCTTCGCCCGCCGTCAAGTTCTTGCTCGCTTGGAAACTGAAGCAGCCCATAACTCCGTAGTTGCCCACCTTTTTGCCCCGCCACTCGGCCAGATGAGCCTGACAGGCATCTTCCACCACCGGAAGGTTGCGGCGTTTGGAAATGTCCAGAATGGTGTCCAGATTAGACACGCCGCCACCCAGATGCACCGGCAGCATCGCCACGGTCCGGTCGGAGATGGCCGCTTCCATCTTGGTCGCGTCGATCTGGAAGGTGTCAATATCAGTGTCCACAAAAACCGGCAAGGCGTGGTGCATGAGCACGGCATTGATTGTCGCCACAAACGTGTAAGGCGGAACAATCACTTCATCACCCGGCCCGACATCTAATACGCCCAGCGCCGCCAGCACGGCGCTCGTACCGTTGGCCGTGGCCACACAATGTTTGGCACCGGTTTTTTGGATATAGGCGTCCTCAAAATGGTTCACATACTGGCCTTCGCCGCGAAACCATTTCTTGCTGTGCAACACCTCCAGCAGCGCCTGCTCCTCCGATTCGTCATAAACCGGCCAGACCGGGAATGCCGCCTTGCGCACGGGTTTGCCTCCGAGTTTTACGGGCTTGTCGGTTTCCGCCGCCAGCAGGTTGGGCACGGTGGCGGAACCCAACATCCCCGCCAGCGCGGCGTAGCGAAAAGCCATGGCTCCGGCTCCGGCCTGGGTGGCGGTTTGCAAAAATTGACGACGATTCAGTATTTTTTTCATTGGTGGAATGTTTGGTATTTTGATGGTTGGTCAGCGGCCCGTATCGTTCTTGGACCATTCGCTAAATAGATTCTGGATGACGTGATATTTCTCCGGATTTTTATCTTCGTATTGATGGCAGAAAATCAGCACTCCCTCGGCCTGCTGCCGGCTGATTTCCATCACCTGTCGCACATATTCCGGGGAGCTTTCATTGAGTTTGGAATGTTTGGTGGCATATACGTCCACAATCACCGGCACCGAGGGGCCAAACCACCGGTGGAAGGCGGCGATTTCCACCGGCAGGGTGTCCCAATCGCTCAGGTTCTCCTTGCCCATTTCATGGCGATAGGGAAACAACACGCCGTCAAAGTAACGCGCATAATTGGCCAGCCGCACCGGCGTCACCTGGCGGTAATACAAGCACGGCACAAAGGCGAATTGCGGATTGATGGCATGCGAACCGGCCACCATGTGCTGGATATAATCGGGGGTGAAGAGTTTTTCGTTGTAGAAAAAATCATCAATGCTCCACGCCACCAGATTGGTTTCTGCCAGACTGAGCTTGGCCAGTTCCACGGCCCACCGCTGATAATCGCTCCCAAACGGCACCGAAAGCGGCGGTTCGCTTGGGGGCACAAGGGTTACCCAAACTTTGATTCCCTTCGCCTGAGCCTTAGGCAGGAAAATAAGCAAATCATCCCAATCCGTGGGCTGATGGTGCACCAAGAAATTATAAGTGTTCACCCTTGCCTTCAACAATTCGGTCACCAGTCGGTCGGTGTCAACCCGGCCCTTGGTGCGCGGCTCCGCCGCGTAGGTACCAAAGATACCTATCAACGGTTGGGCCCGCAGCGCCGCCTTGTTGGCGCCATGGCCGCCAGTGGCGCAACCGGCTAGGACCAACGTCAGCGCGATGAGCAACCCTTGACTGATCTTGGTAATGAGTTGATTAAAAGAAGACATCAGTTGTTTTGGTTTAAATAACTTAGTGCGTTCCAGTTTTGGCGGCCGTTTGGGTCTCCGCCACCACTTGCTGGACGCCTGCCATGATCAGGTCTTCCACATTGTCCGCCCAGCGCTTGGCCGGCAGCCCGTAAACCACAAAGTTATAGCTCCCCTCATAGCCCCAGCGCACACCCGGCTTGGATACCCGATCTTCATCCAAAACCCGACGCGAGGGCATGTAAGCCATGACATCATTGCAATAGCCCGCCACCCAAGTACCGGCACCGAAAGCTTGCTTAAACTTGTTAGCGTAATCGACTACAGGCTCCCCACCCAGCGTGATTAGCAATTGCTCGCCACCCAGCCGCCAGGCTTGCACGGGATACGAATAATCCCGCACCGGAACCATACCCGACTGTAAATTAGCGAGCCAGCGTGCCGCCCACCGGCGCGTCGGCGCCTCGCGATCCGTCTTCAGGATCTGTAATTCTTCGACCGTCAGCGGTGCACCCAAGGGCAGCGTGAGCATCTGCATGCGAGTGACCAATTCCGGGGCCAGATGATGCGGCGGACGAATCAGGACTTCTTCGACGGCCGCCGCCAGCATATTTCCATAACGCTCGGCCAGTACCGGATCATGCCGCGGCAGCGGATTTTGATCTCCCCCACAGCCCATGAAAAACATCGCCTGCGCGCCCGGATGACTTTTCTCCAATTCGATCTGGGCAAATCCCGCATAATCACCTGACCATTCATACACCTGTAACGTGGTGTTATGACAGGCGTAACCAAACAGCACCGCCGATAGTTGTCCCTCCGGTTGGTAAACCGCCAAGACTGGCACGGCGTGATCCACCGGTCCTTGCAAAGTGCCCGCGAGCAAATCTTGCGGAACCTCCGTTTCATGATTGGTTCGCCGGTTGACCGCAAACCCCGTGATCCCCTGCCCCGACACCACCCGGGAAGGGGCTAGAGCCGCCAGCGCCCGACCGACCGTTTCCACCATCTGGCCTTCCAGCTTGGTAGAATATTGATCTATTAATCCTTGCTGCGCCTCATCCAGCGGATAAATATCGTAAAGGGCGTTACGCAACACCGGACCGCAATGAGTATGCGAAGAACTCAGCAAAATCTGATCCGGTTGCAGACCGTATTTCTCGCGAATCGCCGCCGTCGTACGCTGGTAAATATTTTGCGGAATCCCCAGCAGATCACTGGTCAGTATCACCGCCCGGTGCCCATTGGCGTCCTCCAAGGCCAGCGCCTTGATCCACAAATCCGTCAGCTTGCCACCGCTGGCCGGATTGGTGCGATTGGAAAACCCCGCCATCCAGAGCTTTTCCGTTGGCGTAACACAGGCTTTGGCCGTGCCCGCTTTCCACCCGGCTTCGGCACGGGCGGTGCTGGCCAGCACCAAATAGGCGCAGGCCACCACGACTGCCCAATTAAAAGTCCGGTTGGATTTCATTTCCCCTTATTGATGGAGCTTCCCATTCACTTCCGACATCACGTCACTAAGGCGCACCGGCGTGCCACCCTTGTCCTTGCTCTCCTGGGCCGCCGTCATGAACGCAAACAGCTCAATGGTCTCCTCCGGCTTCACCGGCGGCTGGCCCGACTGGAAAAATTTCATGATCTGTTCGGCGAGCGGCAGATAGCCGTCATACGATCCCACCGGGGACTCTCCTTTGTCGCCCTTGGCGATGCCATGATATTTTTTGGCCAAATCCTGATGATAGACCCCTTTACGACCACCCTGCCAAATCCCCACGACTTCAATCGCCCCATTGGTGGACAAAGTGCGTTGCACGCTTTCGCAGCCAGTGCCCATGACCGTGTAGAGCGACTCCACCCCGTGGACTCCATACCAGAACAACTCGGGGTGATGCTCGCCAATTTCACAGGGACTGTAGGTCTCGGCGTAATTGACAGTGCCAATTTTGCCCGCCCGCACCGCCTGTGTATCCTTGGCAAAGCGTAAACTCGACGCGCTCCAGATCGGAACATTCGCTTCCTTGGCCAAGCGAAAAATCGTCAGGACATCCGCCAATGAAGCCGCCATGGGTTTATCAATGTACAAAGGCTTGTGAGCAGCGATCACCTGCTCGGCCTGTTGCAAATGGGACCGGCCGTCCACGCTCTCCAGCATAATCACGTCCACGTTCGAGCACAGCTCCGGAATCGTGTCATACAGTTTGATACCGTACTTGTCCTGGAGCGTCTTCGCATAACCGTCCACGCGGCTCGCGCTTTGCGGAAAATCCGGGCTGCCCCCCTTGAAGGCGCCCACCACTTTGCCGCCGGGCACATAGAGCTTGGCTTGCGGATTATTAAACGTCTCGGCGAACACCGGCACATGCGAAGTGTCCGTCCCGATAATCCCCATGCGCAATTCCGCCGCATGCACGCCAAGCGCGAGCAGCCAGCCCGCCAAAAATGTCAATCCACGTTTCATAAATAGTTTTAAATATTATCAGGCTTCGACCGTCCGGATGGTTCCCAGCCGGCCAATCAGGCAAAACACCATCACCAGCGCCACCGGGTAAAGCCCGGCGCACGCCACAAAAATCGGGGTGAATCCATAGGCATCCACCACCCGGCCAATGTACAATTGCGACAGCGCGCCCGCCCACGAACCCAACGTGCCGCCTAACCCTGTAACCGTCGCCACCGCGTTGCTCGGAAAAATCTCCGCCGGCAGCGTGATGTTGCCCCAACCCGCATGGCAGAAGGTCATGCTCGCCACCAGCGCCAGCGCCGGACCGGCATGCGCCACCTGCGTGGCGCTGATCGCGCAAACAAATATTCCCGCCGTCATTAACGTCATCGTCGTTTTCCGCGCCTTATCCAGTGACCAGCCTCGCGCCACCAGCACCCGCGGCACCACGCCGCTCATCACACTGCCTAGGGCTGCCGCCGCAAACGGAATCCAGACAAACAGCCCAATTTGCGCAAGCACAAAGCCATGGCGACGTTGAAAATACAACGGCACCCAGAACAGCAGGAAATAGCTGATTGGATCCGTCAGGGCCCGCACCAGAACGCAACCCCACGTTTCCCGCATCCGCAGGAGCCGCCCCAAAGGTGCCGCCGCCTGCTTCAGTTGCGGACGCCCCGTTTCAATCAACTTCTGCTCTTCCGCACCCAAACGGGGATGCTGCCCCGGCAGCCGGTAAAAATACCACCACAACGCCAGCCAGCCGAACCCAAGCAAACCTGTGGTGAGAAAGGCCGATCGCCAGCCGTAATGCACCGCGATCAAGGTAACCACCGGCGCCGAAACCATGGAGCCGATGGCCGTGCCCGCATTAAAAATGCCAATCGCCAGCGCCCGGTCCTGCACCGGAAACCATTCGCTCACCGCCCGCACCCCGCCCGTAAAACTGCCCGGCTCAAACACGCCCAGCAGCAGCCGGAAAAATGAAAACTGGCCCACCGTGCCCGCAAACATGTGCAGCATGTTCGCCACCGACCACCCCGCTACAAACACCATGAAACCGCGACGCGTGCCGATGACATCGATCACCCGCCCGCTGACCGCATACATCACCCCGTAGCTGACCAGAAACCAAGCATTGATGGACCCATAGCTGGCATTGGTCAGGTGCAGTTCGTCTTTGATCGTACCAATCAGCACCGACAGGGTCTGCCGGTCCAAGTAATTCAAAGCCGAGGCCAGACACAACAGCCCGGCGATGTACCAGCGCAAATTTTTTATGGTGGCCAGACTCATGACGACGGCGCATCAACCACTTTAATTCCCGATAATTGGTGGGTCCGGTCATCCCATTTCGCGGTCACTCTACCGGCCGCTTTTAGTCCCAAATATTCGGCCGGCCGGACCGAGGCCATATCCCAAACTGTCGCCAAGGGCAGTCCCGTAAACGCCACCATTTGCGCTACCGCCCGATCCATCGTCAATGCCGATCCCGCCAGCCAAGGCTTTCCGGGAGCCGCGACCCGGCCTGACTCATCCACCACCACCGTTTCGCCGGCCAAGGAATATACCCCGGGACCGCAGCCGGCGGCGGCCGTGGCATCCGTTACCAAAATGATTCGTTCCGGCTGCTTGGCACGCACCATAGCTTTCACAGTCGCGGCGGGAAGATGATGCCCATCCGCAATTAATGAGGCATGCAAACCATCATTCGCCAGTTGATCCCAGATGAGATTGGGATGGCGCGGCATGATCAAATCACAGCCATTTCCCAAATGGGTTGAAAGCGTCGCCCCGGCCATTACGGCATCACGAATCTTGCTGGCCGTGGCGGCGGTGTGCCCAATGGCTACCCGCACCTTTGTCTCGACTAGATACTCGATCAAGGGGATGGCACCCGGCACTTCAGGAGCCAGCGTTACGATGCGGATCTGGCCTTCCGCTAACTCTTGCCGTCGCAGAAAATCATCTACGCTGGCGGCTCCAACATATTGCCGGGCATGCGTGCCGCGGGCACCGTCCTCCGGCGAGATGTAAGGCCCTTCCATGTGCAAGCCGGCAATGGCTTCATGCCTTACCTTCAGCAGCGTACGGGCACAAGTCGCAAACTGTTCCAACGATGAGGTGATCAGCGTCGGCAAAAACCGCGTTACCCCCGTCTGCCGTAACCGGCCAATCGCCAATAGCACATCGAACGTTGTCGTCTTGCCGTCATTGAAGTCCACGCCGGCAAAGCCGTTGACTTGCAAATCAAACAATCCTGGAAATTCTACCTGCATTTAGTTGGGTATTGGACAGGCCAGCAGCGCGGCTGAGCCGGTGTCTAAAAACACGGTCACATCCGCGTGGGTCTGTAGAATGGATGCCGGTGCGAATGGATTAACCGGACCGTGCAGGCAGGCCTTGACTGCCTCCGCCTTGCGCAGGTCAGGGACAATGCAAAGAATTTTTTTCGCTTTGAGGATCTGGCGAATGGACATCGAAATGGCCTGGCGCGGAACCTCGGCCAGGCTTTTGAACCACCCCTCGCCTACCTGTTGCCGCCGGCAGGCTTCGTCCAATTGCACAATCAGATAGGGCGTTTCGGTTTCGAAATCCGCCGGGGGATCGTTAAAGGCCAGATGGCCATTTTCACCAATCCCAACAAAGGCGACATCAATCGGCGCCTGGGCCAGCAATTCGCCCGTTCGCTGACATACGCCAGCGGCATCCTCATCGCCATCCAGTAAATGGTACTGCTTGATCCCCGCCGGCATGATCAACCGCTGTAGCAAATAGCTCCGAAAGCTGGCCGGATGCGTTATCGGTAGGCCGACGTATTCATCCAAGTGAAACAATTCTACTTTGGACCAGTCAATTCCGGGCGTGGCCACCAAGGCCTCCAGAAATTTGAATTGGGAAGCCCCCGTAGCCGCAATAATGCGCGCCGCGCCGCGTTCAGCCAGACATTTTTTCAGCACCTGCGCCGCCGCCGCAGCAGCCGCCATGCCCAGCTCCGTACTGGTTTCAAACGCATTGATATTCATCAATAATGGTAGATATATGTTGAATAAAAAATCGAACTTTCACTTCTTCTCGGCCGTTTTTCCCCGGCCGGCAGGCACGATTCCACCGACCGTCAAGCAATAGCGCCTCCTGGACATTGCCTAGCGAGACCGGCGTCATTTCCCCAACAAATCATTCTTGCATCACCCAATATTGACTCTTCGGATTACCGCTAGCGTCGGCCGCCCATAAATCGCGGAATGCCTGGCGTTCCACGTGGCCGTCCAAGCAAGTAATGTTAGCGCCGTTGTTGTGCACCGTCGGCCGTCCGTTATTGAAGGGTTTATAGTAGGAATTGCTGTCCGGAGTGCCGTCACCATTGGCATCCGTGTCCCAAGCGTTGTATAGCGGGGAATAGACATAATACGCCTCCACATCCATGAACATCAATGCGGTGGAGGAGTGGGAAATCATATTGGCTTTCACGGGAGGATTCATCGGATCGGACTCATTGATGTGGCCATAGTAGAAGGGCGCGTTCAGCTTGGAATATATGGTCGTGTTCCAGAGCCCAAAATTCACCCCCACATGGCAGTTCCAGTTCGTCGCTCCCCAAGCCGATGCCACCCCACGACCGCCTGCCTGGTAGAACGGCGGAGCGCCATAGGAACCGCCGGGGCAAGTACGGATCGGGTCATCCAGCCACAGGGAAATTCCCAAGGCACCGCTGTTGGCCTTGCTCGGATTGATATAAGGATACAAAAAGTCAAAAATCACGTTTTTCGCCGTCGGATCACTGGGGTATTCGCACACCGCAAAAAAGGGCAAAGTATCCTGGCAATCGCCCTGGTACATGACCAGCGCCAGCCCCCAGTTTTTCATATTGCCGGCGCACTTGATGCCCTGCGCCTTGGCTTTGGCCTTGGACAAAGCCGGCAGTAACATAGCCGCCAAAATGGCAATGATCGCAATGACCACTAGCAATTCAATCAGGGTAAACCCGCGATTTTTTTTCATTTTTTACTTTAGATTTTTAAATTCCGTGGAGGCACCCGCACCGCCGGGGTGCCGCCACGGATGGATTCGCCCGTATTACTTCTTCAAACGGTAGAACACGCTGCCATTGTTCGGATTGATCGGCACCGTGATGGTATTGCCCGAGGTGGGAACCGTCACCCAGTTGGTGCTCAGACCCACACTGACCGAGTTGGTCTGCGCTTGGAGCACATAGCTGGAGTAAGTCGTCGGCCAGGACAAGCTCAGGCTGTTGCCGGTGAGAACCGTCGCCAGCGTCGGCGGGGTCGATGGCTCGGTGGAAACACTGAGCACCACAATCGTCCCGTCAATCGCCGTCCGGTTGGTCCAAGTGGCTCCCGTCGGCAGGTTCACCGTGGTAAAGGCACCCGTGATGGTCGGTGCGGAGAACAATTGGAACGTATCCCCATTGGTCAGACCGGTGCCGGTGTAGTTCACGTTCAAAGTCCCGCCAAGGCTCAACGTGCCGGAGGCACCGAGCTGCGAGTAACTAATAATGCCATTGGTCTTGCTGATCGTCATATTGTTCGTGCCCAGCAAGGTCGTGCTGCCCAAGTTGGTCAGCAAACCGGTCGGATTGCCCGGCGCGATGATGCCATTGGTCGGCACCACCAAGTTGCCCACCACGGAACCGACGCCACTGATCGTCTGGTTGGAGCTAATGGTCAGCGTGCCATCCGTACGGAGCGCCGCGTTCACCACGCCGCCCGCCAGGGCGATGCTCGCGGCCGACTTCACTGACGCCGTGTTGGTTAGAACCACCGTGCCCGTCTGCACTACCAAGTTGCCCGTAAACGTTTCCGGAGCGCCCAAGACCAGCGTGCCCGTGCCCGTGCTAAACGCCGTCGTCGCGCTGGTGGGATGGTAACCAATACCCTTCACCAGATTGCCTCCGCCGGAAACGACGCCGTTAACCACCAGCACCGAATTCGTGGAGGTATCGAATACATCAGTCCCATTCAGGCTGACGGATCCAGAATAGACGTTGCCCTGCACATAACTGAATGGACCGTAAATGTTAGTGCTAACGCCGCCCGTGCCATATAGGCAGGAACCGTCTTGAAGGATCCCGGATAATTTTACGGGGGCCGCCAGCCAGACGTTGTTCAACTCAAAGGTCGCGTTGGAGGCAACCGTCAGCGTTTTGGCAGGATTTACACCCAGCACCGTGCCATTTTGCAAACGCAACACCCCGGCGTTGACCGTGATATTGCCCAAACCATTGGTCCAAAGATTGGTCGCCGAGTTGTACAGCGACACGCAGTTGGTGCCGACTTTTGTCAGGTTATAACCATTACCCGTTAGGTTGCCTGGCGCATTGGTGACAATGTTATTGATATCCATGCGGAAATTGCCCCCAATGGCAGCATCGCCCGTCATGGTGACCTGCATGTTCGCGCCGGATTGCGACGCGCCGTTGTTAACCAGGGCACCCGCACCGTTCACACCCGCACCAGAGATGATGATATTGTTCGACAGGGCCAGACCGTTAATATCCAGCGTGCCGCTGTTCGTCACATAGATCAGTTTGGCCGAAGGCGTCGCACCATAGCTGAGCGCCGGCAACGAAACCGGAGCCAGGGTTCCACCCGTCACCTTGACCGTTCCCGTGAACGACGTGTTGGCGCCGGCCAGCATCACTTCGCCAGGCCCTTCGGCGGTAATCGAACCGGTGCCGGAAATGTTGTTCGTAAGGATTTGAATCTGGTTGGTAAGCACATCCACCGCCAGCGTGCCGCCAGCGCTGATTGCCCCGCTGCCAATCGTGCCCATCGTCGAAACACCATTGCCCAATTTGACCGTACCGCCGCTAATGGTGGTTCCACCGGTAAATGAATTGGTCGAAAGCACCGTCAGCGTGCCAGTGCCGCTCTTGGTCAGAGCAGCAATGCCGGTGATCTGGCCGAGACCACTGAGGGTATAATTTTGGCTGGAGCTCATGTTGACCGCCGCCGGGTAAACCGTCGTGTTCAAATTAACCGCCGGAGTCGCCGAACCGGAGTCGGTGAAGTTGACCGTGTCGAATTGATAGAATTTGGAAACCCCGCTGCCGTTGTTCCAGTTGTTCGCGCCGACCACATCCCAGGCGTTAGCGCTGCCATCACCAACCCAGTTTAGGCTGGTGGGAGCACTCGCGGAGACAATCATTTTGATCACCCCGGGGGTGCTCGCATCAAAGCTGATGCTGTAAGAGCTGTTGGTGATAGGCCCGCCGGCCACCAGTTGCGAAGCCACATTACCGGTTAAGCCGTAGTTGGGGTTACCGCTGTAATCCACGAAGGCGGTGTTGGTGTTATAGGTCAGGATCGAATAAGTGCCCGGGCCAAAGCCCGCGACCGGATTGACATAAATCTGGTTCACCCCCGCCAGCGTGATGCCGCCGTTGACATTGATCGAGTCGCTACTCGTACCGATATCCATGATCAGCGCGCTGTTGTTCAAGGAGAGACCTACCAGACCGTTGCCGTTGTTCACCAGCGAGGTGCCGTCCAACTGGGCGATGTTCGTGCCCGGCGTGGTATTGGTATAACCAATGGTCAACGCATCCGCGAAATAGGTGCCGGCAGGTGAGAGCGCCTGCCCGGAGCCGAGCGCAAAGGTCGTGTACGGCGGATTCACCACCAGGTTACTGACCGACAACGTCGTAAAATTAGTCAGAATACCGTTGTTCAGGCTCAAGGTCATGAGCGTGATGTTGCCCGCCGGCTTGGCCGGATTCGGCCGCATGTCCACCTTGCCGCCGTAATTGATAAAAAGCGTGGAATTACCGCCGCCGGAACCCAAAACCGGGTTGTTCAAAATACTGCCCGCAATGTTCAGATTGCCACCGTAAACCGAGACGATCGCGCGGCAAGTGCCCAAGGTGCCGCCCGCCACCACGTTGATCATCCGCAGGTAATTGTTCACGTTCATCGTGGCGTTGCTATACAACGTCAAGTTGCCCTGCCCCGGAGCCGTGAGATTCAGCATGTCCGCCATTTCCACTTGGTTGACATCAATGATGCTCTGGTTGGTTGTGCCCGCGCCATAAACGAGCGTGCCCACCGCTGTCGCCGTGGTGACCGTCGGCACGCCGCCGCGAGCCAGATAGATGGTGTCCACCAGCGCGTCCACCGCGCCGCGGTTAAAGTTCACCGTGCCGTAAGCCGTAGTGGTGGTGCCGAGCGACAGCGCGTCGTCGCCAATCACCCATGCCGACTGGCGGCTCACGCCGTCAATGTTACGGAACTTGGCATAGCCGTCGGTAAGAGCCGGGGTTCCGCTGCCAGGCAGCGAGCTAGCCCCGTAGAGAATAGGCGTAAAATACATCCCCGCCGTGGAGGATGATGTTTTCGGTCCGCCAATGACCATCTGGTCAAAGTTCATATAATTGACTTTGCCCAATAGGTTGGAAACGCAGAAGGAAGTGCCGTTGTTATTATTCTCAAAACCCAAGATCAACGCCGGAGAATTCGTGTCCAACAGGGTGATGTAATTAGTCTGCGCCAAAATCAACATCCCTTGCGGCCGGGCATAACCGATGGTGTAAGGATTTGAAGCGGAATTGGTCGGGTTAAAATCCGTCGCAATGCAGATATTGGAAAGCACGCAGTTGAACGTATTCAATCCGCTCATGTCCAGCACGGCCGCGTGCGTGGTGGCGGCCACCCCGGCCGTCTGCGATCCCTGCCCTACCCACATACAGCCAACCGGATTGGTCACATTCAGACTGCCCGGCCCTTGAATAGTAGCGTAAACCAGCGAGTTCGTGTTGTCGAAACCCGTGCCGATGGCCACGGTGTTGGAATAAATCTGGTAAAGATAGCGCGGCGTACTGCTGACGATGTTCAACTGATTGGTGATATATAGGTTGTGCGCGCCTTCCGACATCTGATTACCCACCGCCCAGTTATTGAAAGCATTGGTTTGATTTACCCACAATCCGCCAATCGTATAGGCATCCACAATGGACGTTACGGGCATGGTGCCGTCAAAGACATTGGTCACGCCGGCATCGGGGGCCAACCCTTTGATATAGGTGTAATAACCGCCATTGGAGGCAGAGGTCACCCCCGCTAGCGAGGGCACCGAGTTGGACAATACCACAATGTCCGCCGCGCCAGGGGCCACACCCCCCAGCCAGTTGGCGCTGTTAGACCACAATCCGCCGGCACCGGGGGTGGCAATATCCGAGTTCGTCAAAATCAAAGAAGCCGCACTCGCACCGTGCGACATCACGCCGGCGGTCATGAGTCCCGCCAGTAATTTCATTGGTTGTTTTATTTTCATGGGTTTTTGGTACTTGGTCTGAATGTTTTTAATTTGTTGGATTAATCGGGTAGTTCCGGCTTATGGCGGAAGTCTGCGCCACATCCGGATCAAGTCTGTTTTGTCATGCTGGCAACGGCAATGTCTCCTCCAGCCCAGATAAATATCAGGGCTGTGTTCTGATGGTTAATTTCCTTATATCGGCTGGCCCGGACCAACTTTCAATCCGAACAGTGAAGAAAATATCAGGGGATGGAAATTATAGATATACCTCAATTGGAGTAACGCCCGCCCCGCCGCGACCGCCGCCTAATGCGTGCAAAGTTAACGGAGCGGGGTTTTCCCCTCGGGCAGCTTCGGCGGGTTCCCGGGCAGAGGCGAGCCTTGCTCCTGCAAATATTTGAGCAATGCCTCCGTCCTCGAACGCACATGCAAACGCTCATAAATCCGCCGCAAATGCACCCGAACCGTGAGGTAGGAAATGTTCAATTTGGAGCCGATTTCCTTGTTGGCAAACCCCAAGGCCACCAAGTTCAGAATTTCTTTTTCACGGGCGGAAAGTTCCGATTTGGGCGAGGGTTCCGGCGGCGGTTCACGAAATGCCTCCACCAGCCGCCGCGCAATCTCGCTGGTCATCGGCGCGCCACCCTGCCGAACTTCGGCAATGGCCTCCAGAATTTCCGCCGAGTACGCCCGCTTTAAAAGATAGCCGCAAGCCCCCACCCGTAGCGCCCGGAAGATGCTGTCCGTATCCTCATAGACCGTCACAATGATCACCTGCGATTCCGGGCTCGCGCGCTTTAAGGCCGCCGTGCATTCAATGCCCGACATCCCCGGTAGATTGATATCCATCAAAACAATCTGGGGACGCAGCTTTCCCATGGCGGGCAGGGCAGATTCCCCGTCCGGCCAGTCGCCAATGAATTTCAATTCCGGTGACCGGCTGACAATCCGCACCAGGCTGCGTCGCAGACCGGGATTATCCTCAATAATAGCTACCGTGGCCGCCTTGGCCCCAGTCGCCGGCTGGGTATTTTGCGCCAGCGCCTCGCCAGCGGCTGGAATTGCTTCCGCCCCCCTGCCCGCCGGCCGTTTACTGACTTTGATCATTATAATAAATTCAAGGTGGTTCCTGCAGTGGCAGGCGGAAAACAATTTTGGTTCCGCGGCCAACCTCACTACTAATTTCACATTCACCGCCAATTTTTGCCAGTCGCTCCCGCAAATTGATCAGCCCGTCATGGGTTCCGTCATTAGGTTTTTCCAGAAAACCAATGCCGTCATCGGCCACGCTGAACACAAAAATATTTCCTTCCATGCGGGCGGTCATCCGCACCTCATGCGCCGCCGCGTGTTTGAGAATATTGTTCAGCGCCTCCTTGAAACCAAGAAAGAAATTATGCCGCTGCTCCGAACTCAGCGGAAATTCGGTCAGGTCCGGCTGCACTTCCATGCGGCAACTAATGCCCGCCGGCTTGAAGAAACGATCCGCGTATTGGCTGAAATACGCCACGGAAGATTTCAAATTGTCATTGCGCGGATTGATCGCCCAGACAATCTCATCCATGCCGGACACCAATTCGCGCGAACGCACGCTTATTTCCCGAGCAAATTGGCGAACTTCCTGTGACGAAAGCTTCGGATCCTCAAACAACTCGCTTGTCAGGCCGATTTCCGTAAGTCCCGCACCGATATCATCATGAATATCGCGGGCAATGCGCGCCCGCTCCGTTTCCATCGCATGCGCCATTTCCAGTTTTTTTAACCGGGCCTGCGCCTTGCGCTTCTCCACATACCGGACGCTTCCCGCAATTAACCCGGCAAGTAGAAGTCCGGCCGTAATCAGGAATAGCCGTCGCTCCCAAAAAAAGGGTTCCACCGTCAGCGCTACCGACGCCACCTCGCTGCTCCAGTTACCACTCCCGTTATGGGCCGCGACCACAAACCGGTAATCCCCCGCCGGCAGATGGGTATAATAAACGCTACGCTGGACGCCGGCCTCATTCCAGTCGCGATCCAAACCCTCCAACCGGTACCGGAACGAGACCCGCTCCGGTGCCGAATAAAACAAACCCGTGAACGAGAATTCCACCCGTTGATTGCCTGGCAAAATTCGCAATGGCGGCGACGGGACCTCCCCGGGCAATACCAATGGCTTGCCATCCACCACCACCTGCTCCAGGCGAACCACCGGCGGAGTGTTTTTATCCCTCTGCAATTGCGGGTCAATTACCACTAGCCCTCGACCAGTGGAAAAACAAAGCAATCCCCGGCGCGTTTGCAAACAGGTTTCCGGGTCTCCTGAACATTGCTCGGTAAGCATTCCGTCGGACTGCCCAAACACGCGCGGATAAACCCGCGATCTTTTGCCGGTTGCAACTTCATCCAGTTCTGTTTTGGCAACCCGGACGATGCCATGCTGCGTTCCCAGCCAAAGCATGCCATGATCGTCTTCGAGAATTTGTAGAATCGTCTCGTCCGGAATGCCCTGAGCATTCCCCCAGCTGACAATTTTCCCGGCTTCCATCCGGCTTAGACCGCCGCCTTCCGTACCAATCCACAGCGCCCTGTCTTTGTCCAGGCATAACGCCCGGAGCAAATCGCTTTGCAGGCCGTCAGCCCGGCCATACAGTTTGAATTCACCGTTGGCCAGACGGCCCAAGCCGTGACTGTAGGAAGCCACCCACAACGTTCCATCCGCCGCTTGGACCATGGCGGTGATTTCCGAACCACGGAGTTCGTTTGTGTACTTTTCCAATTTGCCTCGGATAAATCTCTGCAAAACCCCCTTGTCATTGCCCAGCCAGATGGAATGATCTCGCCCCTCACACAAACAATGCACTCCATCCACCGGACAAACCAGGTTGATCACCCCGTTTTTCCAATGGAATAAGCTACTGCCACCCACTCCCCAAAGACTGCCATCCTCCGCTGCCAGCAGCGCGCTCACCTGCAAATTCCAGGGCAATAACTGCTCGCGTAGCAAAACTTCGTATTGCTCCTCCTTGAAACGGTAAAGTCCATGGCCAATGGTGCCAATCCATAATACTCCATCGGCGGTTTCCGCCAAGGATACCGGTTGCACCTCCGTACCGCCATCAAACAGCCGCCGGGTAAGCAGCTTGCGGGGTTGTAACCGGTTCAAACCGGCGCCGCGGGTTCCCACCCACATATTCCCCTCGGCATCTTGCATGATGGCCCGCACCGCATCACTGGACAATCCGTCTGTCCGGCGCACCGGATGAAACCGGTTATCGCGAAGATACAACAATCCCTGATCACTGGTACCCGCCCAGAGCGTACCATTTTGGCTCTGTGCCAGGCACGTGATCAAAACCTCCGGCAACCCGGCCTCAGCCGCATATTTCGTCCAATTGGTTTCCCCGATGCAATAAATTTGCCCGACTGTTCCCGCCCAGATATTTCCTTGCTGATCCCGCAACAGCCGGTAAGGCCGCAAAGTTTGGAATTCAGTGTCCGTGACCGCCGGCACAAACCGCTGGCCGTCGTATCGCATCAATCCCTGGTTGACCAGCGAAACCCATATATTCCCCTTCCGATCTGTAATCATCGCGCGCACATCCACATTGGTTAGGCCGACCTGCCCCCCCATTTGCTCCAACCGCCCCGTCCGCCACCGGCTTAAACCCAAATCCGAAGCAATCCAAACGCTGCCCGCCCGATCCTCCACCAGATTAATGATGGATTCACCGGGCAACCCCGCTTGTTTGTCCAAACTCGTAAAGCGCCCGTTCACATAACGGCACACCCCGTTGGCTGTCCCGACCCACAACGCACCGGTACGATCCTCCAGCAAACCACGGATTTGCATGCTGGGCAGTCCGTCCTTGATACCAAAAACTTCAAAATGCACGCCGTCGAAACGCGCCAACCCGCCGCCCGTTCCAATCCACAAATACCCGTCTTTGGTCTGTGTAATGGCCCAGACCGATTCCTGCGGCAACCCCTCCTCTGCCCGCCACGTCCTGCAGACAAACGGAGAATCCTCAGAAACGACGCTGGCCGACGGCACCGCTAATGCAGCGCCCGGAATCGTCGTCAATCCCAGGAAAAACAAAACCAGCCGCAACCACGATCCCCAAAGGCCCCCAAATAACATGAACGGAGTGTTTAGGAATTTAGAACCCGATTCAAGAATAGTTTTCATAGCCATCCCATAAGCCGGAAAATTTGACAAAAAGGGATCGAAACTCCAGCAAATATTGCGGCGGGAGGTAAAACCCGATTCAGACTTTTCCCCTGAATCCACGCCCATGCAGCCTGCGCCTTCGTCGCCGGGCG
>CAIQKM010000031.1 GCA_903872345.1 uncultured Verrucomicrobia subdivision 3 bacterium | reverse complement strand
TGCGCCAGCGGCGACTGGTGCGGGATTACGAAACCACCGAGTCCAGTGCCGAGGCTTGGATCTATATCGCCATGATCCGAATCCAACTCCGCCGACTGGCTTGATTCCTCAGTTTTCATGACTTTTCAGACGCACTCTTAGTACGCAGATGAATCCAATCTGCTTCAAGCTTGCATTCATCTAAGGTTTTTACCTGCCTGAACTCATTTTGCACGGTGCGCAGAAACTCATGCAAGTTCATCGAAGGCCTTGTCCTTGATGGCTGTTTGCCAGCGTTGCAGGGTTGCACCCTTCTTAAACTTCAGGATTTCCTCCATGACGTGCTGCCAATTCCGTTTGGCCACTTGCGGATCGACGGTCATGAGATACTCGCTCAACTGCGAGACGATGGGGTTATCACTGAGGCAGATTTCGAGCAAAAAAAGCGGAGCCTCCTCGATTTCTGATAGTGACCATAAAATTTGGCTGACTATTTTACACCTGTAAACAGCGCATTCAGCCCATCCCGGCGCTCCCGGATGCGCTGGCTGATAGCCGTGTTGACCGCATGATGGGCGATCCGCTGTTCGTCCTTGATCCCTCGCAGCAGCTCAGCGGACATGGCTTGATAGCGCTGCCAGACCGGCGCGATCGCTTTGGCCCCGTGATCCGTGATCCGTGCGCGCTTGCTGTTAAAATGCTGCCCGGCGGCCACATCACCGTCGGCGACTTCCACCAGCGCTGGTCTGGCGCTGGCCAGCTTGATGATTCGGCGCGATAGCAGGCTGGCGTTGTGTACTAAAAAGCTCTCCAGCTGCCGGTAGGTAACATACCCGGCTTGGTCGTGTTCCAGATCGGTCCAGCCTAGATCCCTCGCCCCGTAGAGCGAAATCAGGAGGTCGGCCTCTTCGACCGTGAACAACGAGCCTTTAACCGCCGCTTTCACGCCGTGCAGCAGATCCCGGCGGGCGGTGAATATGCTGCTGATGGTTTCGGAATGATCAGGGACTTTGCGCGATGCGGTACTAGCCATGGTTGAAGCATACAACGGCATTTTGGAGTGGTCAAAACAATAGTAGTTGACAAAGTACACAACAAAACCCACTATGCGCTTGTTATGACCGCTGATCAACAATCCATTGCCCAAGCCATCGCCGCCCAGCTCCAGTTGCAGCCTGCTCCCGGCTATGATAGCCATTGGGCAGCGGTCTTTCTGCTGCCCGGTGGCGGCAAGCTGTTCATCTCCTCCGGTCGCCAGCGCGGGCAGTTGCACATCTCTACCAGCCTGCCGGACGGCTTGCGTGATCATCGGCCCTACTACCGGGCCGGGGAAGCGCCCAAGACCGGCATCAACGTGTCCGAGGCTAAGTCTGTTGCCCTGATCGTCGCCGACATCAAACGTCGGCTGCTGCCGGAACACGCACGTGAGGTAGCGGCCTGCGCCGAACAGAAGGTCAAACGTGACGCCTATCACGCCCAGCGTACGCTGGCCTTGGCACAAGTTGCCCAGCCATTCGGGCAGGCTGTCCAAACTGACGCGCGCACTGGCGAACCGCGTCCGGTCTGTGTGGAACATTCCGGTTTATTCCGGCTGACTGCCAAGCCCTATTGCGAAGGTCTGGAACTGGCCATCGAAACCAACCCGGCCATCGCCGGCCAAATCGCCAGCTTGCTGGCTAAACTCTAAAAACCTATGCGTATCAATTTGTTGAAACAGCTGTTGAAAATCCACTCACCGTCCCGCATGGAGCAGGGGATGGTTGCGTTCCTCGCTGATTATGCCCGTGAACACGGCTACCGCTTTGAGACTGATCTGTGGAACAATACGTATCTGCGCAAGGGTAAGACCGGTCCTGTACCTGCTGTCTGTGCCCACATCGATACCGTGCCTACGGTAGGCACCGGGAAGCTCCGCCAGCAGCGTGGACGTCTGTTTGGCATGGATGGGCAGGGCCAGCTGGTCGGCATCGGCGGCGACGATAAGGCCGGCGTTTATGTCTGTCTGGAACTGCTCGAACGACTCGACAATCTCGCCGTCATGCTCTTTGCGGCGGAGGAG
>CAIQKM010000030.1 GCA_903872345.1 uncultured Verrucomicrobia subdivision 3 bacterium | reverse complement strand
TGCGCCAGCGGCGACTGGTGCGGGATTACGAAACCACCGAGTCCAGTGCCGAGGCTTGGATCTATATCGCCATGATCCGAATCCAACTCCGCCGTCTGGCTTGATCCCTCAGCATTCATGATTTTTCAGACGCACTCTAAGGGGCAGCGCCTCAGTGCGCAAGATATGGCTCAGGCTATCAGTGACTATGGCCGACGGTTGGTTGTACCGCCTGATGATGCCTTTAAACTCATGGATGTTGTTGAAGTTCGAAACGTCAAGCCGCCACAATGGTCTGTCAATATGCCGCTATGGACGCAAGAGGAAGGCCGTTCCGATCTTTCAATAGGGGTTACACTTATCTCCTATGAAGAAGGCTTTAAAATCGAACTTGATGACATTCACGTCCTATAGGTGAACTCCACGCGTCAACCAAAGCTGCTATAGTTCCAATGAACAATGACGACGCGCGGCGGGCAGACGCTGGGGTATGACGCGGAGAACCAGCTTGTGCGGGTGGCGACGACAAATGACACGGTGTTGTTTGGTTATGATGAGAGCGGGGAACGGCTTTGGCGAACGGTCTGCTGCGGAGCAATGAGAACCTGGGATACGTGTATGACCCGGCCGGAAACCTGTTCCTGCGGACGATCAACACGCTGGTGCAGACATTCACGACGGACAGGCCGAATGAACTGGCCTGCATCACGCGGAACCCGGCGGCATTTTTTTGCTAAAGCGGTGTAGCGCTACGCAACCGAGTTCATGCCAGCCTCGCGCCGGTCAGGGATGTTGAATGCTCCCTCATTCCCGCCCTTTCGCCGTTAAAACCCTGTATTTGCAGTCTTCCCGCAGGTGTTTCCTTGGCTGCCATTTCCCCAACCTTGACCAAAATTGCCCTGTTTCCGACAGTTTTTGCTAAACCGGCCGCCCAAATCAAGAACTGACCAGCTTATGACAATTTCAGGTGAGAATCTTTCCCCGTTGTGCATCAGATTCATGATGCGGGAAGCGTTAGCCGTTTAGAAAACATAATAAATTTACGGCGTGGGCAGACGGATCGGGGCGCGGTTCTGGATCGGTTCCAGACCGGCAGCCGAAGATTCCGGGCCCCGGAGAACGGCGGAGTTTCCCTCGGCAAACCAACACCATTATGCAAACTAGAAAACTCCTCAAGGCGGCCGCCGTTGCGGTTGTCTTCCTTGCCTCCGCCACCGCGCTGCGCGCCAGCGACGCTGACATCAACATCCCGAACTTGAATGACGTCAAGTTCGACGGCCTGTTCGGCGTCAGCGGCACAGTCCTCATGTATCTGGGGCTCGTCATGTGCGGCATCGGCGCCTGCTTCGGCCTGGTGCAGTACCGCCAGACCAAGGCCCTCCCGGTGCATTCCTCCATGGCCAAGGTTTCGCAGACCATCTGGGAAACCTGCAAAACCTATCTCTTCCAGCAGGGCAAATTCCTCGCCGTCCTCTGGCTGCTGATCGGCTCCTGCATTTTCTTCTATTTTAAAATCCTCGAGGGCAAAACGCTCGGCGACGTGCTCGTGGTGCTCGCCGCCTCCATGCTGGGCATCCTCGGCAGCTACGGCGTGGCCTGGTTCGGCATCCGCATCAACACCACCGCCAACTCCCGCACCTCGTTTGCCGCGCTCAAGGGCAACCCGGTGGCCACCATCGGCATCCCGCTCCGCTCCGGCATGAGCGTCGGCCTGCTGCTCGTCTGCGTGGAACTGTTCTTCATGATCTGCATTTTGGTGCTTCTGCCCAAGGCGCTGATCGGACCCTGCTTCATCGGGTTCGCCATTGGTGAATCCCTCGGCGCCAGCGTGCTCCGCATCTGCGGCGGTATCTTTACCAAGATCGCCGACATCGGCTCCGACCTCATGAAGATCGTCTTCAAACTCCCCGAAGATGACCCCAAGAATCCCGGCGTGATCGCCGACTGTACCGGTGACAACGCCGGTGACTCCGTCGGACCGACGGCGGACGGTTTTGAAACCTACGGCGTCACGGGCGTCGCCCTGATCGCCTTCCTCGCCCTCGCCTTGGCGGCCAGTCCCGCCGTGTGCGCCACCCTGATTGTCTGGCTGTTCGTCATGCGCGCCCTGATGATCGCCACCTCGCTCGTCTCCTACTTCATCAACGAAGGCCTCACCAAGGCCCTGTTCGGCGGCAAGAAAGACTTCGACTTCGAAGCCCCGCTCACCCACCTCGTCTGGATCACCTCGGCGGTGTCCATCGGCGTGACGTTTTTGGCCAGCTATTTCCTGCTCGCCAAGCAGACCGGCATCGATCCGAATCTCTGGTGGGTGCTTTCCTCCATCATCTCCTGCGGCACCGTCGCCGGCGCGTTGATTCCCGAATTCACCAAGATTTTCACCAGCACCAAATCCCAGCACGTCCGCGAAGTGACCAACTGCTCCAAGCACGGTGGCGCCTCGCTGAACATCCTGTCCGGCTTTGTGGCGGGCAACTTCTCCGCCTTCTGGATGGGCTTCGTCATCCTCCTCCTCATGCTTTGCGCCTCCTGCCTGGCCACCTATGCCGGTTCGCCCATCAGCGCGCTGATGCCCGTGCAGTTTAAGTTCGCCTCGCCCATCTTCGCCTTCGGCCTCGTGGCCTTCGGCTTCCTGGGCATGGGCCCCGTGACCATCGCCGTGGACAGCTACGGACCCGTCACCGACAACGCCCAGTCCGTCTATGAACTGAGCCAGATCGAAGCCATTCCGAACATTTCGGCCGAAATCGAACGCAACTTCGGTTTTGAACCCGACTTTGAAAACGCCAAGCATCAGTTGGAAAAGAACGACGGTGCCGGCAATACGTTCAAGGCCACGGCCAAGCCGGTGCTCATCGGCACCGCCGTCGTCGGCGCCACCACCATGGTGTTCGGCATCATCATCCTGCTCGAAAACATGTTTGGCAACGTCATCGCCCACTTGAGCCTCGTGCAGCCGGAAATCATCCTTGGCCTCCTCATGGGCGGCGCGGTGATCTACTGGTTCACCGGCGCCAGCACGCAGGCCGTCGTCACCGGCTCCTACCGCGCGGTGGTTTACATCAAGGAACACATGCACCTCGACGCCACCACGGCCTCCGAGAAGGACAGCAAGGAAGTCGTCCGCATCTGCACCGTCTATGCGCAGAAAGGCATGTGGAACATCTTTATTGTGATCTTCTGTCTCGCCCTCTCGCTGGCGTTCTTTAATCCCTACTTCTTCATCGGCTACCTGGTCGGCATCGCCTTCTTCGGGCTGTATCAGGCCATCTTCATGGCCAATGCCGGTGGCGCCTGGGACAATGCCAAGAAAATCGTGGAAGTGGATATGCGCGCCAAAGGCACCGACCTGCACGCCGCCAGCATCGTGGGCGACACCGTCGGCGACCCGTTCAAAGACACCAGCTCGGTGGCCTTGAATCCCGTCATCAAATTCACCACCCTGTTCGGTCTGCTCGCCGTGGAAATCGCCGTGACCATTCAGTCGCAGGCCTACAAGACCGGCATTGCCGTGCTCTTCCTGGCCATTGCGCTTGTGTTCATCTGGCGCTCCTTCTACGCCATGCGCATTCCCGAAGAGGAAATCGGCAGCGTGGGCAACAAGGACGACCAGGGCCAGTCTCCCAAGGAAATCCAGCAGGCCGTCAAACTGACGAGCACTCGCACCGCCACCAGCACCGCGACTGTTCCCGCCGGCCTCGCCTCCCATCGGTAGGCGGTCTGGGAAAATTGATCTGAAACAAACAACCCGGCCGGTCGGCGCAAGCTGACCGGCCGGTGCTTTTTTGATCCGCGACTTAAACCAATTGCAGTTTCAAACTACACCAATGGTCTTTGCCTCAGCTCCGGCGGAGCGCCATATTTGTAGAAACAGGCCCTCAAAATTCCCAGCTCCAGCGGAGCGGCACCTGCCGTTTCAAATCATGGAACCATTACTGCCCGATTGCCAGTCCTCAGGCGTATCCTGAAATCGCGCCGAAAATCCAGAGCCGTGGCCTTGCCATCAGCCGGCCGAACAACACGTTCTCTCCCTCTACGCCATTGGTAAATGTCCCAGAGGCTGCCGGAGCGGGAGAGGGTGGCTGATAGGCCGGTTGAGGGTTGTGGGGAGTTTTCACACTTGGGGGAGGGCGGGGTGGTGCTCGTAAAATTTCTCTCCGCTTTGAGTAACTGGATGCTTACTTTAATTTTTAAGGCATTTATTCGTTGAAATCATCTTGAGGTAAAAGGTAAATTCCACCCGCAGCAACAAAAGGGCACCTCGTTGGGGGGGGGAACCACCAGTCATACATAAATGAAATCCATATTGTTTTTCTGTTTAGTCGCATTCCGGTGTTTGGGCGTGGGCGGCGTGGCACACGCCTCAGCGATTACTTGGACAAATGCCAATGGCGGAAATTGGAACGTGGCGGCAAATTGGAGTCCCAATCTGGTGCCGGGCGCGGGGGATGATGTCACGATCAGTGGCAACGTCACCTTGACTGAAGATGTGCAAGCCCAAAGCCTGCTTTTCAGTGGTGGCAATTTGTACGGGCCGGGCAATTTGACTTTGTTGGGCGCATTTTTTTGGAGCACGGGCATAGTCTACAACAGGCTGCAAATCAATGGCGGCACGATCGCGGGCACCTACAGTATGGAATTATATGGTGAGTTGATCAATACGGGCACGCTCAATTGGTCTGGCAACTATCCTGTCACGACCGGTCAAGGTTCAGTCATCAGCAATGCGTTCGGCGGTGTCATTAACCTGACAGGTAATGATTATGGCTCGGCG
>CAIQKM010000029.1 GCA_903872345.1 uncultured Verrucomicrobia subdivision 3 bacterium | reverse complement strand
TGGCAAACTGCGGGAATGCGGGGTGCCACCCTCAAGGAATCGTCGCAGAATTGAAATCGAAAAATGACCGAACAGTGAAAATATACAGGTTTTACCGACCTGAAATCATTCTCAGCTAAATCTTAACCGGACAGTAGTGAAGCCAAATATTAATTTTAGAGCGCCAATGCGACGATTCCCTTCTTTTACTACTAGATCCTCACCCGCTTTTAAAACAATAATGTTTTCAGTTGGCAGATAGCCATCATCTAATAAACTTTCAGCTAAAGCCCAAAACCGATCTGGAGCAATTGAAATCATTGTGTGAACCGCGGTAGTCTCTTTGGACTGTGGCACGGTTCGAAAATTATTTAGATCCAGCTTTAATTCTTCAACGGAGACAGGTATTGTTATTGGCATAATTAAAAAAGGTTCTAGTTATACGTGCAAAGCACTATATGGCTGCTCAAAATTTCTAATACACCCGATCGATTGGTGTTTTTGGGAATCATTCCTGTATCATTTTCCTGTTCATGAAAATTATTTATTCCGTTGCTATTACTCCTGTCTAAACTATTTAACAAGCAAAAAGCCCGGTTTTCGCCAAGAGATCGGCTTGGGTGATGCCGAGCTGGAACAATGGGACCAGCGAACGGTCATCCCCACCCGGCGATCTGCCACCATTCTCTGTTGCCCCGTTGCCCCGTTGCTCTGGCCGTGACCGCCGGGGCGGCGACGGCTCGTCGCCGGGGCTGGTTTGCGAGCCTGACTTTGGGGCAATCAGACTGTGGCGACGAGCCGTCGCCACCCCGGGCTTACGCTTTGGCTGGGTGCAAATCGGCCTGAATCTTCGCCAAGCCTTTTAGCAGCGCGTCCCAATCCGCTTCGGTGGTTTCCCAGCCGGCGCTGAAGCGCACGGAGCGCACGGCCTGGGCGGCCTTCAAACCCATCGCGGAGAGCACGTGCGACGGCTCTTCCTTGCCCGTGGTGCAGGCGGAACCCGTGGACACCGCGAAGCCCGCCTTGTCCAGCCGGATCACCCATTGCAGCTTGCGGTCGCCATCCGGCATCAGCGCGGAGACGGTGTTCCACAGGCGCGGCTGCGTGGCGCCGACAATGCTCGTGCCCGGCAGCGTGCGAAGCAGTTCGCGCTCGAAATTATCCCGCCAGACGCCGCGCAAGGCGTGTTCGCCCCGCGCAATCTGTTTCTCGCGCACTTCCAGCGCCGCGCTGAAGGCCGCGATGATGGCCGTGTTTTCCGTGCCGGCGCGGCGGCCGCCCTCCTGCTTGCCGCCGTGGAGCAGCGGGGTGAGCGTGCTGCGATTCGGGATTTTAAGAAAACCCACGCCGCGCGGTCCGCCAAACTTGTGGCCCGCGCCGCTCACGTAATCGCATTCGCCCAAACCCTTCAACGGCATCTTGCCGATGTACTGCACGGCGTCCGTGAAGAACGGAATCTTGTATTGATGACAGATCGCGCACGCCTCGCGCCAGGGCTGGATCACGCCGGTCTCGTTGTTCGCGGCCATTACCGCCACGAGGCCGGGACGCGAATCGGCCAGCTCGGCGGTGAGCCAGTCCAGGTCAATCACGCCCTCGCGCGTCACGGGAATGAGGCGCGCGCGTTTGCCAAAGTAATGTTGGGAGGAATCGAACACGCAGGGATGTTCAATGGCGGAAACCCACACCTCGCCGGTCGGCCCGAGCTTCTTGGCGAAATGGTGCATCACCATGTTGTTCGCCTCGGTCGCGCCGCTGGTCCAGACGATGTCCAGCGGATGGCAGCCCAGGTGCTCGGCCAGCTTCTCGCGGGCCTCGGCCAGCACGTTCGCGGCCTTGGACCCGTACTGGTGCATGGAGGACGGATTGCCACCGATTTTCTCGGTGACGTGCAACCACGCTTCGCGGGCCTCGCGCATGACCGGCGCGGTGGCGTTGTAATCGAAGTAAATCATCGGTCTGACAGGATACTTTTGGCGGCCGCGCTGGCGAGTTTTTTATGAGCGGCCGTAAAGGCCAGTTCCGTCAGCTCCGCCGGGGTTTTCCAGACGCCGTCCACCTTGGCCGGCGCGCGTTTCACCGTAACCGTGTACGCCGTCAGCGTAATGCGATACCGTGTAATGGCATGTTTCACCGTGCGCAAGGGGGCAAGCTGTTCGGGTTCAACGCCCAATAACTCGCGCGCGGCGTGGACGGTTTCCGCCTCGTCGCCGGTGGTCTCCACGTTCGGAAATTCCCAGAGATGCGCGTTCACCACCCCGGCCGGCCGCTGGCGGACCAGCAGTTTCCCCTGCCGCCGCACCACAAACGCCGTGAAATAACGGACCGTGGCGGCGACGCGCTTGCCCAGATTCGGCAATTCCTCCACCCGCTGTTCCCGACAGGCCACACAGAATTTCCTCACCGGACAGACCAGACACTGCGCATTGCGCGGCGTGCAAATGAGCGCGCCCAGTTCCATCAGCGACTGGTTGAGGTGGGAACAGTTTTCGCCCGCCGCGTCTTCTCCCTCTCCGCCATTGGCAAATGGGGGAGAGGGCCGGGGTGAGGTGGCGCTCAATCCATTCAATCCAGAAAACTTTGCCAGCCTGCCCCCGTCCTTTGCCCCCGGTAAAACCTGAGCCGCTCGCACCAACTGCCCGGCCAACTCCCAAAGCTGCCCATTTGTCGCCTTGTCCTTCGGATTCCCGGCAATCCCAAAAAGCCGCGTGAGCACGCGAATCACATTGCCATCCAAAATCGGCACCGGCTGGTTAAAGGCGATACTGCCGACCGCCCCGGCCGTGTAAGGCCCGATCCCCGGCAGCGCCAGGATGTCCTCGTGCCGCGATGGAAACACCCCGCCATGTTCTGCCACGATCACCTGCGCCGCCTTCTGGAGATTCCGCACCCGCGTGTAATAGCCCAGCCCCTCCCACAACTTGTGAATCCGCTCCGGCGGCGCCGCCGCGAGGGCGGCAATATCCGGCAACTCCCGCAGCCAGCGATGCCAATACGGAATCACCGTCTTCACCTGCGTCTGTTGCAGCATGATCTCCGAAACCCAGATGGCGTAGGGATCACGCGTCCGCCGCCACGGCAGATCCCGGGCATGCGCCGCGAACCAGCCGAGCAAGGCCGGGGGCAGGGATTTTATTTTGTGACTGTCCAAGCCGGGGAATTTGCGGGGCCAGACTGGTTTGGTCAAGACGGGAAGAAAAAGTTAACCGCAGATGGACGCGGTCTGTGTCACTGATTCAGAACACCACAAATATAGCAAAAACCCCTGTAAAATCAATGTCTATTCGGCTTTACCAGCCAGTATTTTGCACTACTGGCGGGTGCTTTCACTGGCAAATTCACTGACAGTAGCGAATGGAATTTTACATTGTACCGTGCCGGAATTCTTCAAAAGTGCGACAAATTTTGGTGCCGTCTCGGAGATGCTTGCCCCCGACAGGCGTTCGCGCAAGCTTTTCGTCAACAAGGAATCGGACCAAATCCAAAAAACGTTCTGCCGAAAGATGATTGCGTGTCTTCTTTTTCAATCGAAACTTGGTTTTGATTTGTTTTCCAAGTTTCGCCCAACTGTTTTTTTCATCGGGTTGAATAGGCACCATGTACTTCACGTAAAGGTCACACAGATATTCGATGTAGTTCGTCATGTTTGCGTCCGCCCCGATGCTGTTGGATGGATAACCTTTGCTAGAGGATTTCGGAGAGGAGACCCGAACGTTGATGGGGGCGTTATACACCCCTCCGAAAGCGAAAGCCACCCCACCATGCGCGGCGGATGAATGGACTCCTCCAGAGGTCGAGACATTCGCGGTGTTGATTTTTGATTTCCTGGCTTTTGCTTGATGTTTTGCCAAAATCATTAAAGCGTGTTGGGCGTCTAACGCCGAGAGTTCCAAAGGCTGTTGTGCTTTTCTTTCGTGAGTAGCCTTTATGCTCTGCAACCATTCAGAAGGATAGGCGCTTGGTTGCATATCAATAAGCTTATGGCAGGTGCTACAAAGCAGAATCAAATTCTCGAATTGATCTTTTTGGGCAGCGGTCATGTTTGGGTCAAATCTTGCGCCTCCCTTTCTGCGGGCACGGATATGGCAGATATCTCCCACCACTACATTATCGATTATCAGGGGCGCTTCGCAGTCTGGGGAGGCACATTGATTTCTCGACATCCCGAACAAACGCTTGATGGTGGAATCTTGAATGCTCATAAATTGCAGGCTAAAACTCGCCATATGTTCTGGCTAAACGGCCAAAGCTCACTGGTTTCCATGTTGCCATGATTCACCAAGCCAAATGACTTTCAAGTCTAATTTTCCAACACATTCTCCTTTCCGCCACGCCGGAAAGGGCGCGAAGCGCAAAAGCCAGCGCAGCGTTGAGAGCGTGTCCAGAGGGCCACGCCCTCTGGCGGCGGGGCTTGGGGACGGCGGCGGAGTCCCCAATGAACACCTGCGGCTGAACGACAACGGAGTTCAGCCGCAAAAAATTTCCCCCGGCGCGTGGGGGGCGACGGGGGCTTTGTGGGGTGCTGTCGGTCAATCCTCGTCCGGCATCATCACCGTGATGGCGGGTTGCGGGTCGTCCATGTCGAGCGGGCCGCAAGAGGCGGTGAGTTTCACCAGCCGCGCGGCGCGGTTGTCGTTGCGGACATAGAGCGCAACGGGCAAGCGGTCGCAACCTGGGCGGCTGCGCTGGATGGCAAAGCGCAACATCCAGACAATATCCCAAAGCCTCCCGGCTTCGTCCTGGCCGGTGACGTTTGGCGGCACGGTCACATAAGCGTCAAAGGCAGTGCGGGTGATAAAGACCGGAAAGCGGATTCCGGCTTCCCGTGCGGTGGTGGAAACATCAACCTGCACGCCGTCGGCAAGGGCTTGCTTGCGGGTGTAGGCATAAATGATTTCGCCGAAAGGCGATTCTTCGTGGTTCTGGTTCATAGGCTAAAATATCCAAGGGTTCGGAGTGATGAAAAATTGCCATTGCCGATGACGACATGGTCAACCAGCTCAATTTTGAGAAGCTGACCGGCGCGGATTAAATCCCGCGTCACTTTCACGTCGGCGTCGGATGGGCTGCTTTCGCCGGATGGGTGGTTGTGCATGACAAGCACACTGCTGGCGGCGGTGGCGATGGCTACGCGGAAGATTTCGCGGGGGTGGACTAAAATCGTGTCCATGGTGCCGATAGAAACAAGGTGATGGCCTTTAACCCGGCGGCGGGTGTTCAACAGAAGCGCGGCCAAGCATTCACAATCGGGGTTATAGTGGGGATGGGTGGCGATGTGCATCCGCCAATAATCGGCGGCGCGGTCGGGGGTGTCGCACATTTGCATGGCGTCCGGCGTGGGGCATTCGCGCAAGGCTGTTACCTTGTATTCATAGGGCGTTGCCGGGAACGTGAAAGGTTTCACAATGGATTCCAGACCGGGGAGCGTGGGGGTGGTGTTCATGGCGAGTTCTCCTTTCAAATGGCATGGCGTGCGTGGCTGCCGTAACGGCGGCGGGGGTCGTAGTCGGCGCGTCCGGTGGCGAAGTATCCGCACGGGTGCTGCCAGACCATGCGGCGGCGGTTCCAATGGAATCCGAGTTGCGATAACGTGCTGGTGACGGTTGGCAGCTGCTTCTGCCGGAACTGAATCCAAACCCACTGGCCGACTACATGCGCGATGCGCCAGAAGTCCGGGGCTTCTGCTTCAAGCAATGCCAAAACCTCCCGTGTGGGTAGCTGCCGGTTGCGGTGGCGCAACTTGTAATCCAGCCGGGGCAATGTGCTGGTTTTTGAAACCGACGATGGCCGGACATTCGCTGGTGCTGACGCTTCAATTTTAGAATTTGTTGTTATCATAGCTTTTTTTTGAAACCGCTATCCGTCACCCTGCCGTTTGCTGCTCGCTTCACCGTTGGGGGAGACAGCGGGACGTGCGCGAAAGCGCAGCCAACACCCCAGCGAAAGCAAAAAGCGTGACAGAGAGCGAAGCGGGCGAAGGGGAGCCGATGGCGCGATGTTTGATCTCGCTGCCCAATCCCGGCCCGGTGTCGTACCAGTGAGCAGCAAACGGTGGGAGTGATGGAGGTGCGTAAAAAAGGCGAAGACAAACAACCCCAGACCAACTCCGCGTAGCGGGCGAAGCTGGCGTGACTCATGGCAACCGCATGAGCCATGACAGGAGAGTTTTAATCACATGGCGTATGGGGCGCGGGGCCGCGCTTTTCTGACTATTGACCGGAAGTATGCAGCGGTGGCCGTGGCTTTGGGGAATCAGGGCAAGCCGGAAGGCCCAAAGCGAAGCACTGACGGTAAAATGTCAGGCTAATCTGGGGTACGGCCAAGGGGTGCGAGCTGTGCGAGGCACAAGCATTGGCTTGCACCGCATGAGGGTTTCAAACACGACGGTCTTCTGCGACAGATCAACGCACCCCACCGTCAGGTGCAACGCCTCTGAAATCCGGCAACCGGTGTAATACAACGTCAGGCAAAACGCCCGGTATGATTGGTCTTTTTCGCCTTTGACCGCCTGAAAATAGGCACGCCGCTCCGCATCATTCAGGTATTTGCGGCTGCCCTGCCGGTCAAACACATCCGCCTCCCTTGAACCACTTTGCGCAATTCTGGTTCACCATAAACCTAAAAAATCATCCATTCCTCCATAATGAAAATACCCGCATTCCTCCAGCGCTTTCTTGCCGGTGGCGCTGTTCTGTGTCTGTTCACCGCTGTTGCCTCTGCCCAAACCATCCCCGATTCATTTGCCGGGGCGCAAGTGCTTACGGGCAGTCTGGCTCAAGCCGTCAATAACAACCAAAACGCCACCACTGAAACGGGCGAGCCTTCGCCCACCGGCTATCGCACGCTGTGGTATAGCTGGACGGCTCCGGCCAGCGGCGTTGCCACCGTCAACCTGAACGGCAGCGACAGTTTTTCGCAAGTGCTGACGGTGTGGCTGGGTTCATCGCTTCCCAATATCAGCCTGGTTGTCTCCGGTGGCACGGCGCTCACCTTCCCGGTGGCGGCAGGCACCGTTTATCACATTTGCACCGGCAGCTATTACAGCGGCAATTACGGCAATATCGAGGTCAATCTGAGCCTGAATACGTCTTCGACAATCAATACCCTGAATGTGATCGGCGGCGCGACAACGACCAACTCTGTTTTTGCCAGCCGCGTGGTGGTGAATACCGAGGACGGCAGCACCATCGGCTATAACGGTAGTTCCGTGAAAGAGGCATTGGCACCCAATTCGGGCACTTGCCCGCTGTGGTACGTGTACCATGCGCCTGCCACGGGCAGGCTTTCACTCAGCCTGACCGGCAGTGCGAGCTATACTCAGGATCTTACCGTCTGGCACGGCTCGCAGGTGCAAAACCTGATTCAGTTGATTCCGACCAGCACGTCGGGAACGGCCTCGTTGCCGGTGGTGCAGGGCAATGATTATGTCGTCTGCGTTGATTCCTATTACAGCGGCAACAGCGGGCCGATTGTGCTGACCTTCGCGCTGAATCCGAATTCTGACCTGAACGGCTACAACCTGACCGGCGGGGCGGCATTTACCAACGATAATTTTTCAGGGGCGGCGACGCTTTCCGGCAGTTCCCCGGCTGTGGTTTCTTACAGCACCTACGCCACAAAACAGGCGCTTGAATCTCAAACTGACGGCAACAACACGCTCTGGTTTAGCTGGACAGCTCCGGCTGCGGGGGCAGCGCAAGTGCTGACGCAGGGCAGCGACAGCTTCAATAACATCCTCTCGGTCTATACCGGCACCGGCATTAACAACCTGACGCAGGTGACGCAAACCAACACCGGCACGGCGAGTTTTACCGCCGTGGCGGGGCAGACCTATTACATTTCGTTCGGCAGCTATTATTCGAACCAGAGCGGCGCGGTTGTACTCAGCATTTACGGCCAGACGGGCGGCCCCGTCACCGGGCCGGTGCTCACCATCCGCAACGCCGTTGGTGTCCGTTTCCAGACGGTTTCGGGCCGGAACTACCGCCTCCAGCAAACTCAGGATTTTGTGCATTGGAATTCACTGACGAACCTCATTAGCGGCGACGGCTCCATTCAGGAATTCTTTGTGGACACGCAAGGAACGCCGAACGCATCGTTCCGCGTTTCGGCGCAGTGACGGTATCGGTTGGCCGCCATACCCCCTAGGGGTATGGCGGCAGTTTTCAGGAGCAACGGTAGATGAGCTGCTTTCCGGCGATGGTGGTTTCGCTGTAGTCCATGCCCAAGTCGCGGGCGATGGCTTCGTAATCGAGGTAGTATTGCAACCGTTCGGGGATTTCGCCGAATAGCCCTTCCTCGACAAAATGCTCGGCCAATTCCCGTAGACTGTTCATTTCGTAGAGGTCGAGGTCGAAGTCGTCAGGATCGCCTGCTTCCATGTCGAAGCTGTAGCCGCATTCGCCAACGGCGATGATGACTTTTTGCTTTTGCAACTCGTCCCATGATTCGCAGAATCCCAGGAATGAGCCGAAATTGACCTGATTGATGCCCAGGGCTTCAAACAGTTGCGCGTCGATGGTGTCGCCGTCGATAAACTGGATTTCGTATTCCTCAACCGGGGAATGATAGGCGTTAAAATTCTTCGCTGATTTCGCCTGATATTCCTCCGCGCTGGTGAAGTAGAAGCCTTGCGCCGATATATCGTAGGGCTGTGCAAATAATTCGGTCATGGCCCGTCCTCCTATTCGTCATCTGAATCGATGGTGATACGGCACTGGATGGTCAGGCCATCCTCAACGGGGACGGTACTAATTAGGTAGCCAAACCGATTGATGAAATGACGACCGCTTGCGAGGATGAAATCGCCGTCCGCATCTGCGTCCAAAATTGTCCAGACAGTTCTGGGGTCCTGGCTGTAAACAAATTCCAGTTCCGGGCCGTATGTCTCAAAGAGGCATCCGGGGCCGTCGCCAATTGTCCACGGGGCATTGGGATTCAAATGATTGGGGCGAAGCGGATAGGCGTCGTCAAACTCGTCTTCGGTGATGTGGATGATGGTTGTCATTGGAAAATTCCTTTCGGTTGCGGGCGGGCCGTGAAGCCCGCCCGGTTGGTTGTTATTCGGATTTTTCGGAAGCGACGCGGAGCTTGATGTGTCCGTCCAGCGGGATGACATCGATCTGGATGTTGAAGCCATTGCCGTCGGCATGTGCCCATGCAGCGCCGATGCGCGTCCAGAAGCCTTTGCCGGAATTACCGTCTTTGACGTGGTAGGCGATATGGCTTGGGGTTTTGGAAGCGGTGATTTTTTGGTCGGTGGTAGTCATTGTTCAGTCTCCTTTTGGTTGTCAGTCCGCTACAGCGCGGCCTGATGGCACAACTCTGGAAGTCTGAAAGCCGGGGCGTAGCGCAACGGGCAAGCTGAAAATGGGAGGGAGCCTTTAGGAGGAACCGGGTTTCTGCTTGCGCGTACCGGCGAGGACTTCACTGTGCCCATCAGAACGACCGCGCTGGCGTGACTGATGACCGGGAGACGAATGACGCAATCACGGCAAAACCAGCCGCGAAAACGCAGCCAGCCGATTGCACTGCAATTCTTGCGGTTACAAAGGCAAAAGATATGGGCGAAATAGCAGGATTATGCTTGGCAAACGGCGGTTTTAAGAGAGAATCGGGAAGTCAACGGGACGGGGATCAACGGCATTTCAAAAGTCTGAAAATCACAACCAATTTGCGTGGCTATTGGCCATGGCCTGAGAGCCTGTCGGCGGATATTTCACAAAAGGAATCATGAAGACGAACCACTTACAGCCGGCATTGCTCCGGGCAATTTTTTCGTTGATCGGATTGTGCATTCTGGCGGCAATGATGCCACCGGCACGAGCCTCCGCTCCGTCACCCGGCGACACCAATTCCCGCGCCTACTATGTTCCGCTGGATTCCTGGTCGTTCTACGACAGCACCAACTGGACTAGCGACAAAGGTTATGCGCCGGTATCGTTCACCAACCTGAGTTTCTCGTATTTGGGTGACGGCGCATCCTTGGTGGTCAACTCCAATGCACCGGCATGGCTTCAGTACAATGTCTACGAGACCAACGGGAAAACCAACCTGACTGTGGATGGCGGAACGGTAGCCTTCTGGTTTGCACCCAACTGGGCGAGCACCAATCAGGGCGGCTCCGGGCCTGGGGAATGGGGGCGATTAATCGAAGTGGGCGGCTACAGTCCCGATTCCAGCTACGGCTGGTGGAGTCTGTATGTGGATGATGTCGGGCAGAATATTTATTTCTCGGCCCAGACCAATGACCTTTCCAGCAATGTGACCACCTACGTCTCTGCCCCCATCAGTTGGACCACCAATTACTGGCACTATATCGTCCTGACCTATTCCAGCACGAATACCGCCTTGTACATGGACGGTGAACTGGCCACCAGCGGCCCGCCGGTGACGGTATTTCCCGGCCCGGACGTGCTGACCAACGGCTTTTACCTGGGCAGCGACAGCAACGGTGTGTTGCAGGCGCAGGGCATGTTCAACAGTTTGTATACGTTTAGCACGCCGCTCGATGCAGGCATCATCAATGAATTATTTAACCGCAGCTACGGTTTTTACATCATGAATCCGTGGAATTCCCCCTTCATGGCGGAAGTGGTGTCCGCGCCGTCCGCGCCGTCTACCACCGGGACGCCGAATGTGATCACCGGCTCCGGTTATCTGCTTTCGGTGACTAATCTGGTCAATAGTCTTTCCAGCACCAATGTCTGGATGACGAACGTTACCGCCCATGCCACTGGCGGCGGCAATATGTCCGTTACATTTACCATCGAGGGTGGCGAACCGGGGGCCAATTATGACGTGTTCGCCACGACGGCCCTGCAATCGCCCATTACCAATGGCATCTGGTACTGGATGGGGCAAGGGCCGCATTTCAATACCTACACGATTCCGAACCTCACCAATTCGGAAGTGCTTCTGATTTTGGGAACGCCGCAGGACAGCGACGGGGACGGCCTGACGGATGCGTATGAACTGCTGGTCAGCCATACCAGCCCCACTAACTCCTATACGGACGGCGCGGGCATCAATGACGGCTGGCAGGTCTTGCTCGGTTTGAATCCGCTGGTCAATCAGGTGGCGCAACCCGGTACCTCTGCAATTTACAGCTACACGTCGGCGGACTGGTTGAGCGGCGTTGCGAATGCCAGAACCGGCACGGTGACCAATGACGCAGAAGGCAATGTCATATCAGTTTCACAATAAAGACGACTATATTTTCAAATGAAAACACTACGTTTTTGGGTGCTCGGATTGCTGGTGGTGGCTACTGCCAGTCATGCACAAATCAGCAGTCCGGGCTGGTATCACGTTCAGAATACGCCAGCCGCTGCATCGCAGCGTTCCGCTTTCACCAATCAGGATTTCCATGCCAACGCGCTAAGCCTGCCGAATGTACCGACCAATGCCATCGCCGAGGTCATCACGCCGCAAATCCAGGCATTGGCGAACGGATTACAAAAAGACCCGGAGCGGATATTCGATTACGTGCATGACCATATTAGATTCGTGCTTTATTTCGGGGCAAAAAAGGGTGCGGCACTCACGCTTCTGGAAAAAAGCGGTAATGACTTCGACCAGTCGGCCCTGCTGATGGCCCTGTTGCAGGCGGCTGGCTATACCAACGTCCAGTACCAGTTCGGCTGGCAACAAATCCCTTATGATGACCCTTACAACCAGAATTACGATTTGCACCACTGGTGGCAATTGACCCTGAACAATACCAACTGGACAACGACCTATACCTACCTTGCTGATTTATGTGGCAACCGGGGCTACCCGCAATTTTACTATTTCGATGACGGCAACACGTTTGAAATACAGCGTACCTGGGTACAGCTTACCATCGGCTCGACCATCTACCAGCTTGACCCGGCCTTCAAAATCAGCTTGCCGGTATCAGGAATCTCACTGACAAACGCCTTGGGCGGTGTCAGCACCACCATTAGCAATGCGTTACTGACGGCTGCCGGCGGCACGGATACGGGCAGCTATTGCCAGAATCTCAGCGAGTCGGCCATTCGCGGTAAACTGACGGGGTACACCACCAATCTGCTCAACTATATCCAGAGCAATGCACCCAATGCCAGCGTGCAACAAATATTGGGCGGCTGGCAGATTGTGCCCGCCTACAATCCGTGGGATTTTGTTAACTATACCACTTTTGAGACGGACGATTTTGGTGGGCAAATGCCCATCTTGAGCTGGGCCTACGAGCCGACAAACCTGATGTCCACACTGCAAATTAGCTTTGCAGGCACCAACTACCAATGGTACATGCCGCAACTGCAAGGCCAGCGGCTTGCTCTGACGTTCGGCGTCAGTGGTACGGCGCAACTCTGGCTGGACGACTCAAATCTGTTGTCACACTCCACCAGCGGCGGCGGCACGACCAATGTGGTGCTGGCGGTGACACACCCGGTGGGTGGTTGGGATACCACCAACAACCTCTTCATCCCCAATCCGACCAACTTCGCCAACATGACAGTCACCAATACCTACCAATGCACCAACGCAAGCTACGCCATCCTGTATGCGTTTGAGCCGGATTGGGGCTGGCTGCAACAACGCCAGAGCAGGCTGGACAATTATTTGCAGCAGGGCCTGACCAACGGTTCGCGACAGGTCACGTGTGAGACGCTCAATATCATGGGGTTGAACTGGATGCTCCAGACGGAAAACGCCAGCCAGATGATGGCAGCGCAGTTGGGCATGTTGCCGCAATATTTTCACCGCATGGGGCGCATGGCACAGGAAGCCGGGCGCGGCTATTATGTGGATGTGTACATGCAATTCACCGGGGAATACCCCAGCGGCGGTGATGATGCGAGCCATATTCAAATCGGAAACATCCAGTTTGATTTGTGGTCGTATTTTGCCAGCGCGATGGAACATGGCATCATTGAGCAATTGCAAAACACCAACCTCGTCGCATCTTCGACAGTGAAAATGCTGCAAATCGCCAATACCAATGGTCAGGCGGTTTATCTGGCCAGCAGCACCAACTGGTCGGCTGTGCAGGGCAGTCTTGCCAATTACGGAAGCGAGCTTGCCGCGATTAACAGCCAGTATATCATGCAGGGGTTTTATGTGCTGCTACCGCAGAACGGGTCCAACCATGTCAGCAGCACAAGCGGAAGCTGGGCGGGTTACGGTTACGAGGCGCGGCAGGCGGTTGGCGGTGTGGCGGACAATTCACAAATGATAATCGCCGGCGGGTATCACGGCGGCTATTCGTCTGATCCGGGCACGCCCATTGACCCCGTGTATATTGACAATTCAGGTGATAACCAGCCAACCTATTTTGACAATACGCCAATCTCCACTCCGGCTCCCGCTACTGGCGATCCGATAGATACGGCGGACGATACGTTTGAACTGGAGAATACCGACCTGTCGGTTGGCCAGTCTGAGCCGCACGGAATTACCTTGTCCCGTTATTACAACGGCACCCGCCGTTTCAGCAATCCAGCGGGCATGGCGGGCGGTTGGGTACATAATTACAGTGTCAATGCTGCCACCATAGCTGCGCCACAGGCGTTGCTGGGCGGCACCACACCGGCGCAGGCGGCTTCTATGCTGACGGCCACTGCCGCAGCTATTGCAACGTATAATGGCGGGTATCCCAACCCCAAAAACTGGCTCACTACAACCCTGATAGCCAAATGGGGCATTGACCAGATCACCAAGAGCGGCGTATCCGTCAGCCTGGGCAAAGACACATTGCAATTCGTCAAACAGCCCAACGGGGTTTTCACGCCGCCCGCCAATTCCACTGCGACGCTGACGCAAACCAATTCAGCCTACAGTTTGTTGCAACGGCATGGAAACAGGTTCAATTTTGATTCGCTCGGACGTCTTACCAATATTGTGGATCAGTACAGCCAGCCCTTGGCACTGACCTACAATGCCAGCAATTGGGTGAGCACGGTCAAGGATTGGAAAGGCCGGACTTTCACCTTTACCTACAGCGGCACCCCGCAACGGCTGGCCTCAGTGACTGATGGCAGTCGCACCAACAGTTATGGGTATTCCACTTCCTACAATTCGCAGGGCGACCTGACTTCGTTTACGGATACGGAAGGCAAGACGAGCACCTATGTTTACGACACCAATCACCAGATTACGGCTACGCTAGATGCATTGAGCCGTTTGGTGGTGAGTAACAACTATGACACGCAAGGGCATATCACGACACAATACACGCAAGGCGACACCAACAAAATGTGGCTGCTGTACTGGTCGGGTTGGCAAACCACAGAGTTTGACCCTGCGGGAGGCGAAACGGATTATTATTATGATGACCAAGGGCGTTTGACAGCCGTAGTTGACCCACTCAATTTTGAAACGGACTCATACTATGATGGCCAGAATCACATTGTAGAAACGGTCTCACCGTTGAATGAAACCAATGGGTATGTTTACGATGGCAATAATAATTTGCTACAGCAGATTGATGCGCTTGGGTTCACCAACCAGTATATTTATGACAATCAGAGTGATTTGATCCGGTCGGTAGACCCACGCGGCAACGCCAGCACCTTCGGCTACAATTCACAGTTTTCACTCACCGGCTCAACGAATGGTGCGGGCGATTGGGTGAATAATACCTACAATACCGATGGTACACTTCATACGCGGACAGATTCTGGTGGCCAGACCACCTACGGATACGACACATTTGGATTGCTGAACAGTGTTACCTATCCAGGTAGCCTTGGCAGCGAGAGCTTCGCCAACAGTTTTTTGGGCGACGCAACCAACCATACTGACGCGCGGGGACTGGCAATGAGTTTCCAGTTCAACAGCCGTCGCCAGTTGACTAATTCCATCGCGCCGACAAATCGCGTTACACGGATTGCGTACGATTCTGTTGGCAATGCCACCACAGGGACAGACCCTCGCGGTAACACGGCTACCAATATCTGGAGTGTCACGCGACATTTGCTTGCCACCGCTATGCCCGCTACGCCGCAAGGTGCGCCCGTGGTCACAAACATTTACGATTCACGGGATTGGCTGATTGAAAAACTTGACCCCTATCAACAGGCAACACGATATACCAACGACGCAGATGGTCGCTTGATTTCGGCAACCGACCCATTGCAGCGGATTACCAAATTCAAGTATGACGCAGACGGCCATAAATTGAGGACGGTCAATGCGGCCAATGAAACCAACAGTCAGACATGGGACAAGCGGGGCAGCCTGATTAAACTGACGGATGGTGCGGGACACTTTTCCGTACGCGTCTATGACGCGGCGGGCAACCAGGTCTATCTCACCAACCGGAACAGTCAGGTTTGGCAATTTCAGTTCGACGGGGTGAACCGGCTGACCAACACAATTTCACCGCTTGGCCGCTCTTATTCGCTGATCTTCAATCACCAGGGGAAGCCGACGCTTATGACCGACCCAGCCAGCCAGAGCACTACCAATACCTATGATGGACTCGCCCGGCTGGTCACACGCGGGGACAAGGTTGGCATCACCACCAACGCATACGACCCAGACAGTAATCTCACCAACTGCGTTGAAAATGGCAAAACGAATGCCTGGACGTATGACGCTTACAACCGTGTTTCCAGCTACCGCGATGGGTATGGCAACCTTATTCAGTATCGCTACGATGCCAACGGGAATATGACGAACCTGATTTATCCCGGCAATCGCACAGTCACGTATTTGTATGACAGCCTGAACCGTTTGACGAATGTGACCGATTGGGCTGGCCGGAAAAGCAGTGTCATCTATGACATGGACGGGCGCATGACCGGCATTACCCGTCCCAACGGGTCTTACCGGACTATCAGTTATGATACGGCAGGACAGGCTACTAATATTTTGGAACAAGTGGCCAACAGTCTGCCGATTGCACTATTTAGTCTCAACTGGACCAATACCGGTAACATGGGCTGGGAATTTGCCGCCCCACTGCCGCATGTGGCTACCGTGCCGACACGGACGATGACGTATGACGCGGATAACCGGCTGGCGACGTTGAATGGCACTGGCGTAACCAATGATTTGGACGGGAATCTGACATATGGGCCGCTGACAAACGGCACCTTTACGGCCTACACCTACGATACGCGTAATCGGTTGCTGAATGCGGGCGGCGTCACCAACATTTATGATGTGGTGAATAATCGTATCGGGCAGATCATTGGAACCAATACCACCACATTTGTCGTGAACCCTAATGCCAAGCTGCCGCAGGTATTGATGCGGATTAAAGGCAGCGTCACGAATTATTATATTTATGGGCCGGGGTTGCTGTATCAGGTGACGGAGACGGCCACGAGTACGAACATGCTTACCTACCACTACGACTATCGTGGTTCAACGGTTGCCCTCTCTGACGGCAATGGCAATGTCACCGACCGCATTGAATATTCTGCTTATGGCCTGATGACGTACCGTGCCGGCACCAATGACTGCCCGTTTCTCTTTAACGGACTTTACGGCGTCCAGACCGATCCCAACGGACTACTCTATATGCGGGCGCGCTATTACAACCCGTATATCTGTCGTTTTATCAATCCTGACCCATCGGGATTTGCTGGCGGACTGAACTTTTACGCCTTTGCCAATGGTAATCCGGTCAGTCTGATTGACCCGTTTGGCTTGGGGGCATGGACTTCTGCCTTTGGTGGATTGAGGGTGTTGGGAGGAGGCACAGAGGCATTGGTCGGCTTTACATTTGCCGCTGTCACATCTGAAACGATTGTCGGCGCTGTTGCTGGCGGAGCCGTTGGTCTTCACGGCTTGGATTCATTTCAGGCGGGCTGGCAACAGATGATTTCAGGTCAGCCGGTGGATTCACTCACTTCACAAGGACTACAAGCTGCGGGCATGTCGCAGACGGCGGCAAATATTACTGACGCCGGGGTGAGCATCATTGGTACGGCAGGGACATCATTATTGGGAGCACCATCTGCAGCAGGCCCTTTGGTGCATATCACCGATAGTGCCGGTGGTGCCGGGATTAATTCGTCAGGAACACTGATTGGAGACAGCGGACTTTATGCGGGACCTTTGGATAACGCGTCAGCGTCCGGATGGGGTGTTACGGTACGAACAGGGCTTAATCCTGGCGATTATGAAGCCGCCGTTCCTATACCGTCGGCTGCGGAAGGAGCTTTTTCAAGTGTGACACCAATCGGCCCCATTACGGGCTGGCAATCATACTTTGGACAAGCATACACGCAGGCAGGAACCCTTGATTTAAGCTCTGGAATCTTCACACAAACGGGTTTAAATTGGGGACAGGCTACATTTAACGCAATTGATGCCACCACAGTAAACGGCGGGGCATTCGCGGGTACGTTTATGACATCGGGTTCGGGTACGTCAGGTTCATCCAGTGGCGGAAATAAGAGTGCTGGAAAGTAAAATCACCATGAGAGTCAAACCCAGCAGAATAATACTCATAGTGTGTGCAGGAGGCATGCTCGTCTCGGTTCTGCTGTGTATATTGGGGGTAACGCTAAAATTACCCGCGATGAAAGCTGCCGGTGCAATTTTATTTTTTACCATCGCTGCGGCCTCATTCTTGCCCCTGTTTGTGGCCATTGGCTATTCAGTCTGGATTAAACGAAAAGCGCAATTGAACCGAAACCCATCTGGGATTAAAAGAAAATGACCGCGAAAGTTTTCAACTAAACCTGTAGTATGGCGAGCATTCATATTGTCGAAGGCGATTTATTAGACCAACGGGTCGAAGTCATAGTGAATGCCTGGAATAGGAATATTTTCCCCTGGTGGTTGCTATTGCCTCAAGGTGTTTCCGGGGCTGTCAAGCATCGGGCTGGTACCGCTCCATTTCGTGAACTGGCAAGAGCGGGATTGATACCGCTGGGCAACGCCGTCAAAACCACAGCGGGCCGCTTACCGTTCAAGGCGATTATTCACGTGGCCGGTATAAACCTGCTTTGGCGGCCATCTGACTTTTCAATAAGCAATAGTGTGCGAAGTGCTTTGTCAATCGCAACGGCGAATGATTACCGCTCCATTGCGTTTCCCATTATCGGTTCAGGCACGGGCGGCTTTTCTTCGGACAGGGCACTTGCCATCATGCAAGCAGAAGTTGAAGCCAACGCTTACCAAGGGGTGGTCTATATTGTGCGATTCATGGCTGGTAAATGAACGCCAGTTGATGTAGCCAACCTCCATGCCAGATCATCAAATCTCGCTTAAAATCTGCTGCCGTTTTGTCTGATATTCAGCTTCCGAAATCACGTTGCGGTCGCGCAAATCTTTCAGGTTTTTAAGACGCTTTTCGACTATTCCTTCCGACGTTAATTCTGCCGGGATTGTGGCGACGGTGATTGCTGGCGGTGTGCGCGTGGAAGTAAGCGGCGGCGGCGAGGTGGTGGCCATTTTGATCTGTGACGGGTGAATGTCCGCCCCAATCGTCTTGGCGCTGGCGTTGAGCGCATCCAGCTTGGCGTTCGATGTTACGGCCCGGCGATAGCCGTAAAAGCAGCAGAAAATGCAGCCAAGCACGTCCAGCGCTTCGGCGGTTGGTATGGCGATAACGGCCACGACAATCCAGATGGCAATCGGCACAAAAAAATCCAGCCAGCTCTGGAAATAGATGCCAAGGCCGATGCCGCCGCAGAAGAATCCGGAAACGGCGGCAATGACCGGCGATTTTTTCGCCTTCAACGGTTTGAGATTGTCGATGATGCCGAGGCCTTTATCCAGGGCGGTGACGTGATGGTCTGGTTGACTCATAAGGATTGTCTGTCAGTCATTCTGTGGTGTGGTTTCTACGATAATCTCGGCATGCATGATTTCCGGTTCGGGCTTGGGCGGTAGTGGCGATTGAAGCTGTTTCTTTTGCTGCCACACCATATAGACCACGCAGGCCGTCCAAAACGGCAGGCTGGCGAGTCCGGGGATGAGTTCCAGCAGGAACGCGATGATGGCAATCCAGTGGAAGCCGAGCAGCCTGATGATGCAGGCCAGCGTGACAGCATCCACCGTGGCATTCCACCATTCGCCGGGAATGAAAAACCAGGCCGTGAGGGTAGTGCCGTGATAGGGGCATTGAAGTAGGTCGGCGAATATCGCAATGGCAAAGCCAAGGATGACCGGTTGCCGCTTTATCCCGCTTTGGTTGGTGGCGGGCGGGTCGGTGACGATGGTGGGGCGTTGATTCGTCTTCTTGCGTTTGATTTTCTCATGGATGTCGTCACCCATGCCGGTGGAGATGCCAGATGCCCCGCCTTGTTTTGTTTCGGTCGGCGGGGATGGATTGGAAAAGCGTTCCACGGCGTCGCTTTGATATTCGGCGTAAATCATGCTGTCGGCGACGTCGAGTTGCATACACACCACTTGCTGCCATGCCCGATATTCTAACAACCGCAGGCAAAGGGCTGAAACGATGATCCAGAGTCCGAGCGCGTGCGAGAAAACGCCGATCACCAATCCGATGGTGAAGCAGAAAAGCGGATCGAAGAAACGCTCGACCCGGCGATTGCGGCTAATGAATTGAGGCAGCCAGCGAAACTGGAAGTGCGAATCTCCAATATAATAGCTGTGCTGTTGGTCGCGTTTGCCGATTTGCCGCCAGCAAACGAATTTCCGGCACAGGCCAGCGGCGAGCATGCAGATGGCGAACGCCGCCAAATCACCGGGCCGGTTGGTTTGGCTTTGCCCCATACCGGCAACTATCAGCATGGCAAAAGCGGTGCCAAACAAGCGAAACGGGTTCAAATATCGGTAACCAATATCGCGACGCATGATGACGATGAGGGTGAGCGATCCGTAGCGAATGATCCCATTGACCGCCTGAACCTGATCCTTGAAGGAAAACTTTTCGATTTGAGGCGGCTCTTTTGGCATATCATCGCTGATTGAAGGTGAGCAGCTTGTAGGGCAACATGGCCTCCTTGCCGCTGGTGGCGGCGAACAAATGACCGCCTTTATAGACGATGGCCTGCACCTGAAAATTATGCAGTTCGCCGCCGCGTTTAAGGACGGTGAAGCTTGAAGGTTCGACGAAGTAGCGGCGTTGCTCGCTGCGGGTCACCCCGGAACTGTGGCTGCCTCCGGCCGCCTGTTCGGGGCTCGACTGCCCCACATTGGTGCCGATGATCTGGAGCCAGCGTTCGCCCAGAAGCTTGGCCGCCCATTCGTTGGTGTCGCCGGAATTCTGGCACATAAATTTAGCCTGCAAGTTGCCAAGCAGAGAATCCACGGCGCTGTTATTGCCCAGAACGCGCAAATAGCTCTCACGGTTCTGGGTGAGGTACACGGTGCAGCCGCCGGCGGAACGGGCGACGGCCTGATATTCCGAGTCAAATTCCGTTATGAAATTCTGCGCTTCGTCTGCCCACAGGAAGACCGGGCGCAAATAGGTGCCGTTGGCCGGTGGCGTCCGGCGCAGGACGGCCACCTGAAAGCAGAATTTCCAGGTGAGGCTGGCAACTTTGCCCGCCAGCCGGAAATCCTGTACGGGCAAATCCACGATGATAATCTTGCCGTCAAAGGCATCCTCCGGCTTGACGTTGCTGTCCGTGGAAAAGAGCTTCCGCAAAGGCCGGGTGATGAGCGGCCTGACCAGCATCGAGAATGACAGGTTGATAATGCTGCGGGTCTTTTCGGACAGTACCGGGTATTCCTGCATCCAGTAATTTTTGCATTCCTCGAAGTCCGCCCGGACTTCCTCTGGCCCTTTGGCGGTCGCCTTGTCCGCCTCGTCCAGGACTTTGAAACACGTACTTCCTTTTCTCCATTTTTCATCTTCCGTCTGGGCAAGGTTCTGAGGTGCCGAATTGCCGTGCAAATTTTCCTTTTGTGACGCAACCGTCACTAAATCTGCATAACTGCTTAACAAAATCCCGACCTGTTGCTGGTGATGTGCTTGAAACGATGGAGCTGTCCACTGATACCCGCTTGGTGTTACGGCTTGGATTTCCTTCAAAAGACGTCTGTTTATGAGCGTCACAAATAAGGTTGGATCAAAATACTCAAACGCGCGAACGCCCAAAAATACAAACCCGAATATCGAAAACAGGCAAAGGAAGGACACAAACAGGGTGTTCAACATGCCAATTTTATAGCCGAAGGCAAGACAGGTGAGCATTACGGTTACGACTCCAGCGAACTGGGCAAGTATACCAAAATAGACGCTGCCAACTTCTTCCTTAATTATCAAGGATCGGATGTTGCCTGGCGTGCGTGAGTATGCCGTGCTGACAACAACGCTCATCGCAGTGAAATAAAGTGTGAGAATCGCGGCAGAAACACCGCCAAGCGTTGTCAGAAATTCACGCTGGGCGTCTTTATCCGGTACAAGGTGTAACCAGCTTGGAATCCATGTTGGCGTCCAATGCCCCAAATAGTGATCCAAGACTAAAAAAACAAACACGAGTGCGACGGATAAAATCAGTTTTGCCAGAATTGTCCAAATAAGCTGGCCGAAAATTGAAGTGGTTTTAACTGAATTATCCAGCAAAGAACTCACTTTGAATTTGCGCGTCTTGAAGTGAAATTCCAGCAATTCGCATCTCCGTTTTAACCGCCAATAATTAAGCGAAGATTTCCATTGGTAGGAGCGCAAAAATGGGAACCGCCACCACATTCTCAACAAACTCAATTTATTTTTTATTTTCAATCGTCACCCACAGCGCCTGCTTTTTGCAGAATCAATCAGTTTCGTTGCCATCTTTTGCAAAACCATAACGGCAAAAATTTTTTAATTTAAGGCTCCGGTTCCTCCGGCTCACGCTCCGGCGTGGGGCTGGGCGGTTCGGCGGACGGGCTGCGCTGCTGTTGCTGCTCCCGCTCGTAGTCCCGACGTTAGTCGGTAGGTGCGCATCAGTTTGATGAGATCGTCCATATTAAGACTTGTGGCCAGAACAAATATTTAGGCGGCTGAACTCCCTTGTAACAAGGGTATTTGTCGAACCTGATTGTCAAACCAATTGCTTATCGAGAAATTCTATCAGCCTTTGGCTGCGGAGTGTAAGAAACTTCTCAAAATCGTTTTTTTCATAAACTTCTTTATTTAATGGCAATAAATTGGATTCTAGGATTTCGGCAAAAGCAGCTTGAGGTACCACAGTAACAAAATAGTCTGATGGAGCTTTGCTGGAAATTTTTTTGTTTGAGTCCGCTGGTAAGAAGCAAAAGTTGGCAACTGAATTAATCTTTTCCACCGGGAATTCACGCTTTTTTAGATATGCTCTTGGGAAGACATGATGGTATTCTTTGGAATTATATTTTGACAAGGCTTTCCCTAAATCAACCTTGTTGCCATTAACCAAATTAAGCGGATTTTTCTGAGCCAACAAAAGCAAAAAGGCTCTGACTAAAGGACTATTCCTAGTAAATTTTTGCTTCACCAGTTGTTCTGCGGATACACTGTATGAATACTTTTCAAGGGTCCCTGTATTCCCTGCAACAAATCCTTCAAAGCACGTAATATCGCTATCCATCTTTTCATCTGTTTGTGAGGAATAACGACGAGAAAAGGCAGTTTTCCAAAACCATTGCTTTAACCATTTCGTCTGGTCAGCGCTGGGAGTATGTGCTTTAGAAAAGAAAAATGTCAGCGGGATTAACTGCTGAACATGAGGCAAAAAGTCAATTGATACGACGTTTAGTTGCGTGGCCAAAAAATCAATCGCCTTTTCCAAAGATTGTTGAAGTTCAGGAAAACGTGCATGAACTTCTTTGGGATCAAGTTCAAGGATTGCTTTTGTGGAAGTGGATTTTTTTATGATTGCACTTAGAGTGCGTCTGAAAAATCATGAATGCTGAGGGATCAAGCCAGACGGCGGAGTTGGATTCGGATCATGGCGATATAGATCCAAGCCTCGGCACTGGACTCGGTGGTTTCGTAATCCCGCACCAGTCGCCGCTGGCGCA
>CAIQKM010000028.1 GCA_903872345.1 uncultured Verrucomicrobia subdivision 3 bacterium | reverse complement strand
TGGCAAACTGCGGGAATGCGGGGTGCCACCCTCAAGGAATCGTCGCAGAATTGAAATCGAAAAATGACCGAACAGTGAAAATATACAGGTTTTACCGACCTGAAATCATTCTCAGCTAAATCTTAACCGGACAGTAGTGAGGTCGCTTATAAAAAACTCGTTCGCACTGAAATCTCAAGGCAGGTCGTGGTCGCCGCCATCGCCCTAAAGCGCTATCAGTTGCAGCATGGCCACTGGCCCGATCAGTTGGCCGAACTGGTGCCGCAATATTTACCGGCAATACCTCAGGATGCTATGACTAACCAGCCCTTGCCTTACCACCGTAAATCAGGCGGCATCTTTCTGCTATACTCGGTTGGCGAAGATGGCATGGATAATGGCGGCGATCCGACTTTCCCCAAAGACGGTGAGAACTCCTCTTTCAACTGGCTAAATCCCAAGGCTCATGACTGGGTTTGGCCCCAACCCGCCACCCCGGCGGAAATAGATGCGTTTTATCAGAGAGAGCTGCACCGCCGTCACTGAATTGTAACGGCATTATGCGCCGGGATATTGTTTTGAAAGCGGTATTACTGGCACGACGCCTGACTTTATGTATGTTAAACGCATCTTTCGGAAATGTCTGATTGTTGCCGGTTTGATTGCCATGGTGGGCGTCATCGGTTCCATCATCCATCACTACCAGTTGCGGGCGGCGGTGAATCAATACCGCGCCGAACTCAAGGCCACAGGGGAGTTGGTGGAACTCAGTCAGGCGGTACCGTCGCCGGTCGCGCCGGACAGGGATGGCGGGGCATTGCTGATGCAAGCCATCGAGTTGCTCAAAAATGACAGCTCGCTGCTGACTACCAACTATGCCACGAGCATGAAAATGGTTGCCCCGGGCCGGGCCATGGTCGCATACCTTCAACCCCAAGTCACCGATTTTGAAACCACGAATTCGTGGGAAGACGTAGCGGCGGCGGTGCAACAAAATCAGAAAGCGCTGGATTTGCTATCCGGGATGGTTGAACGCCCCGCAGTTGATTTCAAGCTTCGATACGAACTGGGCACCGCAGATGATTCCGCTTTCACCAGTTTAAACCTAAACCTCGTCTGGCTTAAAAAAACGGTTCAATATCTGTCCAAGGCGGGTTTGGTGGACTTGCATAACGGCAATCCTTCCGCCGCCGTTGCCAATGCCCGGGCCATGTTGGCACTGACCTCCGCCGCCCGGGATCAGCGTTTGATTATTTCTGAATTGGTGAGCGTGGCAATGTGTGCTTATGTCCAATCTTTGACGTGGGAAATTTTGCAGTCCCCAGACATCACCGAGGCGCAACTTGCCCCCTTGCAAGCAGATTTCCAAAAACTGGATTTACTGGCAGGTTATCAGCAGTCTTTGACTTTGGAGCAGGTGTGCGGAGACATCAGTTTAGACCGATGGCGCCGATCTGGCGACGGCTTGCAACGGTGGTTGGATTTATTGGCCTCGGCGCGGACAAGCATTGGCCTGCCAGACGCACCGAAAGGGCCGCTGGTCCACGCCCGGCAGACCCTGCAAATATTCCTCTGGCGATATTGGTGGTCTTATACCGATGAATTACGGGCCTTGCACGGGTATGAAATTTTACAGCAGACCGCCCGTGACTTTCAAAAACCGACCGGCTACTTGGCCGCCTGTCAGCAACAGGAAGCCGGGATAACTGCCTTGGGCATCGCCAAGCTGGACGATGAGCCGGGCAGTATTACTTACATATTTTCGTTATTGTCCGAACCGGAGGATTTGCACACGCTGCTTTCCAAATCCATCACCGAAATTGCCGGAACCAGTCAACGAGTGATGACATACGAAACCGCCAAACGGATTGTCATCACCGCTATCGCGCTGAAGCGCTATCAATTACAGCACGGCCACTGGCCCGAACAAATATCTGAACTGACCCCGGGATTCCTGACCGCCATTCCCCTGGATACCGCCACCGGCCAGCCTTTAACTTACCACCGCAAAGCCGACGGCACCTTTCTCCTGTATTCGGTTGGCGAAGATGGTGTGGATAATGGCGGCGATCCGACTTTCCCCAAAGACGGAGCGAGCGCCTCGTTCAACTGGCTAAATCCCAAAGCCCATGATTGGGTCTGGCCGCAACCCGCCACCCCTGCCGAAATAGACGCCTTTTATCAGAGCGAGCAGCACCGCCGTCACTGAATTGTAACGGCCCCAAGCTGCGGAAAAACCTGTCCAAACCGGCCCGTTTTAGGCTATAACCACGGCGGCATGCTCAAAAAACTGTTCGCCCCGCTCATCGCCTGGTATCTGGCCGCGCTCAAAACCGCCGGCTACCCGGTCATCGTTCTGCTGATGACCATGGAAAGCTCCGTGCTGCCGCTGCCCAGCGAAGTCATCATTCCGCCCGCCGCGCATCTGGCCAATACCGGTCAGATTCCGCTGAACTATGTCGGCATTGTCCTGTGCGGCATTCTTGGGTCATGGTTGGGGGCGACGATTGTTTATTGGTGCGCCCGGCTCGCGGGCCGTCCGTTGGTGCTGCGTTACGGCAAATTCGTTCTGTTCCCGCCGGAAAAGCTGGCCAAGGCGGAAAGCTGGTCGGCCCAATACGGCGCGGCGGGGATTTTTGTGGCGCGGTTGCTGCCCGGCGCCAGGCAATTGGTGGGCATCCCGGCGGGCATCGCCAAAATGGATTACAAATTATTTTCGATCTTCACCATCCTGGGCGCGGGCATCTGGTGTACCGTCCTCTGCTGGCTGGGCGTGAAAGTGGGCGACCAGATTGACAAGGGCGAAATGCACAAGGTGGTGCTCTCGCTGCTCGCCTTTGTGGCCGCCGCCGGGGCGCTGTATTATTTCTTCGTTCACCGGCCGATGTCGGCGGGCGGCAAAAAGACCCCGGAAGGAAAATAATCCGGAAGGGGGCAGTTTAACCGCCGACCAACGAACGCTCACTGATTCGCCGCGACGGCGTGCACGGGAGTGACGCGCCCTACCATCCTCGACTTACCGATTATCACCGGGGAATGGTATCAGGCGGTGGGCGTGGTCAGTCGCTTCAACGCGGTGCGCAGCCAGTCGTCCGCGGGGCGGGCGTAGGGACGGAAGGTTTCGTTGTAGCCTTCGCGGTCGTGGTGGAACAGCGCGCGGTGGAGGCCGAGGGTGGAGGCGTCCGGCGAGTCAATGAGGCCGGCGGAGTCGGAGGCGCTCACCTGGAAGAGCACGCGCATTTCAAATTCGCCAAGCAGTTTGCGGCCGATGAAGCGGGTGACGTTGTTGTAGGTATCGCAGGCGGCGATCACGTGGATGCCGCGCGCGGGGCCTTCGCTGATGAGGCTGGTGAACGTGGCGGCGGGCGTCACTTCCGTACTGCTGGAGAAGCTGAATTCATCCTCCGCGCGCAGGCGCTTGAATTGTTGCAGGCCTTGGATGAAGAGGAAAATCTCCGGCGCATCCGCCTGGCCATCGGCCCGCTGTTTCAACGTTTCCGCCAGTCCGGCCATGATATCTTCGAGGCTGGTGTCCTTGGGCGTTACGACTTTTTGTGGCAGGCCGGCGATGACAGATTCCAAAAATTCGCGCTGCGGGAAGCCGGGCGGCGTGCTGTCCAGCACGTAGAAGATGGCGCCGTCCTTGGGGAACTGCGCGGACAGTGCGATCAGCGACAGGACGAACATGGTGGCCGTGCGTTCCTCGGCCTGGCCCACGAGCAGGATGTTGCTGCCGCTCTGGCGAGGGAAGACGGCTTCGGTCGGTCCCTTGATGGCGTTCGGCGCGCCGAGCCAGACGCGGGCGGGGAAGGCGGGTTTGCCGCCGGTGCCGTCGAGCAAGGCGCGGAGCGGCAGGTTTTCGCGGACATCGGCGGGCGCATTGCCTTCGAACACGAACGGCTCGGCATAGTGCTTGCCGCTGGCATCGGCGCGTTCGCGAATCTGGGCGAGATAGTTGTCGCGGACTTCTTCGGCCAGCCACACGGCCTGGAAGGGCGAGTTGCCCTCGATCATGCCGGCGGCGTCATTGTAGATGCCTTCACCGGGACGCGACAGCAGCCGCGGCGCGGGATTGTCCTGATCCATGATCAGATAGGCGTCGGCCTCGTTGCATTGGAGCGCGATGCGTACCACCATCTGGCCGATGGTCGCGCGGGCCAGCGTGTACGCGCCGCCGAGGGTTTGCGAACCGAGAATCACATGGATGCCGAACGCGCGGCCTTGGCGCACGATGCGGTCCAGCAACACCGCCGCGCCCTGCGAAATGCGGTCTTCCTCGGTGAAAAATTCCTGAAATTCGTCAATCATCAGCAACGCGCGGGGCATCACGCCGCCGCCTGCGCGCCGGTAACCGGCCACATCCTGCACGCCCAACTGGCGGAACAGATCGCCGCGCCGGCGCAGTTCGTCGTCCACGCGCTGCAACACGCTCAGACCGAATTCGCGGTCGCTCTCAATGGCCACCACCTTGGCATGGGGCAGTTTGCGGGTGCCGTAGCATTTGAATTCCACGCCCTTCTTGAAATCCACCAGATAAAATTCCACCTCATCCGGGCTGCTGAACAGCGCGAGATTGGTGATGATGACATGGAACAGCGTGGACTTGCCGGAACCCGTTTTGCCCGCGATCAAGGCATGTTGCCGCGTGGCTTTGCCGAGTTCGAGGTATTGCAGCTTGGTCGCGCCCGAGCGGCCAATGGGCACGCGCAATTCGGAGCCGGTATCCCACGTCCAGATTTCCTCCGGCTTGGGGGTGATCTGCGCGAAGGGCACTTCCACGCGCGTGGAGTTTTTGCTGCTGCGGCCGACCTGATGCAGAAATTGCGTGGCGACTTCCGGCGCGGGCGGCGTGTCGAGCACGACCTTCACCCCGGCGCGGCGCCAGCCGGCGAGTTCATAACTTTTGTCTGCGCGCACGAGGTTCACACTGTTCTGCCGCAGTTCATCGGGCACGAAATCCTGCGTGACCGCCAGGCGCTGATCCCAATGGATGAGTGTAAACACGCCGCAACGCGCGCCGCTGGCGGCGATGTTGCGGAGGCGGCGGGTGGCGTTTTCCGTGAAATTGGCCGGGAACGAGGCGATGACGAGGAAATGATATTTTTCGGCGAGATTGCCCGCCTGCGCGTTGTATTCCGTGATGGTGGCGTAATCATTCCGGAGATACATCTGGATGACCTTCTCCATGTGATCGCTCAGTTCACCCAGTTTTTCCTCAATCTGCGCCGGCTGCGTCCAGATACGACTATTGATGCTGCCTTCCTCGTAATCCGCGAGGTGCATGAGCGCGGCAAAATTCTGGCCCAGGCCGACGGGGTCGATGATGGTGAAGTTCACCTTGCCGGGCGGCGCGGAGGAGAGCACGCGAAAAACCAGATTGTTGATGGCGGCAATAGCTTCGTCGCCGCCTTCTTTGGGCGTTTCAAAGAGCAACGAACCGTGCGCGGGAAAATCCAGCACCAGCGGCACGGACAGGGACGTTCCGCCGGGCACGGCGAGCCGCGCGTCCTTGGGCAGGGAACCGGCGAGCTGCGCGAGGTTCACGTCCAGACGGCCAAATTGGGCGAGGTTGCGGAACGTTTGCAGCGGGGTCCAGTGGTTCCATTCCGGACTGTCCCACGCGGGGAAATAGTGACCGGCCAGGGCGGCATGGGCGCGGATTTTGGCCAGCGTCGGCGGCACCAGGGCGTTCCACTCATTGACGAGAGTTTGCCAGTTCGACTGGAAATCGCGCTCCAGCCGGGCGGTTTGCGCGGCGTGTTCGGTATTGAGCCGGGCTTCATTGGTCTGTTTGGAAAGCTGCATCAAGGCCAGGGCTTCTTTTTCATCGCGCTCGAATTTTTGGAGCTGCCGGACCTGCAACTGCTCGCACTTCTGGTAAATGCGCTGCGCCTGGGCGTCGGTTTCCACGGGCCGGTCGCCGCGTTCCTGAATGGTATCGCGCGTGAGGTTGCGCCAGCGCTGGTTCAGGCTGTTGACGGTCTGCTCGTAATCCGCATGCACCTGGGCCTGATCCTGCGCGAGGCGGGCATTCGATTTGTCGAAACAGACCGCATCCAGCCGCCGGGCCTGGGCCAGAGCGGCGGCAATTTTGGTGGCGAGTGCGGCCTGCTGGCGGCCGCCGACTTCCCGCAAAACAAGGAGCAACACGGACACGGCGAGCAAAGACGCCGGTGCCGAATCCGTCAGTTTGCCCGCCCAGCCCTGGCGAATGCCCACCAGACCGGTGATCCCCGCCAGCACCAAGATCAACAGCAGCCAAAACGGAAGGAACCGGAAAATCGCCGTCAGCGGATGCTTGCGAAAGCGGGCAATGTCTGCGGTGGTTTCGGCGTGAATTTTCTGAAGGCGCTCGAAGAGTTGGATTTCATCCGGGGCCAGGTCGGGTTCCGGCCAGGCGCGGTCGGGGGCCAGTTGGCGGCGGAATTTGCCGTAACTGCCAAAGGCCGACTGCGCGGAAGCTCCCAATTGGGCAAAGTCAGCCTGGAGATTCACCAGTTGCTGCTGATATTCCGCATGATTGACCACCGCCTGCGCCAAGCCGGCTTCGCGGGCGCGCTCGGCGTCCAGCGTGCCCTTTTGAATGGCAAATTTCTGGCGGCCTTCGGTGCTGGCGACGTCATCCAGCACCAGTTTGCGCACATTGGCATGGGCGCGGTTGATGCGGCGTTTGCGGGACGCGAACCAGGCGGCGTTCGCCCGCTGCCGGGCTTCGTAATCGTCGCGGATGGCGTCCAGCTTGTCGCCGACCTCGTCGTTCAACCGGCCGTGGGCGGCTTCGAGTTGCTGCTGCGCGGTGCCGAGGCGGGCGCGGTACTCGCGGTTCAGTTTTTCCTCGCGCGCGGCGAAATCCGCGCCGGCGGTTTTGAGCGCGTCCAGTTGGTCCAGCAGTCGGGGGATGGGGGAAATGTCACTCACAGTCAGTCCTGATTTTGCGGAGTAATTCGTCGAGTTTTTCGATGGCGGCAACGGTCTTGCTCATTTCAATGAACATCTCGCGCAGGTAACGCTGTTCGAACTCCTGCGCTTTGACGTCCCGCCACGTGGCTTTGGTATCATCCCACTTGAGCGTGAGCTCGCGGGTGATGCCATTCAGCCGGCCTTTGCTGCCGCTCAAACTCATGCCGTATTGTTCTCCGTCTTTTTTGGGGCGGGGGATGTGATGCCCGCGTAAGCCTGAAGACTCTTGATTAGCTCGTCGAGCTGAATCACGCCGCGACCGAGGTCGCCGCTCAAAAAATTCTGCATGTGCTCCACCTGCTTGAGCAAGGGGTCGGCGTCATGTTCCAGATTACGTTCCCAGCGTTTGAGCCGCTTTAACTTGTCCTCCGCCTCGGCCACCGCCACCTGGGCCCGGCGATGCGCCAACTGCTTTTCCACCATGGTTTCATGGAATTGCGAGAGCCGGGCGCCAAACAGTTCCGACTGGGTGCGTTCCAGCGCAAACTGGCGCACGCGCAACTGGCCTTCCCAATTGCGGCGCTGGTCGTTCTCCAGCCAGAGACGCATCCGCAGGAGGTCGGACCCCACCTCTTCCAGCGCCGCACGGGCGTTGGAAATAAAGACGAGCAAATCCGCGCGAAAGGCTTCAATGGCTTCAACCGAGCTGACTTGGGCGTTGGACATGGTGGCGCGGGGTGGGGGCGGGGGTCAGCGTTGGTGCAGATATTCCTCGATGCGCTGGGCCTTGCGCAGGAGGTAGGGGGAATGCTGGCGCGAAATCTCACTGAATTTTTTCAGGGCCTTGAGCGCCTGCTGGAATTCCTCGGTGAACTTCTCATGCTCCTGATCCTGCCAGGTATCGCCCAGCGCGGCAAAGCGCGCCTGAAGCATGATCATCCGGTTTTCGAGGTCGCTGTTGAAGCGCTGCAGTTCTTCGGCGAACCGCCGCACCCGCTCTGGATCCATGATAGCCTGGGCCATATAAAAGCCTTTTGTAAATCGTGCTGTTGCTATCATCGTCCAACCCGCCGCCCGGCGCCAACAAAAATTGAAAAATGCGTCAAATTGATGGGAAGGGGCGGGGCATTCTGACACTGTCCCAACCGTCCACCGTTCGGAGCGCCGGCTTGTAGCCGGCTTAACACTTGATTAAATCCACACGGTTCGAAACAAATGAAAAATCACGCGAGTCGCAGTCCGTCTGCCCAAAGCCGGTCGCAGACCGGCGCTCCGGGCAGCGACAGGATGCGCCCTGTGGCGATGCCATCTCTGCGGCCCCGGCTGTCGCGCCCCGGCTTGCTTCCCGCCCGCGAATCAATAACACTTCCGCCAACATCGTCAGGATCAATGAACGTTCATCACCTCGAATTATTTTACTACGTGGCCCGGCACGGCGGCATCATGCCGGCGGTCCGCAACATCCCCTACGGCATCCAGCAGCCCGCCGTGAGCGCGCAGGTGGCGCAACTCGAGGAATACCTCGGCGTGCCGCTGTTCCAACGCCGGCCGTTTGCCCTCACGCCGTCCGGCGAGAAACTGTATGAGTTCATCCAGCCCTTTTTTTCCAACCTTGACCGCATCGCTACCGAATTTCAAGGCGGTCAAACCCGCCATTTTCGCATCGGCGCCTCCACCATCGTGTTGCGCGACCATCTGCCCCGCCTGCTGCAAGGGGTGCGCACCAAATTTCCGGGCTTGAAGATATCGTTGCGCGAAGGCTATCCGGCGCACTTGGTGGAACTCCTGTCACGCGATGAGGTGGACCTGGTGATTACCCTGGTGGAGCAGAAGGCGCTCAAAGGGTTTCATACGCTGATCCTGCTGGAACTGCCCATGGTGCTGCTCGTGCCGCAGGACAGTCCGTTGAAATCCGCCGAGGAACTCTGGCAGCGCGACCGCATCCAGGAATCCCTCATTTGCCTGCCGGGGCATGAACAGATATCCAAGAATTTTCAAACGCAGCTTACCAAGCTCGGGGTGGAATGGTATCCCGCCATTGAAGCCAGCTCCGTGGACCTGATTGAAACCTACGTGGCCACCGGCTTGGGCATCGGCATCTCCATCGCCCAGCCCAAGCGCCCGCCGCCGCCCGGGGTAAGGGTATTGCCGCTGAAAGGATTTCCGCCGGCCCTCATTGGGGCCCACTGGCGCGGCAAGACCACACCGCTGCTGGCGGCCTTTTTGGATGTGTCCAAGGCCCGGGCGAAGGAACTGGCCTGACGGCCTAAAAAGCAGCAACCGACGGGCGAAGGCGCTCAATAGGCAGTGGCCGCCAAAATGATGAGTCTCGCGCCGGCTGCTCCTTTTTTAACGGGCCGCCTATTCGGCGGAGAAATTCTCGGCCATGGCGATGGCTTTGCGCATGGCGAGGGATTTGTTGATGGTCTCCTGGTACTCGCCTTCGGGTGTGGAGTCGTTCACCCAGCCGCCGCCGGCCTGCACGTAGGCCTGGCCGTCCTTGATGAGGGCGGTGCGGATGGTGATGCAGGTGTCGAGGTTGCCGTTGAAGGAAAAATATCCGACCGCGCCGGCGTAGGTGCCGCGCGTGGTTTGCTCCAGGGCGGAAATGATCTGCATGGCGCGGATCTTCGGCGCGCCGCTCACGGTGCCGGCCGGGAAGGTGGCGCGCATGAGGTCGTAGGTGGATTTGTCGGCGGAGAGATTGCCTTCCACCTGCGAGACGATGTGCATGACGTGGCTGTAACGTTCAATGAACATCAAGTCCTTCACCTGCACGCTGCCGAAATCGCACACGCGGCCGATGTCGTTGCGGGCGAGGTCCACGAGCATCACGTGCTCGGCGCGTTCCTTGGGATCGGCGAGGAGTTCTTTTTCGAGCGCGAGGTCTTCGTCGTCGGTCTTGCCGCGTTTGCGGGTGCCGGCGATGGGGCGGATCTCCACCTTGCCGTCTTCGCAGCGCACGTGGATTTCCGGGGAGGCGCCGACGAGGGCGAAGCCGTTCAGTTCCAGCAGGAACATATAGGGCGAGGGATTGATGTGGCGCGCGGCGCGGTAGATGTCCAGCGGCGAGGCCTTGACGGGCGCGGAAAAGCGCTGGGAACCGACCACCTGGATGATGTCGCCGGCGGTGATGAATTTCTTGGCGGCCTCGACGTTGGCGTAAAACTTTTCCGGCGTCTGGTTGGATTCAAAGGCGAGCGGCGGAATCTCCGGCGGCACGCTGACGGGTGACGATTCGCTGGGCGATTCGAGCAGGGAGACCAGGCGGTCGATTTCGCCGACGGCATTTTCGTAGGCTTCGGCGGGAGACTCGGCGTCCTCCAGAATGGCATTCACCAGGATGGTGATGGTCTGGGCCACGCGGTCGAAAATCAGAAGCTGGTCGGCGACGAGAAAATAAATGACGGGCACCTTGAGTTCGTCGTGCGCGGGGCGGGGGACGACGGGTTCGACGTCGTGGATGAATTCATAGCCGATGAAGCCGACGGCGCCGCCGGTGAAGCGGGGCAGGCCGGGCACGGCCACGGCGCGGTATTGCTTCATCAGGCGCTCGATCACTTCGAGGCCGTCCTTGACGTCCTTGCCCACGATGTGGCTGGCGGTGATGCGGCCGTTCTCGATGATCTGCACGTGCTGGCCGTCCTGGCGGATGACGGCGCGGGGATTGCAGCCGACAAAGGAGTAACGGCTAAGGTGCTCGCCGCCCTCGATGGATTCGAAGAGGAACGACTCGCCGGCGCCGCTGATTTTGCGGTAGGCGGAGAGGGGTGTTTCCAGGTCGGCCAGGATGCGTCGCGAAACGGGGATGAGATTTCCCTGCGCGGCGAGCTTCAAGAATTCATCGGGCGTTGGTGAATACATAACGGTGCGACATTATTATCCGACGCGGGGCAAAACGAAAGGAGGAATCGGGGGTGGGGGGAAATCGGGTCTCGGGTCTCGGATTTCGGGTCTCGGATGCGGGCGCGGGGGCGACTCAAATCGGAAAGGGGAGTTTTCAACACCCGTAACGAACACCATTCCGGAAGGAACGGTGGCCGTGGCAGGATGCGCCGCTCAACCGCAAATGAAAATAATGTGTTTCCGTAGGCGCGATTAACTGCGACAGTGGCAGGGTCGTTTCTCATTGTGAATATTTCATCCGCCATTTTTGAATGCAGCGCGCCGGATCTGGACACGTGTCCGGACGAGTCGCTGCCGGAATTCGCCTTCATCGGCCGCTCGAACGTCGGCAAGTCGTCCTTGTTGAATATGCTTTGTGGCAAGGACGATCTGGCGCGGGTCTCGCCGGTGCCGGGGTTTACTAAGCTGATCAATTTTTTCGTGATGAACGAATGCTGGCGGCTGGTGGATTTGCCGGGGTACGGGTTTGCGGAGGGCGCGCGCAAGGATAGCGCGAAGTTCAACCAGGCGGTGTCCAACTACCTGAAAAACCGCACGAATCTGTGCTGCGTGTTTGCGCTGATCGAATCGGCGTTGCCGCCGCAGGACATTGATATTGAATTCATTGGTTGGTTGACGCGGAACGGCGTGCCGTTCGTGCTGGTGTTCACCAAGGCGGACAAGATTTCACCCGTGGTGGCGCAGGCAAACAAGGACGCGTTCATGGGCCAAATTTCGCCGTGGTTTGTGCAGCCGCCGGCCACGTTCAGTTGTTCCTCGGAAACGGGGCATGGGCGGACGGAGCTGCTCGGGGTGATTGATGAATCCATGACGGCCATCCAGGCGGAAGCGGCGAACGCGCCGGCCCCGCTGGCGGAGGATGGTTCACCGGCACCCCGCGTCAAGCCGGGCAAACCGAAGAAGCGGCGGCCGGATCTGGCGCGGCCGTGGTGAGCGCCTGTTGGTTTATGCGGTCTTTTCCTGAAACAACAGCACGAGCCAGTCGTAGCAGTTGAGATTGGTTGTGACCACGATTTTGGGCGGGCAATGATCGGCGGCCGGTTCCACCCGGAATTTCAATTTTTGCCAGGTTCCATTTTTTTGCAGGCACTGGAGGTTCCGAATATTGGCGGCGTTTTGCCAGCGGAGGGTGAACTGGGTGAGCACGTCGGTGCCGAGATTGCAGAAGCTGTAGAGCGACTGTCCCGGTTTTTGTTTGAGCAGGGAGACGCCGTGCTGCGGAATCACCGGCAGCGCGGGGAAGCGGCTCTGGCTCAGCCACAGCAGTGCGCCGTGCAGCCAGCGGCGGCGGGCGTGACTGCCGAATAGGCCGCTTTGCATGTCGGAATTTTGGGCGTAAACGACCACGCGGCCGCCTTTCGCATTCTGGTAGAGCACGGTGCCGATATGTTTTTCCCCGAGCATGTCGCAGAACCAGCTCGCGACCTGCGCCGACTCATCGGCCAGTTCCAATTCATCCCAATCGGCCCCGCGATGCGGCACGCGAATGGCGGTGACGCCGGGCAGGCGGTCGGCCACGTATTCCTCGGACTGGATGCCCTGGGTGCGATGGCGGTTCACCTTCACACCAATCAAGGTGTCGAAGCCGCGGTCGGCAATCAGCCGGGCGGCGCCGCTGGTGAGCAGCACGCCGCCGCGCAGGATTTGTTCCAGTTCGGCATCACTGGCATTCCAGACGGTGCCGGCTTCGAGCATCACCACTTCGCCGCTGGCGGCAGCCTGTTTGGCAGTAAGGTAATGAAAGGGAATGCCCATTTGCGCGAGGGTTGATTCCAAATGCGCGCCGGGGGCCATGTCTTCGTAATCGGCTTTTTCGGCAACGTGCGTCTGGCGGGCGGTGTCCTTGTCGGCGAGCAGCACGAGTCCGCGCAACGGCCAGCTTTTGAGATTGAGCGCGGCGAGGGCTTCCATGCGGGGCCGGGCATGGCGAAAGAGCGGGACGGTGGTGGGCTCCTCGGCGAGCGGCGAGCCATCCAGATCATTCACGGCGGCGGTGACCATGGGCAGGCCCATGAGCTGGCCGAGCAGCAGGGCGTAGGTGCTGTGGGCAACGGATTTGGACCACGTGGTGTAGCGCGTGTTTTCCAGCTCCGGCGCGAAGTCGCAGTTATTTTCGCCCAGCGATTGTTCCACCACCTGCACTTGCGAGAGGATGGCAGTGAGACTGGAACTGGCGGACTTGGGCGGCGAGGTGGTGCCGGTATAGAGGCCGAAGGTTGGGCGGATGAGCGGCTTGAATTTGCCGGCGAAATTGCCGAGCACTTTTTTCCAGTCGCGGCCTTCGAGCGAATGAATGTCGGTGCCGGAGGTCATGAGGGCCACGCGGGTGTCGGGGGAGGCGGCGTGAATCTGGTCGCTGATCCATTGCGCGAATTCCGCCATGCGGTCGCCGAGGAAATCGAGCCATTGCGCGCGGAAAGCGGAAGGCGGTCCGGGTTGGAGCACGGCGGCGAGAATTTCTTCGCGGGTATATTCACGGCCGGCGCGGGCGGCAAATTGTTGCAGGTGCAGCGGACAGTAACAGTACATGCCGGCGGTGCTGTGATTGTGCAGGCGGAAGTCGTCGTCGATCCAGAGTATGTCCGGCTTGGTGCCGGCCCAGCCGCGCAGCATTTTGGCCATTTCGCCGCGATACACGGGATCTTCGGGACACGGCGAACCGGGTGAGGTTTTGCCTTCATGATCCACCATGAACTGTTTCCATTTGTACAACGACCGCAGATCGGTGCCGGAGGTGGTGGCGCCGAGAATTTCCTGAAAGTTTAGTTCATACCCAAAACCTTCGGCGCGGATGCGGGGAGCCACGACCTCGCGCATCCAGTCAATCCACGGCTGCTGGCTCGCGACATCCACGGGCAGGACGTAGTAGGAGGCGCGGAAGGTGTTGACGAAAAATTGCACGCTATCAATGCCGGAGTCATGCCCGAATCGGACGAGTTCCTCCAGCCGCTGGTCGGCGAATTTTTGATCGCCCCACGCAGGCGCCCACGGCAAGAAATAGCGGAAACTGATGCGCGTTTTGCGGCGGGTGATGAGTGGTGGCAGGCCGGTTTCAGCTGCGGAATCCGCCGCGGTTTCGTGGGCGGAAACCTGGGGCGGCAAAATCAGAGCGCCGGCACTGCCGCCGAGCAGGCCGAGAAATTCCTTGCGACTGAAGGTGGTGCCGGATGCGGCTGGCGGGTTTCCGATGTCGTTATGGGCGGGTTGGTTGGTGGCCATGTTCAGGCTATATTCCGCCGATTACCGGACATTTGGCCATACCCAAAAGGGGGTAGAACCGCCGGCTCATGCCGTCGGTGTTTGGGCGGTCTGTTGCAAATATTTTTTCCAGATCAGCACGAAGGCGCGGGCGAAGTCCATGGGCTTTTCCTGCACCCAGCGGGTGACGGTTTCGGGTGCAAACCAGGCGCCGGTTTCGATTTCCTCGGGATGCAGCACAAAGGGGCCTTCGCTTTCGCAACGGTAAATCCAGCAGAACTCCCAGCCGGTTTCCTTGCAGGCGTCAATTTTGAAGAGGCGTTGGGGCGTGGTGTTGACGTACAGGCCGATTTCCTCGCCCAGTTCGCGCACGGCGCTGGTGTCGTAATCTTCGCCCGAGTCCACGTGGCCGGAAGTGGAGGAATCCCATTTGCCCTTGGCGGTGTCCTTGAGCATGGAGCGCTTCTGCAAAAACACCTCGCCGCGCGCGTTAAACACGAGGATGTGCACGGCGCGGTGCCACAGGCCGAGCTGATGCACCTCGCGGCGCGGGCGCTGACCGATCACCTCGTCGCGCTCGTTGACAATGTCGAAAATTTCTTCGCTCATAGCTTTGAAATAATTTAGCCGATGATTGGGAAAAGGGCGACCCGATTATGGCAGGCGTTCTTTTGCAACAACAGGCGACGGGGTGGGGACGGCTCGTCCCCACAGGATAAACAGTGGGACGTGGCGACGAGCCGTCGCCACCCCGTCCGCAGTGGCGACACCTTGTTCTCACACTGGCTTCATCCGTTTGGCGACGGCGTGCGTTTCGCAGTCGGATGCGTCAATGCCGGCACAACCGGGCCGGGTTCACCCCGATAATGGGCGCTGCTCCAGACCCAATGCTCGGGGGCTTTCACCAGCTTGGCCTTGGTTGGGTTATTTTCAATATAACGCACTACCCGTTGGTAATGCTCGTCATCGCGCAGGTAGCGATCAAAGTAATCGGCTTCCCAAAATGTTTGAGGCGGGGATGGCTTGCTCCTCAGTTTCACAGTCGAGGCTTGTGGGGACGAGCCGTCCCCACCCCGGATGTTGAGCGCGCGCCACATTCATGAATATGCGTAATCATTACTGCCGTTCGCACCCGAGGTATGACAACTGGTTTATACCGCCAGCAACTTTGTCAGGTCCACGAACTGTTGCAGGCTGAGTTTCTCCGCGCGCTCGAAGTGGGAGATGCCCAGTTGGGTGAAGACGGCTTCCAGTTTTTCCTTGGGCCATTCCTGCTTCAGCAATTTCAGCATCATTTTGCGGCGTTGGGAAAAGGCCAGCTTTACGAGGCGGATGTACGTTTTGCGGAGGGCTTCCGGCAGGAGCGGTTCGGGGCGGCGTTCGAGCGACACGCAGGCGGAGTCCACATCCGGCGAAGGATAGAAACAGGCGGCGGGAATTTTAAACCATTCGATGGGCTTGAAATCAATTTGCACGAGCAGGGTCAGGATGCCGTAATCGTCGTCATCGGCCTGGGCCATGAGGCGCTGGGCGACTTCGAGTTGCAGGGTCACGGCGATGCGCTGCGGGGCGCGGGCACCGCAGGCGAGTTCCACCAGAATGGGCGAGGCGACGGAGTAGGGGAGATTGGCAACGAGCTTCCAGTCGGACCAGTCGCGCGGCTCGTTTTTCAAGAGTTCCAGCGCGTCGGCGTGGAGCAGTTCAAATTTGCCGGCGAGTTCCGGGCCGCCAAACCGTTCCGACAAGACTTCCACGAGGCGGCCGTCTTTTTCCACGGCGAACACGTAGCTGGACTGCTTCAGCAACAATTCGGTGAGCGGTCCGAGGCCGGGGCCGATTTCCAGAATTTTGTCAGTGGGCGAAATTTTGCCGGCGTTGGCGATGCGCTGCAACTGGTGGGCATCGTGCAGAAAGTTCTGACCCAGGGATTTGGTGAGCTGAATGTCCCGCTTGGTCAGCAGGTCGCGCATTTCGGTGAGTTTCATGGGAAAATTGTTTCAACCACGGATGGACACGGATAACTCATGGGCGGCCGCGTGTTTTGGGGTGGTGATGGATGCATGGTTTTAGGCAGTGGCCAAAACATTGGCCAGGGCCTTAACGGCGCGGGTGAGTTGCGCGGGGGTAATGATGAGCGGCGGGGTGAAGCTGATGATGTTGCCGTGCTCGCCTTCGGGCAGAAAAATGTAGCCGCGATGCAGCAGAGATTTGATGGCGTCCAGGGCGATGTGGGTGGCGGGCAGGCCATCGGGCAGGGTTAATTCAACGCCTACCATGAGTCCCTTGCCGCGAACGGTGTGACGCACCTTTTCTTTGGGCAGGCGCATGGCCGCAAGTTGTTTCAGCAATGACGTGCCCAGTTTGGCGGCGCGGCCGGGGAGTTTTAACTTTTTGATTTCCTGAATCTGGGCCAGCGCCATGGCGCAGCCGACGGGATGTCCCAGATAAGTGCTGGTATGGATGGCTTCGCCGGTGGTGACGGGCCAGGCGACGTCCATGAGGTCGGCGCGACCGACACATGCGGAGAGCGGGAAGCCGCCCGTCAATGCTTTGCCCAAGCATATAAGGTCTGGAACCGTGCCGCTGTGTTCGCAGGCGAACCATTTGCCGGTGCGGCCGAACCCGGTGTAAATCTCATCCAGAATGAGCAACGCTCCGTGTTCATCACAAAGCTGGCGGAGCAACGGCAGAAAACCCGCTGGCGGGACATTGGTGCCGCCGCGGGCTTGAATGGGTTCCACGAGGATGGCGCCGATTTTCTCGCGGCGAAAAATACTTCGGATGGCGGCCTCGGTTTGCGCCAAGGTTTCGGCATTGCGGACTTTTTTTCCGGAGCCTTCCGCCGCAGGCGGGAAGGGAACAAAGTGTCCAAATTCGCGCAACTGGCTGCGGAAGGGCGCGCGAAAATGTTCCCGGTGCGTGGCGTTCAGCACGCCGTAGCCGAGTCCGTGATAGGCCCCGGCAAAGGCGATGATGCCCTGCCGCCTCGTCGCCAGCATGGCGGTTTTCAGGGCGGATTCGACGGCCTCGAAACCGGAGTTGCTGAAGATCACTTTGCCGCGTTGCTTTCCGGTCCAGCGTTCAAAGGTGAGGCCGCTGAGTTCGCGCGCCAGACCGGCTTTGCGCGCGTGGGGATGCACATCGCCCATGGCGTGGAGCAGGGTGCCCATCTGCGCCTGGCCGGCACGCACGACGCGGGGATTGGCATGGCCGGCGGCGGCCACGCCAAACGCGGCCGTGAGATCCAGATATTTTTTTTCGGTGTTGTCCCAGACATGCACGCCCTGTGCCCGTTCCCAAACAATGGGCCACGAACCATCCGGCTCGATGAAGGTCACGTTGGGTGACTCGTAATCGTGCAGGCGTTGCAATATGGACTTGGTGTCAGACACGGGATGAATATCCATTGCCAAGTCAGACGCCCCGTTGTTCCGGCGGCCAGATGACCTTGTGCTGTTGGATTTGAAACCGAACGGGGAGGGCGTCGGCAATGATCCGTTCCACCAGTTCGCGGCGGGAAATGGGCGTCAGTCCGGCGGGCATCGGTTTCAGCACCTTGCTTTGCTGGTCTGGTGCCAGCGGATGCACCCAGGAAAAGAGCAGGGGACAGATCGCGGTCAGTCCATGGGTGGTGATTTGCTGCTTCGCCCATTCGTAATCTTCGACCGTGCCGATCACGAATTTGATTTCATCCGTGGCCTTCAGATGTGGAATATTGGCAAACCGGTTGCGCGCCACTTCCCCGCTGGCCGGGCATTTCAGGTCCATGATGCGCCGGACGCGCGGATCAATTTTGGAAACATCGTGCGCACCGCTGGTTTCAATGAGGACGGTAAAGCCTTCATCGCAAAGGGTGGCCATCAACGGCAGGGTGTTTTTCTGGAGCAGCGGTTCGCCGCCGGTCAGTTCCACCAGCGGCAGGCGACCGCCGGGTGAGGGCGGCGCGGCATTTTTGTATGGAGCGGCCAGTGCGCGGACTTGGGACAGCGCCTGATCAAGCGTGATCTTCTTGCCCTCCGTAAAAGCGTAGGCGGTATCGCAATACGAGCAGCGCAGGTCGCAGGCGGTGAGCCGGATAAAAATGCAGGGCAGCCCGGCAAAGGTGCTCTCCCCTTGCAGGCTCAGATAAATCTCATTAACCACCAGCGATTCGGACATCACCCCAAGTTAAGGCAGAATCCGGCGCGTTGGACAGTCTATTTCCAAGGGTTACCTGCAATTTCCAGCCGGCGTTCATGAGAACTACCGATTCATTTGACTGATCAGGGCCGACAGCGGTTGGGTGGCGTTCACTTTAACTTTTGCCGTTCCGACGTCGGCTGACTGCTTTTGGTGGTGGCAGAATGTGATTTTTGAAACGAATAGCTTGGGATGGGGGCAAATCGGCGGATGGTCGGGCGAACTTCCTTTCTGGCCAAAAAAACCACCTTTTTATGCCTGATACCAATCGGCCTATGCTGAAAATTATAAAATACAGGTTGACAACTTGGGCGAGACTATTAGAATCTTGTTTCGTAGATGGATGATCGAAGGTGCGGTGGCGATCACTACTACGTGAAATTTTATTTTTTACGTGAAGAAAACCGCTGCAATCTTAGTTGCTGTAATGTTTGGATTGGCCGCTCAAGCCGATTTCATTTCATATACCAACATTTACAGTCCCGCTCAAACGGATTGGACCAATACCGTGTCTTTGCATCGGTTTAGTCCGGTTTTGGGCACCTTGGACTCCATTCAGGTTACCGTCGAGTCGGGCATGACCACTGTACTGTCGGTCACCAATTTCGGCAATTCGGCCAGCGATGGCACGGCCATTACCCAGTTGAAGGTTTATTTGCCCAGTGGCACGTATAATCTGTTTTCCGGCAGCCCGGTTTTGAATTATATCAGCCAGGATTTCAATTACAGTTTGAGCGCTGGCGGCGGGGTGCTCAGCAGTCCGATCGCGGGTTATGCTTCCACCACCGGCAACTTGATCACCGATCCAACGACTTTAAGTGCGTTTATCGGTGGTGGTTCGGTTCAGTTGACCGGGAGTACTGCTACCCGGACATTTCTGTCCAACAGCGGTGGCAATACCGCTTCTTCCCAGGTGACCACTGCCAATATCGGAACGATCATTACTTACCAGTACACAGCTCTTCCTCCGACGCCCGTGCCGGAACCGGGAACGATTGCCTTGCTTGGAGTGGGCTTGGCGGGGTTGGCGGGGCGTCGCCGGATTGTCGGGAAATGATCATTTTGAGATATGTTCCCTCACCTGACGAGGTGTGGATGATGGAATGGCTTAATCAATGAAGAAGTGGTTGATGATGTTGGTGGCGATGGTGTTGGGACTTTCCTGCCAGGCGGGATCGGTCTCCTATACCAATTCAATTGCTTTCACCTTGACCGATTGGACCAATTCGGTGGCTTTGGCGCAGTTTAATCCGGATTTAGGTTATTTGGTTTCCATTCAGGTTGCCGTCAAGTCGGATCTCTCCACGACGCTCACCGTTCAGAATAACAGTATTTCGCCCAGTTCCGGCACCGCCATCACCCAATTAAAGCAATATTTGCTGACCGGGTCTTCTGCTTTGTTTGGCAGTTCACCCGTGTTGGATTACGCCGGCCCCGATTTTAACTACGGCCTTGATGGCAATGGTATCATTACCAGCGGCCTGCTGACAGCCAGTGCTTCCGCCACTGGCAACTTGGTTACGGATTACGCTACTTTGGCCGGCTTCACTGGCACTGGTTATGTGGATTTGACGGCCTATACCTATACCCGGACGTTTATATCCAATGCAGGTGGCAATACGGCGGCCACCCAGTCAACCACGGCGGATTTCACGGCGGTTGTCACCTATGATTATTCCGCCACCCCGGTGCCGGAACCGTCGGTGGTTGCGCTTTGCGGATTGGGGATGGCCGGTCTGATGCTGCGTCGCCGGGGCCGGACCAGTCATGGCAACGTTTCACTGTCAGCCGGCTGAAACGGCGGGCTGTTTGATAACGGGCTGGCATTTATACAGACTGTAAAAAGTTGTAATAAAACGGTTAATGAAAATTCAGGGCACTGCTTGGAGGCCGGGAAACCGGGCGGAAAAAGGGCATAAAAAAAAGTTAAAAACGGGTTGACTCTATTGGGAAATATGTTAACCTGTAATTAAGTTTCGGACCCAATCAGGTGAAATTTGAAGGAAACATTTTAAACAAAACAAAATTTATGAAGAAAACCTTGGCAATTGCATTCGCGGTCGTAGCTGGTCTGAGCCTGCGCGCCGATACCATCAGCTATACCAACTCCTTTCCGTCCACGCTGACGGAATGGTCCACGACGCTGAATATTCCCCAGTTTAATCCTTCATTGGGCACGTTGAGCTCCATTGACATCAATCTGAGCTCGGGGATCAACAGTGTGTTGCACATCACGAACAACGTTGGCACGTCTAGCTATGGCACTGAAGCTTCCGATTTGCAGATTTTTGTGACCAATCCTGGTTCTTACGATTTGTTTGGAACCGGCGGCGCTCCGGTTATTAATGCGACCACCGGCAGTTTCCACTACAACTTGGTTGGTAGCATTGGTTGGGGAACCAATTCCCCCTCGTTGTCCACCACTGGCGGCGCTGACACTGGTGCCATTACGGACTCCTCGACGCTGGCGCTTTTCACCGGTACCGGCACGGAAGGTTTGCCTACCAGCACGATTACTTTGCTCTCTGGTTCGCACAATGGCAACCAGACCCAGATCAACGAAACTTCGGCTAACCTACAGTCTGTTATCACCTATGATTTCACTGCCGCCCCGGTTCCCGAACCCACCACCTTTGCCATGATTGGTGCGGGTCTGGCCAGCTTGGGCATGGTCTGGCGCCGCCGGTCCAGCAAGTAATTGATTTTTGTTAATCTCAATAAACCGTACAGATTCAATTCTGTACGGTTTTTTCGTTGTTTGCGCCGGCCAAATAAGGCCTTTGTTGGCAAATGCTTCCGGTGTGCGTGAATAAACTTTTGGTGCGGTTGCCGCCCATTTGCTTGCATTTTTTTGGGATTATGCCTAAATTGATGTTTAGTAAACGATTGGGCTGATGGATTAAATAAAACAAAATCATGAAGGCATTAGGGATATTTTTAGTTGCTGGCATGGGGATGGCCAGTTTGTTTGCCAGCGGGGCGAAGGCTGACTCATATCCCACCAATGTTACGTTTTTGGGAACGCAAACGACCATTGCAGGAAGTTCTTACCCTGATACCATCGGCCTGATGGCATTGCGTACGATCACCACCAACCTGAATGGCAGCGGCGTGGTTGTTGGCCAAGCGGAGGCGCAGGCAACGGTCTTTGAAGTGAATCCGTTCAATGTTGGTCAGCCGGCGAGCTTGTTTACCTACATTGTCGGCGCGAGCAGCACCGATGGCTACACTAATTCATTGGGTACAGATTCAAGCCATTCCGACAACGTCGGGAATGATTTTTATGGGATGTCTTTTGGGGTGGCCACCAACGTTTCGCATGTTGATGTTTATGATGCGGCCACGTTTCTGAATTATTATATTGCGGCCGATGTTTTGATTCCCGCGCGGGTGGTCAATCAAAGTTTTACGTACGGTGTCTATTACGATTTTGTAGACCAGGCGTTTGATGATTATGCGGACCAATACGGGGTGCTTTTTATCAGCGGCGCCGGATTCAACAACTCGCCGGTTTATTCACCGGCAACGAGTTTTAATGGCATTGCCGTGGGGGTTTATAATAATGCCGGTTCCGCTTATGGTCCCACGCCGGATGGCCGCAGCAAACCGGATATTACGGCCTGGGGCAATCAGGACAGTGTCTCCAGCTATTCGACGCCCCTTGTTTCCGGTTCGGCGGCCATTCTGTTACAAGCCGGCACGCGCGGGGATGGCGGCAGTGACACCAATGCGGCCACCAACATGCGCACGATCAAGGCGCTGTTGCTCAATGGCGCGGTCAAGCCGCTCGACTGGACCAATTCTCCGTCCGCTCCGCTGCACACGGTGTATGGTGCGGGCATCTTGAACCTGCTCAATTCGTACGAACAGTTGGCGGGCGGCAAACATACGTTTGTAGCGTCTTCGCTGCCTGCCGCCGGGAGCGCTCATGCTCCGTCCGGCTCGGTAACCGGGTTCACTCTGTCGGCCACCAATGCCAGTCCGTTGAGCGGGTGGGATCTGGATACGATTACCAGCAGCGGTTCCTCCGATGCGGTGAATCATTATTACTTTGCGGTCACCAATGCCCCGAAGGGGGCGGCTTATACTGCCACGGCCACGCTGGTTTGGAACCGGCAAAGCGGCCAGTCCGCCATCAATAATCTGGGGTTGTTTCTGTATAACGCGACGACTGGCGATTTGATCAGTTGCAGTACCAGTTTGGTGGACAACGTCCAGCATGTTTATGTTCCCAGCCTGGCGCCGGGACTCTATGATCTGCAAGTCTGGAAAGCGGGCGGAGGATCCTATGTCAGCCCGTCCGAGACCTATGCGCTGGCGTATGAATTCTTTTCGGAAACGTCCGCAGTGACGCCGGTCGGGACCAACGCCGTCATTACCTGGCCGGTTTATCCCGCCGGTTTTTTGGTTGAAGCCACCACCAATTATGCGCGGCAAAATTGGGTGGTGGTCACCAATTATACCCCGGTAATCGTCGGCCACACCTACCAATTGACGGTGCCCACCATCAATACCAATTCCATTACTTGGGTTACCACCACCAATGTGGTGAACACAAACGGGATCAACCTCGGTCCGGGGCCGATCATTCCGGGGGATTACACCAACGTGGTGTCCGTTCCGACGTACCAAAACAATCTGGATTTGCACTACTTCCGTTTGCGCCGTCCCAATCTTTGACCCTCGGGCGGTTGTCCCAGCACAAAGTGCCCCCCAATCCGGCGGCTCCCGGCAATCGCCTGGGTGATGAAGTCCTTCGCCAGCCGGGCCGCCTGCGGCAGGCTTTTTCCCCGCGCCAGGGCGGCGCAGATCGCCGCCGAATAAGTGCATCCGGTGCCATGCGTGGCGATCTTCCGGACAAAAGGTGCGGCCAGCCGCAATTCGGTATGACCGTCAAAAAAAACGTCAATTGCCTCGGCCGCCCCCGCCAAATGGCCGCCTTTTAACAGCACGGCCCCGCCGTACCGGGAATGAATTGTTCGCGCTGCGGCACACATCATTTCCACGCTGGAAATTTTGCCTTCCACCAGAATGGCGGCCTCGTCCAGGTTGGGGGTAATGAGGGTGGCCAGCGGCAGCAACCGTCGGAGCAGTTCCACCATTGCGTCCGGGGTCAGCAGCCGGGTGCCGCTGGTGGAAACCATCACCGGATCCACCACGAGCGGTATGCCGCCGGCCGATTTTTTTAAAAATGCCGCGACGATCCGGATGTTCTGCGCGGAAAACAGCATGCCCGTTTTTATGGCGGCGGGCGGCAACTCGCTGAAGACGGCTGCCATCTGCCGCCGCAATATTATCGGGGAACAGGCTTCCACGCCGAGGACGCGCCGGGGGTTTTGCGCAGTGAGGCAGGTGATGACACTGGTGCCATGCACTCCGAGCGCCGCAAAGGTTTTCAGGTCGGCTTGGATGCCGGCGCCGCCGCCGCTATCGGAGCCGGCGATGGTGAGCGCGATGGGCAGTTGTCTGCGGATTGCCATGAAAAAATAGTAGCGGAGCAAGGTGCAACTTGAAACTTGGAACTTGCGGCGTCATCTTGGAGGCATGGATAAAGACAAAGTGGCGGAGATACTGGTTGAGATTGGCCTGCTGTTGGAATTAAAGGGGGAGAACCCCTTCAAGACCCGGGCCTATGCCGGCGCCGCCCGCACCTTGGAAGGGCTGGGGGAGCCGCTGGCCAAGATGGTGGCCGAGAAGCGGCTGGGTGAAATCAAGGGCATAGGCGCGGCGTTGGAACAGAAAATCACCGAACTCGTCGAGACCGGCCGGCTGAAATACTACGATGAATTGAAGGCCTCCCTGCCTGCGGGACTGCTGGAAATGCTGGCCATACCCGGACTCGGTCCCAAAAAAATCCGGGCGCTGCACTTGCAACTGGGCGTGGATTCGATTGCGAAACTCGAGGCTGCCTGCCAGTCCGGCGCTGTCGCGGAGCTGGACGGTTTCGGGGCAAAAACCCAGGCGAACATCCTGGAGGGCATCGTCCGGCAGCGCACCTATGCCAGCAAACATTTGCTGGCGGATGCGCTTGTCGCGGCCGAGCCCCTGCTGGAAAATCTCCGCGAACATCCGGCGGTGATACGTTGCAGCACGGCGGGCAGCTTGCGCCGGTTCAAGGAAGTCATCGGCGATGTGGATTTGCTCGCGTCATCCAAGCACCCCGCCGCCGTGATTGCGGATTTTGCATCCCAGCCCGGACTTTTAAAAGTCATTGCCCAGGGTGAAACCAAGGCCAGCGTCATTCTGTCCGGCGGCATCCAATGTGACCTGCGCGTGGTCAGCGATGCCGAGTTCCCCTTCGCCCTCGCGTACTTCACCGGCAGCAAGGAGCACAACATTGTCATGCGGCAGCGCGCCATTCAGCGGGGACTGCGGCTGAATGAATACGGCCTCTTCCGTTCGCAGGAAGAAACCCGGGATCCGGCCTTGTGCGTTTCGTGCCGGGATGAGGCGGATATTTTTACCGCGCTGGACCTGGCTTTTGTGCCGCCGGAATTGCGGGAAGATCACGGTGAATTTTTGGCGGCGGAACAGCATAATCTGCCGCGCCTCATTGAGTGGACGGACCTGCGGGGCGCCTTGCATAACCATTCCAACTGGAGCGACGGGCGGAACACCTTGACGGAAATCGCCACGTACATGGAAGACCTCGGGCTCGAATACTGGGCAATCACCGACCACTCAAAATCGTCATTCCAGGCCAATGGACTGGATGCCGGCCGGGTCCGGGAACAGATCCGGGAAATCAACGCGATCAACGACGCTATCGCCGGGCGGGGCGGCTCGTTCCGCCTGTTGACGGGGAGCGAGGTGGATATTTTAAAGGACCGGCTGGATTTCGAAGATGAACTGCTGGCGGAACTCGAGGTGGTGGTGGCCAGCCTGCATGTGCCCGGCGGCAGCGAGGCGGAAAACACCCGGCGGCTGATTATGGCGGCGGAAAATCCGCATGTCCACATGCTCGGACATCTGACCGGGCGGCTGCTGCTGGAGCGCGAGCCCTACCCGGTCAATGTGCCGGCGGTGATTGATGCCTGTGCGGCGACGGGCACCTGGATTGAGTTGAATTGCAATCCGCACCGGTTTGATCTGGACTGGCGGCATTGGCCCTACGCTCTCAGCAAGGGGGTGAAATGCGTCATTAACCCCGATGCCCATCGCAATTTGCAAGCCGGCTATTTGCGTTTGGGGGCTGGACTGGCCAGAAAAGGAGGGGTGACCAAGGCGGATGTAATCAATTCTATGACACTTTGCCAATTAATGGAGGCAATTGGCTTAGATAAATTATGAAAAAAACCAAGCTCGTCGTCGCGAAATTAATGGTTTTTTTTCTTTGACGCACGGTTTGCCTTGGTGGTAATCTTCATCATGTCTCTAGTGGGTAAATAGTGACCAAGGTTAAAGGGTGTAAAAAAACCGGGCCTGAATTTCGCTTAATAGTTGTAAATGTATATGAAAAAAATTGCCGTGACGATAGGTTTGGCTGCGATCGGTGCCGCCAATATTCATGCCGCCTATGCTCCTGACAAGTCGGGCGATAAAGACTGGTCGGTTTCCGCCACGTTGCGAGGTTTTTATGACGATAATTTCGCCGGTGTGGGGGTAAACCCCAAAGGCAGTTTTGGTGGCGAGTTGACTCCTCAGTTCCAGATTGTCAAGCCCTACACTCAGACGGAATTGGGTTTGCGTTACATTTACGCCCTCTATTATTACGAAGGGCGGGATCATCTCAACCAAGATCCCTATGACCAGAATCACTCGGTTAATTTGTGGCTGGATCATGTATTTAATGAAAAGTGGGAAACGAAGTTGAGCGACAACATTTTTGTTTCGCAGGATCCTCAACTATTGAGTTCCGGTTCGGCTGCCACGACCTTGCCTTATCGCGCCGATGGAAATTACATTAACAACATAGCCAGTGCTTCTGTGCATACGGATTGGACCCGCCGGTTTGGTACGGTATTGACTTACAACAACTCGCTTTATACGTATGATCAGACCGGCAGCCAGTCGGTTTCCAATATTGTGAACGGCGCGAGTCCGAGCTATGCCGGTGAGTTTGATCGCATTGATCAAAGTGTTACGCTGGACCTTCAGTGGCATGCTTCCACTGAGACCATTTTGGGGCTCGGCTATACGTTTGACTGGACTGATTTCAATGGAAATGAAGCTGTCAGTACCAATATTTTGAATAAAAGCGTGGTCTATAGCGATGGCCGCAATAGCTATACCCACACGGTTTATCTCAGCTATCAACACAATCTGACGGACACGCTCAAATTCACTGCCATGGGCGGTGCGCAGATTAATGACAGCTACAACGATCCCAATCAAAAGTCGTCCCCGGCAAGCCCTTATGCGGATATTTCGGCCACCTACCTGTATGCGCCCGGGTCATCGCTTCAATTTGGTTTTACCCATTCTTTGAATACTTCCTATTTGCCTATCATTAATGGTTACACCTCCAGCACCAACAATGGCAGTATCAGCGAATATCAGGAAAGCTCCACGGTCTATGTGAATGTCAATCATCAGATCACTCCCAAGCTGGTTGCGCTGGTGGGCGGCCGCTATCAGAACTCCGCCTTCCAAGAGGGGCCCGTGGCCAACCAGTCGGAAAATTACTACTCGGTGGTTGCCAATTTAAATTATTCCATCACGCATCATTGGTCGGTGGAAATTGGGTACAATTACGACCAGGTTGAGTCCCTGCAGGCTGGCAGCAGCTATTCACGGAACCGGTATGAAATCGGTGTCACCGGGTCTTATTAAATCTTACGTGAATAAATCTTGAGTTTTTTTGACGGAGCCGGATACTTTGTCCGGCTCCTTTTTTGACTATGGACTCGATCAGCCAACCAATTTCCGCTCCGGTGGAGAACAAACTGCACTTTCTGGATTACTGGCGAATTATTCGCATCCGGAAGGCGCTCATCATTACTGTATTTTTGATTACCGCCATCATTGCGACGGCGGTCACATTCATTCTTCCGGAATCGTACGCCAGCACGGCCCGCATCAAGGTGGAGCGTGATTCAACCGACGTCGCCGGGGTTGGCGGCGGGCTCACCCCCGTCTCGCAGGCCATGTATGATCCGTATTTCATCCAGACCACGTTCGAACTCATGCAGTCCGAAGTGGTGTTGAGCAACGTGATCGCCGACCTCAACCTGAACGTTGAGTGGGGCAAGAAGTTTTTCGATGGTGAAGTGCTGAAAACCAGCGAAACCATGGAAATCCTCAAGGGGCGCATCAATCTGATGCCCGTGCGTAATACCAAGCTCATTTCCATTACGGTCTATAGCGATGATAAAAATGAAGCCGCCCGCTTGGCGAATACCCTGGCCAGCGCCTATCATGATTACCGCCAAAACCAGTTGAATGAGCAGACGGTCAAAGCGCTCGATGTCCTTCAGGCGCAGTACCAGGATGAAGAGACCCAGATTCTGGCGGTGCAGACCAATGTCACCTATCTGCAGAAAAAATATAAAATCTATAACGTGTCTGCCAATGTCACCACGCCGAGTTCCACCTTGACGGAGGCGCAGGTGCAGCGCTTTGAAGACATGCGGATTGAAGGTGAAAAGTTGTATCAGGAACTGAACACTCAGTTTGAACAGTTGACAAACTTGGACTCGAAAAAGCTGCGTGATGTTTTGCCCGGGGTCAATCCCGATGGAACGCTTTCCAGTCTGATTGATAAACTGCATGAATCCGAGCAACAGTACGTGCAATTGACGAACGACTATGCCATCAGCAATCCGGCGGTGACCCGCGTCAAGTCGGTGATGGATAAATTAAACGAACAGATCAATGACCGGGTGGCCGGCATCATCTTCGGCATGGCAACGAAGGTCGCCTCCCAGAAAGCGTCCGTTGACAGTCTTGTTGATCAGGTGGCCAAAGCGAAACAAGCGTCACAGGATGAAGCCACGGAATCACAGCCTTACTGGGATGAAAAACGCAACTTGGAACGCCTGCTGGACCTGCACAAATTGCTTTTCACCAAGATCGAAACTGAACGTTTGGATTTGAAGATTCCCCGCACCCAGATGGTTTCCATCACGGATTATGCCGAACCCGGCAAGGCGCCGGTCAAACCCAACAAAACCCTGAACATCGCCTTGGGCTTGGTGTTCGGTCTGGTCATGGGTATCGGCCTCGCCTTCTTCATTGAATATCTCGACACCAGCGTCAAGACCATTGACGACGTGGAACGGACGTTCAACGCCCCGGTGCTCGGGGTCATCCCGCAGAACATCGGTTATCTGGCGCAGGAAGGACCGGAAAGCAAACACGCGGAAGCTTACCGCGTATTGCGAACCAACGTTCTTTTCTCCTGCAAAGACGACAAGATGAACAGTATTGTCGTGGTCAGCGCCGGTGCCGGCGAAGGCAAATCCACCACGGCCATCAACTTGGCCACCGTGTTTGCCCAGGCCGGTCAGCGCGTGCTGATTGTGGACTCCGACTTGCGCCGTCCCACGATCCACAAGATTCTGAACGTTTCCAACAACCTCGGCTTGACGAACTATCTGCTCAAGCAGAACAGTCTGGCCGAAGTGGTGCAGACGACGAATGTTCCCATGCTGGATTTCATGGCCAGCGGTAAGTTGCCCAACAGTTCCATGGGTATTTTGGGTTCCGCCCAGATGAAGGCCTTGATCAGCGAACTCAAGCAGCGCTACGATTTCGTGGTGTTCGATTCACCGCCCATTCTGGGGGTGAGCGACGCCTCGATTCTGGCCAGCGAAGTGGACCTCGTGATTCAAGTCATCCAGTACCGTCGCTATCCGCAGCCGATGAACATCCGCGCCAAGCAGATGATTGAAAAGGTCGGCGGAAATTACGTCGGCATCGTGCTGAATAACATCAACATGGCGCAGGACGAAAGCTACTACTACTACAGTGGCTACTACCACAATTACTACTATACCCGTAATGAGGACGAACAGGAAGCGGCCGTGGCCAAGCCCGGCAAGCCCGAAGTTCCCCCGGCGGCGTAATACAAGATCGACGATTTAGACCGATGAAATTCTCAAATATCAAATTGGCTTCGATACTGGCCGGGGTGGCCGTTTCCTTTGGCGCGCTGCTCCTGAGTGGATGCGCAACCAACCAAGAATGGCATCCCGAAACCAACGGTAATCAGGAACAGGTGGCCCGCTTTCATGTGGGAGACACGGTGATTGTCAATGTCACGGGTGTGCCGGTGGATATCACGCCGCACCAGGAGGCCATCAAGGAAGACGGCACCATTACGCTTCCCGACATCGGCAAGGTGAAGGCGGCCGGCAAAACCGCCGGAGAGTTGCAAGACGCCATCCGTGACCTGTATGTGCCGTCCATTTACACGCGTGCCACGGTGACCGTGAACGTCGGCGATCGCGTTTATTATGTCCGGGGCGAAGTCAAGGCCCCTGGCCGCCAGGTTTACACTGCGGAAACGACCGTTACCCGCGCCATCACTGCGGCCGGTGATTTCACCGACTTTTCCGACCGGAAAAATGTGTGGTTGATCCGTGCCAGCGGTCAGCGTTTCAAAATTAATTGTTTCAAGGCGCTGGAACATCCCGAATTGGATCCGCCGGTTTATCCCGGTGACCAGATCGAGGTCAAGAAGTCCTGGTGGTGATGGTTCAGTTGAATGTACTTTCGGGCAAAGCGGCGGGCCGTAGCATTACGGTCCGCCGCTTTCCTTTTGATATTGGCCGGGCCGATCAAAGTCATCTGGTTCTGGACGATTCCGGAGTGTGGAACCGGCATTTCACCTTGGAATTTCAGCCGGACCACGGTGTGCAAATCAGTCAGTACCCGGATGCCACCCTCACGGTGAATCTCCAACCCGTTGCCGCCGGCCACAGCCTTCGCAATGGCGATGTCATCGGCCTCGGCGCGGTTCGCATTCAATTCTGGCTTGCCGCCGCCAGTCAGCGCAGCCTCCGTGCCCGGGAACTCTTCGTTTGGATTATGCTGGCGCTGGTGGTGCTGACCGAATTGGTTTTGCTTGGCCGCCTGCCGCATTGAGCCGGCGGCGGTCTTCTTGAAAAACAAAAAACGCGGGCAATTCAATTGCCCGCGTTTTTTGTTTGAAGACCGGTCTTATTGTTCAACCACCTTGAGAGTGTAGATGGGCGAGACAGCGCTGTCCGGCTTGGGGGCCGTGCCGAAATTATTGTAAAGGTAGTCGAATTTGAAACGGTACTTGACGGCGTTTTCGCCGGCGGGCACGGGCACATAACCTTCCCAGCGGTTGTCCACCACCGGCACCTGTTGCATGGGATATACCTTGCCGTTCACCAGCACGTACGGCTGGATGCTGTCCCAGCGCAGGGATTGTTGCTGCGAATTGAAGGACACTTCAACCGAATAAAGATTGTTCGTGGTGCGCGGCTGAACATTCGGGGTCAGCCGGGTGAACTGGCCCGTGGTGGCGCAACCCGCCAGCAGCAGCACCGGAACGATTGGCAGAAATTTCTTAAACATAACCCCCTTATGGTGGCAGAAAGCCCGTTTGGTTGGCAAGTTGGATTTAAGTTCGATTTCTGCGCTTGAACGCTCCTTTTGTTTGGTTAATGCTGGAATGAATGAATTCCCGGAACCCGTCACCTTCCGCCGCCGCGCGCTCCAATTACCGGTGGATCATCTGCGCCCTCCTGTTTTTCTCGACCACCGTCAACTACATGGACCGCCAGGTGATCAGTTACCTGAAGGAATATTTCTGCACGCCGCTGGAGGCGGGCGGGTTTGGCTGGTCCAACACGGATTTCTCCCACCTCACCGCTTTCTTCACCGGCTTTTATGCGGGCATGACCATTCTCGCCGGCTGGGTCATTGACAAGATCGGCACCAAGATGGGGCTGGCCCTGTCGCTGATCATCTGGTCGGTGTTCGGCATTCTCAACGCCTTTGTCGGCCGCCTCGTGGCCATGCATGTCATGGTGCGCAGCGCGTTCGGCATTGGCGAGGCGGGCAACTTTCCCGCTTCCATCAAAACCGTGGCCGAGTGGTTTCCCAAACGCGAGCGCGCCCTCGCCACCGGCATTTTCAACAGCGGATCGAATTTTGGCGCCATGATCGCCGCGCTGCTGGTACCGTGGTGTCTCACTTTTTTCGGCGCCGAAAAAGGCTGGAAGATGGCGTTCATAATCACCGGCGCGGTTGGTTTCATCTGGCTGATTTTCTGGTTCTGGCTGTATGACACGCCGGCCAAATCAAAGCATCTTTCCAAGGCGGAATACGATTACATTCACAGCGACAAGGATGAGGCGCAGCCGCCGGACAAAAAACCGGCCAAACGCGGGGTCAATCTGTTTTCGTTTGCCGGTCGCGCGCCGCGCGCCGCGTTCTGGGGAACGACGATCATGATACACATCCTGTGTGTGTTTATTTATTTCATCACCGAAAAAATTGTCGGGGCCGATGTGTTGCGAAACAAGCCTTCGCTTATTTTCTTCGGAGTCACGGCGGTGGTGGCGATGGCGGCCAGTCTCGCGTTGCATGTGCGGCGCTGGCAGGACCTCAATCAATCCGGCTGGCTGGCGGCAACGTATCTCGTCCCCGTGCTGGCCGCCTTCGGCTTGGTGATTGCGCTGGGCTTTGAAAATCACATTTATCTTATCCCCGTGGGGCTGGCGGTTCTGGCCATGATCGTTGCGGGGGCCAAGGCCGGTCCCAGCGGTCCGCATCGATTTGGCGAGGCCGGTTCCGCCGGCCTGCTGGGGTATCCGCAGACGTGGTCGTTCTTCGTGGGCAAACTCATGACCGATGGCATCTGGTGGTTCTATTTGTTCTGGCTGCCGGATTACTTGGTGAAACAATTTCACATGGGCATCCATGAAACCATGTGGCCCACGTTTATTGTTTACGGTGTCGCCATTGTCGGCAGCGTTTATGGCGGCAGCATCCCGATGACGCTGATGAAGCGCGGGATGCCGGTGTATCGCGCGCGCATGACGGCCATGTTCCTCATTGCGCTGTGTCCGCTGGCGGTGCTCACCACGCAGTATTTTGGCAACGTGGAACGTTTTGGCGACATGGCCAAAGTCTATGCCGTGATGGTGATCTGCATTGGCGCGGCGGCGCATCAGGCGTGGTCGGCGAACCTGTTCACCACCGTGTCGGACATGTTTCCGAAAGCCGCTGTCGGCTCCGTGACGGGCATCGGCGCGATGGCCGGCGGGCTTGGCGGTGTGATTGTGCAGCTCATCGCCGGTACGCTTACCGACACCTACAAAGCCACGCCGCAGACGGCCTATTTGATCATGTTTATGATTTGTGCAGGGAGCTATTTGATTGCCTGGGCCGGGATGAAAATCCTGGTGCCGCGGCACAAGCCGATTACGGATTTGTAAGCCGCTTCCCCGGAAACGGGAGTTGAGCGGGTTGCCTGAAAAAATGAGGCAACGTACTCCCTCACCCAACCCTGATACCGTTTCCAAAGTTATTCATAGCCGAGCGGAGCGTGCCCCGAAAGCGAAGCGCAGGGAGGCTGTGAATAACTTTGCGGCGGCGAATTTTGAAACGCTTTCGCGGGTGGAGCATAATGACTCCGGCCGCGAGGCCCCGGATCGGACACGGTTCCCCGTGTCGTATCCCAAGAGGATTAGGGAGAGAACACCGGTCGATCCTGGGGCTTTTGTCCAAAAGTCTGAGAGAACCACACCCTGCGAGGGTTCCTGTATCAGGACGACTCCCGACAAAAGCCCGGGGCCGCGAGCCGGAAACCATATGAACGATCAAATCGCGTGGAATGCCATCACTCATTATGCCGGTTTTGACTGGGCCAAGGATCATCACGATGTGGTGGTTGTCGATGCCCGCGGCAAAATCGTCCAGGATCTGACCTTTGAACACAGCGCCGCCGGTTGGGCCCAATGGCAGGCAATGGTCGCCGCCTATCCCCGGTTGGCGGTGGCCATCGAAACCAACCAGGGAGCGGCCATTGAACAACTGCTGGCGAGCGGGGTGGCGGTTTATCCCGTCAACCCCAAGAGCGCGGAGCGCTACCGCGACCGCAAAGCGCCCAGCGGCACCAAGACGGATTATCTGGACGCCTGGAGTTTGGGGGATGCGTTGCGTGTCGATGGTCATGGCTGGCGGGCGTTAAAGCCGCTGGATCCCCTGATCCAGGAACTGCGTTTGTTGTGCCGGGACGAAGTGGAACTCATCAGCAAACGGACGGAACTGGTGAACCAGTTGCAAGCGGCGCTACAGGAGTATTATCCGGCGGCACTGGCGGCCTTTGATGATTGGACGGCCCCCTCCGCCTGGAGTTTCGTGCAACAGTTTTCCACCCCGGAGTTGCTCCAAAAGGCGGGACGCCGGCAATGGGAAAAGTTCCTGCACGCGCACCGCCTCTACCGCCCCGAACTCAACGAGAAGCGGCGCCAAATCTTTGAGCGGGCGCAGGCGTTTTGCGGCCGTCCGGCGGTCACCCGATCCAAGAGCCGGCTGGCGCTGGCCCTGATCAAACTGCTCCAAACCTTGGAAAGCCAGTTGCAGGCTTACCGCCAGGAAATCCAGCGGCTGTTTAACGAGCATCCCGACCATGATTTGTTTGGCTCCCTGCCGGGAGCGGGCGGGAAACTGGCCCCCCGGCTGTTGAGCGAGTTGGGTTCGGACCGCTCCCTGTTTGCGAACGCGCAGGCGCTGCAATGCTACGTGGGAACCGCGCCGGTGAGCTTTCAATCCGGGCAAACCCACCAGGTTTATGTGCGCTTCATGTGCAACAAGTCATTCCGGCACGCCGTTCATTTATGGGCGGATCTCAGCCGCAGGTCGTGTGCCTGGGCGCAGGTCTATTACCAGCAATTGCGCGACCGGGGACAAAGCCACGCCGCCGCCCTGCGATGCCTGGGGCAACGCTGGCTGAAAATCCTGTGGAAAATGTGGCAGACCAACACCTGTTACGACGCCGAACTCCATACGGCCAATCAACTCAAACACGGGTCATGGGTGCTTGCCATAAAATCCGCTGCCACCAAGTGAATAACTTTTATGAAAAAACACTTCCCAACACAGAGAACCTCTCTCCCCAAGGAGAGGGCTTGTAGCCAGCCACATTTACCAATGATTTGACTACCCGTCCGGCCAATCCAGCGGCTTGGATTTTCTCCAGACGCGGCAAACGTTTCCCCCTCTCCCCGGGGGAGAGGGCCGGGGTGAGGGCGAGCGTTATACTCTTTTTAACGGGGCTTTTCCGGTCACTCAAATCGCCATGCAGTCGAAACCGCCGTCCACTACCAGCTCAATGCCGGTGATGAAGCTGCCGGCATCCGAGGCGAGCAGCACCGTGGCGCCGACCAGTTCCTGCGGTTCGCCGAAACGTTTCATCGGGGTCTTGCCCATGATTTGCGCCACGCGTTCGGGATTCAGCACCTTGCGGTTTTGTTCCGCAGGGAAGAAGCCGGGCACCAGGATGTTGACGCGCACGCCGGAGGTCGCCCATTCGCGCGCCAGATTCTTGGAGAGGTTGTGCACCGCCGCCTTGGAGGCGGAGTAGGTGAACACGCGGGAGAGCGGCGTGAGGCCCGAGGCCGAGCCTAGATTGATGATGCTGCCGGAGCCCTGGGTGACCAGATGCTTGCCGAACACCTGGCAGGCCAGCACCACGCCCTTGAGATTCACGGTGAGGATGCGGTCGAATTCATCTTCCGGAATGTCGAAGAACGGGGTGGGGGAATTGATGCCCGCGCCGTTCACGACAATGTCCACCCGGCCGAGTTTGGCGAGGACGTCGGCGAGGAGTTGTTGCAAGCCGGCCTTGGAGGTGGCGTCGCACGAAAAGAATTCGGCCTTGCCGCCGGCGGCGGTGATTTTGTCGAGGCGGTCCTTGGCTTTGACGGCGTCGCGGCCGACAATGGCGACGGCTGCGCCGGCGGCGGCCAGGCCGCTGGCCATTTCACCGCACAGCACGCCCGTGCCGCCGATGACAACTGCAACCTTGCCGGTGAGTGAGAATAATTCTGCTGGTGTTTTCATATGTTTAAAAAATTCAATGTGACGTGGCAGCCGACGTGAGGAGGCTCAAATGGTTTTGGAAGCTATTATTTATTTAGAGCCTCCTTACGTCGGCTGCCACTTTTTTAGGGATCGTTACCGTTGCACGCGCGCGCTGCCGCCGGCCATGAGCTTTTCCACTTCCTTGCGCGTGGCCATGGAGGTGTCGCCCGGCGTGGTGGAGGCCAGCGCCCCGTGCGCCGCGCCGTAATCCACCGCCTTTTGGGCGTCGCCAAATTCCAGGAACCCGAATTGCAGGCCGCTGGCAAAACTGTCGCCGCCGCCGACGCGATCCAGGATTTCCAATTCCGGATATTTCCGGCTTTCAAAGAACCGGCCGTCGTGCCACAAAATTGCCGCCCAGTCATTCTTCGTGGCAGTGATGACGCGGCGCAGGGTGGTCGCCGCCACCTTGAAATTCGGATACTCCTTCACGGCTGTTTCGATCATCGCCTTAAAGGCGTCCGTTTCAATCGCGCTCAGATTGTGATCCGCGCCTTTGACTTCAAAGCCGAGGCTGGCGGTGAAATCCTCTTCGTTGCCGATCATCACGTCCACGTATTTGGCAATTTCCCGGTTCACTTCCTGCGCTTTTTTCAGGCCGCCGATGGATTTCCAGAGCGAGGGCCGGTAGTTCAAATCATAGCTCACGACAACGCCGTGGCGCTTGGCCGCCTTTACGGCTTCAATCGTCAGCGCCGCCGTGGATTCGGAGAGCGCCGCAAAAATGCCGCCGGTGTGCAGCCAGCGGGTGCCCACTTTGCCGAAAATATGGTCCCAGTTGAAATCGCCGGGCTTGAGCTGCGAGGCGGCGGAATTGCCGCGATCCGAGACGCCCACCGCGCCCCGGACGCCGAAGCCGCGTTCGGTGAAATTCAGACCGTTGCGAATGGTGCGGCCAATGCCGTCATCCGGCCGCCATTGGATAAAATCCGTGGCCACGCCGCCCTGCATGATGAAGTCTTCGATCAGATGGCCAACCTCGTTGTCCACGAAGGCGGTGCAGACGGCGGTTTTGTAGCCGAAGCATTTGCGGAGGCCGCGGGAGGTGTTGTATTCGCCGCCGCCTTCCCAGGCGGTAAAGGCGCGGGTGGTGCGGATGCGGCCTTCGCCGGGATCCAGCCGGAGCATGACTTCGCCGAGGGAAATCTGGTCGTAGTGGCAGGTTGCTTGGTCGCGCAGTTGAATGGCCATAAAAAACGTGCTGAAGCGGGGTTCCCGCAATGGTTTCAGCGATCAATTGATGGGGTAAATTCTCCGGGTTCACCGGCAAAAGACAAGCGTCATTTTTGGTGATGGCAGGCAGGGTAACCGCGAAAGACGCAAAAAACGCGAAAGGGGTTTTTGACCGCAGATAAACGTGGATGGACGCAGATGGGTTAGTTCCGGGGCGGGAGGCCGGATGGCATGGAAAATTTCGGGTTTGCCTTGATGAGGCACGATTAGCCTTGATTGCTGGGGTTTTTAACGCAAAGGCGCGAAGGCGCGAAGGCGCAAAGTGGGGACTTTGGATTTGAGGTGTAATCCCGGTTGGTTGGGAAAGAGCGGTGATTTTAGTGGCTGGCAGCATGGTATATTTATATGGGGCAGGGGCACCTCCGCCTTACCGGTTTGAGTGGCGCGGTTCTGGGTTGGAGGGCCGATGGCATGGTGGCGTTTGTTTTTTATGCAGGATGCCTTGATGAGGCTTGATTAGGCACGATTACAGGGGTTTTTGCCTTGATTGAGGGGAAAATCGGGTCTCGGCTCCCGGATTTCGGAGATCGGGGCGGGTATGGGCGGCGGTTGCGGTGGGGAGTGCGCAGGCATGACTGCGCTTGGGGACTGGGAGACATGTCTCCCAGTTCCAAAGCGGCGACATGTCGCCGCACTCCACATGGGGCGGGCGGAGCGCGGTTCTGTGAACCGCAGCAGGGTGGTCTGGCCTGCGGGCGGGGTGATCGATGCGCGTACACGGTCGGGCGATTGGATATTGCTGCGGGTCACAGACCCGCGCTCCGTTGGGAGGCGGTGGGTGGCTCATGGTTTTTTTGGCTGATTATGGCAGGTCTCCGGAAAAAATAATACGCGCCCGCAGCGCATTCGGGTGGGAGGGCCGTGGTTATTGGGGATTATGGGGGTGAGAAATTGAAAATTGACTGAAATCAGGCAAACTGATTTTAGGAAACCCGCGTCAACATTGGGGGAAAACGGGGTCGGACGGAAAAGGCATGGGAAATTTTCCCCAATCCGGGAAAAGAGCAATGTTTTATCGTTAAAGACGCATTCTTGTGAGGGTCAAAAACGAAGATTTTTTCCAGCGTGACGCTGGACCCAATTATTTTCAACCACGGATGGACACGGATTAACACGGATGGTGGGAAAATCCGGCTTTCACGGGCCGGGATTTTGAGCTATATTAATGAGCATGAATGAGATGCCAGAGGCTCCGACGGATCCACGGATTTATATGGCGGCGGAACGCACCTTCCTGGCCTGGATCCGGACCGGCATCGCGTTCATGGGATTTGGATTTGTGGTTGCCCGCTTCGGCCTGTTTTTGCGTGAAATGGCGCACGGCAATAATATGGTCGTTCCCCAGCATGACAGCGGACTTTCCCTTCCCGTTGGCATCACCCTGATCGTGGCGGGCATCATGGTAAACATCTTCGCCGCCATCCGGCATCGTCGGTACACCAAAGCGCTGGACCGAGGCGAACTCAAGCAGGATTATCCTAATCTCCGCAGTTGAAATAGTGGTCAAAGTGGGAAAGGGGCAATAGAATTGGGGGTGATGAACGCATCTGCGAAGCTGGTTTCCGTTCACCTGGCGGGTGAAGCGGAGGACGAGATCACCTTGGACACGCTCCCGG
>CAIQKM010000027.1 GCA_903872345.1 uncultured Verrucomicrobia subdivision 3 bacterium | reverse complement strand
ATGGCGTCAAAACACCTCCCACGCCGGGCAAAAACCAAGGGCGGACTGGAAAAATGTCTTGCAAATCCCGGGAGCAGGCAGAAAATCACGAAAACCACCCACGCCGTTCGTGGGTTACAAACCAAATGGGAAATCCCAGTTCAAATGGCTGCTCCCGTCGGCCATGTTTGCCGTCTTGGTTTTTACCGGTTGTTCCAGTGTAAAAATTGAGCGGATGGACAGCGCCGGTTCAAATTTCATTGGCCACCGGCAATTGGTTCTTCACGATGCGACGCGGGCGCGCACCATTCCCGTTGACGTGTGGTATCCGACGGATGCAAGCGCGACCAATGGCCGCACCGCATTTTATTCGTTGCTGAAAACGCCCGTGCGCGACATTGGCTTGCGCTCCAGCTTCGCGTTTGAAAATGCGCCGTGTGCGGTTCACCGCCCGGACAGCCTGATCATTTTTTCGCACGGCTGCGGCGGGTTCGGCATTGAGTCGGTGCGGCTGATGGAGACGCTCGCCAGCCAAGGCATGGTGGTGGCTGCGCCGTTGCACCAAGGCTCTTGCGTGAATGATTTGCGGCACGGAAATTTGACCCAGGATTATCCGGCGATGAACCGCGACCGTGTTGGCGATTTGGAATGCGTGTGCAATTATTTTTCGGCCAACTCAACGAATGTGTCCGCCGACTTGCCGCTGTTGGAACCGGAAAAAATCGGGCTAATCGGGGACTCGCTTGGCGCGGGGGCGGTTCTCGCGTTTGCTGCCAAATCATCGCCATCCGAGAGCCGCCGGATAAAGGCCGTCATGCTGGTGGTTCCATATATTCAGGGTTTGCTGTCAACCAACGAACTGCAAAAAATCAATGTTCCGGTCTTCATGGTCGGGGGCGAGTGGGACGCGACCAGTCGGGAAAACATTCCGTCGTTGCGTCGTTATCTGGGTGGTTCGCAAGTGGACGCACTTTGGGTCAGCCGGGCGACGCACGTCCATTTCATGAACGTCAAGGACATCGGCGACGCGGCCATGAAATGGGGCTTGCCTAAATGGTCGTGGCGTTGGGTGGGGGCGTCCATGCTGAAACTTTGCTACGGCGTGGTCACCGACCCGCGAACCGCTTCCGCAGACGAGGTGCAGAAAATTTTATGCCGGTATGGCAGCACGTTTTTCGAGAATGAATTGCAGCAACATCCGGTGTCCATCGCAGAACTTTTTGCCGCCAGCCCGAAAAGTCAGACCCAAGGTTTCATTACGCTGTTCACCCGTAAGGATGCGGCGGACGCCTTGCCAAAAGAAACTGGCTCGCATCCAGCCAAGCTCGCGCAATGATTTAAGTTTGTGCCGGGTAAAATTAACATTTGCGTCCGCCCGTTTTTACGCCATTTTTCACGCCGGTTATCCGACAAAATTCCAATGAATTCAGGCTTACTGTATTGCCTGGTGTATCAACAAACCTCCCAGAACCAACGGCTGTGTTTATCGACCAGACAAATAACCAAAGCGCGCTCATATCGTCAGTATCAGCGGGTTTTAATGGACTAAATGGCTTCAATGCGAAGCTGGCCTGAAAAATTGTGCTGATTCAATTTAATTAAACCCTGCTACCCATGGACGCAAAACCTGATTTCCATATATGGCTGGATCGGGAACAATTCTTTACGGTTGGGCGAATTTTAAAGAAAAACTGGCATGTCAGTGATTTAGGGGAGGTTTGTTTTAAAGTTGCTGCCGGGAAATTGCTAATTAGCTCCCAGCGAGGCGGCGCGGAAATTCCCTGTGAAGGGGTTGGCGAAATTACTGCCATAATTAGCGCTCGCCAGTATTGGAGTTTAATTGCTTCCCGAGGGCATGAAAAAAAACCATCTGGACGGATGGAACTGGTTTTTCGTCCTGAATTCGGCGAAGTGGCCATAGACGTTGCCGGGATAAAGGCAAAATTCCCCAAAGCTCAATAATTTTCTTTTTGTCCGCCATTGATTTTAGCCGTTTTTGTGGCAATTAAACCCCGACTTTTCTGCCAGCCATAACCGGATATTTTTTTGGGGTATACTGCAAATAACCCCTTAATTTTTAAAAACGATTTGCCGGAAAACCATCCACAGACACAAAACGGACGGGTTTTAAGCAACTAAACCCCGGACGATTTAAAAACCTGTCCGTTCATAATTAGTTTAAACGTCCGATTTTCCGGTTAAAAAACCCCAATTTTTACCTAATTCCCGGAAATTGTCCGAATATCCGTCCGTCCGGTCATCCATTTAACTTTTCCGTAGTATCCGAGGGTTTTCCGGGATAACGGCAGAATATCGCTCGGCTGATAGCGTCGGGTTGAACCGCAGTTGAATAAAAGTGTCCGAAACGTCCGCCCGGACACTACGGACGCCATATTTTTACTCCCAATTTAGAAAGAACTCATATCACAGAATCAACACGGCTCGGTTTCGTTATCACCCAGTAGGCGGAACTTTTTCCAGCCGCGTTGCTTTTTGCCATCCGTGCCGGTGATGTCATGCCGGATGGTCACGCGGTATAGGCGTTGGGCGATTTCCTGACAATCCCGCCCGAAAACCGTCCGGGTTAATCCCGTCCATCCCCTATCCGCACAAAAATCAGAATAAGCGGCAAACGCGTCGGTCACGGTCAGGCTGTCGGCTGTGCTGTCGGCAATGCAACGCTCTTTGAAAAAGACATTCACAGAATCACTTTCCAGCAAAAGGCCATCCACACGGGCAATTTGTTCCGGCGAAAGTGCAAGTGTCCAATTGGCGGAGCGGAGCGCGGCAAGGCCGTCTAGCATCCAGTTTAAAACCCCCGAAGCTTCATTAGCCAGGATTTGCTTATCAAGGTCGGGAATCATGTTCGCCGGTTTCGGTTTGTCGTAAACGATAATTTTTAAACGGCGCTGCCAAGCGGGAACATCGCCTTCAAGGTGAACTGTCAGCCGGGAATTGCACGTCACGATGATATTAAATTCGCAATCATGCGGCGTTGAAGCCATGCTGCCTTTAAATTCAACCGTTACAGGATCGCCCCCGGTGAGCATTTTTAAAATGGGGGCATTTGAATTGCTCAGGAAATTAGCGGGAACGTCCGCACCATAAAGCAAAGTGCGGTCAATCAGGCGGGCAATTTCAAACCGGTCGTTTAAATGTTCCGTCCGCAAGCTGCCAATGTTGGCTTCACCAATGACGCCCTTTAGAACGCGCACAAATGTGCCTTTGCCGCCGCCTGCCGTGCCGGATAATATCAGAATGGCTTGTGAAATGTTCCGGCCTACCAGCGCAAGACCGCACCAGCGCTGCAAAAGGCCGATGTCATCATAATCTAACGATTTGCCCAAAAGGATGTTTTCAAAGGTTGGACACTTCGCGCCGGGATCATACTTTACTGCCAGTTTATTGCGAAAATGGTATTCCGGGGAAAATGGCAATAACGTCCGGTCGCAGATACGTAAAATGCCGTTTCCTAGGGGGATAAATTTATCCATCCCGCCGGAAAAGTATTTGTCAGAAACTGCCAGAATGGACTTTGCCCGGCGCACGGTGCCCGCCAGCGCGGCTGAATCACGCAACCCAAATTCCAGCGCATCAACGTCGCAATTCTCTTTGCAGGCGCGAGCACATGAAAGCAGCAACCCGGATAGAATGTTGGAAATGTCTTCTTCGCTGGCGATGGAATAAAAACCGTTATCCGGCTTGAACGTGTAAAACTTGTTTTCCGCCGGTAAATATACCGTAGGGCTGTCCGGTGTCGCCATTGCGCCCAAAGTTGCGGCCATATAGGCTTCGTTTAGGTCGGTGGCCTTTGCCCGTCCGTTGGTTATCTTCATGGAAACAGGTTCGCCGTGGAGGTCTGCCAAAGTGGGATATTTTTTCTTAAACCAGTCATTCGGCGTTATCCCCTCGGCGGCATTGGCGGACGGTTCAAACTCCTTCGCGGCCTCGGTCAATTCGCGGAATTGTTCCAGCGTCCCGCCAGTCGCAAAAAAGTCGTGGGTGTCCTTTATCGCGTGGGGGCCGAGGTTCGGCAATTCAACGATTTTGACCGATTCAACGACTGGTTGCAGATTCGCGGCAATGCTGATGGCGTGTTTGCGTCCGGGCGCGTCCTTGTCGGCAATAATGCGGACGGATTTAACCCCGTCAAAGTAGCCGGCAAATTGATCCTGCCATTTCCCAGCGCCGGCGGCGTTGGTGGTCGCGGTGAATCCCCGCTCTGTCAGGGCGGCAACATCCTTTTCCCCTTCCACGATATAGACTGTCCCGCCTGCCTTGGCTGCCGTTAAGAGTTCTGGCAACCGATACGGGACAGGCTGAATGTCTTTCAGGTTCCAAATCCATTTGTCCGGGTGGTCTGGATCGGGGCGTCGCTGGCGAAACCCCTTCGGCTCAAAGCGGCAAACCTCAAACCGCACTTTCCCGTCCGCGTCGTGGTAAGGGTAAGTTTCAATGAGGATTTGCGCTTTTGTGGGATGCTGGTTGCCAGTTTCCGGGCTGCTGGGCGCTAGGAAAAAGTCCTTTGGCTGTGCGCCCAAAGCGGTTGTGATGGCGTCAAAGGTGCAACCAGCATGGCATTTTAAAAGCAAGGCGTCGCGGCCTTGGGTGAATGACAGGCTGGCGTTTTGATCTTCATGCGCAGGACAGAGGGAAACAAATCCGTCGGCTGATATTTTTGGCTCCTTGCCTGTTTTGGCGGCAAGCAAAGATTTTAAATCGGTGATATTCACGGGAGAATATGGGGTTTTATGCCTTAATTTTTGCTTTTTCGGCGTCAGGGTTCGCCGTGATATTCAATTTTGGCCGGTATTCTTCAATCATGGCGTTTTGCAATGCCAAGGCCCGGTTGGCCGGACAGCGGACAACGGCAACTTCAATTTTTGAAACCGGAAATGTTGGGCCTGCCGTTTTGCCTGTCCACCGCTGAAAGTGGCGCAACAAGGTGCTGTAAAGTCGGCCGGTGTGGGATTCGCCGATATAAATGACTTCGGCCATATCCAGGAACACCACAAGCGGGTGGGCCTTTTCGCGGATGACATAAACCCCGGATTTGCCTTTTAAGGCTTTCACCCAGTCGTTTATCTGGTGGCCTTGCTTTACGGGACGGAATTCTAGCGCCATAAAATAAGGGGGTTTATTCGGTTGCGGTGGATTCCGTCAGGAAACGTTGAATTTCCGTCAGGGGGATTACCTTGTTGCGGATCGCGTCAGAGGCGCGCAATTTGCCGCGCTTCAATAACCGGTGAACGGTAATATATGAAACGCCCAAAATCTCCGCTGTCTCGCGCATGGTATAGGCGAGGCGGGGCAAGGATGAAGTTGCGGGGAGGTTTTGCGAGGTTGCGGCCTTGCTTTCGCTGGCCTCAACTCGCCCGGTGCTAGTGTTTGATTTATTAATCACGCCGCCACACTAGCGGGGCTGTAAAAAACCTACAAAGACAGCGCTCGCTTAGGCTTGTCCCTTGACAGCTTGGGGGCAAATTCAATTCCAATGCGGTTCACAATCTTTTTAACCCTATCCAATTTTGAAACGCAGTCCCCGCCCTTTAAAACAGGATCGAGCAACTCACACAATTCGGCAGGCCCGGAAAGCAACTCAACTTCCATCCACGATTCTAGGAGTTTCTCGTAAATTGGGGTCGCCGTTGTCTCACGGCGTCTGCCTTCCTTATCAAGAGTTGATTGGCTGGCGGCGGCAATCAATTCATATGCAGCAACTTGCGTTTCCAAAGGCAGTCTTTTTAAAAGGCCGAAAAAAATATCTGAAAAATCTGTTTTGGATTCCTTGATTTCCGCTTTCAAACTTTGAAGTTCAATTTGCGACTCTGGCGAAAAAATTGATGCGTCAACTTCCGCAATGCGTGAATCCAGCAAAACCATATGTTTTTGACCATGGCCAATAAGGCGGAAAAGCTCATCTTTTACATCGGTCGGAAATTTAAAGTCGGGCATTTTCAGCGTGTCACTAAGAATTTCCGCTTCCAGTATCAGCCAATGAATAAATTTGAAACATTCAAAAAGCGTTTTTTTGTTAATAGTCGGAAAATTGACTGAATAAACTTCTGTGGCAACGCGCAACACCCATTCCGGCCATGGTTTAAAAAAACGAATCGTCGGATAAACAATAATTTCGGTTTGCTCGGGAGTTGCGTTGAATTTAGCCAACGTCCGGCGGAGTCGTTCCTCTCTGCCAACGTTTAGCATTTCACCAATAGTCTTTGATTGGCGTATTAATGCTTTGTAATCAATCTTTTCATCCGGTTCGTTCATGGCAAGGTTTTGCGGCAATCAGGATGCCTGTTTGGTTGCAAACGTTACCCGTTGCGCCATTGCTGCGGAATGTTCGCGGCGCAAATGCCCGTAAGTTTTCATGGCCAGAGCGCCGCCGTCAGAATGGCCAAGCCACCGGCTAACGGTTGGGATGTCAACGCCCGCTTCAATGCAACGAGTTGCGAACAAGTGCCGTAAATCGTGATGGGTAATGCGATGGATGCCAAGTTTTTTGCAGGCGTTTGTCAGTGATTTTTCACACTCGGCAACGCCGCAAACCGGCGATTCCGGGGCGGGGTTTTCAGGCTTTAGCCGGGTTAGAAGTTCAAGCATGGGCGGGATGATTGGCACAAATCGGAATGATGCCGAACTGGAGGTCATGGCGCGTTTGGCCGTTTCAACCCGGATTTCGGCCCGCTCAAAATCAATGTCCTTCCAGCACACTTTGCGAGCCTCGCTTAAACGGCAGCCGGAAAAGGCCAAGAACCGCACGAAGTTTGCACAATAGCGGGACTGGCGAGCGCCCGCGGTGCCGATGGTTTCAACCAGCGCTTCAAACTGATCCGGCTCGGGTAACTTTAATTCCTTTTGTTTCACCCCTAGCCTTTTGACCTTTAACGCCGGATTGTCATCATGGCCAATGCCCGCCCGCTCCAAAATATGGCGGAATGTGCCAAGGGTATTATTGAAAAACTGGGCGTCATACTTATCAGCGAACCGGCCCGCCCAAGCGCGGCAATCGGCCTCGGTGATCTTTGCCGGGGAAAGGGCATCAATCCCCGTCCAAGTCTTCAAAAGCGCTTTAACGCAGTTCTGGCGATACAATTTGCTGCCATCCTTTAGGGTGTGATCGGCGGCAATATCGGCTTCGTACAGGGCGCGGGCTTCGCCAAAGGTGCCGGAGATTGGCCGGTTTGCCAGCTTGTGTTTCTTTTTGAGGAAATCACCCAAAAGCAGCTTTGCCGTGGTGAAAACATCTGTCTCTAAACTCTGGCGAAAAATCTTGCCCTCTATTTTTACTCTGCCATAATAGACGCCCGTGTTGACGTATTGAAGCAGGTTTGGTGTTTTGGGAAATGAGCGCCATTTACCATCCGGCGAAAGTTTAATGTCACGCGGCGGTTTTGCGGGTTTTGTATCCCGCCCGGTATCATCAGCGGCTGTCAGTTTCATCGCCAACAGCTTGCGGGATACAAAGACGGGATACAACGCAAATAAAACGGGTTAATAAAATCGTATAAGTAACGCAAAATGAATAATTTAGCCTCGGTAGCTCAATGGTAGAGCAGTTGACTCTTAATCAATTGGTTTACGGTTCAAGTCCGTACCGGGGCACCATTTCAAAACCCGCTGCGTTGGCAGCGGGTTTTGTCGTTTACGCCTGCAGCCTGATTCCGCTCGGCCGTATGGCCCATCGGGCGTCACGCGCGCTTTGCCCGCCGATAAAATTGCTTGCGAGCCGCTTGGGCCAAAGCATAATAACCCCCCTGTATTTCAAGCCGCCCGGCCTGAAATTCCCGGCATTGCCAGTTTAGCTCAGTGGTAGAGCAACGGTTTTGTAAACCGTCGGTCGTCGGTTCAAATCCGACAACTGGCTCCAGCCTTCGCCCGTCAGACGAGCAAAGGAGAGCCGAACGCAACAATGTTCAAGCAAGGTTCGAACAACCCCAACGAAACACATAAATACATATCCCAACCATGTCCACCTCATGGCACTATGTGTACATCCTTGAATCCAAGTCCCATCCGGAAGAAATCTCCATAGGGTTTACCAAAGATTTGAAACGGCGGTTGGCCGAACATAATGCGGGCTAGGTTGCACACATCAGAAAGATCGTCCCCGGGAAAATCCGCGCCACCACCGCTTTCCGCGACAAACTGCGTGCGGTCGCGTTTGAACGTTATCTCAAATCCGGCTCCGGTCGGGCTTTTCATCGTCGGCATCTCTGATTCTGTTGCTCGCTCATGGCCGGCCCGCCGTCCGCCATTAAGGGCCAAACCAGGAACGAGACGTATCCGCTGTGAAATTTTTCTTGTAAAAAAATTTGCCGGGGTTAATACTAGGCAAGTTCTGAAATTTATTGCAGTTCAATTTAAAATCATATGAATTATAACAAGTTAGCCAAGTTTTTCGGCGCCGGATTGATCGCGGTGATGTGCGCCGGTGGCGTGCAAGCACAGAGCGTAATTGCCCATTGGACCAGTTCTCCGGGTCCGGGCGGCACTGAAGGCCCCGGAACCGGTAATGGATTGGATGGCGCTTATGCCACTTACCAACTGAGTTCATTCGGCGCGTATTCCATTACGCTAACCAGTTTGAATACCGTGGCGAACCCGGGTTATCAATTCACCGATTTCGAATTGGTTTTTAACGGTTCATCGCTGACTGGTCAATTGTGGAATGACGGCTTTGTCGATGCCACCGGAACCGTCAATGGCAACACCGAAACCGTTGATTTTTCGTTTGATAACGCCAATCTTGCCTCCCAGTCCACCATCGTTTTCACGGCTTATCAAAACGGTGGATATAACGCCCAAGGAATGGGTCATATGACCGTCAACGCGGTTGAAGTCGCTCCTGAACCGGGCACCTTTGCTTTGGCCGGCTTCGGCTTGACCTTGGTCTTTTTGGGCCGCAAATCCCTCGCCCGCCGCCGGACAGTCTGAGTGGTTCGGTCGAACGGCTTTTGTTCGATATTTTGGGGAGGCAAAAGATGACTTTTGCCTCCCTTTTTGTTTGGTAAATTTCCCTCGGCGAAAATCTGTTCCACACCGCTTGCCAAAAACAACCGCGTCCGGTCGGGATTGAAAGTTAAGCGCCCCTTCCCCCGAATATGGTATGGCTGCCGACTTTCCACCCGGTATATTACGCGCAATGATGATCACCGTTTCGCCACGCCGCCTGCAACTCACGCTCGTCCTGCTGGTTCTGACCGCCCTGCCCTGCTGGCGGTTGCGCGCCGAAACCCTGGAGGAAAACCGCGCCAAAATGGCCGCGCAAAACAAGGCCCTGCCCGATGGCACGATCAAGCCCATGCCCTGGCACTTGGTGGATTTGTGGTGGGACCTCGGCACCAATGCTCCCTTTGAAAGCTACAGTCTGGATGTGGACATCCTCGATGACATCCCTGCGGACATTCACCTCTACATCGCCCCCATCGGCCTGGGCAAACTCAACGGCGCCGGCTTTTACGGCGGCTTGCAAACCCAGTCCGACGGCAAAACCATAGCCGATGAAAGCGATCGCGGCATCGGTCGGGGCATCATTTTCTCCCGCTGGGATGAGCGCGACACCGATGCCATCCGCGCCGCCGCGCCCGGCGGATATTTCCAAAGCTCCGGCAACGAAGGCGATTTCATCAGCGTCCGCGCCCCCTACGAATGGACCAAAGGCAGCTACACCTATCGCCTCGTGAAAATGGACCGCGGTGTCGTCCATGGCGATGTCGGCACTTGGGTTGGCGGCTTTGTCTATTCCCACGAGCGCCATGAAAACGCTTTCATTGGCGCCATGTGGTTCAAGGGCACCGACCTTGTGCTCGATAAATCCATCGCCAGTTTCATTGAAATCTACGGTGGCCGCATTCCCATTGCCACCATCCCCACCGTGCACATCCGCTATGCCAACCCCACTGTGAATGGCGTCCCCGTTCCCGATCCTGTCGTCAAAGGCCACTTTGACAAAGGCATTCCCGAAGTCGCCGATGTGCAGTGGCAGGATGGCGGCGTGAACATCAGCATCAACGCCACCAACCAGATCGCCCGCCCTGCCCGCCGGTACACCATCCACCCCGCCGGCAACAAATAAGGGACGGCGACGCCACGCCACCAAATAAACTCTGAAATCCGAGGCTGCCACAGACGCAGTCCCGGTCGCCTGAACGTTTGTTCGATGCCCCATTGCCCGCCATTCCGTTGACATCCCCCTACCTCCGCCGTTAAGTTTCAGGATCAATTCCCTATGGCGTCGGATTCCGATATACCCAAGGACATCATGGACGCCCTGGCGCAGTCCGGGGTGGCCGGGTTCTTTGGCAGTTGTACTCCCGCCCATCGCCGCGAATATCTGAAATGGATCGGCGAGGCAAAGCGTCCCGAAACCCGCGCCGCCCGCATCGCCAAATCCATAACCCGGCTGGCCGCCAAACAAGCCGAAGAATTTGGTCAACTAAAACAGCGCCAACCAAAATCATGAAGCCACTCCATTGTCTTGCCCTAATACTGGCCACCCTCGTTTCCATCAATATTGTCCCGGCCCAAAATCTGGAACCCGCCACGGGCGCCAAACCCGCCCCCAAACCCAAGGATTCATCCCTCAGCGAAGTCGCGGACACCCCCGGCCTGCCGCGCGTCCTCTTGATTGGGGATTCCATTTCCATGGGCTATACCCTGCCCGTTCGAGCCCGGCTTAAGGGCATTGCCAACGTGCATCGACCGCTGGAAAATTGCGGCGATACCGCCCGCGGCCTCGCCCGTCTTGATCAATGGTTGGGCTCCGGCCACTGGGACGTCATCCATTTCAATTTCGGCCTGCACGACCTAAAGTACCTCGACGATACAGGCGCCTACGTGGATCCCGCCAAAGGCAAACAGGTGGCCCCGCCCGCAGTCTATCGCCAGCGCCTCACGACCCTCACCCAACGCCTCCAAGCCACCGGTGCCAAACTCGTCTTTGCCACCACCACCCCCGTGCCTCCCGGCACCCTTGGCCGCGTGCCGGGTGATGAAGTCGTTTACAATCAAGTTGCCCGTGAAGTGATGAAAAATCTGGGTGTTCCCGTGGATGATCTGGGTGCTTTCGTGGCGGAAAAGCAGCAGCAGTTACCGCCCCGCCCATTGAGTGAACTGCCCCCGCCTCATAAGCGTCTGCCGCTCCGGCCCGGCGAAATTCAGCAGCCTTTCAATGTTCATTTTACCCCGCTCGGCTATGACCAACTCGCCGATCTCGTGGCTGCCAGCATTAGGGCGCAGATTTTGACCAAATAATAACACCGTCTAAATTAGCAGTTTATAACGGTCAACTGTCGCCGGATGGCAACGGGTTTTTCGCCGGCAATTATTTTGCGTTGCCAATCATTTTCTATTCGCGATTTTTTCGGGCTTGGGCCATTGTTTGGTATGGCAATTATCTGATAAAGCTGCCATGGTTTGACTAGGATTCGGCAATAAATGGCGCATGGCTAAAACAAAACAACGTATTTTCTTTAGCACCCTGCTGATGGTGGCCGGTTCGCTTTTGGCATCTGCGGCCACGCCCAAGGATGAAGTGACGGAGGCCGCCAGCGCCCTTGGCAGTCAGCCCAACTACAGTTGGGAAAACGACACCGTCTCCATTTCCGGGGGCGGCCGTTTTACCGTTGTCAATCAGGGCAAAACCGAAAAAGGCGGTTGTGTCTGGGTTGACTTGATACGCGGCAATGTTGCCAATGAAGCTTTCCTCGAAGGCAACAAGTGTATCGTTCAATCCTTTGATATGGGTTGGGTATCACTTAACGAGCTGGCCAAAGAGCCCGCCGAAATCAATGGCGCACCCAACCCCAATCAATATCTGGTTCGTAATCTTACCAATTACAAGCTGCCGGATGCTATCGCCTCTGACTTGGCAACCAAGGCCGACAGCCTCAAGAAACAGGGGGACGCATTGGGCGGCAGCGTGATGGAGGGCAACCTCACCGAAGACGGAGCCAAAGCCCTGCTCTTGACCGGCCGTTCCGGCAGTACCGATGGCTTGGTCATCAGCGCCGCCAAAGGCTATCTCAAATTCTGGGTCAGTAATGGTCTCCTCATGAAATTTGAATTTCACGTCACGGGCACCATCAGCTTTAACGGCAGTTCTCGCGATATTGACCGCACCACCACCGTTATAATCAGGGATGTCAGCAATACGAAGATTAACATTCCCGGTGACATTAAAGCCAAATTATAAACAACCGGCAGATTCCCAGTCAAAACGCCCCCCCCCGGTAACAGCTGCGTGATTGAACAGCCGGCCGCCGTTTCGGCAACGGCCAATTACTCGTCCGTATTTTGTTATGGCCTGTCACTGGCAAAAGTGTCATGGTTGACCCGTAACCCGTTAATCAACCCAACCAAAAGGTTTCAAAATGAAAAAATATATTCTACTGAGCAGCATCCTGTTCACGGCCGGCTCACTTCTGGCGGCCGATGCCATGCCCAAGGGTGAAGTCACTGCCGCCGCCCTCGCCCTCGGCAATTCAGCCAACTATAGCTGGCACACCGCCATCGCTTCGCCCGGCGGCGGCGGCCGTTTCAACGGACCCACCGATGGCAAAACCGAAAAAGCCGGTTACACCTTTATCACCATGACCCGCGGCGACAATACCACCGAAGCCGTCTTGCAAGGCACCAATGGGGCCGTCAAAACGCCGGACAATGGCTGGGAAACTCTCGCCGAACTTGCCAAGGACACCGGCAACGGGAACGGCAATGGCGGCTTCAACCCCAACGCCTTCCTCGCCCGCGCCCTTACCAATTACAAAACCCCCGATGCCATCGTCACCAACCTCGTGGACAAGGTTGCCGCCCTCAAAATCGATGGCGGTGCCTATGCCGGCGACCTTACCGAAGACGGTGCCAAGAGTCTCCTCTCCATGGGGCGCCGCCCCGGCGGCGGCGCGGGTCCGGACATCAGCAACGCCAAAGGTTCCGTCAAATTCTGGCTCAAGGACGGCCTGCTCGTGAAATACGAATTAAAAGTCTCCGGCACCGTCAGTTTCAACGGCAATGACCGCGACGTTGACCGCACCACCACCGTGGACATCAAAGACGTCGGCACCACCAAGGTTGAAGTTCCGGACGAAGCTAAAAAGAAATTGTAAACCATTCCTGCTGAAACCGCCCCGTTGCGGTTCAAATACTTAATGTTTTGGGCGCATCTTAGGATGCGCCCAATCTTCCTGCTTGTAAAAAAGTCCTTGCTTTTGTAGGGGGGTTGTTTAATTATTTTGACAACCTTATAAATCAGAATTAATACCATGAAATCAAGAAACCTGAAAATTTCCACCCTGGTGGGGGCCTCGGCGCTGATGCTGGGCTATGCCCAAGCCCAAGCCCAAACCCAGTTTGCCTTTTCGTTTACTGGTGCCCCCAACGCACCCTATTATATTGGCGGCACAGTTGCCGGTATCATCACCCTGAATGCCAGCCAGAATGCCGCCACCAGCATCGTGCTTACCTCGCTTCCCGCCGGTGACAGTGCTCAGCTTGCTCTCGACTGGGTTACCAGCCCTAACGCCACGGTTCAAGTCAATTCATTTGCCGTTACCGGTGGTAATATTTCTTCAGTGGAATTTGATAGTGATTATTTCAATACTCTTCCTTACGGTCAGTTGTCCTTGGGTTATGAAGATTACGAGGGGGGACCAGCAGGCGAACTGTACAACCCGGGACAATTTGCCGGGATCACATTCACCCCGCTTCCCACCCCTGAACCCGCCACACTCGCTTTGACCGCGCTGGGTGCCGGGGCGTTGCTGAAGTTCCGCCGCCGGAAATAATTGCGAATCCTCCCCCTACCCCCGCGATTAATTTCACGGGGGTTTTTTGTTGCCGCCTGATCAGCGCCATTGGAACCAAAACAGGTTGGCTGCAATGTCACCTGATCGTTGCCATAATCCGGTTGCATCCCTGTGCCGGCATGGCAAATTTGCCAGACATTTACATTATGAGCGCTGAAAACCCCTGTACGCAACCTGGCCAGTTCCTCTGGAACGAACTGGTGACCACCGACGAATCCGCTGCCGCCGCCTTTTACACCGCCCTGTTCGGCTGGAAAACCGAAGCCTTCAATCCCGGTCAGCCCACCGTCGTGCCTTACACCCTGTTCAAACAAGGCGACGCCATGCGGGGCGGCATGATGAAATGTCCGCATCCCGGCCTGCCTGCCCACTGGCTCGCCTACGTCAGCGTACCGGATGTGGACGCCGCCGCCGCTGAAGCCGCCAAACTGGGCGGACAGGTTGTCGTTCCCCCCATGGCCATCCCCACCGTGGGCCGAATTGCCGTATTGGTGGATCCCCAAGGGGCCGCCATTGGAATCTTCAAACCGCTGGCGATGTAAATGCTACTCCGCTCGGTTTAAATACAAAACGGCGGCAGTCGGAGACTGCCGCCGCTTTACGAAAAAATGCACCCTCAGCGGTGTCCGTTACCGTTTCAGCTTCTCCCAAAACTTCTCCAGTTCCTCCGGCCCGAAATCCGCCAGAATCTGGCCGTCCACGTCAATTACCGGCGCCAACCGCTGCCCCGTCAGATTCACCATCTCGGTCAACGCCTTGCTGTCCGCGATGACATCCAAGATTTCGTATTTGATGCCCCGGGCGTCCAGCCAGCGCATGGCCTTCTGACACCAGCCACAATACGGTTTGATAAAAAGACGGATTTTCAAGCGAGCCAATTTTTGCAATGTAGGAGCCGACGTAAGGAGGCTCAAATATGGTTGGAAACGTTGATTTGTTTAGAGCCTCCTTACGTCGGCTCCTACTCATTATTAGCCGATTAACCGGCAATCTGCTTTTCGTAAGCCGCCGGAGCCAGCAAGGCATCCAGTTCCGCCGGGGCGGAGAGCTTGAGCTTGAACAGCCAGCCGCCCGTGTGCGGTTCGGTGTTCACCAGCGCGGGATTATCCACCACGGCCGGATTGACCTCAATGATCTCGCCGCTCACCGGCGAGTAAATGTCACTCGCGGTTTTCACGGATTCCACCACCGCGCAGGCTTCGCCGGCTTTCACCGTGCGGCCCACCGCCGGCAGTTCCACAAACACAATGTCGGTCAGTTCATGCTGCGCATGATCGGTGATGCCGACCGTGCCGGCCTCGCCGCTCACCCGCACCCATTCGTGGGACTTCGCGTATTTCGAATCAGAAGGAACAGTGCTCATAATTATTTCTGTCAGCAGATTACGTATATTTGGTTGAAGCTCAAACTCAAAATAACCGGTTTAACTTTTCTTGAAGATCGGCTTTGGCACGATCACCGCCGCATAGCGTTTGCCGCGAATTTCGATTTCAATCGCGTCGCCCGCCTTGGCCGTGCCCGCCGGAATGTACCCCAGCCCGATGCCGATGCCCAGCGACGGACTTTGCGTGCCGCTGACCACCACGCCCACACTCGCGCCGTTCACCCAGATCGGGTACTGCGGCCGCGGCGGCGCCGATTTGTCGGTCATCTTGAAAGCCACCAACCGTTTCTTTACGCCGGTGGCCTTTTGCTCCGCCAGCACGGAGCGACCGTTGAACTCGCCCTTGTCCAGCGCCACAAAGAAACCCACGCCCGCCTCGATTGGCGTCGTGTTTTCGTCCAGTTCATGCCCGTACAGCGGATAGCACACCTCCGTGCGCAAGGTGTCGCGCGCACCCAGGCCCGCCGGCTTGATGCCGAACGGTTGGCCAACCGCCAGCACCTTGTCCCAAAGATGCGTGATCGACTCGTCCGATCCCACAATTTCAAACCCGTCCTCGCCGGTGTAGCCGGTGCGCGACACCAGCACCGAATGATTCTCAAATTTGAACCCGCCGATCTGGTTTTTCTTCAGCTCCGTCACCGCGTTCACCCGCATCGCCGAACTCGACGCGCCGGGAATGACCGCATCAATGAATTCCTTTACGCGCGGCCCCTGCACCGCAATCGCCGCATATTGGTGCGATGCGTCCGTCAGCGTAAAGTCCCCGGGCGTTTTGGCCGCCTGCGCTTTCATCCACGCCACATCCGGCTCAATGCGCGACGCATTGATGATCAGCAGATAAACGCCTTCGGAGAGCTTGTATGCATACAGGTCGTCAATCACTCCGCCGCGCTCGTGGCACATCAGCGTGTACTGCCCCTCGCCCGGGGCCAGCTTCCGGATATCGTTCGTCAGCAGGCCGTTCAGAAAGGCTTCCGCCCCCGGCCCGCTCACCGTCACCTCGCCCATGTGCGAGATGTCAAACACCCCGGCCGCCTGCCGGACCGCCAGGTGTTCATCGGTAATGCTGGTGTATTGCACCGGCATTTCCCAGCCGCCGAATTCAATCAGTTTGCCACCCAGTTTCTGGTGCGCGGTATAAAGGGCCGTTCGTTTAAGCATGTGTTGGTTTTAGTTGGTCGAAAAAATCATCCCCACTTCTCGGTCTTCATCTGCTCTTTCGGCACGCCCATGCCATGAATGACAATGTGCTCGGCAAACTCCACGAGTTCGTTCGGCCCGCACGCGTAAAACACCGTGTTCGCCGCATCGGTCACATGTTCCTTCACCCACTCGGGCGTCACCCGGCCCCGACGACCGCTCCATTCCTCGCCATGCTGCAACCGGGTGCAGGTCACGTGGAAGGTAAAGTTCGGATTCTCCCGTTCCAGTTGCCGGAACTGGTCGTTGAAAATGATCCCCAGCGGATTCCGCACGCTGTACAGCACCGTGATCTTCGTGTCCAGCTTGCGCAGCGTCGCTTCGCGCGCGAACGCCCGGAACGGCGTCACGCCCGAACCGCCCGCCACGCAAATCAGATGTTTGTTCGGCTCCAGCACGGGCAGAAATTTGCCCACGGGCGAAATCACGAACAATTTGTCGCCCGCCTTGGCCCAGTCCACCATGCGCGTGCCCATCTTGCCATCGCGCTTGATGGTCACTTCATAATAGCCGCGTTCCAGCGCACAGGAGGAAAGCGAATATGCCCGTTTATAGGACGGCGTGTCCGGCCAGTAAACCGTGATGAATTGCCCGGTCTTGAAATCCGGATTATGACCGTCGGGCCATTTCAGGCGCAGGGTTTTTACGTCGGGAAGTTCGGTCGTGACCGACTCAATTGTCATTTCAAGGATTTCTTTGGCCATAAGTCTGTTGCGAAGAGGTTAATAAACTGCGCGCCCGCCGGCAAGGGACGATGCATTAGTTGTTGTTGTGTTCCGGCACATGCGTTGATGACCGTTATTTAACCTGTTTAGCAGCAGATAAACCAGCTGGAAATTGTCATTTGCTCAACAATTTCTGGCGAGCCGCGCAAGCACTTCCTGGGCCAGTACGTCATACGCCGCCGAACCGCTGCTGTATTTGTCGTAATAGATGATGGGCTGGCCAAAACTCGGCGCTTCCGCCAGGCGGGTGGTGCGCGGTATCGCCGTCTCAAACACCTTTTCTCCCATTTGGTTGCGCACCTCGCTCACCACCTCGTTGGCGAGCTTTGTGCGGCCGTCAAACATGGTCATGACGACCCCGAAAATTTCCGCCCGCGGATTCACTCCGGCTTCGCGCAACTGCCCGAGCACCCGGTTCATCATGGAAATGCCTTCCAGCGCATAATACTCGCATTGCAAAGGCACCAGAATCCCGTCGCACGCGGCAAAGGCGTTCAAGGTCAGGATGCCCAGCGAAGGCGGGCAATCAATCAGCACCAAGTCAAAACGTCCGGAATCCAGCACTTCCTTCAGTATCCCGGCCAGGCGATACAGATGATTTTCCATGCGGGACAATTCGATATCCACCGCGCACATGTCCACTTCGCTGGGGATCACCTCCAGGCGCTCAAACAGCGTCGGTTTGATTTTTTCCAGCAAGTTCCCCTCGCCCAGCAGCACCCGGTAGGCGCTGCCACCCTCGGTTTTCTCAAGCCCCACGCCGCTGGTGGCATTGGCCTGCGGATCGAGGTCAAATAACAGAATTCGCTGGCCGGCGGCCGCCAGGCAGGCGGCCAGGTTGACGGCGGTCGTGGTTTTTCCCACGCCACCCTTTTGATTGGCTACGGCAATGACTTTGGTCGGCACCTGATGATTAAATGAAAAGTGCGGCGGCGTTTCAAGCGCGCACCGCACATAATTGAACCGTTGAGAACGGATCTGCTCAGTTTCCGTTGAAACTGGCCGGTTGTACCAGTGAATTGGGGTGGCCAAACATGGAGGCCACCGGCTGCAGACTCAGGTTGGTACTGATGGCCAGTCCCGTGCTGGCCGTTTCCGCCGAATTGGAACTGGCGGAAGCCGTCATCAAATCCGAAGAGGCGAAGGTTTGCGACATCGACAGTGAATTGGCGGGATCAACCGGGGCCATTGCACTCGCCGCCACCTCGGGTGAACTGTCCGGCCGGTCAGCCACAATCAATCCAATCGCCATCAGCACAAAGATGCCGGTGGCCGCCGTGCCAACCAAGGCCGGACGGGCCTGCATCGAAGACAGCAGCCGGAACAACCATGGCACCGTGGCGAAAAACCGCTCGGAATCCGTCAGGCGTTCACCGGATTCAATTTCATTGATGACGCGATGGGAAAACCGATTGAAGTACCCGGGCGGCGGCACTTCATGCTTTTTCAGCGCCAGCAACTGGCGCAACGACTCGAAGTTATTTTCGTTTTCGTTCATTTTTTGTCTAAATACTCGGCCAATAGGCCCTGCAACTGTTGCCGGGCATAAAACAGCCGTGACCGGACCGTCCCCACATTGCAACCCATGATGTCCGCGATCTCTTCGTGGGGCACTCCCTGCACATCGTGCAGCACCACGACTGCTCTATGTTGTTCTGACAGCTTTAATATGGCCGCGTTCAATTTTTCTTGCAGTTCCGCCAAAGTCGCCGCCCGGTGCGGTGTCTTATGCGAAATCAACGCCACCAGATCCGGATCGTGCTCCGCATTCGTGTCCAGATCATTCAGACTCATTGACACCCGGTTTCGCCGCTGTTTGATGAAATTGATCGCCTTGTTGACCGCGATCCGGTACAGCCAGGTGTAGAAACTGGAGTCTCCCTTGAATGACTTCAGCGCTTGAAACGCCTTGATGAAAGACTCTTGCGCCAGATCATTGGCGTCCTCGTGATTGGACGTCATGTGGTACATCGTCGCGTAAATGCGCTCCTGATAACGGCGCACGAGCTCGTCGTAGGCGTCCATTTCGCCCCGGCGCGCCCGGCTGACCAGAGACATTTCGTCGCTGACGTTGCTGGCCTCCGTCGAGGTATTGGTGGCGGGTTCAGCCATGATCATTCCCATTAAACCGCCAGATTGTCCGTTTGTTGCGCAATAAATTCAAGCAAATGCAGCAACCCCTCGCGCCCGCTGGAATCCGGCACCGCCGACAACGCCCGCCTCGCCTGTTCCAGATGGGTTTTGATCGCCGCCACCGACGGCGCAAAAGTGTCATATTGCGCCAGCAACCCCTTCACCGGGGCAAAGTTCCCGGGCTGCCAGTCCAAAATCAGATTTTCCAGCGTCGAACGGTCCGCCGGTGTCGCCCGCTCCCACGCCAGCAGCACCGGCCAGGTCAGCTTGCCCTTCGCCAAATCCGTGCCCAGCGACTTGCCCGCTTCCACCTCGGACCCAAACAGGTCCACGCAATCATCATAAACCTGGTACGCCGTCCCCACCGCCGAACCGAATTCGCGCAGCGCCGCCCGCTGCGCGGGCTTGGCCTCGCTCAAAAACGCCGCCAAATCGCAAGAGAGGGTGAAAAGTTCGCCGGTCTTCATCTCGATCACCCGGAAATAATCCTTCCGCGCCGCCGGAAAAATCCGGCGCTGCTGGGTCTGCAAAATCTCGCCCGAACATACCGTGTTCGTCGCCAAAGCCACCGCCCGGCATACTTCCGGCGTCGGAAAACTCGCCGCCAGCTTCAACGCCTGCGCAAACAGGCAGTCGCCAAACAGCACGGCAATCTCATTGCCCCATTTGGCGGAAATCGTCGGACTCCCACGGCGGATGCTCGCCTCGTCCATCACATCGTCATGCACCAGCGTGGCCAGGTGGACCATTTCCACGATCACCGCCGCGCGCACATGCGACTCCGTCGGCCGGCCAAAACAGCCCGCCGCCAGCGCCACCAGCGTCGGTCTTAAATGTTTGCCCGCATTGTTTAATGCATGTTCTGCGTACGGAACGATCTGGGGGTCAAATTCCCGCGCTTGTTGCACCAGTTGCTCGTTCACGGCATGCAGGAACGGTTCCACCGGTTCCACGATGGATTTCCATGAACTGGTAGAGGGACGCGCGGGTTCCGAAAGGGAACCCGTCTTTTTGATTTCGGCTGCCAACATCACGATGATTTTAAATTCCAATGGCAGGCGAGTCAAACTTGTTGTTTTTTGTCTTTTCCGTGACAAAAAACCTGCAAACACCCGCCAAAAAGCGTTTTTTTGACTTACATTGTCCGCCAATTGCCTAATTTTTTATCGCCAATCCCGCCGCAACGGCCATTTTCTGCGCTCACTTCCAACTCCCCCCGCCTTCTCCGCGTCTGCCCGTTGATTCCCCGTCTCATTCGTGTTGATTGGTGTCCATTCGTGGTTAAACTTCCTTGCCCCTCATTCCGCCACCGGCACAAACACCACGCTCACCGGTGAATTGATTTCCAAGGCCTGCCCCGTCGGCGCCAACCCGCCATCTTCTGCCTTCACCCGAAACTCCACCAGACTCCCCGAGTCCTGATTCCCAACCAACAGATAATTCCCCGTCGGATCCAGCGTCATAAACCTCGGCGTATGCCCCTGCGTCGCAACCTGCCCCGCCGGCGTCAACCGCCCGCTCACCGGATCAATACCGAATATCGCCACGCTGTCCATCCCCCGATTCGACGCATACAGGTATTTCCCCGAGGGATGCACCACAATCTCCGCCCCCGTATTCGCATTCGTAAAACCCGCCGGCAAGGTCGGATACGTCCCCAACTCGCTCAGTTGCCCGGTCTCCGCCGCATACTTAAAAGCAATCACCGTGGACCCCATCTCATTGATCACATACGCAAACTGCCCGCCCGGCGCGAACGCCAGATGCCGCGGTCCCGATCCCGGCGCAATCGCCGTAAATGCCGGTTCCGCCGCCGTCAGCGCCCCGTTCGCCGCATCCAACCGATACGCCATCACCTTGTCCATCCCCAAGTCGCACACAAACACAAACCGGTTCCCCGGATCCGTGATAATCTGATGCGCATGCGCCGACGCCTGCCGCGCCCGGTTCACACTGCCGCCCGTGTGTTGCGTACTCGCCGTCAAATTCCCCAACCGCCCGTCCGCCCCCACCTGCCAAGCAAAAATCTGCGCGCTCCCATAACTCGCCGCGAAGGCATACTTTCCCGTCCCGTCGAAACTCACATGGCAAATCCCCTTGCTCCCGCAGACCTGCTCGTTCAGCGCTTGCAGACCTCCCGATTTCCGGTCAATCCCATATGCCAGCACCGTCCCATTCGTGGCCACATCCGCCGCCGTAATCAATGATTCGTTCCCCGGTCTTACCGCCAGAAAGCACGGATTCGGCGCTGCCGCCGCCAGCGTCAGCGGTGACAGCGTCCCCGTCCCCGCATCAAACCGGCTCACATAAATCCCCTTGCTGCCCTTGCCCGTGTAGGTGCCCACATAAGCCCAATACACGTTTGTCCCCGCCCCCGCCGACAGCACCGCCCCTGCCGCCATGCAAGCCACAAGCCACCAACGCCGAACCCACCCGTTCGTAAATTGTTTAAAATGAATCATGCTCGCTTCGACCCTACACCCCCCGCCGCTGGCGAACAATCCGAAACACGCCACCCAGCCAGTCGTTCCGCCAATACAACGGCTGCCACCTCCCGGGAGGTTGGATGGAATCTTAGCCAGCCCGTCACCCTTTCATCCCCGCCGTTTTCAACCGCTCCTCCGCCTGTTCGTTGGTAAGGTTTTCCCGGGCGCGCAGCACCGCCATGCCGACGACCGGCGGATACGCCTGGTCGGATTTCATGCGGGGTTCCACATATTCCACAATTTCAAACAGCAGGGCGTTGGCCGCTTCATAGCCAAGCCCGGTCAGCTTGTTGATATAGCGGGTGGCGCGATCAATCAGCTTCAAATTGCTGGGCACCACCCAGATCATATAATTGCCCATCACGCGCCCCAACCGCACCATGGTGCAGGTGGATAGCGCGTTCATGACCAGCTTCGCCGCCACCCGGGTGACGCCATCCAGCAGCAACCCCGTGGACGGCACCGGCACATGCAGGAGCAGCTTGGTGGTGTCCTTCTTGTTCACCTCATTGTAAAGTTCGGCAAAACCGTCTTCCGGCCCCACAAACACCACGGCCGTCTCATCCCCGTTCACGAAGGCGTATTCGATGCAGTGCTGCCAGTAGCGTTTCCAGTCGCCCAACTCGCGTTCGCCCAGCACCACCACCGCTCCGCCGCCCCCGGCGTGCGGCCGGTTCGGCAAGCCATCCAGGCCAATATGGAAGCGCATCAGCTCGCGGGCATTGATCTTGCGCACCGTTTCCACGGTGCGGGCAACCTTGTCCGGGCTCACCAGTTCGCGAATGGCCTCCTCGCTCCAGTCCACGCAGCGCGGTTGGCGTTTCAGAATGTTTTCCCAGGCTTCGGACGCGTGCGGTTCCGGAATGAACAGGAAGGCCCAGGATTCGGTGGCCGTGGTGTCATCGAATTTGCGGAACGGCGGCGTGCAATACGTGGGCGAACGCTCGGTGGTATCCGTGAGCACATCAATGCCCAGGCGGTTCGCGTAGTAATTGTTTTTTTTGCCGACCCGGTAAATTTTCTCCTCCATTTCCACGAGACTGGCCAGCTTGCCCAGAAAATCCGGGGCCATTAAACCGGCCTGCATCTGTTCCACCGCCGCCAGAAATTCCTCCGCCACCCCTTCCGTTTTTTCACCAAAGAGCTCGCGCACGGCAATTTCCAGGATGCTGAGCATCACGCACAACTGGATGGAGGTCGCCTGCATCCGGGTGGACCCGGTGATGGCCATGGGGCCGGTGGTTAGATTGATCTTTTCAATCCGGCTGTCCTGAATGACTTCGCGACTGCGCTGGACGTGTTCGCAGAGAATATCATCCGGATTGTTGTACACGAAATAAACCTTCGCGCCCGCCTCGATTCCCGCCCACGCCGTGCCGATCACAAAGGACGTTTCGCCCCCCTCGGTGATGGCAAACACGACGTCCCGGGACGCCACCGCCAGGTCGCGCATTTGTTTTTTGCCAAAATCCGTGTAATCCTCGAACCCTTCTACTGATTTAATCAAGGCAAAATCGCCGCCGGCCATCACGCTCATGGTGCGGGCTTCCCAGGCGCTGTGCCGCCGTTTGCAGAAGTCGCGCCAGATGGAATCCAACAATATGCTCAGCCGCCCGGTGGAGCCGCAGCCGGTGAAGAAAATGCGTCCGTTCCGCTGAATCGCATCCCGCACCACGGCGGCAACCGTTTCCGCGCGTCCGGATTGTACGAACTGCCGGAAGGTGGCCAGCACATCGCGGTCGGCCTCGAATAGCAGCTTCAAGGCGGCAGCGGTATCCTGCCGGGCGGTTTCGCTCAGATTGGCGGTCACCGGATGCGACGATTCGGTGACCAGCACCCCCAGCTTGAACTGGCTGCTGATCTGTAAAAACTCGGCCGACCGCCGTTGGGACGTTTCACTCATGCAAATGAGTTAATGAAATTGTCAACGACCTGTCACGCCGATAAGATGCGTACGTGCTTTCCGCCCAACAACTGGCCACGCTCAACGCAACCGGCTGCGAGATGGCGTTTGACAACCGGACGCGCCAGCTTTACGCCACGGATGCGTCACCCTACCAGCTCGTGCCGCAGGCCGTGGCCTTTCCCCAAACTCTCAAACAGGCGGCGGGCGCCATCCAGGCCGCCGCGCAGGCGGGCATTTCCGTTACCCCGCGCGGCGCGGGCACCGGCCTCTCCGGCGGGGCCATCGGCGACGGCCTGATCATTGATTTCGCCCGGTACAACCGCGAAATCTGGGAGTTCGACAAGGAACGGCGCACCGTCCGCGTCGGTGCCGGCGTGGTGCTGGACCAGCTCAACCGCTTTCTCAAGCCGCAGGGCTTTTGCTTCGGCCCGGACGTCGCCACCAGCTCCCGGGCCACCATCGGCGGCATGATTGCCAATGACTCCTCCGGCGCGCACACCCCGGTCTATGGCACCACCGGCCAGCACGTGCGCGAACTCGATATCGCCATGGCCGACGGGAAGATGATCCGCGTTGGCCACAAAGGCAACGTCCTGCAACACCAGCGCAACATCGTGGAAGACCTGGTGACGCTGAATGCCCTGCAAATCACCGAGCGTTTTCCGGCCGGCATGTTGAAGCGCTGGGCCGGTTACGGTCTGGCCCGGGCGCTGGAAAATCCCGGCAGCCTCATTCCCATCCTGTGCGCCAGCGAAGGCACCCTAGCCGGAATATTTTCGGCGGAACTGAACATCGTCCCCCTGCCCGAGGAAACCGGCGTGGGTCTGATCTTCTTTGCCTCCGTGGCCGAAGCCATGCAGGCCACGCAGGTATTGCTGGACCTCAAACCCGCCGCCATCGAGCACGTGGACAGCCCCCTGTTCGACCAGACGCGCGGGAAACGTGAATTTCAGGCCGTGCGCGATTTGCTGGATCTCGATGCGCGACCCTGCCGCTCCATCCTGGTCGTGGAATTTTTCGAAGGCGCGAAGGACCGGCTGGCCAAGCTGTCGAAGCGCAAACTCGGCTTGCGGCAGATGATTTTAAAAACCGCCCGGGAAAAGGACCTCGTCTGGGCCATGCGCAAAGCCGGGCTCTCCCTGCTCACCAGTTGCAAAGGCGCGGCCAAACCCGCTTGTTTCATCGAAGACGCCGCCGTGCGCCCCGAGGTGCTGCCCGCCTATGTCACCGGGCTGGAAAAACTCCTCGCCCGCGTGGATGTCGTCGCCTCGTTCTACGGCCACGCCGCCTCCGGCCTGCTCCATGTCCGCCCCGTGCTGGACCTGCACGACCAGGAGGACCTCCGCAAATACCGCGAGATCGCCGACGAAGTCGCCGCCCTCGTGGCCCAGTTTAACGGTTCGCTCGCGGCGGAACATGGCGTGGGCATTGCCCGGACCGAATACCTCAAACAGCAGGTCGGCTCCGAACTCTACGAGGTCATGCGCGAAATCAAAAACGCCTTCGACCCGAGCAACCTCTTTAACCCCGGAAAAATCATTGGCGACGGCCGGTACCGCATTGACGGCAATTTACGCCAGGGCGCTCAGGATAAGATTTTGCTGCCGTTCGTGCCGGAACTGGCGTTTGCCGCGCGCGACGGGTCATTCGTATCCAACCTCGAACAGTGCAACGGCTGTGGCGGCTGCCTCAAGCAGACCACCACCATGTGCCCAACCTACCTGGCAACCGGCCAGGAGGGCATGTCCACGCGCGGGCGGTCCAACCTCATTCGCGCCGCCTTGGAATGCCGGGATATTCCCGATCCGTTGCGTTCCGAGGAACTGGATTTTGCCTTGAGCAACTGCCTGTCCTGCCGCGCCTGCACCAGCGAATGCCCCTCCAACGTCAACATGTCGCTGCTCAAGGCCGAACTCCTCCACGCCCGCACCAAGCTGAAGGGGCCGACCTGGTCGCAGCGGTTGGTCAGTTCCGTGGACCTGCTGGGCCGGATCGGCACCACCATGCCAACGTTGACGAACCTGATGTTCGATTCGCGCTCGGTGCGCCATGTTTTTGGGAGAATTTTCGGGTTTGCCACGGAGCGCGCCACGCCGGCTTTTGCGCGCCAGCGGTTCGACCGCTGGTTCGCAAAACATATCAATTTAAAGGAATCCACGCGGGGCAAAGTGATTTTGTGGGATGATACCTTTGTCCGCTACCATGAGCCGCACATCGGTCAGGCGGCGGTAAAAGTGCTGGAGGCGGCCGGATTCGAAGTCGCTCTGGCCACGCAACGCAAATGCTGCGGCCGCCCCGCCTTCAGCGTCGGCAACCTCGACGAAACCAAAAAACTCGGCCAACACAACCTGGCCCTGCTCGCCGCCACCGATGCCGCCACCCCGGTCATCTTTTTGGAACCCTCCTGCTACTCCATGTTTGCCGAGGATTATGCCGAGTTAAAATTGCCCGGCGCGACGACCATCGCCGAACGCTGCTTCCTGTTTGAAGATTTCATCTTTGAACTGCTGGAGCGTGAACCCGAAGCGCTGAGTTTTGCGACCAGGCAGGAACGCCTCGCCATCCACGTGCATTGCCATGCGAAGGCAACCTCCAGTCCCACCCGCATGCAGCAACTCGCGGCCCGCCTCCCCGGTCGCGAAGCCGTGCTGCTGGAAACCGGCTGCTGCGGCATGGCCGGCGCCTTCGGCATGATGGAATCGAAATACGAACTTTCCCTGAAGATCGCCGAGCCGCTCATCGAGTTGATCAAACATCAGCCCTATGGCACCACCGCCGTCCTCTCCGGCACCAGTTGCCGCCATCAGGTGGATCACCTGACCCCCGTCTGCATCAAACACATGGCCGAAGTGGTGGCGGATGCGCTGGCGTAGCTATAAATGAAGTGGCAGCAGATGCTTGCGTTCGGGAATTTCCATGCCTTTAAAGCGGCGCAGATGATCCACCAAGTCGAGTTCGGTAGCGGCCTTGGAGAGGCGGAGAATCATGTCGCCGCTGGTGCTTTCCAAAAAATCAGCGTGGACTTGTACCCCAGTTTCCGGCGCGCACGCACCGCACTGGGTACTGTCACCTGTCCTTTCTCTGTCATGTATAACACTTCCATGAAGCGAGAATTTCCCGCATCGCGGACGGAATGCAAGGCTACTTGGCGTCAACGGACCAACTGGCTGATGGCTTCCACCGTCAGTTCCGTGTCGGGCCGGCACCGGGGCGAGGCCAGATAATCCGTGAGACTGGTCCGCATTTGCCGCGACACCGGATCGGTGAGCGCCGCAGATGTCAGGTCAAAGCCGCACACCACAATTTTGCCGGGGCCAACCCGGCCTTCCACGACCAGTCCCAGCGGGCGGGCCGTAACCCAGTCATCAATCACGCGGACGACCGGTTTTAAATTGCGCAGCAACAAATCCAGCCGCAACGCGCCGGCGCGATGGATCAAATACCACCATTGCCAGTCGCTGCAAAAATCCGTCGGGAACTCCGCCAGCGCCGGATTTTTCGGGTCGCACAAAATCCCCAGCGTGGTCGGCGCCTGGCGGCCGGTCCAGGCGGTGTTCCAGAATATGCTGGAGAAGCCCAGTTTGACGGGTGCGGTGTCAAAATTCCGCACCTGGGCGCCGGGAATCGTCAGCAAGACCCGGCCGCCTTTCGCCAGCAAATCACGCGCGGTCGCATCCAGCTTATCCGTGACCAATACTTCCGGCGGCGCGGGTTGGGCGGCGGCGGCGGGATACACCCAAAGGTTCCAATCGTTTTCGTACGGCGTGCCTTTCAGGCCCACCACCAATTGATAACGCGCGGGCGCTTGGATTTTCTTTAGGTCAAGACTCAGTTCGCCCAACGGCTGGCCATTCCCAACCGGCAGATCCTGCATTGATAATTCACCGGCGGCCACCACCTTCCCATGATCGTTCACCAGTTTCCACACGGGCCTAGCCGCCTTCAAGGGCTGCGGACCGAAATGAGCCGCCTCGATCTGCGCGGTCAATGTTTCATCGGTGGTGAAGACGCGCTTGGACAGCCGCGCCAACGGTACGGTGGCATTGCAAAAACGGCTGTACTCCGCCGCCGTCACATAACCTTTGTCGTTCCAAAAGGGATCCAGCACGCCCACCAGTGCGGTGCCCTGCCCCGGAAAATCGTGCAGGTCCAGCAATTCAAACCCGCCCATGCCCGGCGTGCGCAAGGCGGATTCAATGTCCTCCTTATAACACAGAGTCTGCAATTTTCCGGAGGCGAGCAAAAACGGCCGCGCCAGCTTGCCAAGGCCGCTGGCTTCGAGCCGGTCGCGAAAGATTTCAAAATTCTTGGGATGCAGATAGCCGGTGTACTCGGAGATCTCCGCAAAGTTCGGGTACACGCACCACTGACCGATTTCATGGCTGATCACGGGTACGGTACGCTTGGAAATATAGCTGCGATAGTCCGTCGTGGTTTCCGGCGGGCGGGCGTTGATGCGGGACTTCAAACCCTCGCCCCACCCCTGAATCCGGGGATTGGGGGTGACATGGAATTGATTCTCCGCCAGTTGCGGCCAGCCGGAACCGCTGGTGTAAAGCCGGCGCGAATCGGCGGCTTTCCAGTGCGCGACCCATTTCGCCAGCCAGGCGCCGGAATGGTCTCCGGCCGGCTCATTGCCGTAGGGCATCAGCACGAAGCTGGGATGGTTGCCGTAGGTTTTGAGAATCCGCGCCGCCTCGGCGTAGAGCCATGCGTCCACCGGGTTGCCGTCGCCCAAGGTGGTGGACTGATTGGCCCACGAGGCGATTTCAATCTGATAATAAAAACCCGCCGCATCCGCCGCCTGAAAGGCCGCCTCCGGCGGACACCAGGAATGAAACCGGATCAGGTTCAACCCGTGCGCCCGGGCGATCCGGATGATGCGCTGCCACGATGCCAAATCCGTGGGCGGATGACCGGTCTTGGGAAAAATGCAGCACTCCAGGGTGCCGCGAAAAAATGTTTTCCGTCCGTTGACCGTAAACTGCGTACCTTCAGTGCCTATTTCCCGCAGCCCGAAATCCACGGTGCGCTTTGCTTCGCCCAGGGTCGCCGTCAAATGTTGCAACGCGGGATGAAATTCATCCCACAATTCGGCGGCGTCGCCCAACTCGATTTCGCCATCGAACTGCGTCCCGTTGGTATTCCAATTCAACGGAATTTTTTTGACCAGTTTGCCACCGAGAGAAAATGAAACTTCCCCGCTGCCCGCCTCGCCACCGGCATTGCCAATGCTACCGTGAATCGTGACGGATTTGGTCGCCACGTGGGGATACACCTGCAAATCTTCAATCCAGACCAAGGGCGTGGCCCGGAGGCTAAGATCTCCAACGATGCCGTTCCAATTCCCCTGCGTATGGTCGCTGATGCTATGGGAGTTTTCACCAACATCCACGATGCGCCGGTTGTCCACCCGGATGGTGAGCGTGTGTTTGCCGGCCTTGATTTGTCCCAAATCATATTCGTGCGGCGTCGAGAGAGAGTCATTACTTCCAAGGAACTGCCCGTCCACCCACACCCGCGTCTCCCAATGGGGCCGTTCGAGCGAAAGCACGACGCGCCGGGTCGACCAACCGGCAGGCACGACCACCTCGCGTTGAAACCAAGCCACGCCGGCGTAATAGGTGTCCGGCTGCAACCAGAAGGGAATTTTAATATTGCCCGGCTGCCGGTAGGGGGCGAGCTCGGGAGCGGTGAACCAGGAGCGGTCCACAATGCCGCCGGTCCAGACCGTGTTCGTGGTGACCGGGTCGCCAATCCCCTGCCCCGGCAGCGAGCCGGGCAGTCGGGCTTTGCCTGGCAAGGTCGTGGCCGCCCAGTTTTGCGTCACACCCTGATCCGCGCGGTCCAGCGCAAAGCGCCAGTTTCCCGCGAGAGAAATGGTGTCATCAGCCAAGATGGTTTTCGCCAGGAAGCAAACCAGTGCCGCCAGGATCAGGGTAACTTTCGATTTCATTAATTAATTAAGAGTGAATAGTGGCAATCAGGGCATGCCTCAACGGTTATTTGGCCGGAAACCATTTCAACAGTTCGGCCGTGACCAGTTCATGCCCTTTGCGGTTGGGATGATTCACCTGCGCCATAATATCCGCCAGTTGACCGCCCGCGTGGACGTAGTTTTGAAACTGCGCGAGGCTGTCCACCAAACCAACGTGATATTCCGCCGCGAGGCGCCGGATGAGTGCCGCGTGTTGATTGAGCAGGTCCTGCGGGTCATCCAGCTTGGCGGAAAGATCTCCGGTGGGCGTGAGCAGGATCACCTTGATGCCCTGCTTCAACGCGGCCTCAATCATCGTTCGCCAGGCCTTTTCAGATCGCGCCAGCCCGATGCGCCGGTCGTTCAACGCATAATCAATGGTGACCACCTCGGGCCGAAGCGGCAGCACGCTGGCTTCAAACCGCGCCGCCCCCTGCTCCGAATCTTCGCCGCCAATCGCCGTGACGATGACATTGATGACGGCATGAGGATTACGTTCGCACAATCCCTGATGCAACAAGTGCGGATAGGCGTCAAAGGTATGCACGGCAGGCGTCTTGAAGTAGCCCGCCGGCACGCTATGGCCGTGGCACACGATATTGACGGTATGATTCTTGGGCCAACTGACGGACAGTTCATCGGCGATGCCGGCGAGATAGGTTTTCGGATCTGCCGCCGCCGGGGCGGTTGCCTCTGAGGACGTTGGCAGGCTTTGGGCGGCGGTTACTCCGTTGGCGAAAAGCCAGAAGAGTGCCAACAGCACGGTGGCAAAACCGACCCTATTGATATCATTTCGACCGTCAATTCCTTTGGCCTGATATTTATTCATGGTAAGCGTTTTCATTCTGCGGATCAGGGAATGTTGATAGGTTTGTGGCGCAAATCAAGAACTTGTCCAAGCAAACAAACACTATTTTACTTGCCGCTCCAGATCCCGGTTGCTGCATGAATATTGATTACCACGAATTCTCGTGGTTGATTAATCTTCAAAATCTATCAGTCTTAAGCTTGTCTATAAATATGAAAAAACGCCGGTTTTTTCGAAGTTGCCAACTCTTAATTATCTTCGCCGCTTGGTGTCTTGGGGCCGGCGGGCGCGGGCTGGCAACCATGGCCGAAACGAATTCTCCCGCGATGGCGCGCAATTCCCAAGGCTTGCACGGCTACATCGCCTACGGCCACGAAAAATTTCCACCGCCGTCCGCCTTCACCGCCGGCATGGGATTTTACTCGGCGGTGTGGGCGCTGACGGACCGGCCGTTGGCCGGTTTTCAAATCGGACTGCCCGGCACCTGGATTTTGCCCGACAATTCCGACGACCGTGACACCCCCCTCGCGCCCCAAGGTACGCTGGCCCGAACTTGGAAAGAGCGCGGACCGACTTGGGACAGCGTTTTTCAAACCGTCGAAGGCGGATTGGGCTACTGGCGGGGCAATCATTTCCGCTACGGCCCGCCGAAGTTCAGCATGAACGGCACGCCCCAGGCCTACGACTACGAGGTCGGTTCACCCGGCTGGTCCTTTTTTTACAGCAATGAAGCCCTGCCGGACCATCGGCTCGGCGTGGCGCAATTGAGCAACCGCCTGCTGATTCCGCCGGACGGGCTGCCGTTTCAAGGGCGGCCCAATGGCGATTTTCTGGGCTATAGCTGGATGGCGTTGCCATTCACCAAACCCAGCCCCGGCGACCCGCCCACCGGCGATCAAAGCTGGACCTGCTTTCTCAACGCCGCCAATTTCAAAGGCCCGATCGCGTTTTACATTCCCGAGACATGGAGCAAAATCGGCAAACTGTTTAACGATCCGTTCTTATATGGCCGCGGACTCGACGCCCGGCCGGGAATTATCGGCGGCGGCGCGATGGAAGTTAACACCGTGCCCGGTTTCATTGCCCCGGATGCGCATGGCACGGTCTATTGCAAATTGCCGAAGTTGCAATTTCCCGCAGATGCCCAAGGCCGCGCCCGGCTCGTGCAAGATGTCACATATTATTCGAAAGCGGCGCTCTACGACGCCTTCAAGGTGTGGCACGACGGCGGTCCCGCCTGTTCGGGAAATTTTGGCCGGGCGGGCGCGTGGCAACCCCGGCTCAACACCCAAACCCCGCGCTTTGACCAGGCGGGCCGGAAGTTCGCCGGGGTCGAACAGGTTTTCGACACCCGGATTTTTGAGGGCAATGTGTGGGGATTGCAATGGTTCACCAATGACATCAGCCCAAGCGGGCTGTTCCCGCAGTACTTCAAGCGCCTGGGTGAAAAATACGTGCCGGTGGCGGCGGCCGACGTGCCGCCGGAAACCGGCCTGGCCTCGCAAGCCTTTCCGCTGGCGTCACCCGGCCCGCCTTACACCTCGCCAACCAACGGTGCGTGGGCCAACCCCGGCCCCAAACTTGGCCCGTTCACAGCCAGCCTCGCGGACGGTTCCGTGGTGACTTATTCGTGGTACCGCTTCGTGGACCAGCCGTCTTTCCAGCAGTACCACTGGAGCGCCGAGAAAAGGGCGGAGCTGCAGGCGTTCGTGGAAAAATTGCACGCCTGCTGGCCGATTGACCGGGATTATATGGCGCCGCCAACGTCCGGCAAACTGGTCTCCTTGGATGGCGCGCTCATTGTGACCCCGCCGCCCGGATTGGAAACGGGCTATGTCCCCATTGTTACCGGTCAGAAAGCCGAATGAGCATCCCACGCCTCCGTCAGTATTCGCCTGGCACTTTCGGAGCATTCAGTGGCAGTGCGGATGCCGAAGCTCCAAAACGCGGACCGGGCTTGGTCAAACCGCCGGCACCGTTGAGATTGCCGTTGCTGCCCCCCGTCAGGGCAGCCGGCAGCAGGCCGCGCCGCCAGCGAGATCCGGGCTCAGGTACGGGATGCCGAGCGCGAGTCCGCGCAGAATGAGCAGCATGGCGAGCAGGCAAACGCCAACGGGGATGGCGGCGCGCAGTTTGGAGCGAAAGGCAAGCGGCAGAATCCGTCCGGACAAGCTCACGGCCAGCATGGTCGGCATGGTGCCCAGACCGAACAACGCCATGAACAGAATGCCCGCAGCGAGCGAACCCCGTGACACCGCTCCCGCCAAAGCTACATAGACGAGGCCGCAGGGCAGCAAACCGTTCAGAGCCCCGAGCAAGGCGAGCGACCGGAAGGTGCGCCGCTGCAACTGGGCGGACATGGCGGTCTTCAGGCGGAAAACCAGTCGTGCGACCGGCGCGGACACAGCCAGTTTTTTGGACAGAAAGAAGCCGGCCAGGACCGCGAGGCCGAGGGCGATGGAAAGCCAGCGTTGCAGGCCGGCGAGAAAAATGGATTTGCCCGCGAGTCCCGCCACCACGCCAAGCAGGCAATAGGTAAGCAGCCGGCCGAGTTGATAGATGAGGCGACCGGTCACGGCCCGGCCAACGCCGTGCGGGGGCAGCGGCAACGCTATTTGCAGCGGACCGCACATGGCCGCACAATGCAGACTGCCCAGCAGGCCCAACGCGATGGCGAGGACGAAATCCATTTACTTCGCGGCGACGATAAACTTTTGTTCCAGGTAGTAGCCCTGGCCATCCGCCTGCCAGGTCACGTGCAAAGCCCACGGGCCAGTGGCAAGGTCGGCGACACTCAGGGTCTGGGTGCCATCGGCGGCGGGTTGCAGGGCCACTTCACGGTCAAGCTTGGGGGAAGACGGCCGGTAAAATTCAACTTTGCTGCCGGCCTTCTGCACGTGCTGCGACGGTGGGAGGGCGATGACGAGCTTTTGGGCGGCGGCATCGTAACGGATGGCGGCGCCGGCGTTTCGCGCCCGGGCGGCACCGTCAATCTGCGTCTGGTAATTCAGCTCATCCTCATAGTAACCGCCGCTGACAAGGCTTTCGGCATGGGTGGTCGCAATGATGATAAAACCGGTGAGACCGGCGGCGAACAGCACAAAGGCGAGAATGATGCCGTAAGGCCAAAAAGTACGGGTGGGTTTCATAATATTGATTCAATTGCGCGGCCCCACGAAGGAGGTCTTCAGGGTCTGCAATTTTTTTCCTTCGGAATAAACCCCGATGATCACCGGCGTGGTCCCGGATTTCATGTCAAAGGGATCCAGTTCGACCAGAATGGAATTCTGCATCAGTTTCTGGGCCACGGCCACGGTGCCGCCCTGCCCCATCACTTCGATGTTGCCGGGCGGACTTTCGAGGCGCAGTTCCACCGGGAGGTCGCGGGAGGTTTTGTTGACGAGCCGGACGGTGTACAAATTGCTGTACCGGCCGTCCGGCATCTTTTGAAACATCGAGCCCGGGGCCCGGAGCAGCGTGGTCTCGACGTCGGCCCGGGTGAAGATGAGCAATCCCAGCAGGCTGGCAAGCACACAGAGCACGCCGAGATAAAGCTTCAGCCGCGGGGTGAAGCGCAGCCGTTCGCCGCGTTCAATCCCGTTGAGCGAGGAATAACGAACCAGGCCGCGCGGCCGGCCGATCTTGTCCATGATGTTGTCGCAGGCATCCATGCAGGCGGTGCAATGGATGCACTCCATCTGGGTGCCGTTGCGGATGTCAATGCCGGTGGGGCAGACGGCGACGCACTGGTTGCACGCCACGCAATCGCCGTAACCGCCCTGGCGGCGTTCGATTTCGGTCAGGTTGTGCTTGAGCGGGGCGCGCTTTTCCCCGCGCTTGTGGTCATAGGCCACCACAATGGAGTTCTCATCCAGCAACGCGGATTGAAAGCGGCCATAAGGGCAGATGAAGGTGCAAGCCTGCTCGCGAAAACGGGCGAAGATACCGTAAAACAGGAGCGAAAACAGAATCATGAACGTCAGTCCGGTGACGTGCCGCGCGGGCGGATCAATGATGATCTGCCAGAGGTCATGCCAGCCGATGATATAGCTGAGGAGCACGTTGCCGACCAGAAACGACACCGCATAAAATACGGCGTGCTTCAGAAAGCGTTTGGCGATCTTGTCGGTGTTCCACGGGGCGGCGGCCAGCGCGCGTTGCTGCGGGGCGTCGCCTTCAATGAGATGCTCGATTTTGCGAAACACCATTTCCATCATCACGGTTTGGGGACAGGCCCAGCCGCACCACAGCCGCCCGAAAGCGGCGGTGAAGATGATGACGCCGGTGAAAAACAGGAGGATGGAAACCGCAAAGATGATCATGTCCTGCGGCCAAAAGATCTGCCCCAGCACCGCAAACTTGCGGGCGGGAATGTTTATCATCAGCAGTGGATTGCCGTTGATGGTCACAAAGGGTCCCCCGAACATGATCAGCAGCAGCAGCCAGCTGAACCACGTGCGCCGCCGAAAGAAACGTCCGGCCACCTGGCGCGGATAGATCCATTTGCGGCGGCCTTCCTCGTCGGCCGTGGCAATGTGATCGCGAAAATCGCCGGGCGGAGCGATCGGCTTCGGTGTCTTCTTTTGATCTGGCGGAGGGATGTTCATTTTAAATGGGGAGGGCGGCAGAAACCCGCCGCCCTCCCCCGGTGGAGTTGGCTTATTCGAAGCTGGTCGTGGCCGCCGGCGCGGGCGTCTGGTTTTCCGGCGGTTTGCCGGGCGTGGCCAGCTTGGCGCCCCGCAGGGTGTAGATGTAACTGGCCACGGCCTGGATCTCATCCGGCTTCAGCGTGGACTTCCAGGTGATCATGCCCTTGGCGGGCACGCCGTTCCAGATGACGGAGACCGTGTCGGAATAGTTGCTGCCATGAATCCAGTAACTGTCCGTGAGGTTGGGACCAACCAGGCCGCCGCCGTCCGCGCGATGGCACGGGGCGCACAGCTTGGCATAGGTCTGCTGGCCGACGTCCAGCACGGCGGCGTCGGTGGCGGGCTGCAGGGTCGGAATGCCGGCCTCAAACTTGCCCATCGCGGCGGCCTTGAGCTGGTCGCCGATCTTCATTTCGTTGTCGTATTCGCCGGCCTGCAACGGCCCGGCGCGCATGACGTGGAAGTACACGAGATATACGGCCGAGAAGATGATGGTGAAGTAGAATAACCACACCCACCAGCGCGGCAGTTTGTTGTCCAGTTCGCGGATGCCGTCGTATTCGTGATCGAGCAGCAAAGGATCTTTGGAGTCAATGCTCATAGGATTCAGGATTGAGTTTTGTCGTTGGATTTTTCCGGGAGCTCACTGGCGTCGAGCGGCAGGTTGCCCATGGTATTGAGGTAGTTTTTCTTCAGCGCAAACGCCCAGATCAGCATGAGGCTGAAAAAGCCGAAGAAGATGCAGATGGAAACGACGCCATAAAGGCCGATTCCCTGGATGCTTTCGAGAACTTCTTTATACATAGGTGGCTCCGGTGTTATTTGGCGGCGGTGATGGCGGGGGCGGACTTGATGTCCGTGCCGAGCCGTTGCAGATACGCGATGAGCGCAATGATTTCGCGGTCGGGCGTGGCATTAATCGAGCCTTGCTTGAGATCCGCGACGATTTTATCCGCCTGGGCGGCGAGGTCCTTCTGGGCCGGACCGTTTTCAAAGCCTTCGGGATACGGCACGCCGACGCGGCGGAGGGCGCCGAGACGGGCGGGCAGCGAATCCGTTTCCAGCTTCTGGGTCAGCAGCCAAGAATAACGCGGCATGATGGAACCCGGCGAGGTCGAGCGCGGATCGTCCATGTGATTGTAATGCCAGGCGGCGGGATACTTGCCGCCTTCGCGGGCGAGGTCCGGGCCCTTGCGTTCGGAACCCCAGAGGAACGGATGGTCATAGACAAATTCACCCGCCTTGGAGTATTCGCCATAACGCTCGGTCTCGGAGCGGAACGGCCGGATCATCTGCGAATGGCAGCCGAGGCAGCCTTCGCGGATGTAAAGGTCGCGGCCGAGCACTTCCAGCGGCGTGTACGGTTTCACGCTGGCGATGGTCGGCACGTTTTCCTTGATGAGATACATCGGGATGATTTCCACAATGCCGCCCACCAGGATGGCCAGGACGGCGAGCACGGTGAAGATCAGCGGCTTGCCTTCAAGCAGGCGGTGGAAACCGGACTTGCCATGGGCCACCACGGCGGCCTTCTGCCACGGCACCGCCTGGTCTTCGGTATCGGGTTCAAACTCGCCGGCCTTCGCGGTGCGATAGAGGTTGTAGGCCATCATGAACACGCCCACGAGATAGAGCGTGCCGCCGATGGAGCGCAGGCGCAGCATGGGCACAATTTGCACAATGGTTTCAAGGAAGTTCGGATATTGCAGGAAGCCTTCCTTGTTGAACTGTTTCCACATCAGGCCTTCGGTGATGCCGGCGACATAGATGGGAATGATGTAGAACATCATGCCCAGCAGGCCGATCCAGAAGTGCCAGTTGGCCAGCTTGGTGGACCAAAGCTGGGTCTTATAAAGGCGCGGGAAGATAAAATACAGCATCGAGAACGTCAGAAACCCGTTCCAACCCAACGCGCCCGAGTGCGCGTGAGCAATGGTCCAATCCGTATAATGCGACAGCGAATTGACCGTCTTGATGGCCATGATCGGCCCTTCCAACGTGGACATGCCGTAAGCGGTCACGGCCACGACCATGAACTTCAGCACGGGATCCTGACGGACCTTGTCCCAGGCGCCGCGCAGGGTGAGCAGGCCGTTCAACATGCCGCCCCAGCTCGGGGCGATGAGCATCAGCGAGAACACCATGCCCAGCGACTGCGCCCAGTCCGGCAGCGCGGTGTAGAGCAGATGGTGCGGCCCGGCCCAGATATAGAGGAAAATGAGCGCCCAGAAATGGATGATGGAAAGCCGGTAGGAAAACACCGGGCGGTTGGCGGCCTTGGGCAGGAAGTAATACATCAGCCCGAGATACGGCGTGGTCAGGAAAAAGGCCACGGCGTTATGGCCGTACCACCATTGCACCAGCGCGTCCTGCACCCCCGCATACATGGAGTAACTCTTGAACAGGCCGGCGGGCATGGTCATGGAGTTGGTAATGTGCAGCACCGCCACGGTGAGAGCGGTGGCGAGGAAGAACCAGATCGCCACGTACATGTGCTTTTCGCGGCGCTTGAGGATGGTGCCGATGAGGTTGACCGTGAACACCACCCAGATGACGGCGATGGCGATCTTGATCGGCCATTCCAGCTCGGCGTATTCCTTGCTGGTGGTAAAGCCCAGCGGCAGGGTGACCGCTGCGGCGACGATGATCGTCTGCCAGCCCCAGAAGTTGGTCCAGCTCAAAAAGTCGCTGAACATGCGCGCCTTGCACAGGCGTTGCAGCGAGTAATAGATGCCCATGAACATGCCGTTGCCGACGAAGGCGAATATCACCGCGTTCGTGTGCAACGGCCGGATGCGCCCAAAGGTGATGAACTGCAAGTTCAGGTTGGCGCCGGGGTAAAACAATTCGACGGCGGCAAGCATCCCCACGAGCATGCCGACAATCCCCCAGATCACGGTGGCGATGCCGAAGGCCCGCACGATCCGGTTGTCATATTTAAAGGTTTCTACATTCATATTTGTCTTGGTTCATTAACTTGCGATTGGCTGTTTAAGCGCCGGCCCGGCCACGGACCGCGCCGCCATGGGCTGACGGATTATAAAACCGCCAGATAACGCGGCTGTCACGCGGGCGCAAAATATGCCCGCCGAATCAGCCAACGCCAGAGCCATGGCCCCGGCCTGTCCGCCGATTTTCATCATGGATTTCGTTCCTGCCTGATTGTTGGGCCGCCCCGTTGGGTTGCTGGCGAAACCGGGAGCGGGGCGGCTTGGCTTCCGGTTTCGGGTAAAGGGTTGCTGGCTTTCACGGCCACGGGTTCGTCCAGCAGCATGCGCATGGAGGGCGTAAGCGTGTCCTCATACTGGCCGCTGCAGACGGACCAGATGAAGCCCGCCAAAAACAGCAGCGCCACGGCGAGGCTCGCCAGAATTAAAATAATCACCACGCTCATGCGACCTCCAGGGATGCGGCCACCGGGCGCAACGGCCCGGCAGACTGGGTGGTAACATTGGCGACGGCGGGCACCGCCAGCCGGCGCAGCCCGAGCCACGCGGTGGCGCCGCAGGAGAACAGCACCACCGTGGCCGAGCTGAGCGGCATGAGGATGGCGCACACAATCGGAGCCAGCAGACCGGCGGCCGCAATGCTCACGCCCGCCAGATTGTACAGCGCCGAAATGACGAAACCGGTCCGCACAATGCGCGCGGCGGAGCGGGAGAAATCCAGAACCTGCGCGAGCCGCGGCAACTGGGCGGCATCCATGATCACATCGCTCGCGGGTGAAAACGTGCCAATCTGCTCCACCACGGCCACGCCCACATTGGCCTGCTTCAAGGCGCCCGCATCATTCAGGCCGTCGCCCACCATCATCACCTTGCGGCCGCGCCCCTGAAGTTCGCGGATGTAATCCAGCTTGTCCGCCGGCGTCTGGTTGAAGCGGAGCGTGGCGCGATTGCCAAACAGCTTTTGGAAACGCACCGCTTCGCGCTCGTTGTCGCCGCTTAACAACGCCAGCTCAAAACGGTCGCCAAGACGCGCGATGAGCTGGGTAACTTCGGGCCGCAGGGAATTTTCGAGCGTAAACGAGCCCCGCCATCGGCCATCAATGGCCACTTGCACGCCGCCCTTGGCGAGGGTGGAACAGTTGATGCCGTTTTTGCCGAGCCAGGCGGTGGAACCGACGAACAACCGGTGCCCCGCAACGCTGCCTTCAATGCCGCTGCCCGGGGTTTCCTTGAACGATTCAACCGTCAGGTCGGCCAGCCCCAGCCATTTCGTGATGCGCACGGAATTGGGATGCGTGGAATGACGGGTCAGCGCCGCAATCCAATTGGCTTCCTCCATGGACAACAGCTTGTCGCCCTGAAACTCCACACCGGTGGCATCCGCCGTGGTGAGCGTGCCCGTCTTGTCGAGGACAATGGTCGTCACCTCGGCCATGCGTTCGATGACGAGGGCGTTCTTCAGGAAAATGTTCAATCGGTTCAGCAGGCGCTGCGCCGTGCCGTGCGTGAGCGGTGCGGCCAGTGCGAGCGCGCAGGGACAGGCGACAATCAACACCGAGGTGAAGGCCTTCAGCATTTTGGAGGCATCCGCGAAATACCAGTACAACGCCGCCGCCACGGCCACCCCAATGACAATTTTGGTAAAGCGCCGGCTGTAACGATTCGTCAGGGAATCCAGATCGTCATCGGCGGACTTGCGGAAAGCTTCGTTGTTCCAGAGCGAGGCCAGATAGCTTTGGGCCACCGGCTTGATGGTTTCGATTTCGATGGCGCCACCGGCCTGGCGTCCGCCGGCATAGAGATGGTCGCCCGCCCCGCGTTTCACGGGCTCGGACTCGCCGGTCACAAAGCTGTAATCAATGCAGGCCTCGCCGCTGATCAGCCGGGCGTCCGCAGGGAGCAATTCACCATTGCGCAGGATGAGGCGGTCGCCCGTTTGGAGCCGGGAAATGGCGACGGTTTCCTCGCCGACGGCGGTTTTGCGGACGACGGACAGCGGGAAAAAACCTTTGTAATCGCGGTCAAACGTCAGCCGGTTGTACGTCTTCTTCTGAAACATCCGCCCGCAGAGGAGGAAGAAAATCAGGCCGCAGAGGGAATCGCTAAAACCGGGTCCCTGATGGGTGAACACCTCGTGGATGCTCGTGCCATAAATGGCTGCCAAACCGAGCACAATCGGTACCTCCACGGTCAACGTCCGCTGCCGGAGGCCCGCCCACGCCGAACGCCAGAAATCCCCCGCGCTGTACGTCACCACCGGCAGCGCCAGGAGGAGACTCAGCCAGCCGGCGATGGCCTTGAACCACGCGCTGTTAAAGGAGTCCAGGCCCATGTAGAACGGCAGCGACATGAGCATGATGTTGCCAAAACCGAAGGCGGCGAGACCGAGCTGGAGCCACGCCTTTTTGCGCCAGCGGGAGGGTGCGACCCGGGCGGACTCCCCTTCCATCTCGCCGAACATGAACTGGGGCTCGTAGCCGAGCGAGGCCAACAACGCCGCAAGTTCGCTGAATTTGATGCGATCCGGATGAAAGGTGATGCTCGCTTCGCGCCGGGAAAAATTCACCAGCGTGCGCCCCACGCCCGGGTGCAGTTTGAACAGATTCTCCAACAACCAGACGCAGGCGATGCAATGGATGGACGGCAGATGGAGGGTGACGCGCACTTGTGTCTGATCCGCAAAATCATACAGCTTTGCCTGCACCGCCGGATCGTCCAGGAAGGCCCATTTGCCGTTGCCAACGGCGGTCACACGGCGGCCCGGATTGGCGTCCAGCGTGTAGAATTGCCCCAGCCCGTTTTCATGCAGCAGACCGAACACCGTCTGACAGCCCAAACAGCAGAAATTGCGCCCATTCAATGCAAAGGCATTGCCGGGGCAAGGCTCGCCGCAATGGTCACAGCCGCCGGAGGACTTCCGGCTGACAGTGGTCACTATGGGCGCTTCTGTGGGAGCAATTGACATTTATTGTCGTGTTCGACAATAAACTGTCATTCCGCCCCCGCTCCGACTAACCGTCTTTTAACAAACTATGGGCGTATTTTGCACTTCCCCGTGTTTGGTGTTCGAATCGTAGAAAAGTGGGGCGGAGAAAATAAAACGGCGGCAGATTGGTTCGAATCTGCCGCCGTTACGGGAGCCGAAACTTGTAATGCAGCTACTTTTTCAACAGCGCAAACTCCATCGAATCCACCAGCGCCTGCAAGCTGGCTTCGATGATATTTTCGCTCAGGCCGACCGTGCCCCACTCGCGTTGGCCGTTGCTGGAGGTGATGAGCACGCGGGTCTTGGCGGCGGTGCCGGCCTTGCCGGTGTCGTCGGTTTGCCGGGTCTTGTTGTCCAGAATGCGGACCTTGTAATCCGTCAGGACGACCTTTTTGAGCTGCGGAAAGGATTTCACCAGCGCCTTGCGCAGGGCTTGATCCAGCGCGTTCACCGGGCCGTCGCCCTCGGCGACTTCATGGTGGACCTTGTCCCCTACCCGCACGCGAACGGTGGCTTCGCAGATGGATTCCTTCTGGTCGCGGCGCATGGAGACGTGGTACGTCTCGATCACAAAGCGCGGCACTGACTTCTGGTTCAACGCCGTGCGGATGAGCAGCGACATGGAACCTTCGGCGGCCTCGTATTCGTAGCCCTCGTGCTCGCGCTGCTTGATCACTTCGAGAATCTGCTTCAACTCCGGCGTGTCGTTGCCCAGCTTAAAACCGAGCGACTGCGCCTTCATGACGATGTTGCTGCGGCCGGCGAGATCGCTGATGAGAATGTTCCGGGCATTGCCGACGAGTTCCGGGTTGATGTGCTCGTAGCTGGAGGCCAGCTTTTGCACCGCGTTCACGTGCGTGCCGCCCTTGTGGGCAAAGGCGGCGGCACCGACCCACGGCAGACGCGGGTTGTGGCGGATGTTGGCCACTTCATCCACGAAGGCGGAGAGTTCCTTGAGCTTGGCCATGGACTTGGCCGGCACGCAGGACTTCTTCATCTTGAAATGCGTGATCGGGATGACACTGATGAGATTGCAATTGCCCGTGCGTTCGCCGTAGCCATTCACGGTGCCCTGCACCTGCACGGCGCCGGCATCGAGCGCAGCCAACGCATTGGCCACACCGAGACCGCTGTCGTCGTGCGTGTGAATGCCGATCTTCGTATTCAACTGGCCAAGGGCGGCCTTGGTGATGGCGGCGATTTCGGACGGCAGACAGCCGCCGTTCGTATCGCACAACACCACGAAATCCGCGCCCGCCTTTTCCGCCGCCTGCCAGGTGGCGAGCGCGTATTCGGCATTCAGTTTGTAGCCGTCGAATGCGTGTTCGGCGTCGTAAATCACGAATTTGCCGTGGTCCTTCAGGTAGCGCACAGTGTCGCCGATCATCGCCAGATTTTCATCGGGCGTGCAGCGGAGCACCTCGGTGACGTGCAGCATGGAGGTCTTGCCATAAATGGTCACCACCGGCGTGCCGGCATCAATCAGCAGACGCACCTGGTCATCCTGCTCCACGGGCACGCCTTTTTTGCGCGTGGACCCGAAGGCCGCGAGGCGGGCGTTCTTGAATTTGCGTTTCTTGGCCTGGGCAAAGAACTCGATATCCTTGGGATTGCTGCCCGGCCAGCCGCCTTCAATGTAATGCACCCCAAAGGCATCCAGCTTCTCGGCAATGCGCAGTTTGTCCGCGACCGAAAAGTTAACGCCTTCCCCCTGCGAACCGTCGCGCAGGGTCGTATCATAGATTTCCACTTGGGGTTTCATAACGTGAACGCGGAGTATTGCTGAATTTTGGCGGGGTGGCAAATCTCAAAAACCGGCAACCGCAAACCGGGCGTAAAGACGTTTTGCTCGCAGCCCGAGTTAATGGCGCAGATTGGTAATCTGCTATATAGCCTACTGCTACCGGGCCTAACTACTACAAGCGACGGTTTAGTTGTGCGGCCAATCATCACCGTGCTGAAATTGGTCCAAATCCGCCGAGCGAAACGCCTCGATGAAATCCTTGATGAATTCATCCTGTGGTTTCTGCTCCAATGTAACACGCAGCAGCTTGAACTTCTCCGGGGATTTGCCCTGACGCACATTGTTGGCAAAACCAAAGTCGCGCGTGAAGCATAACTCAAAATTTTGGATCGCAAACTGGTAGAGCCTGCCGTTGTCCAAACCTTGCATCCGGAGGGTGATGACCGATTCGACTTCGTGGCCTTCCGCTCGCAAGGCGGCAACGAGTTTGCGTGGCAAATTTTCGTCTAGCAGGATCTTCAAGCGGGTTGCAATTCTTTCTGCTGCGCCAGTTCCGACAGTGCGCCGCGCACCGATTCCTCGGTCAAGCTCGGATAAGCGTCCACGATTTCGTCCACCGACATCCCGGCGGCGAGCGATTCCAGAATGAAGGCCACGGAAATGCGCGTGCCGCGCACGCGCGGGCTCCCACCCAAATGCTCCGGATCGGCGACAATCCAATTCTTCATACCTAAAGCTATTACAGTTAGCGAATAAATCAAGCTGAGGCGTAGAGTGGCATCACCTCATCATACCCATCGATCCCAAAAACTCCCAACCGCTGCCTGCAATCCCTCCGTGTGCCGGACGCGCGCATATTTCCACCAGGCGGGAAACAGCCGACGGTAGCGCGTCTCATTGAATCGTGCGTCAATCAGCAGCACCACGCCGCGATCTGTCTCTGAGCGGATCACCCGGCCAATGGCCTGAAGCACGCGGTTCATGCCGGGAAAGGTGTACGCGTATTCAAATCCCAGCGCGTTCTGCGACTGGAAATAATCCCGGATCAGATTGCGTTCGACGCAAAGCTGAGGCAGCCCCACGCCAACGATGACCGCACCGATAAGGCGTTCACCGACCAAGTCAATGCCTTCGCCGAAGATGCCGCCCAGCACGGCGAAGCCAACCAACGTCTCCCCGTGCTCGACCGCAAAGGCCGCGAGAAACGCCTCGCGTTCCGACTCGCTCATGCCGGGACGTTGGACAAGCACCGGAACCGACGGATGCTGCTTCTGAAAGGCCGAGAGCGTGTCGTTGAGATATTGATAGGACGGAAAATAAACAAGGTAGTTGCCGCGTCGCCCCGCCACCAAGGTGCCAATCGCCGCCACCACCTCGCCCAACGATTCCGCCCGGCCTTTAAAATGAGTTTGAATCCGATCTTGAATCAGCACCGCCAGATGGTCCGACGCAAACGGCGAGGACAACTGCAATACGGGATCGGCCGGTTCACCGCCCAGCAGGCTGCGGTAATAGTCAATCGGCGTAAGCGTGGCGGAGAAGAAGATGGCGGCCTTGCCACGTGCCAATGCCTTCCGCAGCAACAAGGAGGGATCAAGGCAAAATTGCCGAACCGTTATGGCCGGTTCACTGGCGATGATCGTCACGAAGCGCTCATCGTACAGGTCGGCGGTGCGCCGGAACGAATGCATCCGGAAATACAATCCAAGCAGGGCTTCGCGAAACTCGGCCGGTTGGTTGCGCACCAGCCATTTCTCCGCCTCGTCCAGCGCCGTTTCCAGCGGCTCAATCAAACTGTCGGGAAAGGCCGGGCTGGTGCTGACGCCGTCAGTTTCCTTTCTGATCACACCTTTCTGCGCGGGAAACAAATTGAGTTCCACGGCGGTATCGGAAGGCTCAACGGCAGCTTCGGACGATTCGGTGCCGCTACCCAGTTTCCGCATCGCCGTGTGCAGTTGCGTCAGCGCCTTGGCGCAACGTGGAACCGCTTTGGCAATCGCCCGCTTGACGTCTAAAATCTCCCGGCCGTCCAGATCGGCGGAGAACATGTCGCGCGCCCGGTCCACCAGGTTGTGGGCTTCATCCACTAAAAAACCGTAGGCCCCGCCGTCCTCGGCAAAATGGCGGCGGAGGTAAACCTGCGGATCAAAAACGTAATTGTAATCGCAGATAATGGCGTCCGCCCACACCGAGACGTCCAAGGACAGTTCAAAGGGACAGACCTGATGTCGCTGACCGATTTCTTCCAGCACCGCCCGGGTGATTTCTTCGCGCGTCAGCGCTTCGCGGATCGCGGGTTTGACGCGGTCGTAATAGCCCAAAGCCAGCGGACACGTCAGCGGGTCGCAGGGATGCCCGCTGCGCACGCAGACTTTTCCCTTCGCCGTGAGCGTCACGGCGCGCAGCTTCAAACCGGCCCGGCGCAAATCCGTCAGCGCCTTCTCGGCCAGGGCGTGACCGACCGTGCGCGCCGACAGATAAAAGATGCGTTCCAGCTTCCCCTCGCCCAGCGCTTTGACCGCCGGAAACAGCACCGAGATGGTTTTGCCGATGCCGGTGGGCGCCGCGAGAAAGAGCCGGCCGCCATTGGCCAGCGTGCGATACGCCGCCACCGCCAGTTCACGCTGGCCGGGACGGTAGTTGGGAAAAGGAAACGCCAGCGCGGCGATGGCCGCATTGCGGGCCAAACACCAGTAATGCCGCTCCCGCAGCCAATCCACATACACGGCCGTGGTGGCGGCGCAGAACTCCGCCAACTCGGCGAAGGACACCGTCTCGCGCAACTCCGTCACTTTGCCCGACGGCAGTTCCAGATACACGAGTTGAATGACGAGTTCCTTCAACCCATTTTCCCGCGCATGCATCCAGGCATAGAATTTGGCCTGCGCCCAGTGCAACGGATCGGGCTCGTGATCCCACGCGCCTTGCACCGTTTTGATTTCCTCCAGCAACACCCGTCCGGCCGTGATGAGCAAGCCGTCAATTCGGCCACGAATGAGCAAGGTGAATTCGTCCGCTTCTTCGCGGTGTTCCACCGGCAGCTCGGTCAAATAACCGGTCGGACGCGACCGTTGGATTTTCTGGTGACCGCGAATGCCGGCCAGCGCGCGGTCGGAGCCCACGAACTCGCGCTCCCCGCCCAGGTCGCCCCGGCGAAGGACGAATTCCACCAGCTCGCGCACCGAAATCGTATGCAATGGTTTGGTAACCGGGGCACTCATGGCTGGATTCCGTTAAGCATCGAGATGCCCCATCAACCTTCGAAAAAAGCCATGCCGCCGCCGCTCGACCAGCGATCGCGATTCTGAAAACTGCATTAATTGTAACGCCAGCACGAAACCATTAGACGCTAGTTGCGGGCACAACGAAAGCCCAACCTGCCATCGAACTTGGTAGCAGACGAGGTGACGAGACTCTAACTAAAAACTGGGGGGGAATATGTGTGTCTGCTCGCGTCGTCTCCTGCAAATCGATCTTGGGAGCGCGATGTCCCGTAGCCGTTTATGGCGCCGAGCCGTCCCCAGCGCCGTTAGGCGCGGCATATTTGTAGAACCCCATGCCAAAAAAATTTCAGCCCCATTCGGGGCGGCATCTTCCGACCGCATGCCCGATGATGTCGCCCCTAATGGGGCTTTATCCTTTGTTGCCTGGCGATGCTTCTACAAATATGCCAGCCCTACGGGCTCGGAAAAATCGCCACTGCAACAGTGCTCGAGCGCGCATCTCGGACCCGGAAATCCGTCACGGTACGACCGGCTTCAATTCAAGCCGGCGCAACCGCATCAACTCATCCCCGGTAATCGTTTTGGCTGACACCCTAATCTCATAATTCCCCGGCGCCAGTTGAACGCGGCCCAACGACTCCGTGACCTGATTGCCCAGCCGTACCTCGCCCGTCAATTCTGTGCCGCCCAACTGCACCGCATACGTTCCGCCGGCGGCGTTATGGGCGGTGGCGATTTCCTTGCCGGCATCCCCTTCCACTTTTTTGGCCTTGGCGGTTTGCGGCGCATCGTAATTGATCGCCACCTCAAAGGTGGCCGGTTCACTGACCCGCACCGGCCAGGTGACGGCGTCGCCGGGACTTTTCCAGTTCACGACGCGATCATCGCCTTTGGAGCCGGAACCATATTGCAATTGACCCGCCATCTTGGCGTCGAATGCGCGCAGCGAATTGGTGGCCACGGTGGTGACCAGCAAGCGCGCGGCGTCCCCCTGCGGCGGGGCGGCGCAGGCGAGCACCACCACGGAGTCCACCGCATCCGGCGGCGTGGCGGGCACCGCGATGCTCCAGTCCAACCCATTCTGTTTGAAAACCAGCGGCTTGCCGCTATCGGCCAGCAGGCAGGCATTGGTAACCGCCGTCGTCAAACCTCCCACCACCAGCGTGCCATTGGCAGGCCAGTCGAAGACGTGCAGATAAATTTTATTGGCCTTGCGCGTGGATTCGCCCCAGGCCTGCACGGCCAGCGGGGTGCGGGTGGTGCCGCGAATGGATTCGCCATTAACCGCCCACCACCGGCCGATGCCTTGCAAAATGTTCACGTCCGCCGGATCGATCCGGCCGGTGCCCATCGGACCAATGTTCATCAGCTCGTTGCCGCCGCGCGCCGCCGACTTCGCCAGCAGCCGGATGAAATACGCGGCCGGTTTGTGCGCGTGATCGTTCTTGTTGTAACCGTAGGATTCATTGGTCGTGGGAATGCCCTCCCAGTCGCCGTCGTGCGGGGGAAACTCTGCCGGCCGGTCGCACGTGGAGTCATAGTCGCCCATCCCATAAATCAGCCGGCCATTGACGATTAAGGACGGCTTGGCTTTACGCACCGCCGCCATGATGCGACGGTTCTCCTCGTCCGGCAATTTGTGCGGCGTGTCGAACCACATGATGTCCGGGTCGTAATTGCAGATGAGTTCCAGAATCTGCGGAATGGATTTTTCATCCACATATTTGCGGACGCGCGGCAGGAAAGCCGGATCATGATTCCACCAGTCCGAGCCGGCCAACAATTTGTCCCCGCCGGGATTTTGGTAATCCCAGTCATTGCCCGGCGCATTCTCCTCGCCCCAATCAAACGCGTGCGAGTAATAGAACCCAAACTTCACCCCATACTTCCTGCAGGCGGCGGCCAGCTCCTTCATGGGATCGCGCGCAAACGGCGTGGCCTTGACGATGTTGTAATCGCTCACGTGCGAATCGAACATGGCAAACCCGTCGTGATGCTTGGCCGTGATGATGAAGTAACCCATGCCTGCCGCTTTCGCGAGCCGGATCCATTCATCGGCATTGAACTCCGTGGGATTGAAAGCGCCCGCCACTTCCCGCCGGTAAACCGGAATGGGAATCTTGGCCATGCGCTGAATGTGTTCGCCGTAACCGCCGTAAGCGCGTCCCTGCCAGGTACCGCCCAAACCGGAATAAACACCCCAATGCACAAACATCCCAAAACGCGCTTCGCGCCACCAACCGAGCCGCGCCTCCCGCTCCGCCGGCGTCGTCACCAACGATTCCCGCGACGGCGCCCGGGGCGGCTCCTCCGCCAATACCGGCAGGCAAAGGGTGAAAGCGTAAACACAGGCGACGGCAATGACTTTGGCTCTCATGATGTAAGGGTATGGCATCATCATGATTCCCACGTGGCGTGGCAATGACTCAAATGGGTAGTTTTGGAGCGCTTTCCCCCGGAGCGTTGGCATGCAGCCGGCTTATCAACTCACGATGGACGCACCGGGTTGGCATCAGACCGAACCGCTCTGACGGAGCGCGATCAAGATATATCAAGAATCAACCGGCCATCGACGCAACCGCGTTGCGGTTGGGGGGCATTTGACCTGATTACCCAGGGTAGCTCGCAGGCTCGCAACCGCTGGGCTTTGGGCCGGAATCCCCTTGGGATTCTTGATCGATGCCCACAGAAGACGCCCGTTGGCAGTTGCCACCACAGACAATCGGAAAATGCCCGTTGGCAGGCGCGGCGCGCACGGAGTGACGCGCCCCACCTTAGCGTTTCCCCTTTCGCGTGGTTCGCGTATTTCGCGGTTAATCTCCCCTCGGCGTTTGTCAGCCGCCAATCACCGGCGGGATGGGGCAGTCGAGGGAGTCGGCGATGGCGCGGAGGAGTTCGGCTTCTTCCTCAATGATGACGCCGTCCGCGCTCACGACGGCGACGCAGGCGGCGAGGAGGTTGCCTTTGATCAGGGGGGCGGCGGACACGAGGCGGTCGAGGGCGGTGCTGATTTGTCCCAAATCGCATTCGTCGGGCGGCAGCAAATCCAAGTCGGTTCCCGCCGGCAAACGCAGGGCGGGCAGGCCGGCGGCGAAGGCGCGTTCGACTTCGTCGGGATCGGGACTGCTCACGCCCGCGAGAGCGGAGAGGATCACGGCGCAATCGGGCAGCAACGGCTTGAGGGCGTAATATTGCACCGGAGCCGGGCGGGCCAGACCGAACTGCGGCGCGAGATGGCGGCGGACGGCTTTCTGCAGAACGAACTCGAACAGTTCAATCTGGCCGTCGCTGGCGACCAGCCAGTCGAGGGTGCCGAGGAAGCGGCCAAAATCGGCGGCGGTCAGATTGCGCATGGCCCCGATGGCGAGGTTGACTAGCGGGAGCCGGCCGCGTTGTTGCAGTTGCGCCAGTTCCCCATACAAGGCGGCGGTTTTGGCCGAGATATTGGCATCGGTGCGAGTAGCGATTTCGGCAAGCTGTTGGGCGCGCAACCCGGCATCGTTGTCCAGTAGCAAGGCATAGGTGAAGGCGGTGGCGTCCAGGGGCTGGCGGACGGCGGCTTTCAGGGTCGGAGGCAATTGCTCGTAAATCTGGCCGGCGTAGGCGAGATGGGCGGGCGATGGTTTGCCCATGTCCGACAGCATGGAGCCGGACGAGAGCACGGGCGGCGGGGTGGACCCGACACTGGTGCCGGCGGTGGCACCGGCCGTCAGCGCGGAAGCGGCCAGCGCCGCCCCAAAGGGGCCGGGCATGGGCGGTGGCACCGGGCGATGAACGACTTTGGCCAAGGCTTCGGCTTCGTCCTCATCCGGTTTGATTTCCGGGAACTGGCCATCCCAGGAGGGATCAATGGCCCGAATGCGTTCCGGCAGCGGCGGGTGCGTGGCCATGGGCTCGAAGACGGTTTCGCCCAGGCCGTTGCCGAAAAACATGTGGCACAGGTCGGGCGCGTGCTCGGATTCCAGCTTGGAACCGTATTCGTAGGCCCCGATTTTCTGGAGCGCGCCGGAGAGGCCGGCGGGATTGCGGGTGAATTGCACGGAGGAGGCGTCGGCCAGAAATTCGCGCTGACGGCTCACGGCGGCTTGGATGAGGCGGCCAAAGAAAACGCCGGCGGCCCCAAGGATGACCAGCGCGAGACCAAAGAGCGGGAGGGCATTGCGGTCGCGACTGTTGCCGCCGCGCGTGCTCATGAGAATGCGGCCGATGGTGGCGAGGCAGAGCAGGCCGAAAATAATGCCGATGAGGCGCAGATTCAGCTTCATGTCGCCATTCAGGATATGGCTGAATTCATGACCGATAACACCTTGCAGTTCATCGCGGGAAAGCCGTTCGATGCAGCCGCGCGTGACGCCGATGGCGGCGTCGCCGGTGGTGTGGCCGGCGGCAAAGGCGTTGATGCCATGCTCCTCGTTCAGCACATAGACCAGCGGCATGGGCACGCCGGAGGCGATGGACATTTCCTCGACGACGTTGAGCAACTTGCGTTCCGCCGGGTCGGCGGTGTCCTGGCTCACCTGCGTGCCGCCCATGAGACTGGCCACGGCGCTGCCGCCGGCGGCGAGTTCACTGGTCTTGTAGGCGCTGCCGAGGAACACCACGGCGAGCACGCCGAAGGTGGCCGCCAGGAAAACCTCGGGGTTCCACAGGTTCAACTCCTGGGTCTGACCACCATCGTAATAGTTGCGATGATGCGATCGGGACGAAACGCCGGCGAAAATGACGAGCGCGACCACATAGACGGAAATGATGAGCGTGACGACGGCGATGCCGAAGTAAACAACGAGCCACTTCGTCTTGCGCCGGGCCTGATCCTGGCGGGCAAAAAAGTCCATAAGGTGCGGGTCCGTAACGATGCGGGAACGAAAGGGGCCAGCCACGCCGGGCCGCCCCTGCCCTGCTCAATGTTCAGGAAAAGGAAACCTTGGGGGCGTCCTTTTGCTCGGCTTTGTCCACGATGAACAACTCGGCCGGGGCAAACTGGAAGGCGCCGGCGAGCAGGTTGTTCGGGAACACCTCGCGCTTGGTGTTGTATTCCATCACGGAATCGTTGTAGGCCTGGCGGGCGAAGGAGATCTTGTTTTCCGTGGAGGTGAGCTCTTCGGTGAGCTGCATCATGTTCTGGTTCGCCTTGAGGTCGGGGTACTGTTCGCTCACGACCATGAGGCGGGACAGCGCGCCGCCGAGACCGCTTTCGGCGGCCATGAGACCCTTCACGGCGGTGGCGTCGCCGGGATTTTCCGCGGCGGCCTTGGAGGCGGCATAGGCGATGTTGCGCGCCTGGGTGACGGCTTCGAGCGTTTCGCGCTCGTGCTTGATGTAGCCCTTGGCGGTTTCGACAAGATTCGGGATCAGGTCGTACCGGCGCTTGAGCTGGACATCAATCTGCGCGTAGGCGTTTTTGTAACGGTTGCGCAGGGTGACGAGGGTGTTGTAGATGCCAATGCCGAAGACCGCGACGAGGACGGTGACCAGCAAAAGGCCGCCCACGATGATCAGCGCCACCATGCCCAGGGCCAGGGTGCCGGGTTCCGCAAGAATTATTCCAAGGTTCATATTCGGTACTATTTAAGTTCCCCTATTCCTTAGGCTAAAGCCCGGCTGGCGGCAATGATAAATTGCGTCGGAAATTGGAATCGGGGGGCGTCGGGAGCACGACTGTGTCGAAGACCAGCCGGCAGCAACGTGGCCTGCAACGGACGTATGAAGCAATCCAGCGCGGTTTGGGTTTGGAGTTCCGGCTTCAGCCGGTCCCCGCCGCCGGAGCGCGGCCGTCTCAGCCGCAGCGGGTGGCTTGCAACGGGCGCGTGGAACAATCCGGCGCGGCTGGACGTTCGAACGTTGCTGCGGCTGGCTTTCAGCACAGTCGCGCTCCGCCATGAAGGGGTCGTGAAGGGGTCGGTCAATGTTATTGTGCTATTCCGTTTTGATTCCGCCAAGCGGCCTCGGGAATTTCCCCCTCCAAGCCCGGCATCATTCGCAGCAAAAGACCTTCATGGTTGGGATTCTACGGGCCTTTCAAATTTTTTCATGCAAACACCGCGCTAGGACAGCCAATGTCCAACCTCTCTGCCATAATGTCCTCAAAAAAACATGAACCAACACCAACCGTCCCCCGTGGCTGCGACGCCCCCGTCGCAGAGGGTGTCGGCGACGCCTCCGTCGCCGCTCCACTCCGCCAGTCCAACGCCCGCCACCCTTACCCGCGCCTCTTCCTCTGTCATTGGATGTTGGGCGTTCAATGTTGGATGTTGGATGTTGGATGTTTCCCCAATTTTAACCCTTAACCCTCATATCCCATGAAACGCACCGGCAAAATCGCCCGTCTCCCCCGCACCCTTCGCAACCAACTCAACCAGCGCCTCCACAACGGCGAACCCGGCGTGGAACTCATCAAATGGTTGAACAGTCTCCCCGAAGTCCAAGCCATCCTCGCAGAACACTTCGCCGGCGTCCCCATCAGCCCCCAAAACCTCTCCGAATGGAATAACGGCGGCTTTCTCGACTGGCTTGCCACCCAAGAACTCCTCGAAGACGCCCGTGAATTCGCCGCCGACACCGCCGAACTCCCCGGCTTCACCGACGGCCACCTCGCCGACTGCCTTTCCCACGCCATCACCGCCCGTTATGGCGTGTTATTGTCCCGAATGCCCCTCGACGGCGAAATCAGCCCCCACATCCTCGCCCGACTCGAAATCCTCCACCGCATCAACCGCCACGTCGTTCAGATCCAACGCCGCGCCCTTCAAGCCCAAAAAGACCGCCGCGCCGAGGCCAAAAAAGAACCCCAGCCCAAACCCGCCCCGACCCCGGCCCCCGTGGCTGCGACGCCCCCGTCGCAGAAGCGTGGTAGCGACGCCTCGTCGCCGCACTCCTCCGCCAGTCCAACCCCCTCCATCCTCCCCCCGCTGGCCACCCCGCCCCGCCCCAAAACCTCCCCGATCCTCGCCGGCTTCTATCAAAAACCCTGAAAATCCGGCTAAATCAAACCAAATCAAACCAAACGTCGAAATATTCAAACACCATCCCGAGCGCCAACGGCGCGGCCCCATACCAGCCCAGGGCAACGCCCTGGGTTTGGCCCCCGCATGATACCAGCCCTGAAGGGGCGTCCCAACCCGCCAATCAAGGCAAATCAAGCCATCCGATGAAAATGGCAATAAACCATCCACCAGTGCGGAACCGGAAAAAAGCTGGAACCGTTTCCCCCTCTACCCGTCAAAGGAGGGAGAATTCCCTGAGATCGAATTCCACACATTGAACCCCTGAACCGGAATCTTGGGGAGCGCGCCGCGATCCGCCCCGGGTGCCATTGGTGGCCGTCTGCAAAGACCGCCCTCGCGGAAAATCCCGCGCGCACTGAAAGGGATCGAGACCGGTTGAGTATCGCACGCGCCGGATGCCGGGCGCGAGGGCGCGGCCCCATACGCCGGGGGCGGGCGTGCTCCCCAATTCCCACCATCAAACCAATGGTTGGTTCATGGAGAGGGCCGGGGTGAGGGTTCGTTGAACCATATTTATGACCGCCTCGCATCCGTTTTGAGGTTGGATGTTTTCCCTTTCGTCCTTTGTGTCCCCTTTGTCCCTTTCTCAGCGTCTTTGCGCCTTTGCGCCTTTGCGTTAACCCGAGACCCGGTTTGCAGGCCACGCGCTGCGGCTGAGACAGCCGCGCTCCGGCTTACGGCACCACTTCCACGGGCATGTGGATCCAGACGAGTTTGACCAGGTAGGCGGCGTCCCAGTTGGCGAGGCGGAAGCAGCCGTGGGATTCGGTGCGGCCGACCTGCTCAGGCACGGGCGTGCCGTGCATGCCGTAGCCGGGGCGGTCGAGGCCAATCCAAGCCACGCCAACCGGATTGTTCGGCCCGGGCGGGATGACCAGTTTATGACCGATTTGCTGCGCTTCCGGCGATTCGGCAAAGATAGCGGGGTCGAAGGTGTAATTGGGGTCCGGAATGATGACGGCGACGTGCAATTCACCCACGGGCCGTTTCTCGACCTTGGCGGCGATGCTGCACGGAAAATGGGCAAGCAGATTGGTTTGCGCGCCAAAGGCTTCAAGATATTTTTCCGAGAGATGGATGATGACGAATGCGGCCTTGTCGTCGGGGTCGGGATATTCCACGTCCGGCACCTTCAGCACGGTGCCGGCGGCGACATTGTCCCAATCCACGCCGGGATTCAGCTTGCGGATGAGGAGCGGATGAGAATGGGCGTGTTCGGCTACGAGTTCGAGGATGGTTTCGTAATCCAAGGCGGTCTGCTGCGATTTGGCAATCCAGGTTTTGCCGATGGGTTGGAGCCGGGCGAGATCGGCGGCGGTGACGGTGTAGCCGGTCAACCCGGGCGTCGCCAGGGTGAGTTGGGCGCGGGTGGCCGCATCGAGAGTTCCCGTGACCGGCAGGCCGGTGCCGCGTTGAAAGGCGGCGATGGCGGCGCGGGTTTGCGAACCGATGGCGCCATCAATGGAGCCGGGCGAGAAGGCGTGCCTTGCCAAAGCAATTTGCTCCTCGAAGACATCCTTGACGGGACGCGGATATTCGACTCCAGGCGGATTGACGACCACGGGCGGGATCACTTTAGGAGTAACCGGCGGGGCGACCACGACAACGTTCGTTTTGGGCATTTCCACCGGTTTGAGTGGTACGGGAGCAACCACCGGAATGGCAACCGGGGGCGGCGGGTTGGTTTTGGCCGACGGCAAGGGTACAACCACCGGTGGCGGAGCGGGCACCGGGATTGGCTTGGGCAGGACGGGAGCCAGGGATGGGTGCACGTTTTTTACGGGCGGATGGCTTGGCTTTTTCTGATGGGCACGAAAGATTTCCCAGCCAATCAAAAGCGACGCGCCCACAAAAATCAGAAACAGCCACGCCAAAAAGCGGCCGGAATTATTCCGGCCGGAAGATGATTTGCCTTTGGAACCTGAGCGACGCGCCACTCCGGTATTGAGCCATAAATCAGGGCGCGACCCAAGTTGATTCCATTAAGGCAGCCGCATGACGGCATCGGCAATCAGTCGCGCGGTAGCATCGTACCCCACCCGGCTGGTGTTGATCACCAGATGATACTGGGCGGGATCGTTGATGTCGGCGTTGAAATAGGTTTTCAGAAAGCGGGCGCGGGCGGCCTCTTCCTCCAGACAGAACTTCCGGGCTTCGGCCGGGGTCTTGTGGTCGTCGCGGCAGATGCGCTCGATGCGGTCGTCCAACGGCGCCACCAGCCGGACGTGCAACACATGCGGCAGTTTGGCGGTGACGATATTGCCGCCGCGGCCGATGAGAATGACCCCGCCCAGTTCGGCCAGTTTCAACAGGGTCTCGGCGGTTTGTTGCACGATGGTGCGGGTGGGCGGATGAACGCCAAAGATGTCGGCCAGGGTGTCCTCAATTTCCGAGACACGGTCCTCCGGCAGAAATTTGGCCAGGTAGAGCGGCAGGTTGTGATCGGCCAGCACGCGATCCATGAGTTCGCGGTCAAACACGGTCCAGGCGGAATTCTGCCGGGGCGCATCGGCCTCGAGCAGCACGGTCAGCTTTTCGGCGACATGCACGGCGCCGCAGCCGGCCTGGCGGGAAATGGTGACGGCGCGGCGCAGGACGTGGTTCGGCGAATCAGCCTTGTTGGCGGTCTGGCTGTTGATGAAGGAGAAACAGCGGTCCAAGCTTGCATTCATAAGTCACCTCGTGGTTGATGAGGCAACATACGCCTGTTCGGGGCGCAAACACAAGGGGGTTGAGACGATTTGATGTCCGCTAATGCAGCGGATGAGAAAAAATCAGCCTTCGCGGGAGAGCATTTCCTCGTACGCGGAGCCGATCTGATCCACGAGCGGCGACGGGGCGACGGGCTCGCCATCGAACGCCACCACGGGCACGATGCCATAGGCGCTTTGGGTGATGAAGATGCCTTCGCCATTGCGCAGATGCTCGGGCTTGATGACGCGCTTGTTCGTCTCGAGGCCGAGCGACTGGCAGATTTCCAGCACGACCGCGCGGGTGATGCCGGGCAGCACGCCGCGACCGGTGGGTACGGTACAAATTTTGTCGCGATAAACCCAGAACAGGTTGCCGCTGGCCGCCTCGGCGACTTCGCCATTGGTGTTCAGGAGCAACGCCTCATCGGCGCCCTGGGCTTCCGCCTCGGCGCGCGCGGCGACGTTCCAGATGCGGCTGATGGTCTTATAGGAAGACAGGGTGTCACTGGCCGGCACGCGAATGGACGAGGTAATGAGGCTCCATTGCACGGGTTCATTGAGGTCCGCGGGCTGGAGGACATGCAAGGTCATGATCAGCGTCGGTTGGTCGGCGCTTTTGGGCGAATAACCCCGGATGCCAACCCCCCGGGTGAGCGTCACGCGCAGGATCGCTTCCTGAACGCCGTTCATTTCAATGAGCTGGGCGGCGAATTTTTGGATCTCCTTGGGGGTGTAGGGCAGCTTGATCCGGAGGTAATCCGCGCCGCGGGTCATGCGTTCAAGGTGTTGGGCGAACCGGAAAGGCCGGCCATGGGCCACGCGCATGGTTTCAAATAGGCCGTCCCCGAGCAGCAGGCCGCGATCATTGACGGGCACCACCGCTTCGTTCTCGGGCACAAATTTACCGTTTAAAAAAACCTGCATTAAAATCCCTGCGTCCTATTGATTTATTGATAGCCGAAACGGGTCCCGGGAGCGAGAAAATTATGCGGATTTGAAAAAATTTGTTTGAATCGCGGCCAAAACCTAATACTTCTTACAGCCTGAAAACTGATCGATCAGCCACGTGAAACCAACCGACCTGCGGGGCATCCTGCAATACATTCCGCAATTCCGGGAGAAGACCTTCATTCTCGCGGTGGACGGCGCCATTGTCACCGACGAAAACTTTGCCACGCTGCTGCTGGATGTGGCGGTGCTGCGCTCGCTGAGCATCCGGGTGGTGTTGATTCACGGAGCGGCGGCGCAGGTGAAGTCGCTGGCGGCGGAGCAAAACGTCGTTCCTTCCAATCTGGACGGCACGGGCATCACCGATGCCGCCACGCTAAAGCTGGCGCTGACGGCGGCCAACCGGCTGACCCACGAGATTCTCGAAGGACTTTCGGCGAACGATTTGCGGGCGGCGAGCACCAACGCCATTATCGCGCATCCCATGGGCATCATCCAAGGGGTGGATCATCTCTTTACCGGCAAGGTGGAACGGGTGGATACGGAACTGCTCCAGGCGCTGCTCGCGCAGGGGGTGGTGCCGGTGATTCCGCCGCTGGGTTTTGACGGCGATGGCAAGACGTACCGCGTCAATTCCGACGGCGTGGCGGTGTCCGTGGCGGACGCCCTCAAAGCCAGCAAGGTGATATACATCACGTCCAATGACGGATTGATTCATAACGGACAGTTGATCCGGCAATTGATTGTTTCCGAACTTCAGAATTTGCTGCAAACGCAAGGCAACGGTTTCGTTCCGGAAATCCTGTCGAAGGCGCAGCACGCGGTGGCGGCCTGCAAGGCGGGCATTCCCCGGGTGCATATCATCAACGGCAAGGTGGATGAAGGTCTGCTGGCCGAGGTGTTTTCCAACGAGGGGATCGGGACGCTGATTTACGCCAATGAATATCAGCAGATCCGGCCGGCCAAAAAGAAGGACATTCGCGCCATTCAACTGCTCACCAAGCAGGGGGTGGAAGCGTCCGAGCTGGTCAAACGGACCCGGGCGATGATCGAGAAGAACCTGGTCGATTATTATCTGTTTGAAATTGATAAAAACCCGGTCGCCTGCGTGGCGCTGCACGTTTATCCGGAGCAGAAGAAGGGCGAGCTGGCCTGCCTGTATGTGAATCCCTCGCACGAAAACCAGGGGATCGGCCGGAAGTTGATTCAATTCGTGGAGAACAAGGCGCGGGAAATGGGGTTGACGGAAATCATCACCCTCTCGACGCAGGCGTTTACCTACTTTCAATCCAAGGGCGGCTTTGCCGAAGGCACGCCGGATGATTTGCCCCCGGCCCGCCGCGAAAAATATGATCAGAGCGGCCGGAATTCCAAGGTGCTGGTGAAAAAAATGAAGCCGGCGTGACCGGTTTCAGGCCGCCGATTTCGCCTTGGCCTCCAAAAGCGGGGCGTCCGGTTCCGTTTCCACCGGCAGGGTGAAGGTAAATGCCGCGCCTCTGCCCAGCTCGCTTTTTACCCCGACTTCCCCGCCATGGGCCTGCACGATGTGTTTGACGATGGCCAGGCCGAGGCCGGTGCCGCCCTGATCGCGCGACCGGGCTTTGTCCACCCGGTAAAACCGTTCAAAAACCCGGGTCAACGCCTCCGGCGGAATGCCCGGGCCGTCATCGCTAACGCGGACTTCAATCCGGCCATCCGCACGCTGGCTGGCGCTGATCATCACGCGGCCGTTGGTGCGGCCGTATTTGATGGCGTTGTCCACGAGGTTGGCCACGACCTGCTCCACGCGGTGGGGATCGGCATGCGCCACAAAGCCGTCGAGGCTGGCGGTGAGGGCGACATTTTTATTCTGCGCCCGGGCGCTTAAATCGGAATACACCTTGTCAACGATGGCCGCCAGGGTCACGGGCTGAAGATCCAGTTTCACGCGGCCCGATTCCAGGGCGGAAATGATGAGGAGATCCTGAATCAGGAGATCGAGCCGGTGACTGTTGCGGTCAATGATCTTGAGGAACCGTTCCGCCACCTCGGGATTGTGCATGGCGCCGTCCAGCAGGGTTTCGACATAACCCTTGATGAGGGAGAGCGGCGTGCGCAGCTCGTGGCTGACATTGGCCACAAATTCCTCGCGCGTGCGCTCCAGTTGTTTGAGCCGGGTCAGATCGTGAAACACGAGGATGATGCCTTCGCGTTCGCCGGCGGAATTGGTGATGGCGGCGGCATTGACCTGCAGCCAGCGGCCGCTGATTTCGGGCAGCTGCAATTCATAGTCCAGCACCTGCTGCTCGGTTTCGGCGCGTTTGACGAGGTCGTCCAATTCATGGATGCGCAGGGCTTCCACCACGGTTTTGCCGCGCAATTCGGTCTTCACGCCAAAGAGATTTTTAAAGGCGCGGTTGGCCAGATGGATTTTGCGGTGGCGGTCGAGCAGCAACAGGCCTTCGAGCATGGAATTGAAGAGCACCTGCTGCTGCACCTTGGCATCAAGGGTCACCTGCTGCTGCTTGCGCTGAAAGTTCTCCATGTCGGCGGCCAGCCGCCGGCGCTGGTCGTCAAACCGGCGCCGCCACCAGAAATGGAGACTCACCAGCGAGGCCGCCAGAATCAATAGCCAGACAAACCACATGGCCGGAGGATACGGAAAGAACGGCGGCGAAGAAACTTTTTTGGTGACAGCTGGCGGACAGATATTGGATCAGGTCAAACCCGGTGCGGGGGAGGCGGCATCATCGGGACATAAAAAAACGGGCGGACAATTGCTTGTCCGCCCGTTTGAAAACAAACTGAATCAGGCCTTCACCGCGCGGCGTCGGGCGACCAGGGCCAGACCGGCCACCCCGGCCATGGCGAACAGGGCGTTCATGCCGGGCTCGGGAACCAGTTCGGCCGACAGGTCAATGTTGGCGTGGACGGCCATATCGTTGGTGGTGGTCAGAATGGTTTGCACACCGCCAACATTCAACACTTCTTCAATCGGCGCACCGGGCAGCACGCTGGAGGTGTCATTGGTATCCGTGCCATAGGCGGCGGCGCGAATGGTGTTATTATCATTTTCAAATCCGCTCGTGCCGGGGTTGCTAAACACCACGGAGGTAAACAGGGTGGTATCCAAGGCGTAGAAATTCAGGAACGCAAACCGTTCATTGCCATCTTGCCCCAAATGACCGGGGGTGGGATTGCCAAAATAGGATTTGTTGGTCAGTTTGTTTACCAAGTTCTCAGTGCTAAACGCGGCGACTTCGGTGCTGCCGTTGTAAAACGTCAGGTAATTGGCCGGATCGCCGGCGGACCACCACAGACCGAAATACGCCACGGGCGTATTGAAGGTCAGCGTGTAGGAGGGAATGCCGCCCAAGGAAGAACTGGCGGAAGCAACCGCATACGGCGAACCCGTGGGAAATCCCGGTCCCGCCGCGCCGCCATATTGATTGGCATTGCGAATGGAAATCGTGCTGTACGTGCCAATGGCGGAAGCGTAGTTGGTATAGTCGCCCTGCGTGAGGCTGTTGAACGTCTCGACGGTTGTGTCCGCCAAGCTCGAATTCGTCGCCGTCGGCTGTTCGGCGCAAGTCATTACGACGTTGTAGTTATCGGCCCGGCTGGAAGCCACGGAAACCAATCCACCCAACGCCAATACCGCTGCCAAGTTTGTTTTGTTCATATGCTGACTACTGCAATTAAGGTTAACCAACTGATTCCGACGAACACACCGAAAATAATTACTTGATGACAGGGGTGTCCGGTTGAGCGGTTGTTTGGTTTGTAAAACACAATTAGAATGAGCTGGTTGCTGTTAAAAACAGATGTGACGCTTTTGAATTCCGGGCAAGCTTTTGGCCATGAATTCCGGCCGATTTGTCTTGTCTCAACTCCTCGATTTGATCCATCGCCAGACGCTCGACCGGCTGGTGGATCGTTACGATGCCGCGTCCCGTGTCCGCCATTTTGGCTGTCGGCAGCAGTTGATTGCCATGGCCTTCGCCCAACTGACTTGGCGGGAGGGCTTGCGGGATATCGCCGATTGCCTCAATGCCCGGCCCGCCGCGCGGTTTCATCTGGGCTTTCGCGAACCACTGGCCAAGTCGACACTGGCCGATGCCAACGAGCAACGGGACTGGCGGCTCTGGGAAGATCTGGCCAAAAATCTCATGGGCAAAGCCCGGCGACTTTACGCCGGCGAGGAACTTGGGTGGGAACTGGCGAACACGGTTTATGCCCTCGACTCTACGACCATCGATCTTTCGTTGACGCTGTTTCCGTGGGCCGACTTTCGCCGGACCAAGGCGGGCATCAAGCTGCACACGCAACTCGACCTGCGCGGCCCCATTCCGACCTGTCTCCATATCACCGAAGCCCGTCAACACGACGTGCTTTGGCTCGACCAGTTGGTATTCGAGCCCGGCGCTTTTTATGTCATGGACCGGGGCTATCTGGATTTTCAACGGTTGAACCGACTGGCCCGCACGGGGGCTTTCTTTGTCACCCGGGCCAAGCACAACCTGCGTTTTTCCCGGCACGTTTCGCGGCCGGTGGACTCGGCGACGGGATTGCGCAGCGATCAAATCGGCACCCTCTCCCTGGCCAAAGCCTACGAGGACTTTTCGTTGCCGTTGCGCCGGGTCCGTTATTACGACGCGGAGAACGACCGGTATTTGATTTTCCTGACCAATCATCTCGACCTGCCGGGGCTGACCGTGGCGGGCCTTTACCGGCTGCGCTGGCAAATCGAACTGTTCTTTCGGTGGATCAAAGGACACCTGCGCATCAAGCATTATTACGGGACCAGTCCCAACGCGGTGAAGTCCCAAATCTGGATTGCGGTGACGGTTTACCTGCTGGTGGCCATCACGCACAAGCAGCTGAAACTGCCGGGAACGCTGCACCGAACTTTGCAACTTTTGAGCATTCATCCGTTTGAGAAAACACCTCTCCATGAACTGCTTACAGAAACTAACTCGGATGTTTTTGACGCTGAAAAACATAACCAGCTAATGTTTAATAATTTATAACCGGACAAGCGTGACTTGATGACAAAATATCATGTGGGAAATAAATGTCAACTTCAGATTGACATTTAATATGAACCCATATTCAGCAGATAAACACCATTAATACCAATTGCATACCAGGCACTTAAATCTGCCATACCCAGCATTGCCACCCTGAAAGGAACAAACACCCGCCAGTTGACCCGATTAATACACCCGGCGCTGACTGGAAGGCAGGATGCCCAGTTCGTCGCGGTATTTGGCGATGGTGCGGCGGGCGATAGTGATGCCGCGCTCGGAGAGAATCTTCAGAACTTCCTGATCGGAAAGCGGTTTGGATGGGTTTTCACCGCGGAAAATTTCCGCGATCATGTCTTTGACGCTGGTATTGGACACGTTTTCGCCGGTGGCGGTGGCGAGGCCGCCGGTGAAAAAGAATTTCATTTCAAACACCCCGTGCGGCGTCTCCATGTATTTGCCGGACACGGCGCGGCTGACGGTGGTTTCATGCACCCCCACGACTTCGGCCACCTGCACCATGGTCATGGGTTTTAGATGGGCCACGCCCATTTCCATGAAATCATGCTGCCGTTTGACAATTTCCCGGGCGATGTTGAGGATGGTCTGCTGGCGCAGATGCAGACTCTTGATGAGGTACTTGCCGGCGCGGATCTTTTCGCGAATGTAGGATTTCACCTCGGCGGAATTCTCGCTCTGGGCCATCAAGTCCTTATAGACATTGCTGATGCGCAAATGGGGAACCTGTTCCTCGTTGGTGGTCACCACAAATTCATCGCCGGAGCGATGCACAAACACTTCCGGGGCGACATATTGCTCCGGTTCGGGCAGGAACGAATGACCGGGCCGGGGATCGAGCCGGCCGACGCGCATCAAAGCCTCCTGCACTTCCTCCACCGGCTGGCCGGTGCCCCGGGCAATTTCGGGAATGCGCCGGCGGCCGAGCGCCTCCATGAAATCCCGCACGATCTGGTACTCCAGCGTATCCTGCCGGTCGTCGCGCTCCAACTGGAGCAAAAGGCATTCGCGCAAATCCCGGGCGCAAATGCCCGGCGGATCGAAAGTCTGGACCAATTTCAGAACCGCGCGCACTTTTTCCACCGGCAAACTGATGGCGGCTTCCGGCGGTTTGCCGGCGAGAAAATTCCACCGTTCCTTGAGGCACTGGCGTCCCCGGCTGGCGGCGGCAATTTCCTCCACCGTCGCCGTCACATAACCGTGGTCATCCACGTTGCCAATGATCATCTCGGCGATATCGCGCTGTTCGCGGGTGAGTTGCGCCTCGCGGGCCTGATCCAACAGGTGTTCCGCCAGCGAAGTGACGGAGGTCAGCGACTCGAACATGAACTGCCGCCGTTCCTCGTCCTCGGGAGAATTGTGGCTGGTGATGTTGCTGGGTGAAAAGTTGTCGCGCCAATCTTGGTCGGCCTGCACGAGCTTTTCAAATTCGGCCTGAAAATCGTCCGCCGGTTCCTGGGGATCGGAAGTTTTTTCCGTGTCACCGTCAAACTTGACGTCATCGGGCGGCTCGGCAAGGTCGGCGGTCGCAGGCTGGTCGTCCGCTTCGCCGCCTTCGGGATCGGCGTCTTTTTCGCGCTGCTCGGCCTCCTGTTCGGGGACCTCTTCCAAAACGGGATTTTGCTGGAGCTCCTGTTCCACCAGGGCCTTGAGCTCCAAGGCAGGGGCTTGCAGCAAAGCCAGTGACTGCTGGAGCTGGGGGGAGAGCACCAGAGTCTGGGCCAGCCGCTGTGAAAGTTGCATTCCAGGTCCCATCGATGCGCGAGAACATAAATGAGGCCCAAAAAACTACAAGGAAAATGGCACGGAACTCGCTAGCAAAAAAACTTTTCGAGCACTAATTACTGGATTTTGGAATCGATTGGTTGCATCTTTTCGTTATGAAACTGATTCTCTCCACCCACAATGTGACGCTCACCAAGGCCATTGAAGACCATCTGTTGGACAAAATCGACAAGCTGGATCATCTGGACCGGTGGGTCATTGATGCCCGGGTTACCCTGGAACAGGACCACCCGGGAGTGATCACCCAGAAATTCGGCTGTTCCATCCGTCTGGGCGTCCGGGGACCGGACCTGTTTGCCGAAGCGCGCGAAAACGATCTTTACCTGGCGATTGACAACGTGATCAAGAAAATCCAGCAGCAGATCCGGAAACGTCATAACAAGAGCAAGGCGCGGAAACACACGGTGGGCGCGCGCACCAAGCGCACGCGTCAGGACACCGACGGCAAATGATTCTGCGGGCCAAAACAATTCTCCCCATCACCGCGCCGCCCATCGAGGACGGCGCGGTTTTCATTGTCGGGAACAAGATTCGCTCGGTTGCCCCGTGGCGGGATCTGCGGCCGCATCTGACGGGCAAGGTCCGCAATCTCGGGGAGGTCATCCTGCTGCCCGGGTTGGTGAACGCCCATTGCCATCTCGATTACACCGACATGGCCGGGCAGCTTCCGCAGCCGAAGAATTTTACGGATTGGATTGGCTCCATGATCGCCGCGAAGTCCGGCTGGGGCTATTCGGACTACGCCCGCTCCTGGGTGCGGGGGGCGCATCAACTGTTGCGAACCGGCACCACCACGGTGGGCGACATTGAAGTGATCGCCGATCTGCTGCCGGAAGTCTGGGACACCACGCCGCTGCGGGTGTTCTCGTTTTTTGAAATGACGGGAATCCGGGCCAAGCGACTGCCGAAAGACATCCTTCGCGAAACCATGGAGCAGATCGGGCAGCTCCGCCATGCCCGTAATCGCGCCATGCTTTCGCCGCATGCCCCCTACTCCACCCTGCCCGAACTGCTGCAACTGACCGCCCGGACCGCGAAGCGGAAAAAAATGCTGGTGAGCATCCACGTGGCCGAATCCGTCCAGGAATTTGAAATGTTCCGAAACGCGCGGGGCGGGATGTATCAATGGATGGCCCGGAATGAGCGGGACAACCGCGATTGCGGACTGGGCTCGCCGGTGGCGCATCTGGCCCGCAACCGGCTGCTCGGCGAAAACGTGCTGGCCATTCACGTCAACTGCCTGGCCCGTGGTGACGCGACACTGCTCGCCAAGAACAAGACCCATGTGGTTCACTGCCCGAGCAGTCACGAATATTTCCGGCACCCGGCGTTTGAGCGTGCGCGACTTGCCAAAGCCGGCGTGAACCTTTGCCTGGGCACCGACAGTCTGGCCACCACCCTCAAGTCCGGACGGAAATTGCCCGAGCTGGATATGTTTGCCGAAATGCGGGAACTGGCGAACCATGACCGGGAGGTTTCACCGGCGGAAATTTTGCGTATGGCGACGATCAATGGGGCGCGCGCGCTCGGCCTGGCTGGCAAGATTGGCGAGTTGGCGCCGAATGCGCAGGCGGACATCATCGCCATTCCTGCAAGTGGTAAAACGGACCTGTGGGAATCAATCATCGCCCACACCGGGCCGGTGAAGGCCAGTCTCATTGACGGGCGGTGGGCGATTCCGCCGCAATAAACTTTCCGCATTTAGCTCGTAAATCGTAAATCTTAAATCGTAAATTGACCCGGTGACCTCGTTTGACGACGAATTGAATTTACGGCTGACGGCGCTGCGGGAACAAAACCTTTTCCGGGAACTGCGCCGGGTGGATTCTGCGCAGGGAGCGCAGATTCAAATCAACGGCCGTCCCCTGCTCAATTTTTCGTCCAATGATTATCTTGGGCTCGCCAATCATCCGGCGTTGAAGGAAGCGGCCATCCGGGCAGTGACGGATTTTGGGGCGGGCACGGGGGCATCGCGGCTGATCTGCGGGTCACTGGCTCCGTTTCATGAACTGGAGGCGGCGCTGGCGGATTACAAGAAAACCGAGGCGGCGCTGGCGTTTGCCACGGGATACGCGGCGGCAACCGGAACGATTACCGCACTCACCTGCAAGGAGGATGTCATCATTCTGGATAAACTCGTTCACGCCTGCATTGTGGATGCCGCGCGACTGGCCGGGGCGAAGTTGCGCGTGTTTGATCACAACGATCTCAATGATCTGGCCGACAAGCTGGCGTGGGCGGACAAGGCCACGGCCGGCGAAAGCGGTCGGCGCACCGGGCGGATTTTGGTGGTGACGGAAAGTGTTTTCTCCATGGATGGTGATCGCGCGCCGCTGCGGGAAATCGTGGCGCTCAAGGCGCTACATGGCGCGTGGTTGATGGTAGATGAGGCGCATGGAACCGGAGTGTTGGGACACCAGGGACGCGGGCTGGCGGATGAACTGGGCGTGAGCGGACAGATTGAAATTCAGATGGGCACGCTCGGCAAGGCACTGGGAAGTGCCGGCGGTTATATTTGCGGCAGCCGAGCGTTGATTGATTATTTGATCAATCGGGCGCGGAGTCTGATTTTTTCCACAGCCCCGGTGCCGGCGGCGGCAGCGGCGGCGACGGCGGGGGTAAGACTCGCGCAGTCGGCGGAAGGCGATGCCCGGCGGCGGGCGTTGCGGGAAATCACCGCCGGGGTGCGGCTCGCTTGCGGTCTGCCCGCCGCTGAATTCATGAGTGCGATCGTTCCGGTGATTCTGGGTGACGAAGCCAAAACTTTGGGTGCCGCCGCGCGGCTGCGCGAACAGGATATTTACGTACCCGCCATCCGTTATCCCACGGTGGCCCGGGGCACGGCGCGACTGCGGATCACCACCACCGCCAATCATACTGCGGCGGACGTGGCGCAACTGGCCGCAGCCCTGAAAAATGCCGGAGTCGCCATTTAACTTATGAAATCGCTCGCTCAATTGGATCACGCGCATGTCTGGCATCCGTTCACGCAGATGCGCGACTGGCTGCGGCAGGAACCAATCATCATTACGTCCGGCCAAGGCGCGGTGCTGCGGGACGTGAAAGGCCGCGAATATCTGGACGCCAACGCCTCGATCTGGACGAATCTGCACGGGCACCGACATCCCAAAATTAACGCCGCCATCACGCGTCAATTGCAGAAGATTGCGCACAGTTCGGCGCTGGGGTTTGCGAATGAACCGGCTTCCCGGCTGGCGGCCCGACTGGTGGCGGCGGCCACGCCGGTCAACCGCACCGGTCATGTGAACGAACCGGAAACCTGGCCGAAACCCGGTCCGAATGCGCCCAAGTTGGAAAAAGTTTTCTTTGGCGATGACGGATCCACGGCGCTGGAAGTGGCGCTAAAGCTGGCGTATGAATTCACCCGGCGGACGCGCGGCAAAAAATCCAAGCCCCGGTTTCTTTCCTTGGATGGCGCGTACCACGGCGACACCATCGGCGCGGTGTCGCTCGGTCATGTGGATTTGTTTCACAAGGCGTATGGCGGGATGCTGTTCGCCACGGACAAGGTGATGGCGCCGTATTGCTATCGTTGTCCCTTCAATCGCGCGAAGCCGGAACGGCAGGATGCGCGCAAGTATCGGAAATGTGCCTGGGAATGTGTGGGGTTGGTGGAAAAGAAATTTGCGGTGCAGAAGAAGAAGGGAAATCCCTACGCGGCATTTGTGTTTGAACCGCTCATGCAAGGCGCGGCGGGCATGATTCCGCAGCCGAGCGGGTGGTTGCGGCAGACCACGGATATCGCACGCAGTCATGGGGCACTGCTGATCGCGGATGAAGTGATGACCGGCTTTGGCCGGACAGGCGTAACCTGCCATGTGGATGACCGCGCCATTGCCGCCGTGACGAAGGCACCGGATCAGGCCAAGCTGTTTGCCTGCTCGCGCACCGGCATCCGGCCGGATTTCCTTTGCGTGGCGAAAGGCCTCACCGGCGGTTACCTGCCCATGGCGGCCACGCTCACCACGCAGCGCGTTTTTGACGCGTTCCTGGGCGAGTACGAGGAATTCAAAACCTTCTTTCACGGCCACAGTTTCACCGGCAATCAACTGGGCGCGGCGGCTTCGCTGGCGAGCCTGGACCTGCTGCAAAGCAAAGCTTCCGTACGGCGGCGCGCGGAGTTGCAAAAAGAATTACACGACGAATTGCAGACACTCTGGCCCCTGCCCCACGTCGGCGACATCCGCCAGGTGGGACTGGTCGCAGGCATTGAACTGGTGCGCGACTGGCAGACGCGCCAGCCGTTTGACCTGCGCGAACGCGCGGGCATCCGGGTGTGCGAAGCGATGGCGCAGCGCGGGGTGCTAACGCGTCCGGTTGGTAATGTGATTGTGTTGATACCGCCGTACTGCACCACACGGCAGCAGGTAAGGAAAATGATCGGAGCCTTGCGCGAGGCGGTGGAGGTTTGTTTTGGTAATGCCGAACCGCCGAAATCGCGTGGGAGATGATGGGGCGCATCCTGACGCTGCCCGATAGGGGTAGGGATGGGGGATTAGCCCCACCCCTCCCTCCGAACCGGACGGGCGGATTTCCCGCATCCGGCTCTCCAGTCAGTGGGTTCGTAGTTTTACGATTGTCCGCGTATAAGCATGTTCCGCCACCAAGGAT
>CAIQKM010000026.1 GCA_903872345.1 uncultured Verrucomicrobia subdivision 3 bacterium | reverse complement strand
GGCTTTTTTCATCGCCCCACTGGCGCTACCGCGAATGACAGCCGCAAAAGCAAGCAAGCAGATCAAGTGTTTTGTGCATTTATTTGGCCGTCAGACTCTGCCAAAACACCCCCAATTTCCTTTTTCAGACGCACTCTAAAGGAAAGGCACTCCAGAATCGAACACCATTCGTTCTTGTTCAAACAGAGCAATACTCAAATCCCGACTCTGTCGTTACATCTGAGCCGATAGATAATCACAGCCTATTGTCTAATTTCGCTGATAGCGCTTCTGGAATGTGCACTTTCGACTCTCCCAGATTCCAGCTTCAGTTCTGGGAGATAAAGGCGATTGAAGGTGGATGGAATCCGCAGCAATCCACAGTGGCGCAGTCCACGCCATTCGGCGGGCGGCAGATGGTTGTGAGATGGGAAGAAGGTCGAGGTCAGTTTTACAAATTTGTGCAAGAAATGGCAGCCAATGGCTACACGTCTGGAATCTGGAGAGCCGGCAGTCAATTCTGGGGAAGACAGGGACTTGTGATTCATCGGATGGGTTCACTTCCCGCGACTATTTACACAGGAGAAATCTTCGAGCAAAACGGCGGTGTTCTCATTCCAAGGCAGGAAGATCAATTATTGGCAATTTGGTGTTACGTGTCTTCAACTGACTATTCTCGCGAGGTTCGCAAATTGGACAGTAAAATGGGTGTGACTCCAGGAACTTTAGCGAAAGTCCCCTTTGACCTTGCGCACTGGCAGAAGGTGGCGGCGGAGAAATACCCGCACGGCTTGCCCAAACCGTTTTCCAGCGACCCGACGCAATGGCTGTTCAACGGCCATCCCAAAGCTGCGGACCAGCCGTTGCAGGTGGCCGTCGCGCGCCTGATCGGCTACCAGTGGCCGCGTCAGACCGGTTTGAGTTTTCCCGATTGCCCGGCGCTCGGCCCCGATGCTCTGGAAAAACTTGCCGATGAGGATGGCATCGTGTGCCTGCCGTCCGTGCGCGGCGAAGAACCGGCGGCGGAGCGCCTGCGTAAACTGCTTTCGACTGCCTACGGCAAGGACTGGAAGCCACAGACAGAACTGGAGCTGATCCGGGCAAGCGGCTCGGATGCTGAGAACTTGGAGGAGTGGCTGCGGAGCGACTTCTTTAATCAACACTGCGCCCTATTCCTCCAACGCCCATTCATCTGGCAGATCTGGGATGGGCGCAAGCGCGATGGCTTCCATGCACTGGTCAACTACCATAAGCTCGCCGGCGCAAAGGGTGATGGCCGCCGTACGCTGGAGAACCTCACGCACAGCTATCTCGGCGACTGGATCAACCGCCAGCGTGACGGCATTAAGCGGCAGGAGGAAGGAGCCGACGAGCGTCTGGCCGCAGCGGAGGCCTTGAAGGCGATACTGGCAGCCATCCTCGATGGCGAAGCGCCCTACGACATCTTCGTACGCTGGAAGCCTCTGTCACAGCAAGCCGTCGGCTGGAATCCTGACATCAACGACGGCGTGCGAATGAACATCCGCCCGTTCCTCACCACCGACATCCCCGGTGGCAAAAAGGGTGCCGGCATCCTGCGCGTGAAGCCAAACATCAAGTGGGACAAAGATCGCGGCAAGGAACCCCACCGCGACAAGGCAGAATACCCGTGGTTCTACGATGGCAGCACCTTCACCGGCGATCGGGTGAACGATGTACACCTGACAAAAGCCCAAAAGGAGAAGGCGGGGAAATGACAAAGCTTGAACAATTAAACGATTGGATGGCCGCCCCTGAAGACGGCCACTTGGAGTTTAAGGAGGCGAAGAACCGTTACGACTTTGAAGAGTTGGTCAAATACTGTGCCGCGCTCGCGAATGAGGGCGGTGGACGGATTATATTGGGTGTCACTGATGCCAGACCGAGGCGCGTGGTGGGCAGTCAGGCATTTTCTGAACTAGATCGCGCCATACACGGACTGGTTGAACGGCTTCATCTGCGGATTGATGGGGAAGCGTTTCAGCATCCGCATGGACGGGTGGTTATTTTTCATGTGCCCGCCCGGCCCGTCGGCATGCCGATCGAATGCGGCGGAGCGTATTGGATGCGGGCGGGCAGTTCCTTGGTGCCAATGACGCCAGACAGACTAAAGGCGATTTTTGCCGAAGGCAGCCCGGACTTTTCGTCCGAGCCATGCGCCAAAGCGGTGCTGGCAGATCTCGATCCGGCGGCGGTGGAGGATTTTCGCACGCGGTGGCGGAAAAAGTCCGGCAATGATGGGCTGGCCAAGCTGACCCACGAACAGCTTCTGGCAGACGCGGAACTGATGGTGGACGGGCAGTTGAATTATGCGGCACTCATCCTGTTCGGCACCCGTGCCGCGCTGGGCAAGCATCTGGCCCAGTCGGAAATCATTTTTGAATATCGCTCCACCGAAGGGTCGGTGCCCTTTCAGCAAAGGTTGGAATACCGGCAGGGGTTCTTTTCAATATACGAGGCTGTGTGGGGCGCGATCAACTTACGCAACGAGGTGCAAAGCTTTCAGGAAGGTTTGTTCCGTTTCGAGTTCCCAACTTTTTCCGAAGGCGTCGTTCGCGAATCCATCCTCAACGCGGTCGGTCATCGAGATTACCGGCTCAGCGGTTCGACTTTCGTCAAACAGTTCCCCCGGCGGCTTGAGGTTATCAGTCCGGGCGGATTTCCGCCCGGCATAACGGTCGAAAACATTCTTGACCAGCAGTCACCGCGTAATCGGCGGCTGGCGGAAGCTTTTGCCCGATGCGGGCTCATCGAGCGCTCAGGGCAAGGGATGAACCGGATGTACGAGGAGTCTATCCGGCAAAGCAAACCCCTGCCGGATTTTGCCGGCTCGGACGCGCATAATGTCCGCCTTGTGTTGCGGGGTGAAGTCCAAAACCCGGCTTTCATCCGGTTTCTGGAAAAGGTGGGCGACGAAAAGCTGGCCAATTTTTCGACACAAGATTTTCTGGTGCTGGATTACTTGCAACGCGAACAGCCGCTTCCCGAAGGTCTCCGGTCGCGGGTTTTGCATCTGGACCGGCTGGGGATTGTGGAAAAGGCCGGACGCGGACGGCACATCCTTTCCCGGACACTCTACGCCCATTTGGGGCAAAAGGGGACATACACCCGTGTCCGGGGATTGGGTGATGCGGAAAACATGGCACTCCTTTTCAAGCACATCTCCGATAATCGAGAACAAGGCAGCCCATTGGCTGACCTCACCCAAGTTCTTCCCAGCGTGTCGGAACGCCGGGTCAAATACCTGCTTAAGCGGCTCAAGGAGGATGGGAAAATCGAACCCAAAGGCGGACGCCGGTGGGCGAGGTGGGTTCCAGCCAAAGACAAGACGGGAGGGCCAAATGTATAGACGTGTCTATACGCAAGCAGAAAGCCCCATGAATAGAGAGGGTTCTATGGACAAAGGCGGACATTTTGTGTCCAAAGAGTTGTCCATAGACGGACAAGCGGACGGATGGCCGGACGGACGGACGGACAGGCGGACAAAACCAGATTTTTGGAAGGCTTGATTCATGGCACACGCAGAAAACCAAACCAGCGGCACCTTCATGGAGGCGGTCAAGGCCAGCCTCGCGGTCGCCTGTCGTTATAATTCCGGCGACAGCATCGCCCCGGCGGCCATTCTCTGGACGGACGCCGAAGGCGAATGGCAGCCGCTGGTAAATCGTTTACGCACCCTGATGCCGGAGTTGGTATCGCTGGGCGAATACAACCCGGAGCAGGCCACCGGACCGGCCATCTGGCTGCGGTGTCTGGTGGAGGGAACTCTGCCCGAGTACCGGTTCCCGGACAAGACGGTGCCGATCCTCTACCTGCCCAAGGTGAGCCGCCAGCAGTTGCGGTCGCCGGAAGAGTGTCCAAATGAACTGAAGCCGTTGGTGGAGCTACAATATCGCGGCACGGTCTGGACGCAGGCCAATGGTCGCGACTGGACACTGGAGGCGTTCATGGTATCGGAGAATGGCGGGTTGGGTTTGGACATGGCGCGGGATAGCCGCACGCACAAGTCCCTGCTGGGAGCGCTGGACGTACTCGCGACCACCCCCATTTCCCTGTTGCAAGGACGGAAGCTCGAAGCCGAGGATTTCGATAAGCTGATGGTGGGTGATACCGTCCGCGACCTGTTGTCATGGATCAGCAATCCCAAATTCCGAGAAAGTTGGGAGGAGGCGTATTGGCAGGCGTTTTGTTCACGCTGCAAAGACGAATTTGGCTTTGACCCGGTTGCGGAAGGGGAATTGGTCGCCGCCGAGCGGATGGGGTTCCGCAAGGGCCAGTGGGATGAAGTCTGGCTGCGGTTTACCGAATCTCCCGCGCTGTATCCCGGCATACCGGCAGCCCTGCGCCGCGCCCGCCCGAACGCCTTGCTGTTCGATCGTGAACCATGGCCCGAGGAGAATGAGAAGGACGAGAAGGGGCTCCGCGCCGCGTTGCTCGGCCTTGCCAGCCACCCAGCCGACGCTGGACGCGCCGCCGTCGCCAAGCTGGAAAAAGAGCACAGCCAGCGGCGGCAGTGGGTCTGGGCGAAGATGGGTCATAGTCCGATGGCCCTCGCACTGGAGCACCTGCACAGCTTGGCCAGCCATACGGAGAAGCTGCTGGCGGGTGACTCGCCGGAAAGCATCGCGGACATGTATGCCAAAGGCGGATACCGGGCGGATGACGCCATGCTCCGGGCGCTGGCAAGTGTCAAGACCACCGACGACACGGCGGCGGTGACGGCAGCGATCCGCAACCTCTATCTCGACTGGCTGGATGAGTGTGCCCGGAATTTTCAGGCGGCGGCCAGCAAACACCCGTTCCCCGGTGCCAAGGACTTACCGGAGCGCATGATTACCGCCGAGCCGGGCGAATGTCTGATGTTCGTAGATGGCCTCCGCTTCGACGTCGCCCAGCGCCTGCTGGCACGGGCGCATGAACGGCATCTGCTGACGACGGAAGGTTATCGCCTATCGGCGTTGCCTTCCGTGACCCCGACGGCCAAACCGGCGGTAACGCCCGCCGCTATGAGCGTGGTCGGGGATGTCGCCGGCAATGACTTCTGCCCGGTCATGGCGGATGACCGCCGCCCCACGACGGCGGATCGCTTGCGGGCGGCCATGGCAGCGGGCGGCTACCAAGTCTTACGCGAGCTGGAAACCGGCATACCCACGGGTGAAGAGGCTCGGGGGTGGACGGAGAGCGGAAAATTTGATTCGCTCGGCCACAATATGCAAGCCCTGCTGGCCAACCAGATTGATGAGCAAGTGGACCGGGTGCTGGAACGAATTATACAACTGCTGGAAGCCGGCTGGGCCTCAGTGCGGGTGATTACCGACCACGGATGGTTGCTGGCTCCCGGCGGCCTGCCCGCCATGGCCCTGAAAAAGTACATGGTGGAGTGTCGCTGGTCGCGTTGTGCGGTCATAAAAGAAGGTGCGCACGCAGACGTGCCGACGACGGAGTGGTTCTGGGACGCCCGGCAGACGGTGGCCTGTGCGCCGGGGGTTTACTGTTTTTCCAGCGGCAACGAATACGCTCATGGCGGCATGAGTCCGCAAGAATGTGTTACCCCTGATTTGCGGTTCCGGGGCGTGTCCGGTGGTAAGCCGGTTACGCTCAAGATAGATAGTATCCAGTGGCTGGGCCAACGCTGTCGGGTGGTCATTCAGCCGGCGCAGGATGGGGTATATGCCGACCTGCGCTCCAAGCCCAACGACGCGAAGACAAGCATCACCCAGCCAAAACCATTCGACAAAGAGGGTCGGGCCGGCTTGCTGGTGGAAGATGACGGTCTGGCGGGCACGGCGACGAGTGTGGTGGTAGTGGACCAGAGTGGACGAGTATTAAGCAAACAGCCCACGATCGTGGGAGGAGATCACTGATATGAAGATTGATGACTTGGATAAATTAGGCGCATCCGCCTTTCAGGGCTACTTGGTGCGCAAGGATCTGGTGCGGAAGTATAGCCGCCAGTATCCGGTGCCGACCTACGTGGTTGAGTTCCTGCTTGGCCGTTACTGTGCCACCATTGACGAAAAAGAGATCGAGGAAGGGCTGCAAGTGGTTGAGCGCCAGTTAAAAGACCGGACGGTGCGGACGGGTGAAGAAGAGCTCTTCAAGGCCCGCGCCCGCGAAAAAGGTTCGGTCAAGCTGATTGACATCGTGAAAGCGCGGCTGGACGCCAAGAATGATTGTTTCATCGCGGAACTGCCCAGTCTGGCTCTGCGGGACGTGCGGATTGACGACAAGTTGGTTCACGACAATGAGCGGATGCTCACGGACGGCTTCTATTCCGAAGTGACCCTGACCTATGATGCCGCCATTTCGGAGGAAAAGAACGGTCGCCCGTTCGCCATTGAAAGCCTTCGCCCCATCCAGCTCTCCAAGCCGAACGTGCTGGAAACACTGGAGCAGGGCCGGCAGAAGTTCACACTAACGGAGTGGATCGATTTCCTGTTGCGCTCCATCGGCTTTGAGCCGTCGGCGCTGACAGAACGCGCGAAATGGGTGACGCTGCTGCGGATGATCCCGTTCGTGGAGCGGAATTTTAACATGGTGGAGCTTGGACCGCGCGGCACCGGCAAGAGCCATCTATTCCAGCAAGTCTCGCCTTATGCGCACCTGATCTCCGGGGGCAAAGCGACGGTGGCCAAGATGTTCGTGAACAATGCGAATGGCCAGCGCGGCTTGGTGTGCCATTACGACGTGGTCTGCTTCGACGAGGTGTCGGGCATCTCCTTTGACCAGAAGGACGGCGTCAACATCATGAAGGGGTATATGGCATCCGGCGAGTTCTCGCGCGGTAAAGAAAGCATCCGGGCTTTCGGCAGCATGGTGCTGGTCGGCAATTTCGACGTGGATGTAACCCAGCAACAACGGATCGGGCACCTGCTGAGCCCGTTGCCGCCGGAGATGCGGTCGGATACGGCGTTCATGGATCGCCTGCACTGCTTCGTGCCGGGCTGGGACTTCCCGAAAGTCAGCGCCCGCGATCACCTGACGGAGCACTTTGGTCTGGTCAGCGACTTTCTGGCGGAATGCTGGAACAAGCTGCGCAACGGCAGCCGGCTGTCGGCGTTGCAGGGCCGGGTGAACTGGGGCGGGGCCTTGAGCGGTCGCGACATCGAAGCCGTCAACAAGACCGTGAGCGGGCTGATCAAGCTACTATACCCGGATGCCAGTGTGATCATTCCAGACGAAGATCTGGAGAAGATCATCCGGCTGGCGTTGGAATCACGTCGCCGGGTTAAAGAGCAGCAGAAGCGGGTCTTCCGCACGGAGTTCCGCAACACCCATTTCAGCTACCACCTCGGGGTCGAAGGAGTGGAACAGTTCGTTCCAACGCCGGAGATGCATAGCGACGAAGGCATCGCGAGCGATCCGCTACCGCCCGGCCAAGTTTGGACGATCAGTCCCGGCGGTAACGGGACCAGTCCGGCGTTATACCGGCTGGAGGCCACGGTGGGGCCGGGCAATGGGGTTAAAATCCTGAATGCGCCGGTTGCGCCAGCGTTCCGGGAAAGCGTGCGCTACGGGGAGCAGAATCTTTACACCCGAGCGAAAGAGTTGGTGGGCGATCGCGATCCGCGCGCCCATGAGTTCTCGGTGCAGCTCCGGGCGTTGGATGCCGACACCACAGGTCAAGGCGTGGGCCTAGGCGTGCTGGTGTCGCTGTGCGGGGCGCTGATTGAGCGCAGCGTCAAAGGCGGCCTGATCATTGTCGGGTCCCTGAACTTGGGCGGCTCGGTGGAGATGATCCCGAACCCGGTGGGGGTTGCGGAGCTGGCGGTGGAGAAAGGTGCGGCTACCCTGCTCATGCCCATCTCGGCGCGCAAGCAGCTGTTTGATTTGCCGGACACGCTGGCCACCAAGATCAGCATCGAGTTCTACGCCGACGCGAAGGATGCCTTCTTGAAGGCGCTGGTGGAATGAAGTTGGCAAACATCCTGAAGGATCAGGTCCAGCGCGCCGTCTCTGAAAACGCACTGCGATTCAACAATGCTGACTGGGAGTACAGTCCAGCCAAGCTGCCGGAGGGCAGGCGGCTGCGGGAATTGATGGACGGGATCGTGTTCGGCATCGAAGGGTGGGACGCTGATCCGCGCGAAATTCACATGATCCCGGAGGTTCGACGCTTTTATACGGCGTTCCATGACGCGTGGCCGTACTGGCTGTTCTTCTGCAACCTTGATACTGACATTCTCCGGGCCATGACATTGTGCTGTCTCCCGAGCATCAGCACCATGCAGGTGGACGGGCAGGAACAGGTGTCCGTCACCTGTGAACCGCGCGACCTGCTTAATTTTATCAAGCGGGATCTACTGCCGATGAACCTAATGTGCGACCGGGGTGGCATGTTTGAAGACCGGGTTCATTCCCGCACGCAGGCGGTGTTCGAGTACTTCGGCCTGCCATTTGAGCCGGAGCCCCAGCCAGTCAAACGATTTTAGCTGGCCACCTTGCGGCTGCTGCATGGCAATGAATGATGCCCATTGACTCCAACGCGCGGCTAGGGCAGTTTGGTTTTGTAATGCACTTGCTTTATCCGAAGCCGATTTTGATATGACCGTCCAAGTCTCCCTGATTTGGACGGTGGCGTAGCTCAGCGGTTAGAGCGTGCTCTTTATAAGGGCGGGGTCGTGGGTTCAAATCCCACCGCCACTACCATTCGCAGCGGTATTCTTTCATCGCTGCTTGACCGGGCTTCATCCACTTGCCTGTCACTCGGACAGCAGAATCGTCCAGTTGCACTTGAGTGCCCGCTTGAACCGCAATAATGTGGTAGTTAAAACGTTGGTCTCACCAGCCTCAATCTTCTGTACCGTGCGGATATGCAACTCTACCATCTCTGCCAAGCGTTCACCGAGGTGGAATGCACGCCAAACCCTATCGCTTACTTCTGCGGCTTGCGCCTTAATCCGGCCCGGTTTTTAGCCCTTGTTGATGGTGACCGAATTACCTTCCGGTTTTGTATTGTCTCTGCACAACGAATTGTATCCAAAATCCATACTGGCAATGCCTTTGCCACATAAGGGCTACTCCCAGACCACCCGTCTTGATCGGGTTCATCAAAGCTATTGGACACCACGCCAATTAATTTACCGTCTGGATTCACGATTGCACTGCCGGAGGTGCCACTATCGATTGGGCTAACTGCAACGACGACCATATACTTCTGTGTCGGGTCGTTAAATTGGCCTTTGCCCTCAATCCAGCCCTTATTATGCGTCCAAATGCGAAGCGAAAACTCCGAGTTCCAAGGTTGAGCATCTAAACAGACCGGAACAGGTGTTGTTGCCTCACAAAAGTTATAAAAAATCTCGTAATCTTGTTCAAAGCTAGAAGCATCTAGCCCACCAAGAACTGCCCAATCAGAAACGAGGTCGACCGCAAGAGTAGTGACTTGGATGTTTGTCCCGTCTTTGGTTCTAATGACCTGCATCGCGCTTTCACTTTGCGCCATAGAGCCATCAGTTTTACATTCAATGCAGTGTGCTGCAGTGATTATTAGCCCGCCGCTTACCAAAAAACCTCTGCCACCCTTCTTGGTCAAGTCGACTGTTGCCGCTTCAACAATCAGCATAGGGTCTTCATTGGCTTTTGCTTTTTTCATACAATTAATCTTGTTCTCATTATTGCGTTGATTGGTTTGAATCTCACTATTTAAATGTAATTATTAGACTTAGAGATTATGGTATGCGGACGAACTGGTCATTTCCCACCTGTAAACAGCGCATGCAGCCCATCCCGGCGCTCCCGGATGCGCTGACTGATGGCGGTATTGACCGCGTGATGGGCGATCCGCTGATCGTCCTTGATACCTCGTAGCAGTTCAGCGGACATGGCTTGATAGCGCTGCCAGACCGGCGCGATCGCTTTGGCCCCGTGATCCGTGATGCGTACGCGCTTGCTGTTAAAATGCTGCCCGGCGGCCACATCACCGTCGGCCACTTCCACCAGCGCTGGTCTGGCGCTGGCCAGCTTGATGATTCGGCGCGATAGCAGGCTGGCGTTGTGTACTAAAAAGCTCTCCAGCTGCCGGTAGGTAACATACCCGGCTGTGTCGTGTTCCAGATCGGTCCAGCCTAGATCCCTCGCCCCGTAGAGCGAAATCAGGAGGTCGGCCTCTTCGACCGTGAACAACGAGCCCTTAACCGCCGCTTTCACGCCGTGCAGCAGATCGCGCCGGGCGGTGAATATGCTGTTGATGGTCTCAGTATAATCAGGGGCTTTACGGGATGTGGTTCTAGCCATGGTCGGAGCATACAACGGTATTTTGGAGTGGTCAAAACAATAGTAATTGACAAAGTACACAACAAAACCCATTATGCGCTTGTTATGACCACCGATCAACAAGCCACCGCTCATGCCATTGCCGCTCAGCTCCAGCTGCAGTCTGCGCCCGGCTACGAGGGCCATTGGGCAGCGGTCTTTCTGCTGCCCGGTGGCGGCAAGCTGTTTATTTCCGCCGGTCGCCAGCGCGGGCAGTTGCATATCTCCACCAGCCTGCCGGACGGCCTGCGCGACCATCGGCCCTACTACCGGGCCGGGGAAGCGCCCAAGACCGGCATCAACGTGTCCGAGGCTAAGTCTGTTGCCCTGATCGTCGCCGACATCAAGCGTCGGCTGCTGCCGGAACACGCACGTGAGGTAGCGGCCTGCGCCGAACAGAAGGCCAAACGTGACGCCTACCACGCCCAGCGCACGCTGGCGTTGACGGAGGTTGCCCGTCCGTTCGGGCAGGTGGTCCAAGCTGATGCGCGCACCGGCGAACCGCGCCCGGTCTGTGTGGAACATTCCGGTTTATTCCGACTCACCGCCAAACCCTATTGCGAAGGTCTGGAACTGGCCATCGAAACCAACCCGGCCATCGCCGGCCAAATCGCCAGCTTGCTGGCTAAACTCTAAAAACCTATGCGTATCAATTTGTTGAAACAGCTGTTGAATATCCACTCCCCGTCCCGCATGGAGCAGGGGATGGTCGCGTTCCTCGCTGATTATGCCCGTGATCACGGCTACCGCTTTGAGACGGATCTGTGGAACAATGTGTATCTGCGCAAGGGTAAGACCGGTCCTGTGCCCGCTGTCTGCGCCCATATTGACACTGTGCCAACCGTAGGCACCGGCAAGCTGCGCCAACAGCGTGGACGTCTGTTTGGCATGGATGGGCAGGGCCAGCTGGTCGGCATCGGCGGCGACGATAAGGCCGGCGTTTATGTCTGTCTGGAACTGCTCGAACGACTCGACAATCTCGCCGTCATGCTCTTTGCGGCGGAGGAG
>CAIQKM010000025.1 GCA_903872345.1 uncultured Verrucomicrobia subdivision 3 bacterium | reverse complement strand
TGCGCCAGCGGCGACTGGTGCGGGATTACGAAACCACCGAGTCCAGTGCCGAGGCTTGGATCTATATCGCCATGATCCGAATCCAACTCCGCCGTCTGGCTTGATCCCTCAGCATTCATGATTTTTCAGACGCACTCTTAATAAACTCTTTAATTTGCCGCGCTAAAATTAGAGCATTTTGCTTTAAAGGTGGAGCATCCTTTCCGCGATAGGTTCTTAATTCCTGATTAACTCTGTCCAATCTTTCGTTTGCATCTTTGAGAGCATCTTTTTCGGCCGTAACAGTTGCTATCGCAGCATCTTTTTGAACAATAGTCGCATCTTTTGCTGTTATAGTTCCGCTATAATGCCATTGTTCAATCGTGAAAATCGAAACGCTTGCAAGAACCGTGCAAATTAGCACACAACTTACAAATGAAAAAGGAGCACCAGTCACTGTGGCCCTCTCCTTTCTAATCCATGCGATATACCACGGCAATTCGGCTGGTGCAGCGTCTTTTGCCTGTGATAGGACTGGATCGATTTCTGTTGGCATATATTTAAATCATCTTCCAATTACAGAAAACCGTCAATCATGCGGTTGTTTGTGTGAAGCGGATCATTCCTATTAAAAAATATTCTGACCGACTGGCCGCAGAATTATTGAAAGGCATTAAAAACGGCACCGGCCTGGGACGACCGGTGCCGCGTGAAATAAATCCGGCCGGTGCTTACACCGTCCGCATCTGGACGGCGTCCACGATTTCCGTGCCCACGGAGATGGCGCCGATAATGACCACATTGTCACCATGCTTCAGCCGGCCGTTTTCGAGCAGCAATTTAATGCCGCCTTCAATGGTGTTCTGCGGTTCGATGAAATCAAATTCCGTCACAAACGAGGTCACGCCCCAGCTCAGGGCCAGTTCGTTGGCGGATTTAATGTTGTCGCACAGCGCGTACACCGGCGAGTAGCGCGGGCGCATCCAGGACGCGTACCGGGCCATGTGGCCGTGCCGCGTGAAGGACAGGATGGCCGCCGCCTTGAGTTCATTGGCCATCACGACGGCGCTCTTCACGAGCTTTTCACGCATGGTGGTCAGCTCCGCCAAATCATGGAACTGCGCGTTGCCGCTGCGCTCGATGCGCGTGGCAATGCGGTCGAATACTTCAATGCACTTGAGCGGATACTTGCCCACGGTCGTCTCGCCGCTGAGCATGATGGCGTCCGCCTCCTCGTACACCGCGTTGGAAACGTCCGTCACTTCCGCGCGCGTCGGCATGGGGGCGTTGATCATGCTTTCCAGCATGTGCGTGGCCACGATCACCGGTTTGCCGAAGCGCAGACAGGTTTTCACGATGCGGCGCTGCACGATGGGCAGCTCATAATAGGGGATCTCAATGCCCAGATCGCCGCGCGCCACCATGATGCCGTCGGCTTCGCGCACGATGGCTTCCAGATTCAGGATCGCCTGCTGGTCCTCGATCTTCGCGATCACGAAGGGCTTGGGCTTGCCTTCCTCGAACATTTCGCGGAGCTGCATGAGGTCGCGGGCTTCGCGGACAAAGGAGAGGGCGATGAAATCCACGCCCAGTTCCAGGCCGAGCTTCACGTCCCGGATATCCTTGGCCGTGAGCGCGGGGAGGCTGACCTTGACGCCGGGCAGGTTGATGTGGCGGCGGCTGCCGAGCTTGCCGGCGGTGAGCACTTCGCACTCCACCTTGTTGCCGGATTTGGCCAGCACGCGCATTTCAATGTTCCCGTTGTCAATCAGCACCACGTCGCCCACGCTGATGTCGTTGATGAAATTCTCGTAGTTCACGTCCACCGAGTGCTCTTCCTCGCTCTTTTCGCCGCGCACGGTGAGGGTGAATTTCTGGCCGGGCTTCAGGTCCAGCGGCGACGCGATGTCGCCCGTCCGGATGGCCGGTCCCTGGGTGTCCATCATGATGCCCGCGTATTTGCCCCGTTTGCCTGATTCGGCGCGGATGTCCGCGAAAACGCGGCGCACCCAGTCGTGGGGGGCGTGGGACATGTTCAGGCGGAACACGTTGACCCCGGCGTCAATGAGCTTGCCGATCATTTCCGCGGAATCGGTGGCGGGTCCCAGTGTTGATACGATTTTAGTCCGGCGTTCAGTGCCTCTTTGCATATCGGACAGGATACCATTTAATGATAAAATGAAAAGATTTAATCACGCCGCCAAGGGCTGTAATCGGCCTTTTTAGACGCTATTCGGCGACTTAACTTTCCTTGTCCAAATCTCTCCCTGCGTGGCGCAACCGCCGTTTTCCGGCCCGGAATCTTCCGGAATCTTGCTTGCCTTGCCCGGCGGATTGCGGGATAATTGGGCCTGAATTTTTAACCTATTTGATTTATGGCTGATGTAGCAAATCGTTATCCTGAAAACGCCCCGGGCAAGTATTACGTGGACAACCAATGCATTGATTGCGACCTGTGCCGTGAAACGGCCCCGGCCAACTTCAAGCGCAACGACGACGGCGGATACTCGCTCGTTTACAAGCAACCCGAGTCCCCTGAAGAGGAAAAGGTTTGCAAGGAAGCCAAGGAAGGCTGCCCCGTGGAAGCCATTGGCGACAACGGTTAAGCGCCCGCCGGATTCTTCCGATTTTTCACCGAGCCTGTCTCCGTTTGGGAGACAGGCTTTTTTTGTCCAAAACTGCGTCTCTTTTGCGGGCGCCAAACCTTGGCAACGACATTCGCTTATAATTCCGCTTCGGTGAGGCCGGCGATTTTCATTTGGTGACGAAGTAATCCGATTTTCAAGGGCTGGTTTCCGTGAACCGGAATGACAATGCGTTCCTGATGGCCTTCCTTGGTAAAGATATGGTGACTGCCGTTGATGCGTTTCAGGCACCAGCCCCGTTTTTGAAGAATGCGAATAAATTCTTTGCCAGAAACCTGTTTCATGCGAAAAGCGGGGTTTTAGGCTTTTATCCCCGGTGGGCGACAATGCGCCTGGGATGCTGGTTTACACCGTCAATTCCATCACTTTGTCATTGGCGTCAGACGCCATAACGTCATCATCCACAGAAAGCCAGAGGGTAATGGCTTCGCGCAGATTAACCTTCAAATCTTCCAGATTTTCCGCCTGAGTCAGGCAGCCGGGCAAAGCCGGCACCTCGGCCCAGTAGCCGCCTTCTTCCGCCGGATGGATGATGGCTTTCAAAGTCATAATTTATTTATAGTTCAATTCTTGCAAAAGCTCAAGGGGGGCAAAAATCCGGAGCACCCTTCATCCGCTACCTGCCATCCTTGCCGCAGCGGCCGATTATTTCGACAGCGCGCCAAGCGCCTCATAGCCCCAGCGCAGCATGCGTTCGGTGGTTTCCCAGCCGATGCAGGAATCGGTAATGCTTACGCCGTAGCGCAGCAGGGCCAGATCCTTGGGAATCGGCTGGTTGCCTTCGCTGAGGTGGCTTTCCACCATCAGGCCGATGAGCGACTTGGTGCCGCCCACACGCTGTTCGATGACGCTGTGCCAGACATCTTCCTGCTTGGCGAACTGTTTGCTCGAATTTGCGTGGCTGCAATCCACCATCAGAATGGGCGGCAGCTTTTCGGAGGCGAGCTTCTCTTCCGCCGCGCGGATGCTGACGGCGTCGTAATTGGTCATGGCCCGGCCGCCGCGCAGGACGACGTGGGCGTTGGGGTTGCCGGAGGTGCGGACGATGGCGGTCTCGCCGGCCTCGTTCATGCCGAGAAAACTGTGCGGATGGCGCGTGGCCGCCATGGCGTCAATCGCCACCTGCAGACTGCCATCCGTGCTGTTCTTCAGGCCCACGGGCATGGAGAGTCCGCTCGCCATTTCGCGGTGGGTCTGGGATTCGGTTGTGCGGGCGCCGATGGCGGCCCAGGTGATCAGGTCCGCAATGTATTGCGGCACGATCGGGTCCAGAAATTCGGTGGCGGCGGGGAGGTCCATGCCGTTGATCTGCATCAGGAGTCGGCGCGCCACTTTCAGGCCGGTCTCAATGTCCTGGGAACCGTCCAAGTGCGGGTCGTTGATAAGGCCCTTCCAGCCGATGGTGGTGCGGGGCTTTTCAAAATAGACGCGCATGACGATTTCCATGCGGTCGGCATATTCCTTTTGCAGTTTGCTCAGGCGCGTGGCGTACTCGAGCGCGCTCTTTTCGTCATGAATGGAACAGGGTCCGATCACGACGAGCACCCGGGGATCTTCCTGATTGAGAATCCGGACGACCCGTTCCCGGGCGCGGGCGACCGTGGCGTTCACCGCCTCAGTGGTCGGCGTGAGCGCCTTCAGCTCTCCCGGGGAGAGCAAACGGACAATTTCTTTGACGTGCAAGTCCTGCGTACGATACATGGAGTTCAGTGTAGCAAACCCGCGCGGCTCGAAAAGCGAAAAGCCTGCATACCGGGAGCGCGGGTGGGCGGGGACTTCGTTGGGAGGTAATAATATGTAAAAAAACCGGCCCGCTCCCAAAAATGACTTTATCGTTACCGGGATGCTCAAGCGGCAGCATCCTTCATTTTGGACGCTGAAGCGGCGTGAACCGCGCTCCGCTCGCGCCCAACGCGGGCAACCCGCAGACACGAGGCTTATAGTGCAGTTTCAAACTGCAAGTGGTATCAAAGCCCGCTGCGCCGGATGCGGCGCAGCGGGGTTGCGAAGACAACAAGGTCAGGTGATCAAAACGGCTTGGTGCTCAAGTAGAGACGATAGTCTTTGATACGGCCATTGGGCGAATCCTGGCGCGGCAGGAGGCGGACGCCGGTGAGTTCCTGTTCGGCACCCAGGTCAATGACGAGGGTGTGCGGATGGCTCGGATGCGGGGCGCTCCAGAGGGTGTGCCAGAAGGAGTCGGTATCGCCATCGAAGGCTTTCTCGGCCTGGTCGCCTTCGGCGAAGTTTTCCTCGCTGTCCACATAGACCAACTTCCAAGCTTTGCGCGAAACGGGTTTGCCGGCGGTATCAAGAGCGTCGATTTCAGCGAGCGTAGTGAACTCATCTCCATTCTGGGAAGAGAGCGCCTGCAGGCAGAGGTAGCGGCCGGACTTGGCCGGGAAGGTGACGTCCTGGGCGGAGGCGTTGTCGGCCAGCGCGCCTTCCTTGACGAGGGCGGCGGGTTTTAGGCGCGGTTCCTTCATCTGGCCGCGGCTCGGATCGTTTTGATCCTTGTTGAGCTGGTCGAGGATGGGCGTGGTGACGCCGGCGACACTGTGGACATCATCTTTCAACTGTTCAAAGATGACGATGTCGTTGTGACCCTGCTTCAGCCAGACGCCGGGCACGTAGAGGGTTTGTTGCGGTCCGATGTACCAGTAGCGGCCGAGGTTGTGGCCGTTGACGAAGACGATGCCTTTGCCCCAACTGCGGAGGTCGAGGAAGGCGTCGCCAACGGTGGCCAGGTCAAAGGAACCGCGATGAATGGCGGGGGCGTCCGTGACGGGCGTGGACTTGAAGGTCAGGCCGGAAACGTTGTCGAAGGGGAACTTGTACATTTCCCAGCCGGTCAGTTCATGGTCGCCGAGGAAGACGGATTGGGTGATGCCCTTGCGGTTGTTGGGGAGCTGGCCGCCATAGTTGATGCGGCCGCCGTTTTCCACGAGGATATCGAGGACGGCGGTAGCGTTGGTGATCTTCAGATCCATGGCGTCCTGCTGATGACGGCGGTCGAGGGTGGCGACGCGTTTGCCATCCACGCAAACGACGGCGTAGTCGCGGAGCTCCTTGAGTTTCAGGGAGGCGTCCACGGGGCCGGTGATGGTGGTGCGGTAGAGGACGTAGCCGTAGCCTTGGTCGAGGTCTTCAAAGCTCAGGGGCTTCTCGGATTTCACGGGGGTGCCGAGGTTGTCGAAGAGGCTGGCGGATTCCGTGAGTTCCACGCTGGGAATTTGGATCACCGGCGTGGTGGCGGGAACTTCGGGGAGGGTTTCGCCGGGGGCAATATATTTCGCCAGCACTTTGCGGAGGGCGAAGAATTTTGGCGTGGGGCGGCCCATTTCATCGATGGGCGAGTTGTAATCGTAGCTGGTGGGCTGCGGCTGAAAGTGGCCGCCGTAATTGGCGCCGCTCATGAAGCCGAACGAGGTGCCGCCGTAGATCATGTAGTAGCAGAAGGACACGTTGTTGGTGAGCTTCCATTCGGTTTCGCGGGCAAGACCGCCGAGGCCGATGACGGCGTGGGGTTCGCCCCAATGATCGAGCCAGCCGGGGTAAAATTCAGGGACGAGCCAGGGGCCGTTGGGACGGTACTTGCCAATTTCCTTCATGATGCCGGGGCCGCCGCCGCCGTTAAGCCCGGGGAGGGCGTCATTCGGCAGGGAACCGCCGGCCATCATGCTGCCGCCGCCATCGGCGGTGAAGAAGGGGACTTCAAAACCGGCGGCGCGGTCCAGGTCACGAATCTTGCCCATGTAAACGTGATCGGCGCCGTAGCTGCCGTATTCGTTTTCGACCTGCACCATGATGATGGGGCCGCCGTGGGTGATTTGCAGGGGAGCGAGTTGGTCGCCGAGTTTTTTCAGATAGGTGCCGGCGGCCGCGAGGAAGCGCGGGTCCTGGCTGCGGACTTTCAAATCGGGCTGCTTCAGCAACCACCAGGGGTAACCGCCAAACTCCCATTCGGCGCAGCAGTAGGGTCCGGGGCGCAGGATGACCCAGAGGCCTTCCTTCTGCGCGAGGCGGACGAATTCGGCCATGTCGGCATCGCCGGTGAAATTGAATTCGCCTTCGCGCGGTTCGAGCTGGTTCCAGAACACGTAAATGGAAACGGTGTTCAGGCCCATGGCATGCATCATGCGCAGGCGGTCGGCCCAATATTCGTGGGGCACGCGGGCGGGATGCATTTCGCCGGCCTTGATTTGAAACGGTTTGCCATCGAGCAGAAAGGCGGAGTCGCCGATGGTAAACGTGTGGTCCGGGGCGGCGGAGGCGGAGGCCGCGAGCGCCAGCCCGCAGGCGGCGCCCAAGGCGAGCGCCCGCCGGTGGATGGTTTGGGTCAGTGATTTCATATGGTTTGATTTGGTTGCAAATGGGGACGGTGGCGGGACAAAGTTGGTTACGGATTGGAGCCGAGCATGACCAGAACGTCCTTGCGGCGCGATTCCGGGGTGACGGTGAGTTGTTGCATACGGCCGTTACGATAGACGCCTTCAACGATGGTGTTCTGCGGGGCGTGCAGTTTGAATTTCACGTCCCAGTCGGCGGGCCAGGCGGGCAGGAGGAGGATGCGGTCGCCGGCGGTGGCGAGGAGCATTTGCTGGAGCGTGAGCATGATGTTGCTGCCGTGATCCTGATCGGGCAGCCAGTCGTAGTTGGGTCCCCACATGACCGGGAAGCGGAAGCGGCGGTTAGTATTATGGACTTTACCAAGGAGGATTTGCTTGGCCTCATCGGTCAGGCCCACGAGCGCGGCGCACTGGCCGTCGTATTGCCAGCCGATGGAGGCTTTTTCGAGGCGATGCTGGAAGGTATCCACGCCAATCTGCAAATCGGGCAGGCCAACGCCGTAGAGTTCAAAGGGCCAGAGGGCGTAGAGTTCGGGATTCTCGACGTTGCTGCGCTCGGGATTAAATTTTTCAGCCGGCAGGATACGTCCGTCCTTGATTGGGAACGGAGGTATGGCGGCGCTGAGCCGTTGCCAGAAGGCACGTTCAGACGACGACGGGGTGGATGACTTGAGCGCGAGCAGGCGATCCAGCACATTGTGCAAACCGGCGACGCTGGGGGTGTCGTTCGTAACGCCGTACCAGTAGGTCTCGACGGCTTGGGCGGGACTGATGATCAGCTTGCCGGCAGCATCGCGGCCGAACCGGGTATCGTAGTAGCCAAGCACCTGGTGAGCCATGGGAATCAATTCGGTTTGGAGAAAGGTTTCATCGGCGGTGTGCTCGTAATAATCAAGCATCAGGGCGGTCAATTCCAAACCCTGTTGCCAGGCGTATTGCCACCAAGGACAGAGAATTTCATTGGGCTGATGGCCGGTGCGATCCCAGCCGTAATCCCGGTTGGCGTAGGTGCCGAAGATGGTCATGGTCTCGGGAAAATAAGCACCCGTGGCGTGGTGATAGAGTTGCGCGCGCGCGGTGGCCAACGGCAGGGCGCGTTCATAAAAATGGAAGATCGTGGGGAGTTCGTCGAAGTCGCCCCGGGCAATCATGGGGAAATAGGGAAGACGCGTGTTTTGCCACCAGAAACAGTCGCCCCACTTACGCCAGTCGGCGTTGAAGTCCGGCCCGCCGGCGTATTTGGGGTCCACGGTGAAGATGGAGCCGTTGAATTTGATGGGATAGTTGCCGCGACCGGCGCAGGCGGTCATCCAGCGTTGCAGGACGTAGGCTTGGGTGACGCGGGACGGAGCGGCGGTGCCCAGGCCTTCCTCGGCGATAATTTTGCCGTTCAAATAAATACGGCGGACACCGGTGACGCCATCGGCGGTGGCGGCGACGTGCTGCCATTCGCCGGGTTTTAGGCATTTGGGCACGAGCATTTCTTCGGAGCCGACAATGAAGCGGAGGGACAATCCCGGGTAGGTGTCGAACAGAAAGCCATCGCTGCCGCCGGGGGTGATTTTGTCAAAGATGCGGCCGGATTCGCCGGGGGCGGGTTTGATCCAGGCGGCGACGGCGAAGCCGTTCGCCAGGGAAATATCTTTCAGCGGCGGCGCGGCGGCAGGCGGAGTCTCGGCCAGGGCGACGATATCAGCGGAGCTCAACGCGTGCGCCCGGGCGACGGCGCCGGTGATGACGCCGGCGAAGCGGCTGCCGCCGCCGGAGTCGTGGGCGAGTTGTAAAACGTGTTTGCTCTCCGGCAGCCCAGCGGTGTCGCCGGTGACATCAATCCAGCTCCGGTTCCAAAATTGATTCCACCACATGGCCGTGCGGTCGGCGGCGATGGCGGCATCCATGGGGGTGGGAAGCTGGCGCTGCCATTCGGCGACATCGGCGGTTTGGGCGGATTCGGTGGCGATGGCCAGCGAGAATTCCGTAACACTAGCGGAAGTTTGCAAACCATGATCGCCGGCGCTGACGAAGCCTTTGCCGGTCATCCGGCCGCCAAAGGTGCGGTGCAGGAGCGGATCGGATACGAGGGCAGACAGCGATTCGAGGCCTTGATGTTTGAGCGTGAGCGGGACGATGGTGCTTTCGTTGCGATGATACCAGGTGACGGCGGCGGCTGAACCGGTGAAGACATCGGCGCTTTCGGCAACTTCGATCTCGGCGGGGGCGGCCTGCATGGTCCAACTCGAAGCGAGTTCGTTGCCCTTTAGGATATGCTTTTCGGTGCGCCAGTTTTCGATGGTGGCAGTTACGGTGCGAGAAACCGAGCCGGTGCCGGTGACATGGATAACCGGGGAATCGGCATCCACAAATACGTGCAAGATGGCATCGCCGGCGGTGATTTCGATCTGGCCGTCGCGCAATTTCAAGGCCTGCCGGAAGGCGGTGCCTGTGGCCAAGGGACTGGGTGAGAGATGCACGCGAATGCGACCGAGTTTTAAGAGGCGGTTGCATTCGCTCCAGGCATCGGTGCGGGAAATGTAGAATACCAAGTCACCGTTGGATTCGACCCAGACGTTAAGGCCCACTTCGCCGTTGCCGATGGGCATGGAGCCGGCGGGGTCTCCGCTGGGGGAATTCCAAACAACATTGTAGCGGTCGAGCTCCGCCAGCGGATCCACGGGCGGGAGGGCTTCGAGCATGACCTGCTGCGCGGAAACGGAAGAGATGGCCGACGACGCCAAGGCCAGCAGGGCCAGTGCAACTGTCCGACCGAGAGCGGCAATGCCTAGTTTTAAGTTCATAATGAAATTTCAATAGGTTGAACGCAACTTGAGCTGCGCGGGTTTTAAGCCGGGGGCGGTGGCTTTGATGGAGATCCGCCCGGCCGTTAGGTCACGGGAGCGGATCAACACCGTGGCGAGGCCGGCTTCGGCGGAAGCGTTGGCGGGGCTGATGCATTCGGCGGAGCCGCTCACGGCAAATTGAACGGTGTTGGTGGCGTCAGGCACGGGGTTGCCGGCGGCATCCAGAATGGCGGCGCGGACAAAGACGGCGTCGTTGCCATCGGCGGCGAGCGGGCGGTTTTGGAGGTCGGCGGTCAGTTGCAATTGGGCGGGCGCGCCGGGGGTGTGGCGGACGGCGACGGCGACGGGTTGGCCGCCGATATAGCCAATGGCTTTGAGTTCGCCGGCGGCGTAGGTAACAGGAGCAAAGGTGAAGGGCGGATGCGCCACGTGGCGGCAGTTGCCGCCGTCGAACATGGCGAGATAATCTTCGCCCTGCAACTGCTTGAGGTTTTGGGCGGTGGCGGCTTCATCCTGGTTCACGTTCTTGCCGCTGGCCATGTACACGGGGTCGGCTTGCGGATGCCAGACGCCGTATTCGGAATCGGGGCCGGCGTCGGGTTTCTGGCGGGCAACGGTTTTGCCGTTTACCTGCAATTCCACTTCGTCGCAATTGGCGAAGACAACGACCTTGGCCGGGGATGTGCGGGGCGTCCAGTAATTGGCGATGTATATCTCCGGGGCGTTGGTGGCGCACTGGCTTTGGAAAAAGTAATAGGAGAATTTGGGGAGCCGCAGGTAGTCCAGCACGCCGCAGCGGCTGATGGCATTTTCCCGGCTGCAACCGCGGAAGTGATCGGTGCCCACCCAGATGCAATCGCCAATGCTCCAGTCGGTGGCAAGGTTCTGATTATGGACCCAGAGGAAATTCCAGGTTTGCAGGAGCAGTTTGTTTTCGCCGGCGCCGAGGGGCTCGCGCGTGGTGCTGTGTTCGCCGCCGAAGGCGTAGTCGCCATATTCGCGGACAAAGGTGCGCCGTTTACCGGCAAACCCGGGGGCGTTGGTGTTGCTGCCGTAGCCGCCGAGCCATACGGCGTAGGGGACATCAAAGTGACGGCCGTCCTTGCTGGCGTAGGTATCGCCAGAGGTGAACATCTGGGTGCCGGGATATTCCTCATGGGCAACGCGGGCGCAAGCGGCGTAGAAGCGGTCGTGGCCGTAGGTTTCATTGAGGCCGACCTCCCACATGATGGCGCTGGGGTGATTGCGGTGCCAGCGGACCATTTCGCGAACGTTCTGTTCGGCGAGGTTGGTGAAGGTTTCGTCCTTGTTGAAATATTGCCAGCCGGGCGTGCAGACAGAAACCATGAGGCCGAGTTCATCACAGGCATTCATCACGGCGGGAGATTGCGGATAATGGGCGAGGCGCAGGAAATTGAAGCCGGCGTCCTTCAGGCGTTTGAGATCGCGATAGGCGGCGTTGTCCGGCACGGCATTGCCAAGCCAGGGGAAATCTTGGTGGCGGTTTGCGCCGCGCAGGGTCAGCGGGTTCCCGTTTAGGACAAAACCAAGCTGGTCATCGTAAGCGAGGGTGCGAATGCCGAAACGGGTGGATTGCGAATCAGCGATCTTAGTTCCGCGGCGAATTTCGGTTTTCAAGGTGTAGAGCCAGGGATGATCGGGATGCCAGAGCTGAGGATTTTTTACGGTGAGGTGACGCTGGATGGCGGTTTCATCGCCGGGCGCAAAGGCAAGGGATTCCGCGACGGTTTGGGCAACCACTTTGCCGCCGGGAGTGAGGACGGTGAAATGGACGGTGACATTGGTGGCGGCGGGGCCTTCGTTCAAGACATCGGCCTGGGCAATGAGGTCGGCGGCGGTTGATGAGGCAGATTCGGTGCGGATAAAAATGCCGCCGCCGGCGACGCGCTGGGCGGCGACGGGATCGGTGAGATGCAAGGGATCGGTGACGATGAGCCGAACATCGCGGTAGAGGCCGCCGAAGTAGGAGAAGTCGAGCTGGTCATGTTTTTTGCCGGGCGGAATCAGCGGCTGGTCGGTGTTGTCTAGGCGAACGGCAATAATAGCGCCGCCGGGTTCCGCGAGGGCGTCGGTGAGGTCCACGGTGAAGGGCAGATAACCGCCGCGATGGGTAAGGACATGATGACCATTCACCCAGACCTCGGCGACCTGCATGGCGCCTTCAAACAAGAGGGAGACTTTTTTCCCGCGCCACGCAGCGTCCGGCAGAATGTGGCGGCGATACCAGCAGAGGCCTTGGAAATAGTGGAAGGCGGTTTCGGGTGGCTCGATGCGGACGGTGTGCGGCAGGCGAACATTCTCCCAAGCGGAGTCATCGAAAGCGATGGCGGAAGAATCTGCTGACGCCGCCCCCGCCGCCGACTTTATGAGCCCCACCTCACCCCGACCCTCTCCCCCATTTATCAATGGCGGAGAGGGAGAAAAACCGTCAGGCGACGGGTTTGAGACGAGGCCATGGCTCAGGTTGGTGGACGCAGTGTCAGGATACGCCGGCACGGATTCGACGCGTTTAAATTTCCAGCCGTCGTTCAGCGACAATTCGAGGCGACCGGCGGCAGGCGTGGCGGATCCACCCCGGGCCAACGGCACGAGGACCGCCGCAAGGAGGATGCCCGATATGAAATGTTTGATAAAGCGAATCATGGCAGTCGTTCAGAGTTGCGGGCCTTTCGTGGAGAGCCGAAGGTTGATGGTGTCCGCCAAGGGCGTGCCAAGCTTCAAAGGCCTGCGTTCCGTGGCAAAGTGGGTGCCAAAAAAGCCATCGCCGCCGCCAGTATGAAACCCGGCAACGAGCAACCCGGATTGCGCGCCACTCACAAAGGTGCGGATGGATTGATGACCATCGGAGACAACCGAAAGGCTCTCATGGTTTGAACCGAGGGCGGCTTGAAGTACGCCGCGCTTGGTGCTGGTAAAATCATTGCCGCCCAGGATGGTGGCATCCAGCGACCACGGCTGCTTTGGCTTTTGCGTTGCGTAAGGCTGACTGACGGCGGCGACGCGGGCGTGTGCTGTGCCCGTCGGACGACCGATGTGCCCGTCGGGATAAGCCGTCCACTGGGCCAGACGATTCCAGGCGAGGGTGTCGAAGTTTTTGGGCGTGAAGAATACCATGCCCCATTGGCGGGGATTTTCCGATACACGGGATTTGAAATCGTAGTGGAGCTGGATATTACCGCCGGCATCCAAATGGAGGGTGTAACCTCCGTCGGCATCCGTACACGAACCTTTGACCACAATCTCAACCGCTCCATCCGCCACCCGCCGGGCTTGAACGGACTCAGCTTGCCAATGTTCGCAGACGTTGTTCAGGGGTTTCCAGACGCCGAGATCCACGGGTTCACAGGCTTCGGTTTGCAAGGGTAGAATCATCAGGGCCGGTCCGCCGGTGAGGATAGTTTTATTACGGATCGTGGCGCGGATAAATTGTCCTGACTTGCGATCAATCACGTATTCTGCAGCATTGCCCTTCACCTGGATGGTATCCGGGGACTCGGTGATGGTGAGGGCTCCGGAAGAGGAAGGTGCCGACACCGTCGGTTCGACGGGATGACCGAAGGTGAGGTTTTCCTCGTCACACACAAAGCCACGCGGATCGGTGAAGGACAGGTGCAAAACATCGCCGGTATTTACGGTATTTTTCAAGGCGAGAATCAGTTCGCCGTCATGCCGGGCGGGAATATTGGCGGTTATGTTTCCGCTGGCACCGGCGAGGGACCAAGTGATTTTCAGCTCGCTGAAGTTTGCGAAATTGTAGCGGTTCATCACGGGGATGCGGATGGCCTCACCGGGGGCGGGCACGGGGAGTTCGCGGACGGAGACGCGCACGGGCGAGTAGGCGTTTTTCACGTGCCAGGTTTCCGGCTTGTCGCGCCGCCAGCCGTCGCAAATGGCGCCCCACATGCCATAGCCGACGAATTTGCCATCGGGCAGGCAGAACACGTCATCCACGCCCGCCCAGATGGCACCGCCGAGGCAGCCATCGTGCTGGTACATCAAATCGTTCATGCGGGCGAAGCCGCGGCCCCAGTCATCGCGCACGCCGGGGTCGGTAACAAGTTCACGGCGGTTGTAGCATTCCACATGGCAATACTCGCCAAAGAGAACGGGGCGCTTTTCCTCGTCACATTTCGCGGGACCGTTTTCGCCGGGGTAATGGTAAACGGCGATGTCCGCCTGACTGCTGGCGTTGTTGTAGCCGCCCCAGCATTGGTCGTGAAAGGAGGTGGGACGCGTGGGGTCGGCGGCTTTCACGCGACGGTTCACTTCGGCAAAAAGCGGGCTCCAGCGGGATTCATTCGCGAGCGACCAGATGGTCACGCACGGGTGATTGCGATTGGCGGCAAGGTTTTCAAAGTTCGCGCGCAGGAGATAGGGAAAGAATTTGGCGTCCTGATAATTCCAACCTTGCCAGATGGCATTCGCGCCGTGCTCCACCCAGCACAACGGGGCTTCGCACTCGACAAAGAAACCGTATTCATCGCACAGGTCGAGGAACTCCTCGGCGGGCGGATAATGGCTGGTGCGAATGTAATTCACGTTGGCGGCGCGAAAAAGTTCGGCGTCCTTCCGCCAAATTTCCGGGGTGAGGCTGCGACCGCGCAAGGGGTCCACCTCGTGACGGCAGGAACCGCGCAGCTTGACGGGGGCATTGTTTACGAACAACTGGTTGCCGCGAATTTCAATGCGACGGAAGCCGATACGCTGGGAGGTTTGTTCCAAAACTTCGCCATGCTGGCCGATCAGCTCGGTCAGGAGCGTGTACAGGCGCGGGTGTTCGGGGTCCCAAGACAAAGCCGGGGAGATTTGAATTTTCGGCGCGAGATGTTCGCCAGCGGCGGTGAGTTCCATAACCGCGACGGATTTGGTTGCACCGGGCGCCAGCAGGCGGAGGCGGACGGTGAGCGGATCATGCGGAGCCGGGGACAAATGCAATTTTGCTGCAAGCGTACCGTTCGTGGTGGCGGCATCGTAGTCGGCGGTGATGACCTGTTCGGCGAGATGGACGGCGGGCAGGGCGAAGAGCTGAACCTTGCGGGTGATGCCACCGAGCTGATGGGCGGCGTATTGGGTGGCGCTGTCGAGGGTGTCGGCGGTGGATTCGCTTTTTACAGCCAGGGCGAGGATGTTGCGTCCGGGTTTTATGGCGGCGGTGACATCGAGTTCGAAGACAGTGAAACAGCCTTCATGCGCGCCGACGCGCTGACCGTTGACATAGACAGTGCAGTCGCTGTGGACGCAGTCGAAGCGGAGCTTAATGTTGCGGCCGGACCAATCGGCGGGCACGTTGAACTCGCGCCAGTAGGCGGCGGCGGTGTTGGTGGCGACGGCGAAGCCTTGCATGACCCATTCGCCGGGAACGGCGATGTTGGACCACGCTTTGGTTTCGGGGTCGGCGAACTGTTCAAAGCCGGAAGGCGGATTGGTGCTGAATTTCCAGGTGCCGTTCAGGGATATCAACGGAGTGGCCACACCGGCTTCCGCCACGGGACGCGGCGAGAGTTCCGGCAGGGCGACGTCGGGAAACGCATTCGTGACCGTGTCCGCCCGAGCGGGCAGCGCGAGGGCGGCTGCCAGCGCACAGAGCCGGAACATTTTTGAGGAGAAACAGGTCATGATGTTTATTGGGAAGGCTGGATTAAAACGGGTCAGCCATAGATGCCAAAAGCCGCGAGCAAGGCGAGGATGACGCCCATGATGCTTTCACCCGCAATGCAGCCGGACGCAATGGGGACGGTGTACATGGTATTCCACTTGGGCGCGCGCCGCTCGAGAATCCAGACGATGAATGCGCCAAGAAACATGGCAAAGCTCGTGCTGCCGGGAATCGTGAGGGCGATGCCCAACGCGGCGGGTGACGGCGTGTACGGGCGGATTTTCGGAAAGATGCGGTCCAGCACCACGACGAGTGCGCCGAAAGCAAAGGCGATAAAGATCGCTTCCACCGCGCTGGGTGGCAGGGTGTGGAGACCTTGCGAGAGCACCTTGGCCACGCCCATCCAGACGAGCGCGGAGGGGGCTGGAAATTTATCACCGCCGAGGGTGTTGGGGTCCGGCACCAGGACGAAGTAAACGGGCACGGCGAGCAACGCGCCGGCGAAAACGCCGAAGATTTGGGCGATAAACTGTTTGCGCGGATTGGCACCGACCATGTGACCGACCTTGAGGTTGCCGACGGTGTCGCTGCAACTGCACGCGGCGCCGGCGGTAAGGCCGGCGGTCATGATATTGGCGGTGACGTTGCCCGGGGCCATAACGCCGTAGGTGAGCTGGGTAACTTTGCCCATGGCACCGATGGGATTCATGCCAATTTCCGCCCCCGCGCGCGCGGCCACGGCAGCCAGAAAGAAGGTCATGAGCACGGCAATGACACCCATCCACCAATGAATGGAAAAGAGCCAGACGAGCAGCAGCGTGGCCACCAAACCCAGTCCGACAAAGCCAACGATGAACCAGGTCATGGGAATTTCCAGATGATCGAGGACGCCTTTGGGCGCGTTTTTGCGATCGCTGAAACCGGAGAAGACACTGGCGAAAGTACGGCCGAGGGTGCGCCATTGGAAGGCGAGCGCGAGCAAGCCGCCCACGACCAGCACAGTGGCACCGGGCCAGAGGGACCAGGCGCTGATGTTGCGGAAGCCGCCGACATTTTGCAGGGCGGAAGCGCCGGGTTTGAAGCCCAGGGCGGCCACCAGTGACTCCGGTTGGTTGGTGGGAATGGCGAGGCGGGCGTCCCAATTTGTGGCCCCGGCGGCGGTGAGCACCAGTACATTTGTGTGCAGCATCTTGTTCAAGACCGAGCTGACGGCAAGTGATTGGGCGAACAAATTGGGCGAACCATCGGGCAGCGTGGGCGCAGACAAATCGTTTTGAATCGCGCCAAGGCTCGCATAGGTAACCGGCTGGCTCCACGTGTAGGCAAGCGTTTTGAATGCGGTATCGGGTGCAAGTTCCGGGGTGGCGGTGGCTTCGGTCAAAACGACGGTAAAGGTCTGGCCGGCGGCGACGGTCAAAGGAAATTGCGGGACAGCGGTAGCGCGGATTTGCGGCGCGGCATGATGAACAATTTTATCGTTAATGAGCTGAGGGGCGAGCACGGCGTAATTCAGAACCAGTCCCAGCAACATGCTCAGGCCGACCTTCATGCCGAACAGGGCGCCGATGCTGATGAAAATGAGGCTGGGTTCAAAGCCGAGGGTGAGACGGTTTAGGCCGATGCGATTGATGTGCCAGCCGAGGTTGAACTGGGCGGGGATCCAGCCGGGGCCGTCGCGCAGGCCGGCAATGATCATGCCCAGAAGCCCGGAGATGCCCATGGCCTTGGCCTTCTTCATGCCTTCGGTGCCTTGTGCATACATGGCTTTGATGGTTTCACCGGTGGGAACATTGCCGGGGAAGCGGAGCGAATCCACCTGGACCATCTGGCGCTTGAGCGGAATGGCCATGAAAAGGCCAAGCAACAGGACGACGCCGATGAACAGGGTGAGCTGCCACCAGATGAATTGGTAACCGGTGAGCATGGTCAGGGCGGGAATGGCGGAGACGAGGCCGGCGGAGGAAATCCAGCTCGCGGCGACCGACACGGTCATGACGATGGTGTTTTCCTGCATGCCAATTTCATTTTTCACCAACCCGGCTCCGCGCAGGGCTTTGAAGACGGCAAAAATAACAATGACGGCGGCGATGTCCACGCCCAGGCCCCAGCCGGATTTCAGACCAACGTACAGGTTGGAAAGCGACATGAGTCCGCCAAAGATCATGCCGGCAATGATCGCGCGCGGGGTGAGGTCCCTTTCCTGGTCGCCCCGATACACATTTTTCAACCACTCTTGATCGCGTTCTTCGGCTAATTTTAGCTGGTCGAGATGGTTGGGTTGGGTATCGGACATAGGCGTTTTAGTTGTTCAGGTTATGCATTTCCAACTGAGAGAATTTGGGCCGGAACATGGGGAGCCGGATGCGCCAGCGGATGCCGGCCAGCCGCAGCAGCAGGGTGATTGCGGTGCCGAGGATGGCATTGAGTTTGGGGTCGGCCGAATAGCGTTGCAGCAGCACAAAGCCGGAAGCGCCACCGAAGGCGGCGGTGGCATAAAGATAAATCTCGCGGCGGAAGACGAGCGGAATTTCACCGAGCAGCACATCCCGGAGAATGCCGCCGGCCACGCCGGTGGTGACGCCCATGATGATGGCGATGGACGGGGCCAGCGGAAAGGCGAGGCCTTTGCGCGTGCCGATCATCGTGAACAGTGCGAGGGCAAAGGCATCGGCGACCATAAGCACGGAGCCGGGAAGTTCATGGAAGCGCACCAGGTAGAACGTAATGATCGCGGTGACGGTGGCGTTGAAGATAAACGTTTGATCGGAGGTCCAGAACACCGGCAGGTCGCCAAGCAATACATCGCGGACGGTGCCGCCGCCGAAAGCGGTGACGAAAGCGAGCACCAGCACCCCGAACAGGTCCACCTGTTTGCCGCGCGCCGCCAGTACGCCGGTGATGGCGGCTACGCTGACGGCAAAATGTTCGAGGAAATATTGCACGTTATTTCAAATCACTTGGCCACCTCGTAGCGCTTGGGGAAATCCGGTTCCGGCAGCCAGACCGGGAGGTTGGTGACGGAATTGCGGGCGGTCTCGGAGGTGGCGATGCGCCAGGCGGTGAAAAACGGGCCGAGGTTTTTGCCGGTCATTTGGGAAAAACGCACGAGCCATTGATCGCGCTTTTCATCATCGGTTTTGGGGCGTTCGGCTTTGGGCAGGTCGCGGTATTCGATGAAGATTTTATGGAACGTGTCCCAGCCAAAGCCTTCGACGAGTTGATCGTAAAAGATCAGACCGGTAAAAGGCTTACTGGTCCAGGTCATGGCAGGGTCGCTAAAGAACGCCCTCAGGGCTTCCTCCCGCTTGGCATCACTCATCGCGTTATGACCGTGGCGCGGCAGGCCGCAGACTTTTTCAAAACAGTACATGGAGAAAATGTTGACCGTGATTTCGGTGGTGCCGGCGAGCACCCATTCGGGGCGCTGATGGTTGTGGCCAAGCTCATGGAAGAAACCCCAGTTGCCCTTGAGCAGGGCATCGAGGTTGGCGACTTTTTCGGACTGGTCCAGCCAGGCCATGATGGGATAGCCGGAGTGCATGTAGCCGGCGGAAATCTGGCGGTCCAGAACGAACCGCTCGGGGCTGGTACGGTTGGTCTGGCCGGAGAACTCATCTTCGGCGGCGACCACGCGGTCCCAGAATTGCAACACAGCGTCGGGATTGTCGAGGTGGCGGACACTGGCGGAAGGGAGCGAGATGGCGAGGTTGCTGCTGACAAGTTCCGCCCAGGGTGCGGGATCGTTGCGCAACTGATCCTTCCAGGTTTGCAAATCGGTTTTGCCGAGTTCAAACAACGGCGCGGCCACCGCATTTTGGATGGTCACCTTCACTTCACCCAGCGGGCAGCCGACGGGTACTTCGATGTAAATCGGCCCGCCATAAGCGTTGGCCGCATGGGTGACGGCGCCGGCGAGGGGAAAGCTGCGGGTGATTTCGGGGACGCGTTTCCAGGCGGGAATTTTTTCCGACCAGAGCGTGTCCTTGTGGCAACCGATGCGCACGGTCAATTTGGCGGAGGCGGCATCCGCCGGCACGGTGACGGTGATGAGATCGCCGGGGGCGGCATAGAGACCGGTGCTGTGCCAGCGCGGAATGGCGGTATTAACCGTGATGGTCCGTTCCACGCGCGGAGCGTCGGGCGGGGGCGTGCCGGGAAAATCCACGGCGGCCGGGGCGGATTTCACCTGCTCCGGGGGCAGCTTCATGAACTGGCGAATTTCACTGCGGTAGGCGGTGGCGGCATCTTCATGGCCGGCGCGTTTCCAGGGATGTTTGGCCGAGGGAAACGCGGAGGGCCAGTCATTGGTGCCGGCACTGCACAGCGTGCGGCCCAAACACAAGGCGAGCAGCAGAATAACAGTTTGTTTCATTTAAATTCCCGGTTGCGGTTTGTTTTACAGGACAGCGGCACGCGTTTCGCCCGCGCGCACACCCAGATTGCCATAGCGATGGTAATCGGTGCTGATACTTTGTTCGCGCAAATACCAGAGCATTTCCAGCCGGCCTTCGCCGGAGACCGGGGTGCTGATCACACAGCCGCCGGCTTCGGCCCCGGCGCGGAGCACGGTCAGTGGCACGCGGTCGGGCGCGGCGTAACGCACGCGGTCGGTCTGTCCCAATTGTAAGGACGTCACGAGTTGTCCGTCGGTTTCCCGGATAAATTCAATGCCATCGGCCCAGTCTTGCGTGAGCTGTTCCAGCAGAGCAGCGGACGGCGGCGCGGCGGGCGGCACGCTGACCGTTACTTTGCAACCGGCCAGATGCGCTGCGCAAGCACGGGTAAAGACCTCGAATGCCGTATCATCGGCGTGCAGACGGACGCGGACTTTGGCAAAGGGCAGATAGCGGCGCACGTTGTCCTGCCCGACCAGCAGGAAGTGATCGTGCTCGCGGCCAAATTCCTCATGCCAGGCGGTTTCACAACTCACGATGGCAGTGATGATGCGCTCGGCGGCGGGATCCTTTTGCGCGAGCAGGCCCCAGCACATGGCGGTGAGTTCCTGGTGGGCCGGTTTTTTGGATTTTTCCACGACGGCAACATCGGTGAAATCCATGAGTTGGGCGACATAGTTCGGGCCGCCCGCTTTCATGCCGGCGCCGAAGACGGATTTGCCCATGCCGCCGAAAGGTTGACGAAGGACGATGGCGCCAGTGGTAACGCGGTTGATGTACAGGTTGCCGGCGTGAATGTGCTGTTTCCAATACGCCCATTCGCGTTCGTCCAGACTTTCGAGACCGCTGGTGAGGCCGAAGCCGGTTTGATTCACCAGCGTGACGGCTTCGCTCAAAGTGGAAAAGCGCATGACGGCCAGCACGGGGCCGAAAAATTCGGTCAGGTGCGTGAAGCTGCCGGGGCGGACGCCATATTTGATGCCGGGGGTCCAGAGGTTGGGATTGTCGCCGGCCGGGCGCGGCATGAGCGCCCATTCTTCGCCGGGCTCGAGCACTTTCAGGGCGGTTTCGAGGTCGCCATTGGGCGGACGGATGAGCGGTCCCATCTTGGTGTCGAGCTCCCAAGCGGAACCGACTTTCATGCTGGCGACGGCTTCGCAGAGGCCCTGGCGGAATACGGGGTCGTCATAGACCTCGCCCTGCAGGAGCAGCAGCGAAGTGGCGGAACATTTCTGGCCGGCATGACTGAAGGCGGAATGCAAAATGTGTTTGATGGCCTGGTCGCGGTCGGAGACGGCGGTGACAATGGTGGCATCCTTGCCGCCCGTCTCCGCGAACAAGTTGAGCGACGGATTGTCGTTCAGCATCGTCAGCGCGGTTTCCGTGCCACCGGTTAGAATGACGGCGCTAACCTTGGGATGGTTGATGAGCTTGCGGCCCTCCTTGCCACCGGAGCAGGGAACAAACTGGAGCGCCTGTTTGGAAACGCCGGCGCGCCAGAAGCACTTGCAGAATTCCCAAGCGACGAGCACGGTGTCGGAGGCGGGCTTGAGAATGACCGTGTTGCCGGCTGCGAGCGCCGCCGCCACGCCGCCGCAGGGAATGGCGACGGGGAAGTTCCACGGCGAAACGACCACGACCACGCCTTTGCCTTTGGCCTTGAGCGTGGGGCGTTCCTGCCACCATTGGGCGCTGGCGCGGTAAAACTCCAGAAAATCAATCGCCTCGGAAACTTCGGGATCGGATTCGGGGAGGGTTTTGCCGCCATCGGCCAAGGCGGCACCCATGAGGTCGCCGCGCGCGATGCGCAGTTCCTGCGCGACGTGACCGAGTATTTCCGAACGGGCGGCGGGGGTGAGGTTGCGCCAGCCGGCGGGGTCGGCGGCGGCGATTTCCACGGCGCGAATGACATCCGCTTCGTTCGCCTGACGATATTTGCCAACGACGAAACCGGGGCGGGAGGGATCAAGACATTCGCGCACGGAGCGGCCTTCGAGGATTTCTTCGCCGCCGATGACGAGCGGAATTTGGATGGCGCGGTCGCCATGCAACGGTTCCCATTTGGCGATGATCTGCTGCGCCCATTCGCCGTTTTGCGGGAGGGAGAAATCGGTGTCGGCCTCATTTTCCAAGTGCTGCCAGCCGCGGGCGACGGCGTTGGGCCGGGCGGGAGGGCGTTGGCGGTTTTGGGTGCGGCGCGGGGCGGAACTGGTGGCGGGGATGGCAGCGAACGCGGTTAGAAAGCCTTTTTCCAAGATGTCCCATTCCGGGGTGCCCACCTTGATTTTAAAGGCGTGGCGGAGAAAGTTTTCGGGGCCGGTATTTTCATCCAGGCGGCGGATGAGATAGCCGATGGCGTTGATGAAATGTTCCTTGTGACAGGCAGGCGCGTAGAGCAGGAGATTGCGGGACATCTCGAAGAGCGCGCGGCGCTGGTGATTGGCCATGCCTTCGAGCATTTCAATTTGGACGCGGTCCAAAGCGTTATTTTCATGCGCGAGCACCAGGCCGTACGCGAGGTCGAAGAGATTGTGCGAGGCAAGGCCGACATCGAGGGCCGCAAGATTTTCGGGCTTCATGGCCTCTTGCAGGAGGCGCTTGTAATTGGCGTCGGTGGCGAGCTTGGACTGATACGGGGCCTGGGCCCAGCCGCGCACGGAGGCCTCGGCGCGTTCGTTTTCCATGTTCGCGCCTTTGACAATGCGAATGGTGATGCGGCCGCCCCCGTCCGCCACACGCCGGCGCGCCCATTCCTGGATTTGCCGCATGGTTGCAAAGGAGTCGGGGATATAAGCCTGCAAGGCGATCCCGGCCCGGATGTGTTTGAGGCCGGGGCGGTCGAGGGTGCGGATGAAGGCTTCGGCGGTGAGCTCTTTGTCGCGATATTCCTCCATGTCCAGATAGACGAACTTGGGGACGATCTGGCCATCCGGCCGGCGGAAGCGGGCGTGATCGGCGCTGCGGAACAGGCGTTCGAGCCGGTCGCACAGGATGGCGACGGTATGCTCGCGCGCGAGCGGGGAGATCTGGGAATAGAGCGTGGAAATTTTGATGGAGACCACTTCGGTTTCCGACCATTGCAAGCCTTGGAGATATTGCTGCAAACGGCGTTCGGACTCGGGTTCGCTCAGAATCGCCTCGCCCAGGAAATTGACGTTCATGCGCACGCCTTCGTGGGTGCGGTCGGCGAGATGGCGGACAAGCAATTCCTTTTCGCCGGGCAAAATTACGTTGGCGGTTTCCTTCTGCATGTGCTCTTTGACGAGCGGCAGGGCGACGCCGGGCATGAAGCCGCCGAAGGATTTAAAACCCTTCATCAGCGTGCGGTCGAAGGGGCTGAAAAAACGGGGCACACCTTGCACATCGAGAATATGGATCAAATGCTCGACGGCACGTTCGGGGTCATTGGTACGAAACGCCTGGTCGGTCATCTGGGCAAGCGTGGCTTTGTCCGACGGCGTCTGAAGCATGCGGTCCAGTTCGGCCTGCTGCTTTTTTTCGGGCGCGGTCTGAAGTCCGGTGGCACGCTCCTGCAAACAACGCGCGAGATAGAGCGCTTTTTGGATGTTCAGGGGATGGGCCGAGGCCGGGTCCGGTTTGAAGCCGGACAGGGTTTGTTCGAGCGAAAGCGATTTCATGGTTAAGGATGAAAGGAAACTCAGTTCACACCGGCAACCGCCTCCTTGAACAGGCCGAATTCGGCCAGCGCGGGGCAGGCGGGTGACTGGGTGATGCGTAAACGGACCTTGTCCGTGGTGACCGGCTCTCCCCGCCATAGACGATGGCTCCCAATGCCGGTACCGCCGGCAAATTGAACCCACTGACCGTCACGCCATTGATCAAGCGCAAAGGCTTCGACGCGCTGGCCGAGGGGCAGATATTCGCGCAGGCTGACAATGTCGAAGGTGACGGGCTTTTTGAAAGTCAAGGTGACTTCGGGCGTGGTCACCGCATCATCGGTGGCCCAGTAGGTGTTGCGGTTGCCATCGAGCAGGTTTTTGGCGCTGAATTTTTTGCCGCCGCCGCGAACGTTGCTGGCGGTCACCTGGGCGGATTTGGCCAGATTGACGGCAAAGGTCTGACTGACAATGCGACCGAAGCCGGCGAGGGATTGGACATCTTTCTCATAAATGAGGCCGCGCGAATCCGGCGGAATATTCAGGATCATCGAGGCGCCGCGCCCGACGCTTTCGAAATAGTGATCCCAGAGGTCGGTGGCGGAGCGGACCTTGTCATTCTGGCTCTGATGCCAGAACCAGCCGGGCCGGATGGAAAAATCCACTTCGGCGGGGATCCATTTTTTGCCGTCGCGCATGCCGCTGTTGAGCAGCTTTTCATCCGCGTGGCCGGGATACCAGCCGTCGTCGGAAATGGTGGCCCAGCAGGGGTCGCCGGCGATGCCGCGCTCATTACCCACCCAGCGGCAGTCGGGGCCGACATCGCTGAAAATGACCGCGCCGGGTTGGAGTTCGCGTATGATGTTCCAGGTGGTGGGCCAGTCGTAATAGACGGTCTTGTCAATGGTGCGCCGCTCGTTGGCGCCGCCGTAATATCCGGTGCCGCCGTTGGCACCATCAAGCCAGACTTCAAAAATCGGACCATAATTGGTCAGCAACTCGCGAAGCTGATTGCGATAATAGGTGACATATTCCGGCTTGCCATAGAGCGCACTGTTGCGATCCCACGGCGAAAGATAGATGCCGAATTTAAGGCCGTACTTGTGGCAGGCATCGGAAATTTCGCGCACCACATCGCCCCGGCCATTTTTCCACGGCGAATTTTTTACGGAATGTTCGGTGTATTTCGACGGCCAGAGGCAAAATCCATCATGATGTTTGCAGGACAAAATGAGGCCTTTCAAGCCGGCGGATTTGAAGGCTTTGACAATTTGCTCCGCATCGAAATGCGTGGGATTGAAAACGGATTCGGATTCGCTGCCGAGACCCCATTCGCGGTCGGTAAAGGTATCCACGGTAAAATGGCAGAACCCATACATTTCCAGATCATGCCATTGATACTGGCGATCGGAAGGGAGCGGGCCATAGGGAGCTGGCGGCGTCACGGGGCTGCCGGCGGTGGCCAGCAACAGGGAGGCAAACAAGCAAAGGGAGGCGGAGAAAAATCGTTTCATAGGATGGATAGGAGCATTAAATCAAGCAGTCGGTCAATAACGCCCGGGCGCGCTCATTATTGTTGGTTGAAAGAATGACGGTGGCCCAGCCGCCATCGCGCCGCACAAAACGCATGGAATGAATGTTAATTTGCGGCTCACGAAAACGGGCCGATACCCGGGCGAGCGCACCGGGCTCGTCCTTGAGTCGGATGACGATCAAATCCTCGCTGATGGCATCATAGCCCGCCTCGGCCAGCACCCGCAGCGCCTCGTCATACGGTTCCGCCTCCAAAAAAACGATGCCATGGACATGATCATCGGTGACGTTCATTTGCTGGATATTGATACCGCGGGCGCCCAGCCGTTCGGCAATGTCGGCCACGATGCCAGGCCGGCCCGCAGGAGTGATGATGGTGATCTGTTTCATGGGGCGGTTACCTCCGGCTGGTTCAGCGAGGCGGCCACATCGGCAACCACGGCATCGATCATGGCGCGCGTAACGTGGGGTAGGGTAATGATGTGGGCAATGTCGTGGCTGGGGGCGATTTGCCAGCGGGCCAGCACTTCGGCGCCAGGCCGAGGAAAAACCACCGTGATTGAATTCCGATGGCGCCAGGCGTGAATGCCGGCCGCCTGGAACCGCCCAATGGCATAATCCGCCAGCGCAAAGCAGTCGGCCGCCCGCTGCCGAAAACCGGCCTCACCCCGGCGCTGGAGCGCGCTCCAAAGGATCAACGGGCTAAGCGCGTTGCGGCTGCCGGCAATGGTCGTGTCCATGCAACCGACATATTCAACGCTGCGAGCCACCCGGTCGACATAACACCGGCGCGCCAGCGCCACACCGCAGGGCATGGGTGAGCCGATAAATTTGTGGCCGGATACCGAAATGGAATCCACGCCGGCATCAAAGCCAAAGAGTTGCGGATCGGCCACCCAGGGCAAAATCATGCCGGATAGGGCGGCATCCGCATGAATGTAGGAACGGGTGATGGCCAGATCCTTGAACAGGGCGCGAATTTTCCCAAGGTCATCAATGGCACCGTGCATGGTGGTGCCGATGTTGGCCAGGATAATGGGGGGTACATCCCGGTGGATCTTCAGCGTTTCGCGCAGGTCGTCATAGTCAATTTCACCATCGGCACCGCCCCGGATCATGATGCTTCGCGCGCCCAGCACCCGGACGATTTTCGCCGCCGAATAGTGGGTGTGCTCGGAATAGTAGACCATGCCGTCCGGATACAGTTCGCGGGCCAGATACAGGCCGTAAAGATTACCCTCGGTGCCGCCGGCGGTGGTGTAACCCCACGTTTCGCCCGCCGGCGCCCGCAGATGTTTTTGAAAAAAGGCGATGACTTCGCGCTCGAAGGCAAAGGTGTTTTCGCGGTAGATGGACTCGCCAAACGGATCCCCCACGTTGTTCAAGGAAAACCGCAGCAGCGGCAGGATTTCCGCATAATCAAAATCCTGGCTGCACGGATAGCCCACAAAGGTTGAGGCCTGCCGCTCCAGCTCCGTCAGAAACCCGGCGATCCGCGCCGCGGCCGCCGCCGGCAAAGGCGGCATGGGCGGCACAGCGGCGAGCAACTGCGCAGGTGTAAGCAGGTTCATAATGGTTTCACGCGGCGGCTTTCGCCGCCTCTTCCGCGATGATGCGATAACCTTCGAGGATCGTTTCGGCGTCGCGGGAAAAATTAATGCGCAGGCATTCGTGCCGGTGCGGCCAGTCGGCATTCAGCCCGAAAAAGAAATATTCGCCGGGAACGGTAAGCACCTTGCGCGCCTTGAGGCGCTCGTACAATTCGCGGGTGGTGATGCGGAGATTTTTCAACCAGAGCCAGTGGAAGAAAGAGCCTTCGTTGGCATGCAAGGCCCAGTCCACACCGGCGGCGTTAAAAAATTCCCGGGCCCAGCCGGTGGCCAGCCGGCTTTTCTCCTCGTAAAACGGGCGGATGATTTTCGGGCCCAGCTCAAGAATTTTGCCGCTTTCGACCCAGGGGAGGACGATCTGCTGGCCGATGGTGCCATTGGCCAGACCGACCACGGCAGTGAGCGAGCTGATGGCTTTGGTGATTTGCTCCGGGGCGATGACGATGGCGGTGCGAGTGCCGGGCAAACCGAGTTTCGAGAGGCTTAAAACCACCACGGCATGCGGCGCCCAAAACGGCTTGGCCGGCACAAACATGACCCCGGGAAACGGCGTACCGTAGGCGTTGTCGAGGATGAGTGGAATATGGTGCGCGGCGGCGAGGTCAGACAGCCGGGCGACTTCCGCATCGGTCAGCACGTTGCCGCTGGGATTGGTGGGGCGGGAGGCGGCGATGGCGCCGATATTGCCACCGGCCAACGCCTTTTCTACGGCGGCAAAATCAATAACGTATTTGAACACCTTGCCAGCGGGGCCATTGGGCCATTCGATGGCCGGCTGGCAGGCGATGAACATGTCCGGATCAACGCCCTGATCGCCGTAGCCGATGTATTCGGGAGCCAGCGGCAGCAGGATTTTCTTGGAACGACCGCCGGGGAAACGGCCGGCGAGCAGGTTGAACAGGTAAAAGAAGGCGCTCTGACCGCCAGAAGTGATGGCGATGTTTTGCGGGCCGATATCCCAACCGAATTCGCGCTTGAGGAGCGCGGCCAGTTCGCGAATAAAGCGCGGGTTGCCCTGCGGCGGATCGTAGTTGACCAGCATCCGTTCGAGGGCATCGCCGTCAGACATCAGCTCGTTCATCCGCTGCCGGATGAGCGACTGCATGCCGGGAACGGCGGCGGGGTTGCCGCCGCCGAGCATCCGCATGGACGGATCAACGGTCATGGCGCGCCCCAGATCATCCATCAATTCGAGGATGCCGCTGGGTCCGGCGAGCTTGCCGCCGGTGAGCGAAAATTCATACGGCTTCATGACTGGTAACAAATGTTTGTCGGCATATACATATCAGCTGATAATTCATCAGCCGGCCCGGATTGAACCATACCCAATATGGGTAGCCGCCGGGCGTGACGGCATTACCGGCCATCCGCCCGGTGGCGGTTACAGGTCAGGCACCCGCCTTGTTCCGGAAAAATTCAACGGTGGTTTTCAACCCCTCCGCCAGACTGCCTTGCGGCTGGAATCCGGTGGCACGCAAGCGATCCACGGCGGCCATGGAATGTTTCACGTCGCCGGCACGTTCGGGTCCGTGTTTGATTTCCGAGCGCGAACCGGTGAGGCGGCAAATCGTCTGGCACAGCTCTTTGATGGTGATTTTGGCGCCGTAGGCAACATTGTAAACACCGGCGACCGCCGGCTGCGTGGCGGCGTAAACATTGGCCGCCGCGATGTCCTTCACGTAAATGAAATCCCGCGTCTGTTCGCCGTCGCCATAGATGGTGATGGGCTCGTGCTTGAGGGCGCGGTGAATGAAAATGGGCACGGCGGCGGCATACTGGCTCTTGGGGTCCTGGCGCGGTCCAAAGACATTGAAGTAACGGAGGCAGGCGGTTTGCAGTTTGCCTTCGGCGGCGAACATGCGGCAGTAGTACTCGCCATCCAGCTTGGTGATGGCGTAGGGGCTTTTCGGCTCCGGAAACATGGTTTCCACCTTGGGCACGACCGGATTGTCACCGTAAATCGCGGCGGAGCTGCTCAGAACCAGTTTTTTTACGCCGGCCTTCGCCGCCTCCTCGAGTACCACGAGCGTGCCGTTCGTATTGAGTTCGTTGCATTCAATCGGCTTGGCCATGGACTCGGGCACACTGATCATCGCGGCGAGGTGGAAGATATAATCCACGCCCTCCACGGCGCGGCGCACGGCTTCGCGGTCCAGGATGGAGGCCTCGATGAATTCGTGTTCGAACCCGGCGAGGTTGTGTTTGAAGCCGGAGCGCAAATTATCCAAGACGCGGACCTCCGCCCGGCCTTGAAAATGCTCCACGATATGGCTGCCAATAAAACCGGCCCCGCCGGTAACGAGAACTTTCATGTCAGATGCTTTCGATCAATTGGTTCATTGGTTCGGTCTGCTGCTCGATGGATTCGACCAGCTTGAACTGCGTGCGGCAGCGGTCCAGATTATGACCGTCGCGATGCACCTTAAAATAGACGTCACCGGCCAGAAAGTCCGTCAAAAACCGGATGCCAATTTCGAACGTGATCAGCTTGCCGGAAAACGGCAGGAACTTTTTCTCGGCCGGGGTCAGGAATCCCGCCGCGCTGCTCAGATAGCCGCGCGCCAGCGCCTCGAACATGGGGAACTGCATTTTGACCTTCGTCAGGTCCAGTTCATCTTCCTTGGTCGGGCTGGTCGTGGTTCGCACCATGTCGCCGAAATCATACAGGGCGAGGCCGGGCATGACCGTATCGAGGTCAATTACGCAAATCCCCTCGCCGGTGGTTTCGTCGAGCATCACGTTGTTGAACTTGGTGTCGTTGTGGGTGACGCGCTCCGGCAGCCGGGCATTCAGCAACACACTGCACATCTCCTTATGGCGCAGGGCAAATTCAATTTCCGGCTGCGCGAGCTTGGCCCGGTTCGCGACATCGGCCTGGATGGCCTGTTCGAGCGTGGCAAACCGCTTGGGGGTGTGATGGAAATCGGGAATCGTGTCCTGCAGGCGCGGGGCCGGGAGATCCGCCAACAGTTTCTGAAACTGGCCGAACGCCTTGGCCGCCTCAAAAGCCTGCCCGGTGGATTCGACGGCATCGTAAGTGCGGGCCTTTTCGATAAACAGATAGGCGCGCCAGTAGTTGCCCTCCGCGTCATGATGGTAGGAGGTGCCATAGCGCGATGGAATCAGCGTGAGCACGCGGCGGCTGGCGTCGGGCTGCCCGGTGCATTTCCGGCCCAGGTGGGCGGTGACACGCTCGATATTCTCCATCAATCCCAAGGGGTTCTTAAAGATATTGTGATTGATGCGCTGAAAGATGTAGCGCACGCGGTTGCCACCCTGGTCAAAGAGCACGCAATAGGTGTCGTTGATGTGGCCGCTCCCATAAGGCTCCGCGCCCAGAAATTCCCCGTTGATTTGCAAATGCCGCGCCACGCCGCGGACGTCATGTTTTGTTTTCATGCCAAATAAATTCCGATCCGTCACCCGGCCGAAGCCCGGCTTAGAGCTTTTGCCATTCCGGTTTATTGTCGTAAACCCAGCGATAATAATCCGGCAGCTTCAATTCGGAGGCGGCCTCCTCATCAATGATCAAGGTGGCCTTTTTATGAAGCTGGAGCACCGACGCGGGATTCATGGCGGTGACCGGTCCCTCCACCGCTTCCGCGACGGCCCGGGCTTTTTTCTTCCCAAAGGCGAGCAACAGGCATTGCCGCGCCTCCATGATGGAGCCGATGCCCATCGTAATAACATGATGCGGCACGGCTTCTTCGCTGCCGAAAAACCGGGCGTTGTCCTTGCGGGTTTGCGGCGTCAGCGTTTTGATGCGGGTCCGTGAAGCCAGCGAGGAGGTCTGTTCGTTAAAGCCGATATGGCCGTTGGTGCCAATGCCGAGCAATTGCAGGTCAATGCCCCCGGCGGCGGCGATTTTACGTTCGTACGCCTCACAGGAGGCGGGAACGTTTTTGGCGAGGCCGTCGGGAATGTTTACATTCTTGATCGCCACATTCACGTGCCGGAACAGCTTTTCCCACATGAAACTGTGATAGGACTGCGGATGCTGCGGCGAAATGCCGACGTATTCATCCAGGTTGAAAGTGGTGATTTTGGTCCAGTCGAGCTTCAAGTCAACGAGCTGGGCATACAGTCGCTCCGGGGTGCTGCCGGTGGCGAGGCCCAGCACGGCGGCGGGTTTCTCGCGGATCAGCCCGGCGATCAGGCGGGCGGCAATGGCCGTGGCCGCTTCGGGGGTGGGTTGAATGATGATTTCCACAAGGCTTAAATGGTTCCGAGCCGGCGGCTCAATTTGGTTTTTACATCGGCGGCAAAGGCTGCGATATGGGCGGCAACGAACGCGGCAATGTCTTTGGTTTCATCCGCCACGAGGGGGGTCATATCCAGGCCGAAAATCACCTGGTCGGAATGATCGGAGGCATGGGATTCAAAGAAGGTGGCATTGGCCGCCCGCCGGCCGAGCGTGGCAAGATCATAGCGTTTGCCGCCGGCGATCTGGGAATCGAAGACGCCGTTCAGCGCCGCCGCCAGATGGTTGCGACCGCTGACATTCATCAGCACCTTGTCCGCATCGGCCAGCCAGTCGAGGTTGCGCCAGACTTCGCAGCCGATCACGCGCTGCGGGCGCTGGTCGCGCGGGAGTTCACGCATGGCTTGCAAGGCGGCGATGACCACGCCCAGGTGCGTATCGTGCTTGTCGGCGAGATTATGGGTATAAACCACCTCCGGGCGGGTGGCGGCGAGGATCTGTTTCAAATCATTTTTGAGCGACGGATCGGTGGCGCTTTTCACGGCGCTGCTCGAGAAATCGAGCTGGAACATGACGCCATACTGGCCGATGACGGCGGCATGATTCTGCTCCGTGCGGCGCACCGCCATCATTTCGGCATCGGTGTACTTTTCATAGACGCCAATCCGGCTGCTGCCGGCGCCGTTGGTGCAAGTGACGCCACCGAACCATTTGTCGGGGCGGGCGAAACATTCGAGAATGCCGTGGAAGGCCATGAATTCCAGGTCGTCCTGATGCGCGCCGATCCCCAGGTGGGTGATGCGTTGGCACCCTTCCGTGACCGGTTGGCCATCGGGCACATAGATTTGAGCGGTCGAATGGTGGAGTTTCATAAATTTTGATTCATGATTTTACGGATGGAACAAAATGCAGAGTGCCCCATTCCTGCCGGCGATGAAAGCCGGCCACGGCGTGGGGCGAGGATGACGACAGAATGGGCTCCGGGCGACCCCGAATGCAATCGTAGCGGCTAAAGGAAAATCGCCAGTCGGTTCCGGGCAGCGGTCCCGTCGTGCCGCAAACCGAGGCGGCGGGGATTTCCGCATAAACCCACCAGGTTTGTTTTTCGGGCTGACACCATGTTCGCGCATGGAACAGCTCGCCGGGGACAAACAATTCCTCGAAGTTCCCGGAAGCCTGAACGCGCTCGTACGCGGCGACATTGGCAAAGGCGATTTGCAACCGCTGGTTGTTCGGGGTGACATGAAATTCCGCGTAACCGGGCGCGGCCGCCGGTTGCAGAAAGATTTCAAACGTGTCGCCCAATTCCCACATGCGCTGGTTGAGGGCCGTGGCGCGGGTAAAAATATCCGCGTCCTGTAACTCTGCCAGAACCAGCAGGGAATCGCCCCGCCAGCCGACCCGGACGGTACCGGGCGTGAAATCCGCTTCTAGCTCCGCGCGCCAAGCCTGACCCAAAACACAGCCATCCGCGCTCGCAAAAACGGCGCGGACATGATTCAAGCTGTCCGCCGTAAACGCGGGCAGCTCGCGGCACTCCAGCCGGGGCGGTATTTTGGAACGGGCGGGTTGCATGGTTATTTTTTCCTTGCCGGCTTCGCCGCCGGCAGGCTGGCGGCCGCAACGGCCTGTCCCACGCGCCGGGCTTTTTCGTCCGGCACGTGCAATTCAATTTTGGACGCAAGTTCCGGAAATTCCGTTTTCAAAATTTCACGCGCCTTGGCGATGACGATGTCGCCACCCTTGCCGGTGGTCACCCGGCCGAGAATCAGCACATGGCCAAAGTCGTAGAAATCCGCGTAATGCGCCAGGGCATAGCCGAGATAAATGCCGATGGTCTCGTAAATGGGAGGTACGCGTTTATCGCCCTTGGCCATGAGGGCCTGAACCTCCTTGAGCCGTTCGGGCAATCCCATGTCCTTCGGCATCGTGATCCCCGCCGCCGGCAGCAGTTTGTTCACCGCCTGCTGCGAAAAATACAGGGCGCCCACGCCCTGGTCACCGGACCATTCATCGGCGGGCGCTGCGGAATTGTAATCAACGGGGGCAAAGGCCAGTTCATTGAGCCAGCCCAGGATGCGGCCCTGGCGATCCATGAAACCGGCAGCTTCACTGGAACCCATGGCGATGCCCAGCATGCCTTTCTTGCCGAGCGAGAGCGCGCCGGCCAGGGCGGTCACATCGCCGTCATTCATGACGACGACCGGCACCTGCCATTCTTGCTGGATGCGCTTGAAAATGGCGGCCGCCTGCGGGAAATCCTTTTTCGGAATGGCGCGCAGCAGCGAGGCGGCGCGGATTTCGTTGTCCACAATGATGCCGGCGGAACTGCCGCCAATGGCGTCCACACGCGGCAGATGCGCGGCCGCACGGTGGAGCGCGGCGGAAATGTGATGGTAATGATACTCGGGATTCGGCTGGATCTTCGGGTCCCACGGCGTCTCTTCGGTAAAGACGGTCTCGCCATCCATCACGGCGGACACTTTGTAATCGCTGGCCCCGAGATCGAAACCGATGCGGCAGCCCTTGAGATGGCCGCCGGCGGAGAGTTGCATTTCCTTCGGCTTCGGCACCTTGCCGGGCAGGGTAATGACGATCTCCAGTTTTTTGCCGTAGGCGAGCGCCATCATCTCGCAATCAAACTTCCGGGCGCCGCGCGGCGAGTAAACTTTGCGCAGATATTCGCCGATGGCTTTGGGTCCTCCCACATAGATTTTCCAGCCGCCGATGGCCCAGAGCAAAAACTTCACGTTGCGTTCGACGTAGCGCAGGGTTTCGTCATCGCAATCGGCCCGGACGACGGTTTCAAACCGCGAGATCAGGCCGCCTTCACGTTCGAGGCCGATGACCAGCGGCGTGGCGTGGCCGGATTTTTTCGCGGCCGCAACGTAGTTGCGGTTAAAGAGCACGGCGGGTAGAAAACCCGGATCAAGCGGAGGGGGGGTGTTCAGTTTCATTATTTTCCGGTGGTTGGCTTTAAATTCCAAAAGACGGAGCCCGCCGAATCGGTGCCGCCCGAACCGGCGACCTGGGCGCGCAGCGTGTAATGCGCACCGGGTTTCGGCGCGGGTACATCCAGGGTATAAACGGGTTTGCGCGGATTGGAGCCGGTGAAACCCGCATGGGCGTCGCGGCTGATCTCAACGCCGTCCTCCAGCAAGGCAACCCCAGCGATATCGATGCCGCAGGCGCCTTCGTTATAATTCAGGCTGACCTTGGTCTGACCGGCGGCGGTCACGTTCGGGGTAACGTCCCAGTCCAGCGTCGCAACATTCGTGGTGATTTGGGCGGGGGTCCATTCGCCCACTTTAACGGTGGTTTCCACGCGATGATTCACGCCCAGTTGATCGAGGCGACGGTCATCCGTTTTGAGACGGCGGGTGAAATCATCAAAGTTGTGTGCGGACTTGGGCGACCAGCCGATTTCCGCCAAAGCCGTAAGCCGGGGGAAAGCCATGTATTCCACCTGGCGAATGTTCGGGATGTATTCCGTCCAGACATTGCCCTGCACCCCGAGAATGTGCTTCTGCTGCTCCGGCGTAAGGCGGGCGGGGATGGGATCCAAAGAATAAACCGTGGCCAGCGGCAGGTAGCCGCCGATGGCGCGCGGTTCAGTGGAGCGGTCCTGCGACTGGTAATAGTCCAGGTAACAGTGCGAGGTAGGCGTCATCACCACATCGTGTCCTTGGCTGGCGGCTTCATAGGCGCCGCCGATCCAGTCCATCACCGTGGCATTCTGCGCGAGGCCGCCCTGCAAAATTTCGCTCCAACCGATCAGGCGCTTGCCGTCCGCGTTCACGATCTTTTCGACGCGGCGAATGAAGTAGCTCTGCAGCTCTTCCTCGTTTTTCAGGCCTTCCCGCTTCATCAAAGCCTGGCAGGCGGCATCGTGTTTCCACGGACCCTTGGGCACTTCATCGCCACCAATGTGAATGTACGGGGACGGGAACAGCCCGGCGACTTCGGCGAGCACGTTTTGCAAAAACTCAAAAGCCTCGTCTTTGGCCGGAGAATAGATGCCGGGGTTTACGCCGCCTTGCAACGGCACCTTGAACGGCCCGGGGCCGCTGCCGAGTTCGGGATAGGCGGAAAGCGCCGCCAGGGAATGGCCGGGCATTTCAATTTCCGGGACAATCGTAATATGCAGCTTCTCCGCGTAGGCGACTACTTCGCGAATGTCGTCCTGGGTGTAGAAGCCGCCGTAGCGGCCATCCGGGCCATACGCGGTCGTCGATGAGGGATCCAGACCGAAACCCACGCCACCGCGCCAGGCCCCCTCGCTGGTCAGCTTGGGATACTTTTTGATTTCAATGCGCCAGCCGTTGTCATCCACCAAGTGCCAGTGGAAGGTGTTCAGCTTGTGTACGGCCATGGCGTCCAGCAGTTGTTTGACCTCCGCCTTGTTGAAAAAGTGACGACTGACATCCAGCATCAGTCCGCGCCATTGAAAACGCGGCTGGTCAGTGATTTTCACGCAGGGAACTTGCCAGTCCACGCTTTTGACGGGCTGGGTGGCATAGATATCCGGCGGCAACAGTTGCAGCAACGTTTGCACACCGTAAAAGAGACCCGCCTGAGTCGGGGCGGTAATGACGACGACATTGGTTTTCGCGGTCAATTCATAGCCTTCCGCGCCGAGACCCGCATCGGCATTTTGCGTCGTGAGGACGATGCCGGAAACCGTGGCGACATCCGGCGCCATTTTGCTGCTGACTTTCAGCCGGTAGCCGGTGGCCGGCCGCAGGTGATCGGCCAGGTAAATGCCCGTTTCCGCCGAGGCGGGGTCGGTGTAAATCCGGGTGTCGGCGTCGAAGGTGAAGACGCCATCCTTCAACTCCAGACTTTGCGGCTGCGGGATGAGAGCCGGTTCGGCGGCTCCGGTGACCACACTTGCCGCCCACAGCGACAGCGCGAGCAGGATGTTTGGTAATTTCATGTTTTATTTGGATTCGTCGGTTTTGACCACCCGTTTGGCCGGAGACCAGCCGTCCATCGTGAACAACAGGGTGTTGTGGTCCTGTAAAAAATGACGTTCAAAAATACTGCCGTCCGCGCGTTTCAGCACAATCGCATCCTGCGCCAGCGTCCAGGTAAAACCATCCCAGTCCTGGGCCTGGCCGTTGCGATAGAGGCGGGCCGAACCATCGGGCAAAAATTCGCGCTCCCAGGTGGCGCCCTCGGCGGAGTAACGCCAGCGACCGGTGAAATCCGCCGCCGTGACATGCTGCAAATGCAAGGTGCCGGTGATGGCCTGATCGAGAGCGTCCGGTGAATATTTGGCCAGCAATTTCGTGGCGATGGCAATGGTGTCGCCGGACGGTTCCGCCGGATAGGTTTTCGTGGCGTGCGTCCAGGCGTATTCCCAGGCTTGGATTTGCTTGCGGACGGGTTTTTGATCGAAGGGTTCAGCCTTGCCCACGGCGGCATTCAAGGCATCCAGCCACATCTGCCAGCGGGTGTAATAGAAATCGCCGAGCAGTCCGTTCCACTGGCGGTTGGCGTAGTCGGTCCAGCATTCGGGCACGGTCCAGTCGGTCAACAACACGCGGGCATTCCATTCGCACAGATCTTTTTCGGCCGGAGTCTCGCCCCAGCTCCGGGCATCGGCCACCCAGGCACCAAGCAGAAATTCGCGGCGCGTGCCGGTCAACTCATCCATGTCGCGGAGCAGGCCGAGCATTTTGTCGCTCAACAGGCGCAGGCGGGCGGCATCCTTCGCCTCAAAGGCCTGGAGGATGGCCTTATGATAATGCGTGCCCAGATCCGCCATCACCTGACGGCCCAGATCGGCGACGTCGTAACGGTAGCCATCACTGGCACCGCAGGCGGGGGCGGCGGCGAGCAGTTGTTTCCACGCCTGCACCACCTGGGTTTCATCGTACGGCGGGGTGGTGCCGGTGGAGGGACTGGCCTGTTGGAGGGGATTCAGCGAGGGGCGTCCGCAAATGACGGAATTATGATGAACCATCTTGTTGCCGGGACTGCGTTTGCCCTCGCCGACGTTCCAAGCGGAATCAAACAGTGTCTGCAAGGCCGCCCGCGCGTTGACATCGTCCGCCCCGTAACGGGTGCGTCCGTAGTCGGTCAGCCACGCAGTGAAATCCGGCGCATTGGTGCGCCACGTTTGCGCGAAGAGCATTTCCCACACGGCGGGATGCGTATCGCTGCCTTCCATGAGGCCGCCGATGCCGCGCATGGAACCTTTGCCGGGACCGGCCTCGGCCAGCGCCTTTGCGGGGCCATTCGCGGTGAGGGCCAGTTTGCTGGCGATGAGATCGTTGCCGCCGAAATTATGAATGCTGCACCAGAGCCAGGGCGTGTTGCCGAATTGATTGCGGGAACGCCAGTTCTCGTGATCCTCGCAATACAAGTCCAACACGAGGCATTTGTGCTTATCCAGCGCATCGAGCATTTTCTGGCGCGGATTGGCCTGCCAGGATTGGAAGACCCACGTCACGGCGGGATAGGCATTGGCCATGGGCGCGTACATTTCCCGGGCGCAGGCGGCCAGATCAATGCCGTCGGTTTTGCCACCTTCATGGAACGGGTCCGCCGCCAGATATTTCGCCTCACCAAACAGGTTTTTCTGTTCGCGATAAAAAGCGGCCGCGAATTTGGCGAAGAGCGGATCCGCCGGGTCCAGCATGTCCGGCCGCTTTTGCGTGCCCCACATGCCCTGCGCATGAACGAGCGCATTGGGAAAACGTTTCTTAAAATCCGACGGCACGATGCCGTAGTAACCCTGCTGCACCGGTTCCATGCCGAGCTCGCGCATGCGGGCAATGATTTTTTCACCAAGTTCGCGCCGGTGTTTGACGATGGAGGCCGGCACGGGGCCGCCGTAGTCCTCCATGTTGGACATATATTGCCACGGCTGGTGCGAAGGCATCACAAGCCATTTCCGCACCTCGGCATCGGTATAGCCAAATTCCTTGAGGGCATTGATCCAGACCTGCTCCTGACCTTCGATGATCAGCGCCAGATTGACGCCGTGCATGGCGAGATCATCGAGTTCGCGTTCCCAGCGCGGCCAATCCCACCACGCGAAGGTATAACCGTGCGTGCAGTAGTTGTAGTCGAACCGGTATTGGTAAGGCGTGGCGACGTGAATTTTTTCCGGCACGGCCGGGAGCGTGGCCGGCAGGGTCATCTGCGAACCGCAATACCAGCCGGGGTCGGCATGGCAGTAATCGGCGAGATAACGTTTCAGGGCGGAAGCGACGGCAATGCCGTTGTTGCCGCGCAGCACGATTTTGCCATCGCGGCTTTCAATTTCATACACGTCCTGCCCGGCTTCCGCCGGGATGGTTTCCACCACGAAATGGTCCGCCTGCGACGGCACCACGCGCGCGATGAGACCATGGGCGACAGTTTCGAAGCCGGTCTCCGCCGCCGACAGCGACAGCGAAACCAGTCCGACCGCAATCAGGATGGCGGCAACGTGCTTGCGCATTCAGTGCTTCTTTCCTTCAAAGTGGGCTTCAATTTCTTCGAGCGTTTTGCCCTTCGTTTCCGGCAGGAAGAACGCGGCCGTGATGAAATACACCACCGTGCAACCGGCGAAGATGAAGAACATGGTGCCGTACCCGTGCTGGCCGACGCTCGGGAGGAAGACGGCGGCGATGGTCGTGGAAACCGCCTGGTTGATCAGCAAAGCCACGCTCATGCCGTTGGAACGGATGCGCGTGGGCATCAATTCGGACAGGGCCAGCCAGACGCAGACGCCGGGTCCCATGGCGAAGAACGCCATGAAGGAGAAGATGCAGACGGCGGTGAGCCAGCCGTTGCTTTCCGGCGGCACCGGCGTGATGAGCGCGTGGTCAATCACGAGCGGCGCGGCCTTGGATTTATCAAGATCGGCAAACGGGTTCTGGAAGAACGCGGCGACTTTGTTCGGCGGCAGACAGCCGTCGCGGTTGATTTCGATTTTCGCGCCAACGTCGTCGGAACGGACCACTTTGGAGGCGGCATGGAAATCGCCGTAGGAATAAATCACCACCAGCGTGGACGGCTCCGTGCCGCCCTTGCCGGCCAGCAAGGTGGCGGCGGTGGCGGCATTGAATTCCACGGTCGCCGTCTGGTTGGAAGAGACCACCACGGACTGTACGGCGTCCTTCACATCCACGCGCAACTTTTCGGTCTTCTGGAAAATCAGGCCGGTGCAAATCAGCGAAACGATGATGCCGGCGCTGCCGACCGAGAGCAGGAATTTGCGACCTTTTTTATCCACCAGTGCGACGCCGATCATGGTGACGAGGAAATTCACCAGCGTGAGAATGACGTAGCCCAGATGCGCGTGGGCATCGCTCAAACCGGCTTGGATGAGAATGGTGGCGTTGTAACCGATGATGGAATTGACGCCGGTGGCCTGATTGCAGGCCAGAATGACGCAGGCCATGACAAACGGAATGACGTATTTGCGGCTTAAAATGGAATCGGAAGACTGCGAACCGGCGGCGCTCTTGGCTTTTTCCGCGGCGATAATGTCGCCCATTTCCTTCAATTCCGTCTCGGCCTGCTCCTCGGTGCGGGAACGCAGCAGCGCAGTACGCGCGGCGGCGATTTTGCCTTTGCGATACAGCCAGCGCGGGGATTCCGCCACCAGCAGACTGCCGATCACAAACAGAATGCCCGGAGGCAGGGAGACCCAGAAAATGCTGCGCCACGCATTGTCTTTGAAGGCGAACAGTTTTTGCGGGTCGTTGATTTTTTCAATCGCCGCGACTTGCAGACTGAAGTAGTAGCCGACCACCGCCGCGACCACAATGCCCAGCGTGAGCAACCATTGGAACATGCCGGTGCCCTTGCCGCGATTGGCGGCGCCAAGACATTCCGCGAGATACAGCGGCACCACCACGCCGATCAAACCGGCGCTGATCCCTTGCAACAGACGGCCCATCACCAGCGGGCCGTAACCGTGCGCCAGCGCAATCATCGGAATGCTGAGCACGAAAAGCAGGCCGCTGACAAACATGAGCGGCTTGCGCCCGAACCAATCCGCCAGCAGGCCGGCAAACAAAGTGGAAATGACGCTGCCCAGCAGCACGGCGGCGACAATGATGGAAAGCTGGTTGCCGCTCAAGCCCGAGGTGGCCTCGAGATACGGCAGCGCGCCGGCAATGATGCCGACATCCACGCCGTAGAGCAGGCCGCCGAGACCGGCGACGAGTAATAGAAAACGATTGTATTTCCCCTTGCCTGATTCGGTGGCTGTGTTCATAGGTTTTTTAAACGGTAACGCCCTGCGCAGTTGACGCGGCACCCACCTTAGCAGGGCCAAATCGGAAATCAACTGTTATTTATCTCGTGATAATGTTTTTGTCAAATCGCCGGTTAAAACATCGTTTTGAAAAAAATCAGGCCGTTACGCGCCGGGACGATTCGCGAATCGCCAACTCCGGTTGCAACACGGCTTGTTGCCGGTCGAGCGCGGGATTTTCCAGCCGTTGGAGCAGGAACCGCCAGGCGGTTTCACAAATTTCGGCCACCGGTTGCACCAGCGTGGTAATGGGGCTTTCCAGATATTCGGTGTCCTGGATGCCGTCGCAGCCCACCAAGGCCACATCTTGCGGCACCCGCAGATTCAAGTCCCTCAATCCACGATATATACCCAATGCCACGTCATCCGAATGGCAGAAGATGGCTTCAGGACAGCCCTGATCCCGGATGAACTCCTGAATGGATTGGCGGACGATGGGGCGTTGCTGTTCGGAAAGCGGATAGTAGAAATATTCCGGTTTCAGACCGGCTTTTTGCATGGCCTGCTCATAGCCCAGCCGCCGGCCGGAGTCGGTGCGCTCGTTTTGCTCAAAAGTGGCGTGGACGATGCGGCGGAAGCCGGAACTGATCAGATGTTCCATGGCGGCCGAGGCGCCGGCCAGCAGGTCCACCTGGACATAATCGGTCTTTTCCGGGCGATGGGCCCCGATGCTGATGACCGGAATGGACCGGCCAAACGCGGACTTCAGGTGGGCGCGCACCGCGTTGGGGGCGTCCACGGCAAACACGCCGTCCATGGGCACGTGGGAAAGCACCTGTTCGACGGCCTGGTCATTGCCCACATCCGTAACAATCAGCTCATGCTTGGCCTGTTTGACGAGGTGGTTCAATTCGCGGGCCACGCGGGTGTAATGGGTGGAAATCTGGTCGGGAATCCACAGGGCGATGATGCCGGTGCGGCCGCGCTTCAAGGCCCGCGCGTGCGGATTGGGCCGGTAGCCCATTTCCTTGGCGGTGGCCAGAATGCGCTCCCGTGAAGCCTCCGAGACCTGCGGATAGCCGGCCAAAGCGAAGGTGACGAGCTGGCGGGAGATGCCCAGTTTCCGCGCAATTTGTTCCTGTGTGACCATGTTTACCCGCACTCTTTTAGCGCAACCCGGCCCCTGACCGCAAGGGGGATATATAATAAAGAGGTCAAATCCGGGAAAAAACGGTGTTTTTCGGCTGTTTTTTCTTGCCGCTGCCGGGCAAATCACCTTTATTCCCCGGCTCGTTTATGAAGAAAACCAAATATATTGTCTTGGCCGCCCTAATGTTGGCGACCGTCACGTTCACCTCGGTGGCGCAAACCAATATCATCACGGTCACCAACGTGGTGACGGTATTGGTCACCAATGTGGTCACCATCACCAACGTCGTCGCCACCGCCCCGGCCGCACCCGCGCCGACGGTAACCGCCGACGCCACGACGGCGACCGTCAAACCGGTCCCGCAATATCCGTGGGAAAGCTCGGTGTCCGCCGGCCTGACCCTGACGCGCGGGAACAGCCATTCGCTGCTGTTCACCGGCGATTATCTCACGGCAAAAAAGACACCAAAAAATGAATATTCCCTCGGCTTGGGCGCCGCCTATGGCCGGCAGGATGCGCAGGACACGGTGAACAATTACAAAGCCTTCGGCCAGTGGAACCATCTCTACTCCAGCCGGTTTTATGATTATGTCCGTGCGGACGCGTTGCGCGACATCGTGGCTAATCTGGATTACCGGGCCAGCGTGGGACCGGGTTTGGGTTATTATCTGATCAAGAATGACAAAACCACGTTCGCGGCGGAAGCGGGCGGCGGCATGGAAGTGGAGCATCTCGGCGGAAAGTATGATTCTTTCGGCACCATGCGTTTGGCGGAACGCTTTGAGCACAAGTTCGGCGACCGGGCGCGCCTCTGGGAAAATGCGGAAATCCTTCCCCAAGTGGATCGCCTGGACAACTACGTGGTGAATTTCGAAATCGGCATCGAGTCCGCCATTTCAAAATCATTCAGCTTGAAAACCTATCTGGATGACAGCTACCAGAAGATTCCGGCGGCGGGCCGCGCAAAGAACGACATCAAGCTGGTCAGCGGCATCTCCTACAAATTCTGATCCGGAAACCTCCTGTTTGCGGCGGCGGGCAAAAATTTGTCCGCCGCCGCTTGGCTTTTTAGCGCGGCAAATAATTGAAACCCGAGCAACTCAGGTAGAATGAACGCAGCTTGTCCCTGCCGCGAATGCAACCCGTGCCAGCGGCAGGTCACGGCGTCTGGACGCGATAGAACCGCGTGACCGGACCGTTCGTGGTGGTAAATTGGTAGGAACTGCCGGCCACATTGGTAGTGAACACGGCGGTGCCATTGGTGGTCCAACCGCCGCCGAGCTGGTTCGCTTGCAACAGATGAAAATTGGTCGCCGTGCCGGACACCAAGGTAAAATTTATCTTCACCAGGCCGCCCGTGATGACGGGTGTTTTCAAAGTAATCAGCGGCGGGCCCGCCATGACGGTCACCTGCCGGTTGGTGCTCGGATCTACGGGAAACTCCCCAAAAAGGATGCGTTGCGCCTGCAACGTATAAGTACCCGTCTGCGTGGGCGTAAAGATCAGGTTGGTGGAAGCAGTGGTGTTGGTGACCATGTTCACCAACATGTTGCCATTGGTGAGTTGCGCCGAGATCCATTGGTAGCTGGTGCTATTCGGATTGGCCGACGGCGTGCAACTGTAGGTGGTGGCGGTATTGACAATCGGCTGGTTGGTGCCGCTGATGACGAGCGGGGCATAATCCGCGCCCGGGACGGCCGGATCAAACAGCGTTACATGATAGGAATAACTATTCGTGCCGGCCGCCGTCACGACATTGCTGATGGTGACGCTATAAACCGTGTCCGTGCCGCTGAACGGAAAAGTCGTGGCCGTCGTCGGATCCAGTCCGGCGGGGTGCCAAACCAGGGTGTTTTCCCCATATCCCGCCACATAAGTCTCCTGGGTAACCGCCATCGGCAGGCCGCCGCTCGTCATGGTCACCGTGGCATTGGTGAAACCGGCGTTGGCGAGGGCAAAAGACCAGCGCGGATACACGGCCTGATACGGCACATAGCCCGGTGGCGGCCAGGCCACATAGTTCGTGCGCGTGGCCGGCCGGGGGCCGCCGTAATTCGCGTCAAACACCCAGGTGGCGTTGGCGGAATAGTCGCTGCCTTGCGCCGGCACATCGCCTGCGGCCATGATCTGGGTTTGCGGATAAAGCAGCCACCGGCGATGGCCCGCCTCATAATTGTTCGCCCCAAAATCGCACATGTAGACACTGATCGCATCCGGCCCGTTATAGCTCAGGGCCAGATTGGAATTCCGGGCGGCGTTGGTGCCGTCCGCGCTCAAACAATTCCAGCCCGTCCAGTTGCCGGTATGCTGCAAGGCGCCTTGCGCGGCCATCATCAGCGCGGCGGACTGATCCTGCCCGCTCTCGCCGGCGTCGAACGTCACCGCCGCCGGGATGCCCGCCATGGCCCGAAACCAATTGAGCCGCCGCAAGGTGGCGTTGGCGAACAACGGCGAATTGGTCCCCGGCACACAATTGGCAACCACGGCCGTCGAATTGATCGCCACTCCGACGGTGGCCAGGTAAACCGTGTTGTAAAATTCCCGGACTTGTTCGCGCGACGTGGTATCTACCGTAAACCCGCCGGTGACCACCAGCGGCCGGGGTCCGCCCCCCGGCAGCCCGGTCAAATCCGTCGGCGCTGGCGGCGCATCCCCCAGCGTCACTTGCGCCGGGACGGCAATGGCTGCCTGAAACATCACTGCCAGGCACACCGCCAGCCGACCAGCATTCATTATGCGCATAATAGGTTTGTTAATCATCACCCGTCCGCCTTAAAAAGCAAATGGAAAGCAGCGGCCGCCGGAGTTGGCGACGCACGCGCTCTTTCCGGGGGGAGATCAACGACTTCCAACGCGCCGCCTGGCAGAAGTCCATTGAGGTCTTTGACGTGGCGCTGTTGCCGCCCTGTTTGAAGCTCACCCTGCCACCCCTGCCACCCCCCGCGCATTAGCGCACCCAAATCCAACTGAAATTCCATCCAATGTAGTGGCGACCTTGGGCCGCGGCCAGGCCCAAACCCCGGCAAATCCGCATCCCATCCCCCTTTTTATGCCCCAGTGGCGGAAGTCGGGTTAGGCTTCCGCTTTCAGCCGTTGGAATTGATAAAAACCCTTTGAAATCGGAAAAATCAAGGCAGATCCAGAATCATCCGCCCGCCCGCCGCCGTTCCTCCCCTTTGACGTTTGAAGCTTCCCGCCTCCCCCGCCAGCCGCTTTCGCGCTTTACAGTTTAGGGCATCCATAGTTTGCTTTGGCTGGCATGGCCTTTAACGACATTGCGAAGAAATCCCAAGGCGTCCAGCTCCTGCAACGGTCGCTGGCCCGCCGCCGTTTGGGACACGCCTACCTTTTTACCGGCCACCAGTTGGAAGAGTTGGAACTGCTCGCCCGCACCCTGGCCAAAACCCTCAACTGCCAGCAGCCCGTGCTCACGGAAGGCGTGGCCACCGATTGCTGCGATCAATGCCTGAGCTGCCGCAAGATTGATAATGAAGGTCACGCCGACATCCATTGGGCACGCCCCGAGTCCAAGTCCCGCATCATTACCGTGGACCAGACCCGCGCCCTGATGCACGAGATTCAGCTTAAGCCCGGCGAAGCGCCCTTCAAAGTTGCCATCATCTCCGGTGCCGACCGCCTGAACGTGCAAGCCGCCAATGCCTTCCTGAAAACCCTGGAAGAGCCGCCCGCCAAGTCCATTCTCATTCTGCTTTCCACCGAGCCCTCCCGGATTCTGGAAACCATCCTGTCCCGCTGCCTGCGCCTGAACTTCACCACCGAAGGCCGCCGCCCGCTGGAACCCCTGCAATCCGAATGGCTGAACCGCTTCAGCAGCCTCGCCGCCACGGGCCAGAAAAGCCTGTTGAGCCGTTACGTACTGCTGGATTCCCTCCTGCAACTGCTCGCCGGCCTCCGCGCCCGCGTAGATGAAACCCTGTCCGCCCGCTCGCCGCTGGAAAAATATACCGACGCCGAGAAATCTCTCCGCGAACGCTGGGAAGACGAACTGGCCGCCGGCATCGAGGCCGAATACCGCCGCCAGCGCGCCGATATTTTGATGCTTCTGCAAGGCTGGTTCCGCGATGTCTGGCTGCACACGCTGTCCGCCGGCGAAGAATTGCTCAGCTACCCCGAGATTCCCGGTGCCGATGAAGTTGCCCGCCGCCTCACTTCGCGTCAGGCCGAGGAAAATTTGACCGTGCTCGAACAGACCCAGCGCCTGCTCCACACCAACGTTCAGGAAGCGCTCGCCCTCGAAGTGGGCCTGCTGAAACTGCAACTTTGACGCGATGAAACGCCTCTCCGTGACCGCGTGGTACGCCCTCGTCTTTGGCTTGTTTCTCGGGCTCTGCATCTGGAAGTTTGGCAACCCGGTGATCCTTGATCAAAAGATTATCGCCCCCGTCACCGCTGCGGATTACCTCTCTGACACGTGGCCCATCCATTGGGCCGGTTGGTTGCTGCTGCCCCTCGCGGCGGTCGGTCTGATCCTGATGGTCAAAAACCCGTGGTCCTGGCCCGCCACCCGCTGGCTCGGTTTGCTGCCCCTCGGCTGGCTGGGCTGGCAGTTCCTCTCCGCCGGCTCCTCGGTGGATGCCGAACTCACCACCGCCACACTCTGGCAGTTGGGTGGCTGCGCCGCGTGTTATTTTCTAGGCGTGCTCATCTTCGCCCGCGCCCAAGTCTGGCGCTGGCTGCTGCCCGGCCTGTTCGCCGCCTTGACCTTCTGCCTCGTCCGCGCCATCAACCAGCACGCCTTTGAATTCCCCGAGAATTACCAGATGCTCGTCCAAGGCGAAGCCAATGGCTGGACCAATTTTCCCGCCGCCAACGTGGCGGAAATGAAAACGGAAGGCATCATCATCACCACCAACGGTCTCGACGTGGCGAATCCGGTAATTCTCACGAAATTCCTCAAAGGCCGCGTCTCCGGAACGCTCGTTTATCCGAACGCCCTGGCGCAGCTCATCCTGCTGCTCTGGCCGCTGGCGTTTACCCTCGCCCTCGCCTGCACCCAAAAACTGAAACCGCTCATCCGCTATGCCGCCATTGGCATGACCGCGTTTCTCGGCGGCCTGGCCTTCTTCTGGACCGGTTCCAAGCTCGGCTGGCTCATCGCCATGGGCATTGTGGGACTCTATTTGCTCCGCCGCGACTGGTCGCAAAAGCTTAAACTCGCCGCCGTGGCCTTGGTGCTCGTGCTGGGCTTGGGCGTGTTTGCCGTGCGCTTCCACAACTATCTTGCCGCCGGGGCCACCAGTGTGAGCGCCCGCTTTGATTACTGGCACGCCGCCGCGCAAACCGCCGCCGACCGCCCCGTCTTCGGCACCGGCCCCGGCACCTTCCAGCGCCCTTACGCCCGCCTGAAATCGCCCACCGCCGAAATGGCCCGCCTCACGCACAACGATTACCTCGAACAATTCTCCGACTCCGGTTTCCCCGCCGGCCTTGCCTACACCGCCTGGATTATTCTGGCCCTCGTCGTGGTCGGTAAGAAAGTCTGGTCCGCCACCGACCCCGCGCTCTTCGCCGTCTTCGCCGGCGTACTAGCCTGGTTTGTCCAAGGCCTCGGTGAATTCGGCCTTTACGTCCCCGCCCTCGCGTGGATCGCCTTTGCCTTGTTGGGAATTTTGGTGGGAATGAATCCTAAAGATTGCACGCAGGATGGCCGTTAAAGATGTCCATTTGCACAGCGCTTCACTGTGGTGTTTTATTTCTTTAGACAACTTGCACATAGTGAAAGAAGGTGCTCTGAAACACGTTGCAACAGACTGCGAAACAGGTTCTTAGTCACAGAATATGCATTGTTTCGACAGGGCGGACGCAGGTGGTTTTTCAAGGCAGTCTTTTTGACGATGACTTTCTCCTTGGCCACCACCGGTACGACGCAGCCGCTCGAACAATCGTCGCCCTTTGTTGCCGACGATTTTATCAATGAACTGTGGCCAGTCCATCGGGGACGAGGCCGGCGCACAGGCTTCCGGCCGTCCCAGCTTTATCGCGGGTTGCTCCTGAGCTTGCTCACCCCGCGCATTTTTCAATCTGCTGACCGTGATTACCAAGTTGCGCGCGGACATGAAATTGGCGCCATGCTGCAGTTGAAAGTTAAAATAAATTTTATTTAGATTACTGCCAACCTGACTGACCATGGTTGTTTTATCACCACGGTTTCTGATTCTCCGTGCTGTCCGGCCAATCGTCGGTGCGGAAGGGGGAGGCGGGAAGGCCGGCACCGTTGAAGAGGGTGGCGGCGGGGTTGGACTGCCAGGCGTAGCGGGCGGCGGCAGGCGCGGGCACGGACGGGGAAGAGACGATGATGGTGTCGCCCTCAATATGGGCGTCGGCCCAGTGCCATTTGCGGTCGGCGCCGGCGAGGGAGAATTCTTTTAATTCGGGGCCGTGGACAACGAGGCCGCCGTCGGTGTGGGTGAAATGGAGTTTTAGGGCGGTGCCAGCGGGTTCAGCGCTGGCGAGGATGGGGCCGGAGGCGGGGATATTCTTGCCATAGGTGCCGGCGAGGGCGCAGAGGGCGAGACGTTCGCCGACGGGTTGCTTGGTTTTGGGATGGATGTTGTCGGGATCGCCGGTGTCAATGGTGACAGCGAGGCCGGTGTTGGTCACGGTGAGGGCGGTCTGCAACTGGGCGTCGCGCAGTTCGGCCCAGCCGTCGGTGCCGGGCTGGTCGCGGCGGTGGGAGAAGGCGGGGAGGCTGACGATGTAGAAGGGGAAATCGCCCTGACCGAAAGCGCTGCGCCAGCCGTTGATGAGGCCGGGCAGCAGGGTGCGGTATTGGTGGGCGCGCCCGCAATTGGCCTCGCCCTGGTACCAGATGGCGCCGCGCAGGGCAAGCGGGGCGAGCGGCTGGATCATGCCGTTGAACAACACGCCGGGCATGGTGGGATAATTTTCATAGGTGAGCGGCAGTTTAATGGGCGGCAGGACATCCACGCTCAAGGCCCCCGACCATTCGCCGGCGAGCGGGATGACGGTGTGATCGCCCAGCACCAGACGCAGGCCGTCGGGTTTGGCCATAAAGCCGCCGGGGGATTTGGTGCGGACTACGCGAATGGCGAGGAGGTTTTTGCCGGAGTGCAACACGCCTTCCTCCACGTTGTAGGCGCGGGGATTTTCCACCCAGGAGCTGGCGCCGACAAAATGGCCGTTCAGCCAGGTGGTATCCATTTTATCTACCACGCCAAGCAGCACGGTGGCGCGGCCGGCCGGGAGGGGATCGGGCAGCGTAAGGGTTTTCCGGAACCAGACCACGCAAGGTTCGGCGCCGACGCCGAGTTCATGGAAATTGCCCGGGAGGGTCACGGATTTCCATTTGGAATCATCAAGGCCCGGGGCAAACCAGAGATTGTTGCCGACGTCGTATTCATCCAGCCAATGCATGAGAAAGCTGCCGTATTCGGGTCCGCCCCGGGCGTGCAGGCGGTCGATTTCGGCGAGCGGAACATCGAAGTCCTTTAGCTCATGGAGGGAAACGGGATTCATCCAGCTTTCGGCGGGCGTGCCGCCGATGCAATCCTGAATGAGGCCGATGGGCACATGGAGTTCGCTCTGAAGTTTGCGACCGAAGAAGTAGGCGACGGCGGAGAAGCCGCCATTGGTGGCGATGGTTTGGGGCGAGCAGGGTTTCCAAGTTCCTGCCGGGGTGGCGGCGGCGGTGTAAGCAACATGGTTTTGAACGGTGAAAAGGCGAATTTCCGGATGATTGGCGGCGGCGACTTCTTCAGCGCCATGGTCGGCGTGCCCGAGGACAAATGCCATATTGGATTGCCCGCCGCAGAGCCAGACTTCGCCAACGAGCACGTCTTCGCAAGCCACGGTATTGGTGCCGGCGGTGATTTTCAATTCGTACGGGCCGCCGACGGGGGGCGGCTGAATCTCGGCCTGCCAGCGACCGTCGGGTCCGGCGGTGGCGGTGGCGGTCTGGGTGCCGATGACGACTTGCACAGCGGTGCCAGGCGCGGACCAACCCCAAACCGGATTGGGTTTGCCCTGCTGGAGGACCATGTGGTCGCCAAAGATGGGGCTGACGAGCGGCAGCGGCGCGGCGTGGGCGGCTAGGCCAAGCAGGGCCAGAACGCAGAGGAGCGCAGCGCGAAATTGGATGTGCATGGGCGTATCCTTGAATTTTGGCAGGGATTGGGCAAGTTGTATTCGCGGGGAGCATCAAAAATACGTCCCCCCATCAACGGTTTGGAGTTGATACAGGCTGGGAATTCTTTTCAGTCAACCCGGCGACCACTGGTCATCATGGCTTGGATGGTCGGCTTCGCGGTGCGCACGATTTTGACGAACGCCGCCAGCGCGGGATTTTCCACGTCCTTCGGCCAGGTCAGGCATAACGGAATGGGCGCCGATTTTGGGGTGATGGGCCGGATGACCACCTGTGGCCGGTTCAAACTGCGGACATTGCCCGGAACGAGGGAGACTCCCAGCCCGCTGGCGACGAGGGTCATGACCGTGGCCATGAAATCAGGTTCGCTGACGACGCGGGGCGAAAAACCGGCCCGGCGGCAGGTGGTCATCACTTCATCGAACAGCCCCGGCGCGCCTTGACGATGGAACTGCACGAACGGCTCCGCCGCCAGCGCGTTCAAAGGCACCGATTTTCTCCCGGCCAGCGGATGCCCCTCGGGCAGGGCAACGGCAAGGGTATCCGTGTAAACGATCTCCTCCTGAAACCCGGCGCGGCGCTCCGGCGGCAGCGGCCGGGCAAATGCGACATCAATGCGCTCCTCATCAAACGCCTTCATTTGCTGATCCGGGTTCAGTTCATAAAGGTTCAGCTCCACCTGGGGAAACTGTTGCCGGTAGGTGCGGACCAGCAGGGGCAGGATGGGCGCGGTGACCGATCCGAAAAAGCCGATGCCCAGCTTTCCCACCTCGCCCCGGGCGGCCCGTTGCGCCAGTTGTTTCGCCGCCTCCGCCCGGCGCAAAATGTCGCGGGCTGCCTGGGCGAAGATGCTTCCGGCCACGGTGGGTTGCACCTGCCGCCGGGTGCGCAGCAACAATTTCAAGCCAAGCTCTTCCTCCAGATCCAAAACGGTCTGGCTGACCGCCGGCTGGGCCACCCGCAGCCGGCGCGCCGCCTCGCTGTAGTTCAGGTGTTCCGCCACGGCCACAAAGTATCGGAGATGCCTTAGTTCCATCGGCGCCAGCATATCGTTTTTTACGATCACTGCAATCGTATCATACGATTTCCACGATTACCGGATTCGTGCGATAACAGGGGTGTGAACGGCGCGGAACGCCCGGAACAAACAACTGAAACCAAAAACGGATAATCGCTTGAATATGAAACCGACCGACCTTTTCTCCCCGCTGACGCTGGGGCCCCTGACGCTGGCCAACCGCATCATCATGCCGCCGCTCACACGGATGCGCGCCCGCATGCCGGGCAATATTCCCTGGGAACTGAATGCGGAATACTACCGGCAGCGCGCCACCGCCGGCTTGATCATCACCGAAGGCACGCCGGTTTCGCCGCGCGGCCACGGTTATTACCACACTCCGGGCATCCATACGGAAGCCCAGGCCGAAGGCTGGAAGCTGGTCACCCGGGCGGTCCATGAGGCCGGCGGCAAAATCTTCGTGCAGCTCTGGCACGTTGGCCGGCAATCGCATAATGACCTGCAGCCGGACGGGGCGGCGCCGGTGGCTCCGAGCGCCATCGCCGGAACCGGTCAGGCTTACGTTGCCCCCGGGGTGATGAAGGACTATCCGCTGCCCCGCGCCCTGACACTTTCCGAAATCGCGGCCACGGTGGAAGAATTCCGGCGCGGCGCGGAGCTCGCCCGGCAGGCGGGTTTCGACGGCGTGGAACTTCACGGAGCCAACGGCTATTTGATCGAGCAGTTTCTGGCCGACAATTCAAATCACCGTACGGACGAGTATGGCGGCAGTGTGGTCAACCGGAGCCGGTTTCTGCTGGAGGTGGTCGCGGCGGTCAGTTCGGTCTGGGAACCCGGCCGCATTGGCGTCCGGTTGTCGCCGTCCAACACCTACGGCGGGAGCGCTCCCGCCGACCGGTGGGGCACCTACTGCCACGTCATCGGCGAGTTGAACCGGTTTGGCCTGGGCTATGTGCATTTGGTGGAACCCCGTGTGGCCGGCAACAAGGATTTGCTGCATTTCGATGATGCCTTGAGTTCGCGTCATTTCAGACCTTTGATCACCGGCCGCACCCGGTTGTTTTCCGCCGGCGGTCACACTCCGGCCAGCGGCCAGGCGGCCGTGGCGGCGGGCGAAGCCGATGCCATTGCATTTGGCCGGGCCTTCATTGCCAATCCCGACCTGCCCCGGCGGCTCGCCACGGGCGCCCCGCTCAACCGCTACCAGCGCGAGACTTTTTATGGCGGCACGGAAATCGGCTACACGGATTATCCGGCGCTGCCGCCGGCCGGAACGTTCACCGCCAACCTGGAGGCCGCGATATGAAACTGTTCGGGCTGGACTGGCTGGCCATGCTGCTGTCCCTGCTCGCACTGGTGTTGCTGGGCCGGAAAAACCGGTGGGGATTTGTCAGCTTCATGCTGGCCAATATAACGTGGGTGGCCGCCGGCCTGCTGCTGGGCAATGCGGCCATCTGCGTCGGTAACGTGGCGTTCTTTGCCTACAACCTGCGCGGGTTTCAGGCCTGGAGCCGGCCGGTGGCGGCAATGCCGCCGGGCGGAGCGGCCATACCGTCAATGAGACCAGAACTTGACTCAATGTGACCGTTTTCTGCCAGGGTAGCTCAAATTAGCGTGTTTTTGTCTTTAACGTTACCGAAAACCATTCCACCCTTATCCGCCTTAAACCGGTCCAATCTGCAACCTCACCGACCAATGACCGATGTTTATTGGGTGAAAACGCGGGCGTGTCACCATTTATCCCCGCTAAAAAAACTTGCGAACAGCGGTTTTCAAGGCATCGTATGGGGTAAGGAATCAGTCCTTTGACTGATAATTGCCCAAACCGCGCATTGATCCGTAATGAACAGCCATAGCCACATACCGAACAAGGCCAGCGAAACCGATGGGATTCCCGCCCACCTGATCGCCCACATCAACGTCAAACTCGCCCTGATCGGTTGTCAACCGGTGCCGCTAAAAGGGGACCGTGAATTTGTGGAAATCGCCGCCGCTATGGCCGCGCAGTCGCGCGAAAAGGACCGTCTGCTCGGCAATTACCTCTGCCCGGCGGACCAGCGCATCCAGAATTTTCTTCACGATTATCTCCAGGAGATTCCCACGCCGAAGCTGCCCAGTCGCACGTTCACGCTGGATCGTCCGGGACTGGCGCGGGTGCTGTCGCTGCCGGTGGATCGCGACGCGTTTTCCTCGGATATCATCAATTCGTACCGCGTGAAACAGGGCGTGCTGCACAATCCGCGCAGCGACCGCCGGACCACGGCGGGCATTTTCCACGTGACGGAAGGAGGCCTGCCGATTCCCGACGACAAGCTGGCGGTGCCGCAATTGACATTTGCCAAAATGCTCCAGTTCGCGCTCACGCCGCCGAGCGATCTCATGCGCCTGCCGTTCACCTCCACCCAGGCCAAGCCGGCGGAATGTTTTGTGTCGCTGCTGCTCCGCCCGCTGGTGTGTCCGGCCGTGTCCGGGGTCACGCCCGAGAAACGCATGGAAGTGCGCTTCTTTGCGCCGGGCAACCTGGTGAGCAACTTGGATTTCGTGGAGGCGATTTTTGAAAATGCCGGCGACCCCATTCTCCCGGAAAACGATTCCGCGCTCGATTCCGATCATTGGACCGGTCACACCGGCTGCATCATTCTCGCGCCGCACCTGATCAAGGTGACCAAGAAAGCCGCCGGTCTGCCTGCGTTTGAAGCCGCCACCGACCGTCAAAAGCGCGATGGCATGTGCTGGAAGAAGGAGGACGAACTCTACAACGGCGGCAACGCCTTCAAGCTCACCTGCCGCGATGAAACGGGCGTGATCGTGACGATCATAGCGGACAATTACTACGGCTATTGCAAGAAAGAGGTGAAGACCCAGCTCAGCTACGCGGCGAACCTGTTCGGCCTGGCCGAGGAGGAACATGCGGGCGGCGCGCTGGTGTTCCAGAGCTACGATTTGGGCGAGGAATTCAGCGGCGACACGCATGTGCGCCGGCGGGGCCACACCTACGAAGACATGGTGACGCTGTTCGCGGATGTCATGGACGCCAAGCCCGAAGGCTACGCGGTGGACAAGAAATTCCCGAATGTGTACTACGTTCACCAGGACGCGCATTTTGATCTCAAGACCCAGATGGTGACGTGGAATGGCGCGGCGGGGCCGAACAGCATCCGGCTCTCGCCGGACAAAACGTACGTGCGTCCCTCCGGCTACAAGGTGCGCATGGAGAAGCCGCCCGGCTACGGTCGCCAATGGCGCCTCGTGGGCACCGTGGCGGAAGGCACGTTCTGCCACAAGCCGTGCACGGTTTCCGGCGGCGGCAAATCGGAAATTTCCAAGCCCATCACGGACGCGATTTTGACGGGCTCTGTGTTCGTGGCGGACATGAAGCGCGATTTCGACCAGGTGGCGGTGTTGATTGACCGCGATTACACCACCCGCTTTGTGGACAAGAAAAAGGAAGATCATCGCCCGATTCTGTCGCCCGAGCGGTCGCTGGGTTCCGTCATCAAGCTGCTCACGCTGGACGAACACGATTACACGCCGGAATACAACGCCTGGCTGGCCAGCGTGCCGCAGCATGTGAAGGAGCTGGTCTTTGTGGTGAAACGCTATTACAAGCCCGAGTGGGGCGCGGATTGGCGTTCGCATTTCAGCGTGGACATCATCAACGGCACGCCGGGCAACGAATTGAAGTGCGACGCGCGCAAGCTGGTGACCACGTATTTGCGGGTGGGTTTCGATGGCAACGGCGCGTGGCGTACGTTCGGCCTGCGCAAAGATTTTCATCCCGCCGTGAAAGTGCAGATGGAAGATGACATTACGGCCTCGATCGTCGTACCGGCGTCGGCGTTGGAAAAACTGCCCGAAGGCACCGACACCAGCCTCTCGCTGAAATTCGCCCAGAACTGCGAACAGCGCCTGTTCCAGCGGCCGGATGATGCGATTCATCGCGGCTACGACAAGCAGGCGGAGGACGATTTTGTGCAGCCGGACAATTTCTTCTCGAACTACGAGCCGCTGTCGGACAGCGACGCGCGCGAGATGGTCGAGGACGCCCTGGGCTTCCAGCAGTTCACGGCGCCCATGCAGAATTTCATCCGCAATATTGCGGAAAGTCCCGAGCCGCGCTATTTCGTGTGCACGGCCAACCCGCGCCTCGTGGATGGCAAGCCGACGAAGAATCCGCGCTATTTGCAAAAGCGGCCGGATCTGGTGCGCGCCAAGGAAACGTATCTGGCGGAAATTTCCGCGCGCCTGCGCCGCCGCGTGCCGCCCGGCCAGCCGCTGTACACGCCGGTCACGGCGGTGCTGCCCGGCCGCCGCAACAATCCGCCGGATGACGGCGTGCGCCCGTTGGCGTGCTATAATCCGATCCATTATTTCGAGCTGCCGGAGCTGTTCATGGAAGTGATTTGCAGCATGACGGGCAAATCGCCGTCCACGACCGGGGCCGGTTCCGAAGGCGCGCTCACGAAAGGGCCGTTCAACGCCCTGCCGCCGATCATTGACCTCAACAACGCGCTGGTCTCGTGGATTCTCTGCGGCCATAACGGCTTCGTAACCGCCGCCGGCCATGTGGGTCCGCAACTGCGCGTGGATCACGACGTCAGCCTCATCGTTCCGGAAATCTGGTGCCGCCTCACCCATGAGGAGGCGGACCCGAAATTCCTCATCGCCAACCATTATCTGGAACGCTGCCAGGACTTCGAGCACCACGGCAAAAAGGTGCTCGCGAGCCGGCTGGGCTGGCGCATCAACACGCGGTTTGTCCATGCGTTCTTTGGCCGGGTGTTCAACCATCCGCACGCGGTGTTCACGGAAGCGATGCTGAAGCCGGAATTGCAAAGCCGGGAAGTGTTCGTGGACAGCGTGGATAACATTGTGGCCACCCAGAAACGCGTGGCCCAATCGTATTTCAACGACGGCAGCATCGCGCAGGCGTGTCCGCCGCTCCATGCGCTCCTGCACATCATGCTGCACGATCAATTCGAGGGCAAAGGCCTGGAGCATCCCGATATTCGCCAATTGTTCACGCGCGAGTATCTGCTCGCCAGCCCGTGGTACGCCGCGCGCCTCGCGGCCAAGCAGAAGCTCGACAAGGTTCTCTGGCGCCGTCACAACGATTACCTGAACGCCTTTTTGCGCCGCCCGAGCCATGTGGATGTGGCCGAAAAAATCGGCATCCCGGCCCGGCTGGTCAGCGCGCGCAAGATGCTGGAAACGGTGGAATCGCCGGCCTACTTGGAAAAACTGGCCGGCACCATCGGGGCCGAGCCGATCGAGGCATATTTGTAAACGTCGGCCCCAATGGGCCGGCCCGTTGAAGCCGTAGCAGCCGACGTAAGGAGGCTCCAGAAAAAAGAGCGTTCCAAAATATATTTGAGCCTCCTCACGTCGGCTGCTACGGGGCAAATCATTTTTCAACCGGCGGACCGGGCGGCGATCCGGTGGTAACGGAAATAATTTGCGGGGACCGGTTGGGTCCGGCCCCGGGCGGGTGGTTTATTGTTTAATCAAAAGGAAATCAGATGTCCATACATGTAGCGCTCTATCACAAGACACATTACAAGTACGACCGGCCCATCAACCTCGGGCCGCAGGTGGTCCGCCTCCGCCCCGCCCCGCACTCGCGCACGCGCATCCTGAGCTATTCCCAGCGCATCACGCCCGCCAAGCATTTCATCAACTGGATGCAGGACCCGCAGGCGAATTATTCGGCGCGGCTGGTGTTCGAGGAAAAAACCCGCGAATTCTGCGTGGAAGTGGAACTGGTGGCCGAAATGGCGGTGTTCAATCCGTTCGATTTCTTCCTGGAGCCGGAAGCGGAAAAGTTTCCCTTTGAATACGACCCGGCGCTCGACCATGAACTGGCGCCGTTTCAGCGCAAGTGCTGGCTGACCCCGAAATTCATGAAGTACCTGTCGGTCATCCGCAAGGATTTGCTCGGCGAAACCAAGCGCCTGACCAAGGAACAGCGCCGGGCGTTGCCGGCCGATAAAAAACTGCGCACGATTGACTTCCTGGTGGCCATCAACCAGCGCCTGTGGCAGGACATCAAATATACCATCCGCCTCGAACCCGGCGTGCAGACGCCCGAGGAATCGCTGGAGAAGTTGAGCGGTTCCTGCCGCGATTCCGCGTGGCTGCTGTGCCAGTTGCTGCGGCATTGCGGCCTGGCCTCGCGTTTCGTCAGCGGCTACCTCATTCAGCTCAAGCCGGATGTGAAGTCGCTCGACGGCCCCTCCGGCGCGGAAAAGGATTTCACCGACCTCCATGCGTGGACGGAAGTGTATCTGCCCGGCGGCGGCTGGATTGGGCTCGACCCCACCTCCGGTCTGCTCGCCGGCGAAGGCCATATCCCGCTCGCCGCCACGCCCGATCCCTCCAGCGCCGCGCCCATCAGCGGCGCGCTCGACGAGTGCGAATGCGAATTCAGCCATGAAATGAAGGTGACGCGCGTCTATGAATCGCCGCGCGTGACGCTGCCCTATACCGATGACCAGTGGAAAAAGATCGAGTCGCTCGGCCATGCCATTGATGCGGAGTTGAAGAAAGGCGACGTGCGCCTGACGATGGGCGGTGAACCGACCTTTGTTTCCATCGATGATCGGGACGGGGCGGAATGGAATTTTACGGCGGTCTCCCAAAAGAAACGTGTGTTGTCCGGCGAGCTGCTCAAGCGGCTGCGCAAACAATTTGCGCCCGGCTCGCTCCTGCATTACGGCCAGGGCAAGTGGTATCCCGGCGAACCGCTCCCGCGCTGGGCGCTGGGCTGTTACTGGCGCAAGGACGGCGTACCCATCTGGAAAGACGATTCGCTGATTGCCGATGAGTCGAAGGATTACGGCTTCAAGGCGGCGGAAGCGAAAGAACTGCTCACGCGCATTGCCAAGGTGATCGGGGCGGATCCCAAGAACATGCTGCCGGCGTACGAAGACGCCTTTTATTATATTTGGAAGGAACGGCGTTTCCCGGCGAACGTCACGCCCGAAAAAACGAACCTCAAGAACAAGCTCGAACGCGAGCGCATCGGCCGTTTATTCCAACAGGGCTTGGGCGAAGTGGTCGGTTACAATCTGCCCATCAAGCGCGCCGTCTATGGCGGCGAAAATGGCTGGATGTCCGGCTCCTGGTTTTTGCGCGATGACGATACGCTCTGGCTGATCCCCGGTGATTCTCCGATGGGCCTGCGCCTGCCGCTCGATTCCATTCCGTGGGTTTCCGAAAAAGAGTATCCCTGGACTTATCTGCAGGATCCTTCCACGCCGAATCTGCCGGCGTTGCCGACGGAATTTCCGTATCGCGTCAATCCCGAAGCGGCGGGGCAGCCGTTTCTGCGTCGCGCCGGCGGTGCGCCGGCACCGGCGGGTTACGGTCCCGGTCAGCGCGCCCAAAAACTGGGCCCGGCCCTGGAACCCAAGGTGGAACGCCCGCCGTTGCCCAAGGAATTTGATCCCAACCGCCGCCCGGTGCAGGGCGAGAGCGCGCCGTGGATTATTCGCACGGGCATGTGCGTGGAACCCCGCGACGGCCGGTTGCACATCTTCATGCCACCCGTGGAAACCACGGAAGATTATCTCGACCTCATCGCCGGCATTGAAACCGCCGTCACCGAACTGGGCACGCCCGTCATTATCGAAGGCGAACCGCCGCCGCGCGATCCGCGCCTGAACAAACTGGCGGTCACGCCCGACCCCGGCGTAATCGAAGTAAACCTGCATCCGAGCAAGTCCTGGGATGAACTCGTGGAACGCACCACTGTGCTTTACGAGGAGGCGCGCCAGACGCGCTTGGGCACGGAAAAATTCATGGTGGACGGCCGTCACACCGGCACCGGCGGCGGCAACCATATCATCATCGGCGGCGAAACGCCGTCGGACTCCCCCGTGCTGCGCCGGCCCGACCTGCTCCGCTCGCTGCTCACCTACTGGCAGAATCATCCGTCCCTGAGCTGGCTGTTCAGCGGCCTGTTCTTGGGGCCCACCTCGCAGGCGCCCCGCATTGACGAGGCCCGCAATGATTCGCTGTATGAGCTCGAAGTGGCGTTCAAGGAAATGGACCGCCAGTTCAAGAACTTCGGCTACACCCCGCCGTGGCTCGCGGACCGCCTGTTCCGCAACCTGCTGATTGATGCCAGCGGCAACACGCATCGCTCCGAATTCTCCATTGATAAATTGTTCCCGGCGGAGAGCAGTTCCGGCCGGCTCGGTCTCGTGGAAATGCGCGCCTTTGAAATGCCGCCGCACGCGCAGATGAGCCTCGCCCAGCATTTGCTGCTGCGCGGCCTCGTCTCCAAATTCTGGCGCGAGCCCTACCAAAACGAACTCGTCCGCTGGGGCACGGACATCCACGACCGCTGGATGCTCCCGCACTTCTGCGAAACGGATTTCAAGGATGTCGTCCGCGATCTGCGCGACGCCGGCTACCCGTTTGAATTCGACTGGTTCGCGCCGCATTTCGAGTTCCGCTTCCCGCTCATCGGCGATTTGGAACAGCGCGACATCCAGTTGGAAATCCGCACCGCCCTCGAACCCTGGCACGTCCTCGGCGAAGAAGCTGGCGGCGGCGGCACCGTCCGCTACGTGGACAGCTCGCTCGAACGCTTGCAAGTAAAAGTAAAAGGCATGACCGGCGAACGCTTTGCCGTGACCGTGGGCGGCCGGCGCGTGCCGCTGCATCCCACCGGCACCAACGGCGAAGCCGTGGCCGGCGTGCGCTATCGCGCCTGGCAGCCGCCCGAATGTCTGCAACCCACCATCGGCGTCCACACCCCCCTGACCTTCGACCTCGTGGACACGTGGAACCAGCGCAGCCTTGGCGGGTGCGTCTATCACGTCACCCATCCCGGCGGCCGCAGCTACGACACCTTCCCGGTGAACAGCTACGAGGCGGAATCCCGCCGCCTCGCGCGCTTCTTCCGGCTGAACCACACGCCCGGAAAAATCACCGTGCCGGAAGTGAAATTGAACCCGGATTTCCCGTTTACGCTGGATTTGCGGCATACGTGATTTCATTGGCCAGCTTGGCGTTGAGGCAGGCGGCAAAAAGTTTTGTCGCGCCAGCCCGCAAGTTATACGATACAAATCCTGAGCATGAGCGCCGAAGCACCAGCACCATTGCCCGTCACTCACCGCTTCATTGACGAAGTCGGCGACACGACGTTTTATGGCAAGGGCAAGGGGCTGATTCTTGGGCAGGAAGGCGTTTCCCTCGTGTTCGGCATGGGCATTGTGAAATTCAACCGCCCCATCACGGAGGTGCGTTCGGAAATCATCGCCTTACAGCAGCAGGTCGCCAGCGATCCGCTGCTCAACACCATTCCCAGTGTCGCCAGGCGGATTGCCAACGGCGGTTTCTTTTTCCACGCCTGCAAAGATTCCGATGACGTGAAAACGGTTTTCCTCCACTACTTGCACGGCTTGGAATGCGAGGCTGAAGTCGTCATCGCCCGTAAAGTCCCCTCCCTCTTTATCCACAAGCATCATGGGAAGGACGACGAATTTTACGCGGATGTGCTTTCACACCTCATCAAGAGCCGGCTCAAGCAGCCCCGTCGCCTCGTCCTGAACATCGCCGAGCGCGGCTCCAGCACCCGCGCCAAAGTTCTGGAAGAAGCCCAGACCAAAGCCATTGGACGGGCGGGCAAACAGTGGGCGGCGGGCGAACTGAAAAGCGAAGTCGTCTTCAATGTCCAGACACCGCTGCGCGAACCCCTGCTCACCGTGCCGGATTATTTTGGCTGGGCGGTGCAGCGTGTGTTTGAAAAAGGCCAGACCCGTTACTACGATTACCTTCGGGATAAAATTCGCGTGGTGGTTGACCTCTATGACTCGGCCAAATATGAAGGAAATAAAAACTATTATGACCGGAAAAACCCGTTGACCGCCCAAAATAAAATTGGCCCATCAGCCACCTGAGCAGGATACCCCGCGACGCCATGAAGACGACTTTCAGTGGTAACAGGCAACGCAATAAGACCATAATTCACCGCAACGTGCAAACCAAATTTTCCACTCAAGCATGGGCTGGGCGTATCTTGACACTGCCCCGGGTTAAATAGATGAGCGCCACCTCACCCCGGCCCTCTCCCCCATTTACCAATGGCGGAGAGGGAGATAACCCGGTCGGCGAGCAGTATTGACGATGTCACGGTTCTGGATTGGGGGG
>CAIQKM010000024.1 GCA_903872345.1 uncultured Verrucomicrobia subdivision 3 bacterium | reverse complement strand
TTGGTGACGGGGGCGTTGCAGCCACGGCGGGGGTGGCGGGTTTTTCTTTGCGGGCGCGGTCGGTGCGGCGTTGGAGGCGGGCGACGTGGCGGTCGAGTCGGTGCAGGAGGTTGAAGCGGGCGAGGAGGTCGGGGTTGAGGGCGCCTTCGAGGGGCATTTTGCCCAGCAGGACGGCGTAGCGGGCGGTGATGGCGTGGGCGAGGCAGTCGGCGAGGTGGCCGTCGGTAAAGCCGGGGAGTTCGGCGGTGTTGGCGGCGAATTCGCGGGCGTCTTCGAGGAGTTCCTGGGTGGTGAGCCAGTCGAGGAAGCCACCGTTATTCCATTCGGAGAGGTTTTGAGGGCTGATGGGGACGCCAGCGAAGTGTTCGGCGAGGATGGCTTGGACTTCGGGAAGACTGTTTAACCACTTGATGAGGTCCACGCCGGGTTCGCCGTTGTGGAGGCGTTGATTGAGTTGGTCGCGGAGTTGGTGGGGGAGACGGGCGATTTTGCCGGTGCGTTTCATATTATTTTTTGAGGACATTATGGCAGAGGGGGTGGACACTGGTTGTCCAAGTGCGGTGTGTGCCTGAAAAAATCTGAAAGGCCCATGGAATCCCAACTTTGCTGCGAATGATGCCCGGCCTGAAGCCCTAACCATTCAGTTGAACCACGAATGGACACCAATAAACACGAATCAAGACGCGGAGAAGCGGGGTGTTGGCGAGTTCGCGCTGGCCCGAATCCGGTGAACCGTTTGATGGGGAAATAATGGTAGGACGAAGGTGTTCGGCGGGACGCCAAACACGGCACGCGAGACGCATGCGCTCCCCTGTTAACTGCATGGTTCGGGCTGAAGCGGGGAATTCCCGAGGCTCCTTGGCGGAATCACAACAAAAATAGCACAATACCATTGACTGACCCCTCCGCGAAGTCACGTGGAAACAACTCGGCGAAGACCTGCTGCTAACGGCCTTGGTCACCCCAATCTAAGAATCCCGGGGATTCCGGCCCAAAGCCTCGCGGTTGCGAGCTGGCAAGCTACCCTGGGTAATCCACCGCCACTTTCTTTGGCCCATTCAACCACTACGGCCAACTGCTCCAGTCGAATTTCCTGCATCATCCCCCCTGCCCCTGCCGAGGCCTAAAATGGCAAGATTGTTTTTTTCATTTGGCCTTGAAAGGCAATGCAACGGCATTTGTTTGGACATCCAGCCGCCGGTCCAATTCAGGATACTGAACAGCTGCAAACCGGACTACCAGATTGCTACGCTCCAGTTGTGAATATCCCAGAAACTCTTTATCCGTAATGGCCAGTAATTTATCCATGTCCTTGATCAGGGAAACCGGACGCTTGGAATACGAATCATCCTCTTGTCGCAAATTTAGCAGCCCTCCATCAATTCCAGAAATCATAATATCCACCACGGGAAGTAGGTGATGATCATATCTGTCCATTCCATCTTTGCCCCACTTGACATAAAAAATGGGCACCGGGACTTGCCCTTGATATTCAATAAAAACAAATTGTTGTTCTATCGTCACCGGCTGTTCTTTTTCCAATCTTGCCAAATCCACATCCATGGCCGCCAGCCAGTTGGTAGCAATGCGGAAAGCATCATTGGTATTGATAATGGATGGAATTTTAGAAAGACGTTCCATGAATTTCGGCAACGGTTCATTGCCACGATAAAGACCATCCGATTGATACCGCATATCTTCAAGTTTGGTGATAAAACGCAGCCTTCCCCCTTCTAGCAGGCAAAATGAATACTGCGGGGTATCAATGCGCCCCGAAACCCCACGGGCTTCTGGATCATATACCTTAGCCATAATTACTTTATTTTCATTTACCGGGAGGTTTTCTTTAAGTGAAAGCCTAGTGGCACAATAATTAATTTCGGCAAACATCACTGCCAAAGCAACATATTTATATGCTAACATATTTATATGCTGATGGTAATGTATTCATGAATGATTCGCATCATGTTTGGAGTCCCGGTTTCAGCCGGTTCCCCGCCCCCATCGCCTTGATTTGTGTGCCTTCGTGTTTATTCGTGGTTTAACCGTCACATCCCGGCAGCCTGAACCCACACCGCATATTCGGGGAGAACGGTCACCTCGGCAACGTAGCCTTTGTCCGCTGCGCCGGCGGGCGGGGCGGAACTCACTTCATAGTTGCCCACCAGCAACGCGGATTTCGGCACGGCCAGATGGGCCACGCCGGAATTCACCTGCAGGTTGTCCACGATCTCGATGATTGGTGCCGGCGGCGTAACCGCCAAGACCAGTGGTGCGCCCGCCAGTTTTTCGCGAAAGCGTTTCAGGCCGATTTCCCAGGGCGTGCGGTTGAACAGATTGTCGCAGAGCACTGCGCCGTCCTGCTTGAGCGTGGCTTCGTTGCCGAGGTAGTTGACCCGCAGGAACACATCGTTGACGCCGGCCAGAGCGGCGGCGGACGCCTTGATTTTCACCTCGGCGCTGCCGATCCCTTCGATTTGGATAGCCGGCTTCACTGCGGGAACCTGGACTGTGTAACGCCGGAACACGCCGTCGGTTTCGCCGCGCGCCTGGGCCAGGATGCCGGTGGCGGCGACCAATTTGGCCGTGGGTGCGGGGAACACGGCAAAACTCAGCTTCGCCGCGCCGATTTGGGAAACGCGCAGTTTGCCGTCCGCGGACACGACATCGCTGTCCGAAAGCACGAGGCGTTGCCGGCCAAAGATGTCCTGCCGGGTCAGGCGCAGCGCCTGCCGGCGGGTGAGGGTGAGAATCTCAAATTGCCGGCCGGGCTTGGATTTTACCTGCAGGAGGCAATCCGTTCCCGGCTGCACGGCCACGGTGGTGCGACCGCCGGCCTTTGATACCTTGGCGGACTTTGCCTTCACGCCGGCCAGGGTTTTCGAGTCGAAAACATACTGGCCGTTCATGCCTTCGGGCACGAAGAAGACATACACCGGGCGGCCATCGTCCGTTTCCGTGCGCGTGTAAAGCTGCACGAGCGCATAATCCAAATGCGCCCCGTCCAAATCCAGATTAAACGGCAGGATGGCGCATTGGTTCTGCTTCAGGTCGAAGCCGCCCTGCTCGGGGATTCGCAGACTGCCAGCGGCCAGTTTGAGTTCAAACTGCAGGTTGTGCCGATCCGGCAGTTGCACCCGGTCCTGGTAGTTGTTCAGAAACAGAAATCCGCTGTCGCCCCGCGCCCGGGCGTCATAGCGCAGGCCGGTCACATTTTTGGTGTCGGCCACCGGATTCGCCGGCAGGGCCACGACCATGGGCGCCAGCCGGTCGCCAAAATCACTCAGGAAATAATTCACGGGCTTGAGATAATCATAGATGACATTCGCCTGCCCGAACTCGCGCAGGGGCCCCTGGAAATCGTAGCTCAAGTTGGGAAACGTACCGGTGGAACCGTGTTTGCCGACAAACTGGGTGCCGCCCTGGTACATGTAATAGCCCAGCACATTGCCGCCGCGGGCGGTCATCATCAGGGCAATCGCTTCCGAGCTTTCCGGGGGAATGGCGGGGCGATATTGACCGTAGCAAAAGAATCCCGGCCCGGTCTCGATGTTGGCCACCGGATATTGCGAGGTATCATATCTATCCTGTTTGGCCTGGTGCAGGTCGTTGAAAAGATAATACGAAGTCGGTTCACCGGGAGCGATCCAGGCATAGCCGCCCTGCCCCGGCAGAAATTCACCGGGCACCACGGGCGAACCCCACGCGGTGCAGACATAGATCGGCGCCACCAGCCCGGCCGCAATCGCCAGGCGCTTGAGCACGCGCATGTGTTCCTCCCCGCCTGCGCCCGCAAAACCCCAGGCAAACGGCGCGATTTCAAATTCATTCTCCAACTGGATCGCCACGATCGGGCCGCCATCCTTGAACAGCAGGCCGTTCATCTGCCGACCGACCTCCGAATACCACTTGCGCACATAATCAAAATAGCGCGGGTCATTCGTGCGCACTTTCACGCCCTGATCATGCAGATACTGCGGCAGGCCGCCGTTGAGGCATTCGCCGTTGCAGAACGGGCCGACGCGGAGGGCCACATACATCCCGTGCTTCGCGCACAGTTCCACGAAACGGCGGATGTCCCGCTGGCCGGTCCAGGTGAAAACGCCTTCGTCCTCCTCATGCATGCTCGGGAAGATGTACGCGGAAATGGTGTTCAAACCGCCGGCTTTCATCTTTAAAATTTCCTCTTCCCAATATTCACTGGGATACCGCGCCGGATGCATTTCGCCCGAAACCATGATCCACGGCTGGCCGTTGCGTTCGAGATATTCCGCGTTGCCGGCCAGCCGATCGCCGGCCGGATTCGCGCCACCCCAATTGGTTTTGGCCGTCAGATCCAATGCCCGCAGTTGGCTCAGGTCCAACGCATACGGCGCTGGATTTGGCCGGCTGCCGATGCCTTCAATCCTGGCCTCGGCCCAATCCGCGTGATCCATGCCGTTGCCATCGCCGGCATCGCCCACGCGCAAGGTCAGCCGCTCGACGCCCTGGAGATCAACGCCCACTTCCTTGGCCGGTGCGCCGGCGCGCATCACGCCGGATTCCCACAGCACCTTGCCATCGCCCAGCACTTGAAACGTCACCGAGCCGGGGGTCTGGGCGTCGTCATCCACGCCCACCCACGCGCTGAACCGCCGGGCGGTGCCATGCAGGTCGAGCGAGAATTCACCGGCGGCGTGTGTGCCCACGCCATGGGCAAAATGGCGTCCGCCAATCGCCAGCGAACCGCCACCGACCGACTTGTCCACCTGCGGCGTTCCCCAGCCCTGACTCATCCGGCTCAGGTCCAACTCCTGCAAACCCACCGTCCAGTCCGTCGCCGCCAGCGCCAGCAGGGGCAGAAAGAGCAAGGTGACGAAGGCGAGCAATAGTTTTTTCATGAATTCGTGTCCCTTGGTGTCTATTCGTGGTTAAACAGCCCTGCCCGCTCCCTGAAATAAACCGCAATCAGCAACATGGCAGATGGATAGGGCGTATTCATATTGGTGCGAAGCAGACTAAAAGCCGCCGCAGACGGACGCGAGGATAAATGACGGGTAATCCTGTCAAACCATATAAACATGGCCCGGTACCCGCCAGCCGCCGCCGCGCGCCGTCGCCCATGTGGAGTGCGGCGACATGTCGCCGCTTTGGAACCGGGAGACATGTCTCCCAGTCCCAAAGCGCAGTCATGCCTGCGCACTCCACACGGTATCCTCCCCCTAAAAACTTGCCAGCGCCACGCCTTCACCGGCACCATACGGCCATGTTCACAGGCATTGTCGAAGAAGCGGGCGTCGTCGAAAAAATCAACCCCGGCAAAAAATCCATCGAGCTGATCGTGCGCGCCACCGCGGCCGGGCGCGGTGTGAAGCCCGGCGACAGCGTGTCCGTGAACGGCTGCTGCCTCACCGCCGTCAAAATCACCGCCGCCGGCAAGGCCAGGTTGCTGCGGTTCGACCTCCTGCAGGAAAGCTGGGACCGCACCAATTTCCAATTCGCCCAACCCGGTTCGCTCGTGAATCTCGAACGGTCCCTCCGCGCCAATGGCGAACTCGGCGGCCATTTCGTGACCGGGCATGTGGACGGCCTGGGCAAAATCATCCGCTGGGAACGCGCCGGCCGCGACCATGTGCTGGATATCGCCGCGCCGGCGGACGTGATGCGCTACCTGGTCTTCAAGGGTTCCGTGGCCGTGGACGGCATGAGCCTCACGGTGGCAGCCGTTTCCAAGAAGAGCTTCCGCATCTGGATCATCCCGCATACCTTTGAAATCACCGCCCTGCGCGAACGCCAGGTCGGTGATGCCGTGAATCTGGAGGCCGATCTGCTCGGCAAATACGTGGAACGGTTTATGTCACTTCGCACCAAAAAGTAACGTTCCCGTCTTATATTTGTCACATTGGCTTGGCAGCATATCCGGGTGAATCAGGTCCAAGAACCCATCCGGTTGGTTGTCAGTTCGCCCGAACTATACTCCGTGCGACTCGCCAGCGGCACTGCCGAAATCCAGGCGGCCCAATCGCTGCGCTTCGAGGTTTTCAACCTTGAGCTCAATGAAGGGCTGTCCGAATCCTATGCCACCGGGCTGGATGCCGACCCCTTTGACGCGGTGTGCGACCACCTGCTCGTCGAGCACGTTCCCTCCGGGTCCATTGTCGGCACCTACCGCTTGCAAACCGGTTTGAATGCCGCCAAAAATCTGGGCTACTACTCCGCGCAGGAATTTGAATTTGCGGTCTTTGAACCGTTGCGGTCTGAAATCATCGAGCTGGGCCGCGCCTGTGTGCATCGCCAGCACCGCAATCTGATTGTGCTCGGGCTGCTCTGGAAAGGCATCGCCGACTACGCCAAGGAACGGGGAGCCCGGTACCTGTTGGGGTGCAGTTCCATCACCTCACAGGATCCGGCGGTGGGCGCCTCCGCCTACACCCAGCTCTGCCGGCGCGGCCACGTGGTGGACGCCGCCTGGCAAACCCGTCCGACGCCCCAGTTTGAATGCTCGCTGACCCAGTTGGCGGAAGAAGAAGTCAAAATCCCCAAGCTGCTTCGCGCCTACCTCGGTCTCGGCGCGAAAGTTTGCGGGGCTCCGGCGCTGGACCGCCAGTTCCAGACCATTGACTTTTTGACCATGTTGGACTTGGCATCACTTTCTCCGGCGGCGCGCGAACGTTTTCTCGGTTGACCTCCGGCCTTGGGGCGTTTCAAATGGTTTGATGACAGTGCGCGCCGCCGGCAGATTACTTTGGTTTGGTTGTCAGGTATTGATGTCCGTGGTGGACTATGCCTGCCGCGTGGTTTGGGTGCCGGAGAAATCCCGCCGGGCGGCCCGCGCCGCCTGGCTGCAACGCGCCACCATCCGACATCTTAAAATCTTCGGTTTCACCTCCGAAATCACCGGTCAGATTCCCCGCACCGGGCTGCTCGTGAGCAATCACCTGAGCTATATGGACATTCTTGTCCTCGGCTCCCTCACGCCCGCCGTGTTTGTTTCCAAGGCGGATGTCCGCAGTTGGCCGGTCTTTGGCTGGCTCGCCGCGCTCGCCGGCACCGTTTTCATTGAACGCGAACGCCGCCTGCACGTGGGCGCGGTGAACACCCAGATTCAGGCCGCCCTGGACGACGGCATGTTGGTGGTGATTTTCCCCGAAGGCACCAGTTCCAACGGGGCGGACGTGCTTCCCTTCCGGTCTCCGTTATTGGAACCCGTCGCCGGCGGCACGCATCACATCACCATCAGCCGGCTGCAATATTTCCTGAAAGACGGCGACGCCGCGAACGAAGCCTGCTACTGGGGCGACCACAGCTTTTTCCCGCACCTGCTGAATCTGCTCGGCAAACGCTCCCTCCACGCCAAAGTCCATTTCGCGCCCTACGGCTCCTCCACTGCGGATCGCAAGGAACTGGCGAAACAATTGCACGCGGCGGTGAGCGGGTTGTAAGCCCTCATTGCGGAATCATCCGGTAAAACCGCTGGGCGCTGGCAGGTTGCGTGACGTAGTAGGTGGTGATGCTGCCATCATTGGTGACCGGAAACAGCGAAACCCAATTCAAGAAATTGGTCGAAGTTTGAAATTGGAAGACCCCGCCATAATTGGTGGTGGGCGACCAAATGAAGCATTGCTGAATCAGAGAGGATGCGTTTGTGATAGTCAGCCACATGCGGGTGATCATTTGGTTGGTGCCGGTTTGGACAACCGGATAAACCACTGGGGCGTTGGTGGTGCCTGAGTATGAGCCAAATGTCATTGTATAGTCAAATTCCAGGAGTTCATCGTTCGTTTGCCATCCGAAGGTATAAGCAAGCCTGCCTGCCATGCCAAATGAGATTTTAATCGGCGGAGTGATAATGCCCGGGCCTTCCCCGGACTGGTTTCCGTTCAACATGGAATTATTGATCCAATTCGTGGTACCCGTCCTAGCATACTGTACTCCCGACGAATTGATGGAGCCGTCAAACAAGTCCTTCACCGAAAACAGAAAATCAGGCTGGGCGATGACCCGCTGCAATTGCTGTTGAACCATGATTCCATTGGTAAGATAAGTATCGGTATAAGAGTTGGTCATCCGCACAAACTCACCAGTGATGGGATTGGTGGAATGCAATATGAAGTTGATTTTATCAATCCCCGGTCGCCACGCACCATTCACCCATGCGCTGGCGTTTGTACTGACACCGCTTACGCCGGGCAAAACCTGTTCATAATTGACGGTATTCGTGGAAAAAAGATAAGCCAGCCCGCCCACATCGTCATAAGTCAAACCGTCATAAAACCTGCCAGTGGATAGACCTCCCGCAGTAACGGCGACAAAGCTATCACTCACAGGATCCACAGCAAATACGTCCATAAAATTGCTGCCAGTAACAGCTTCTGTTTCTGCTGTATACAAGTTGCCATCAACATAAGAGCTCGGCGCGTGCGTAACCGGGTCAAAATTGAGACGATCCATAAAATCGGGATACACCCAATCGGGCCAATCAAACTGGCTGGTGTAAGGCTCGTTTAAATAGTAAATCTGCGGATTAAAAGCATCGCACCATTGCTTCAACACAAAGGTATATCGCGTGGAATTGGCCAAACCAAGTTGCTCCAGCAAAAGGATTAAAACCTGCGATTTTAAGTCTATCAACGATTGTTCAAATGCCTGATTATTAAAAAACTGTGTATCATCCGGATAATCCGCCAGATTGAGTTGCGACGCGGGTGGCAGATCATTGATGATCTTGATGGCACTCTCCACCGCCGCCACCCCGTTGGAACCAAAATAATCCAAGAAGGACCGGTCAAACCCATACGTGACCACCGGCACATTCCAGCGGTACCCGCTGCCGATGTCCATCGGCCCGCCAATATCACCGGGCTCGATGACATTATTGGAGGAAAGCATCCAGGGCGCGGGCGGTCCCAGCAGGGAAAAGGCGGTGGCCTGGTTTGCCAGCAGCAACAGGCAAACCGCCACCTTCCAAGCGGCAACCTTTTGAATTAAAACGGGATATTTCATTACCAAACTCACCACCCGCCCATTTTGATTTCAATTCCGGGACCGGTCAAGCACCGTGCGCATTCCTTTTTACCTGAATGGAGGCCGGGGGGCGGAAATCTAAGAAAAGATGGTCGGAGCGACAGGATTCGAATTCACTCATAAAACCCAATAAAATAGGGGTTTCTTGTGGTGTTTTTCACCTTTTGTATTTTGGGTTTTCCTTGGCCACGTAATACTTCAGTGCGTAGTCCTGACGTTCGCAGTAATCCTCTTTCCCTTCGAGTGGTTGGTAGATACCTACTAGGTCTCCGTGTTCGGTTATGGCAAATGCCAAGATTCGCTCTGTGTCTATGACCGCGCTATTGTGGTAAAAATCCACCCATACGTTTTCCACATCAACCCGTCTAATAAATTCCACGTAATCTGGCTTCCCATTTTTTGATGGAACAAACATTGATGGATTTGGCTTGGCCTGTATTTGGGGCGCGCTCATTTTTTTGGCTTGGTTGGTTCTACCATTTTGAATTTAAGAGGCAGGGGCAAACGTGAATCGTTTTCTTTGACGACTTCCATCCCGGCGCGGACAAATATCGCGCAGAGCGAAGTCAGTTGAATCCCGCACAGGTCGGCAAGCTGGCGAAGCTCGGTCATTTCGTCCGTCGTCAGCCTTATTTTTGTTTGCTCGGTTGTCATGCTCACTCCCTAAGTTTGATTGTTAACGGCGGTTGCGTAATGAGAATAATTGAGTGTCTTTGATATTGACAGGACTCAATCGGCCTCATAGAGTCTCATCACGATGACCACCGCTCAAATCATTGCGGGCCTCGCCAGTGCTGGCAAACCAGTCAGCCAAGCGCAGTTGTACCGCTATTTCGACACATTGAACATCAAACCCCTCGGCATCCGGCAGCGTCCGCAGCAATACCCCGCCGATGCCGCTGACACCATTTTGCGGGCCTTGGGCCTGACTCCGCAGCCCAAAGCCAGCATTCCCACCATGAAACAACTGAAAGCGGAGAAACGGAAAGCCAAACTATGAAACTAATCCAAGCCATTGAACATTGGGGAGCATACCCTTTAACTCACCCGCAGGCCGTTCAAGAAATCAAAAAGGCAATCAAACGGCATCGGCTTTGCGAACGATTCCCCAACAAATCCCTTCGCCAAATCGTGCGCCAACTCAAAGCGGAGAAACGGAAAGCCAAGCTATGAAGCTATTCGATGTGAATCCCCCTGCCGCCGGGGCGGGGCAACGGTATGTGGAAAGCCGCCGGGGCAATACGCCCGGTGTGTACGACGCACAGGGACGGCGGTTCTCGCCGTTTCAAAGTGTGGCGGGGGCGGTGTGGGCAACGCATTTTTGCAACGTCTATGCCAGCTTTGCCGCCAAGATTGAATGGGACGAACTGCAACCTGGGGATGTTCTATGATTCACAAGTATCTAGTCCAAGTGGAACTCACGCCCGAACAGGCGGCTTTGATCTCGCCGGAAGTGTTGCGCCTAGACATCCGCCGGGCGACTCAAACCGTGCTGGCCATGACGTTGAATGCCCCTCCCACGGTCACAGTGGTGCGGGAAGAGATGCCGCCAGTAGTTAAACCGTGTCCATGCAACTGTCGCAGCAATTCCCGTTGCCCAGACTGCCAAGGCACAGGTGTCATCCGCTAAACCATTTACCGCCGCCATGAACACACTCATTGAACGCATCATTGCCGCTGCCGGGGATATGCCAGACCCGGCAGCACACCGCCGCTACCTCGCCACGCTGTCAGAGCGGCAGCTTTTGGAACGGCTGGCCACGCTCTCACGGGGCAACTCCGCCGCCCCGCAAATCGAATTCTGGACGCCTGTACGCCGCAACCTCCAAACAACGCTATGATTACTTTTTTCAAAATTGGAAACGCATCTTCATGGATTCACTCGGTTGGTGTTTATTTTGGATACTCCAGAGGCTTTAATGAATACACCCTTTATCTAGGATTCTGGTTCTACGGCTGCAAAGTCGTTCTCTGGGAAAAATCGCTATGACCGGCTACTGGTATTGCGACCATTGTGACGACGTGGTGATACTGCCCCGCCCGGCTTGGCACGATAAATGGGGTGTCAATATATGCGAGTGCCCTGTCTGTCACCTTGAACGTGCCCGCTTCATTGAGCATGTCACCACGCCCGGGCCGATTTATGACCGGCCCGTCTCCCCGGAGCGTGCCCGCGAACTGCTCGCCAAAATCAGGGACACACTTTGAACCAAGCCGACCTCATAGCCTTGCTGGAAATAGTCACCAGCAGGCCGATCTTGACTCGCAAAGACCTTGCCCGGCGTTACGGGCGCAACCTCATCACGATTGACCGATGGCACACCAGCGGGAAATTGCCGAAAGCCGTTTACCTTCCCGGATGCCGTTTCCCGTTGTGGCGTCCGTGTGACATTCACCAATGGGAGAAGAAAAACAAATGAATCACTCTAAGACTGCCAAGCCCTTGCCGCACTCGCTGGAAGCCGAACAAGCCATCCTGTCAATGTGCCTCGACTACCCCGCCACGATTGAAACCCTCGCCCGGAAATCCACGGCGATGTTTTACGACATCCGACACGCGGAGATTTTCGCCAACCTAAAGGAGATGCACAAAAAGACCATCGTGGTGGATGTCACCACGCTGGCAACGTATCTCCGGGAGGCCAAAAAAACCAAGCTCGTGGGCGGCTTGCAGTACATCATGGAATTGAGCGGC
>CAIQKM010000023.1 GCA_903872345.1 uncultured Verrucomicrobia subdivision 3 bacterium | reverse complement strand
CTTGAGCACCGCCCAGCCATTCTCTTCATTGAAGAAGGTCACGCGTTCGATCAGCCCGGTGAGGCTTTCGGCGTGGACAGCTGTTGGTTGGATTGGCACGCCAGTGATTCTGCGAAGGCGCGCAGGCCTTGGCAAGCAACAGGCTGTGCCCATCGGCAGCGTGCGCAACAGTTGCGGGGCTATAAACTTGGCTTGGCTATTTCACAGCGCGGCCCAAGGTGCTGGCCATCAACGTTAAGATCCGTAGGGGGATCTAAAACCCGCCTTAAACAGGTGCGCCAACTCGGGCGCATGAACAAATCACCCGGTGGTATCAGGCGGATGCGCTGGCTATTGGCAACAGTCTGCTTCCTGTTTTAAGCAGGCACCACATGCGCCGCCTTTCTGATCTGCTTCGCCAGTGACTTCAGCTTCTCGCGCGACGTGCCGGCAGTCGTTGGGCGCGGTTCAGCTTGCCCGCTGCTAGCTTCGCCGTTGAGCCGGCGACGAACAGCACCCCAGTCGAATCGGACCGTGTGACCGATCTTTATGAATGGGATTTCACCCTCGGCCATCCAGTTTTCGACGGTTCGGGGCGTGACGGCCAGTTGCTTGGCCAGTTGCACCTTTGTGATGTATACGGAATCTTGGAGTGTCAGCATACCCACCTAGAACGGGAAAAATTCCGTTCACTGAGCATCTGCCTCAATCGTTGCTAAGTCTGGTGCATTGTAGACGAGTGCTGGTAAAACAACCTTCTGCTGTCCATTTTCTACACCCTTAAGCGGTGCCAAATTAAACCACTCATCGGCGGTCTTGGCGGTAACGACTTTAAGGTAATGGCGCTGCACCATTACAGGGCTATTGCCCGCCTCGAACGCAACCTGCGGAATATTTTTAGTATGCGCGACACGGTAGCTGATAAACGAATGGCGCAGCCCATTGCGCTTCCACTCAATTTTGGCGCGGTGAGCCATTCGCTCGTAGACAATAGCCAAATTGCTAAAAGAACACACCGGACCTGTATTGCGGTACAAAGGACGCAGCCACGCAGCCAAATTGGCGGCCATTGGAATCAAACGGCGCTCTTCGCATTTGGCGACCGAATCCGGAATGACGATATGGCCTTCCTCAAAGTTGATGTGTTCCCACCGGAGGCGCTTTACTTCCTCGGCGCGGATGCCGGCGAACCCCTGCAAGACGAGGGCGGTGCGTTGATCCCCGGACGATGCTTCGAGAAGCTTTCCCATTTCCTCCGGGGTAAACACGCTGATTGACATCTTCATGCGCCGGCGCTTGCTGGGCCGTGGAATTCCCTTAAAGTCCGCAGGCAGGTAACCTTCGGCGGCGGCAAAGTGGAACAGGCTGGCGATGGTGGTGCGCAGATTGTGCTGGGTACGCTCGCTCACCGGCTGCGCTAAAATGTAGTCACGAATAACCGCTGGCTGCACCGAGCAAATCGGACATTGAAAGTCGTCCGCGAATTTTTTGAGCCGGTTCCGCAAGTCCCGCAGGTGGAGGCGACCAATTGAATTTTCTCGCTGCTTCAAATCGAGCAGCTTGTCCGCGACCTGCCGGACGGTGATGTCGGTCGACTGCCGTGGCCGGTTGGCCAAATAGTACTGGATCGCTTCGAGAATGTGTGCTTGGCCGGCCAACAGCTGCTGACCCTCGACCAAGACTTTGGCAGCCCCCTGCAGGGTCAAACCGATCGGTTTCAAAGCGGCGATAGCATTGGCATAGTCGGCAGCTTCCTGTCCGCGCAGGGTGATGAAGTTGGCGCGGTTCTGCGTGATCTCCCGCACGGCGGCTTCGGCGAACTCTTTGGCGGCGGGGTATTCCCGGAAGGTGGCGCGCTGCTTAGCCCCGTCTACATCGAAATATCGGACTTCGTAGCGGTCCACTTGGAGTGAGGTCTGCCGGTAGATTGTAGCTTTGCAGCCACGAAACTCGATCGACTTCGGAAAGGCGGTATCATTCATGATAACCTCCTAGAACTGGGAAAATGCGATCCCGACCGGCTCCAGTCATAAAATCGTCATATTTTCCAAATTTCGCGATTTGACCGACTGTGTATACGGAAATGTGCGCAACTGCAAATCGTTGCTTTGCAACTGTTTGGGTGGAGATTGAAGGGCAAAAAAGAAATGGAGCGAGCGAAGGGATTTGAACCCTCGACGTTCACCTTGGCAAGGTGATGCTCTACCAACTGAGCTACGCTCGCATCCGAAGTTCGCTAATCGTAGCAAAGCGACCGGGTTTGGCAAGCGTGTTTTGAAGTTTTTGTTTATCGGCTGGATACAGGGGCGCGGGTGGTGTTTCATTGGGGGAGTGAGCAACGCTTATTATGTGCCCGGCCGGCAGCGCGCCGCGAAGGTCAATGACCTCTTCGCCGGCATCGCCCGCCGTTACGATTTGATCAACGACCTCCAAAGTTTCGGCCTGCACCGGAGCTGGAAGCGGCGCGTGACGGATCTGGCCCAGGTGCATGCCGGCGATCAGGCGCTGGATTTATGCTGCGGCACGGGAGACATTTCCTTTGCCCTGGCCAAACGCGGGGCGGAAGTGACGGGGCTGGATTTCAGTCCGCAAATGCTGGACATCGCCGCGCAACGGAACGGTCCGGCGAAAACCACCCTGCCTGGCAAGGAACCGAAATTTATCGAGGGCGACGCCCAGCAACTGCCGTTTCCCGAGAACTCATTCGATATCGTCACCATCGGCTACGGCCTGCGGAATCTCACGAGCTGGGAACGCGGCGTGGATGAAATGTATCGCGTGGCCAAACCCGGCGCCCGCCTGGTGGTGCTGGATTTTGGCAAACCGGCGAACGCCCTCTGGCGGTCGCTTTATTTTCTGCATCTGCGCCTGTCCGTACCGTTGATTGGTCTCCTGTTCTGCGGCAATGCCTCGGCGTATGCCTACATTCTGGAATCATTGAAACATTATCCCGCCCAACTGGCAGTCGCCGAGAAAATGCGGAAGCTGAAGCTGAACAACGTGCGCGTGGTGAATCTGCTCGGCGGCGCCATGGCCATCAATTTTGGCGAAAAGCCGCAGTAAGGGGATTTAAACCGCGAAATACGCCAAATACGCGAAAGGGAATTACTTCTTCGGCAAAAACGTAAACGCCACGGCCGCGAGGATGCAAACGAAGGCGGCGATGTGGTTCCACGCCGGTTTCACTTTGAAATAAAAGAGGGCAAACACGATGAACACCGCCAGCGTGATCACTTCCTGGACAATCTTGAGCTGGTAGGCCGAATAGGAATTGCTCCCCCACCGGTTGGCCGGCACTTGCAGCACGTATTCAAAAAAAGCGATCCCCCCAGCTCACGAGGATGACGAGGAACAGCGGCTTGTCCTTGAATTTCAAATGCCCGTACCAGGCGAAGGTCATGAAGACATTCGAGCAAGTGAGCAGCACCAAGGGCAGCCAGCGGGATTGGATAAGGTTGTTCAAGGAAAAATTATTTTTTGCGGGGCGGAATTCTGTTGCTGGCGCGAATTTCAGCCAGCGCCTGACAGAGCGGCTTGCCCGTGCCGGCTTTCATGGAATCAAGACCGCGCTGAATGCCGCAAATGGCATCCCACGAGACTGAACCGGCAATCGGGCTGCCGGGATGTTTTCTTTTGGATTTCATCAGCGTCCCCCCCCTCAAAGTTTTTCCGTAGGCGTAAAAGGCAAGCCGCGCTCGCCGTTGTAGAGCGCTTTCAGTCGCCGGTCTTTGGAACTGCTTTCGCGCCGGATGATGCCGGGCGAGACCAATTGGCTTACCTCGCGACGAAAGCGCCGGCCCTTCAGCCAGTCTTCGTAGCTGATGCAGCCTTCAATCGGAATGGTAGGGACTTTTGATGGCAAGTTCATGGGCAACCTCGTTCACGAGCAGTTTGCACTCATTGACGTTACGATATTCCGGCAGATTCGCAAGTCGCAGCAAATCAGATTTTAAGTAGCAGCCGACGTCAGGAGGCTCTGACTGTCCTGAATGAATTTATGAGCCTCGTCACCTCGGCTGCTACAAACGCACCGGAATCTGCTTTTCCGCCAAAAAGCGTTTCACGTCGCCCACCGTATAGGTGCCATAGTGAAAAATACTCGCGGCGAGAACCGCATCAGCCCGGCCCTCCAGCAGCACGGCGGCCATGTGTTCCAGCGTGCCGGCGCCGCCGCTGGCCACGACCGGAACCCCGACCGATTCACTGATGCGGCGGGTGATCACGAGATCGAACCCGGCCTTGGTACCATCGGCATCAATCGAGTTCAAAACAATTTCGCCGGCCCCCAGCGCCACCGCCTTTTTCGCCCATTCAATGGCGTCATGGCCCGTGTCTTTGCGACCGCCATGAGAGAAAACGCCCCATTTGTCCGGCGCGATCTTTTTCGCGTCAATGGAGACGACAATGCACTGGCTGCCGAATTTTTCCGCACCCTGCCGGATGAGTTCCGGATTGGCGAGCGCGCTGGAGTTGATGCTGATCTTGTCGGCCCCGGCGCGGAGCATGGTGAACATGTCCTCCACGGACTTGATGCCGCCGCCCACCGTGAGCGGCATGAAACATTGATCGGCGGCGCGCTCGATCACCTCCACCATCGTGGCACGGCCATGCGCGCTGGCGGTGATATCGAAAAACACCATCTCGTCCGCGCCCTGGTCGTTGTAGCGCAGGGCGAGTTCCACCGGGTCGCCCACATTGCGGAGCTCGCCCGCCTCGGCTTTGCCGAACTGGACGCCGCGGGTAACCTTGCCGTCGTGAACATCAAGACACGGAATGACACGTTTTGCAATCACCCCAATATTGAAGCCGGGCGGCGCGCACAAGGCAACTGATTCCGTTAACACTTTTCATGCCAAATCCCCACAAATGGCGCAATAATCCCGGAAGAATCCGTGCAATGCGTTGAACCCGGCCCTCCCCCCGTTGTCATACCCAATAGGATGCAGTATTGTGTCCATGGAGTTTTTTATATGAAAATGCCTATTTTGGTCTTAACGGCGGCCAGTTCGGCGATATTGCTGACCGGGTGTCAAAACCCGGATGGTACGGAAAATAACACGGCTTCCGGCGCCCTTATTGGTGGCGGCCTGGGGGCCGTTACGGGGGCCGCCATCGGCGGGAACCGGCATGGCGGCGAAGACGCCCTGCTCGGTGCCGCCGCCGGGGCCATTGCCGGCGGCTTGATCGGCAATGCCGCCGACCAGCAGCGGGATGCCCAGATCCGCTCCCAGCCGGTGCAAACGTACACCACCACAACGACCACCACCGTTCCGGCCCAACCGATGAGCCTGGCAGATATCAAGGCGCTGGCCCGGTCCGGAGTGGGGGAAGATGTGATCATTTCCCAGATCAACAGCACCCACAGCATCTACCACTTAAGCGCGGGCGACATCATTGACCTGCGGAATAACGGCGTATCCGACCGCGTGGTGAACTACATGATCAATTCGCCGGCCACGGTTAGCGCCGCGCCACCGGCCACCACCACGGTGACCGTGCAGTCGGCCCCGCCACCGCCGCTGGTGGACACCTATGTGGTGGCCCCGGGACCGGACTATATCTGGGTGGGTGGCGAGTGGTCGTGGGAGGGCAGCCGCTGGGTTTGGGTGGGCGGCCACTGGATGTATCCGCCCCGGCCCCATGCCGTGTGGGTCGGCGGCTATCGCTGGCATGACGGGCGCGGCTGGCATTACGACCGCGGACATTGGCGGTGATCGAAGCCGTAGCAGCCGACGTGAGAAGGCTCTAAACAAATGGGAGTTCCCGGAATTATTCGAGCCTCCAAAGCATTTGATTTTATAAAGGCTGCTAAGAAAAAAAAACGGCGGACTGTTGCCAGTCCGCCGTTTTTGAATTCTAACCGTAAGCAAAGATCGCTTAGTCGGTGGTCTTGACGTCGTCGAGGGCGTCGAAGGCGTGTTGCAGGGCAACGAGATCTTCGCCGGGCTTGAGCGCGTCGAGAATCTTCTGCTCTTCCTTGAGCTGCTCGTCGGAGTAGCTCGCGGCCTTGATGGACAGACCGATGCGGCGTTCGCCACGATCGATTTTCACCACGCGGGCGCTCACGTCCTGACCGACCTTGAGCACGTTCTTGATCTTGTCCACGCGTTCTTCGCTGATCTGGGAGATGTGCACCAGACCGTCGATATCGTGCTGCAGACCCACAAACGCGCCGAAGCTGGCGAGCTTGGTGACCTTGCCCTGAACGAGGTCGCCGACCTTGTACAGTTTCTCGATGTTTTCCCAGGGATCGATTTCGAGCTGCTTCATGCCGAGCGCGATGCGCTGGTTGGCGCGATCCACTTCGAGCACCGTGGCGGCCACTTCGTCGCCCTTCTTGAGCATTTCGGACGGATGATTGATCTTGCGGGTCCAGGACATGTCGGAGACATGCACCATGCCGTCGATGCCTTCTTCGAGTTCCACAAACGCGCCGTAGCTCGTGAGGTTGCGGACCTTGCCGGTGACCTTCGTGCCGACGGGATACTTGGTATCCGCGCTGTCCCACGGATTGCTGTCCAACTGGCGGACACCGAGGGAGATCTTCTGTTCGTCGCGGTTGATGCCGAGGACGACGGCTTCCAGTTCCTGATCCTGCTTGAGGACGTCGCTGGGCTTGGCCACGCGCTTGGTCCAGGAGAGTTCGGTGACGTGGACGAGGCCTTCGACGCCGGGTTCGATCTGCACAAACGCGCCGTACGGCACGAGGCTGACGACCTTGCCCTTGATCTTGGTGCCGATGGGGTACTTGGCTTCGATGTTGTCCCACGGATTGGCCATCTTCTGCTTGAGGCCGAGGCTGACGCGTTCTTTTTCCTTGTTCACGTCGAGCACCACCACGTCGAGTTCCTGACCCACCTTGAGCACTTCGGACGGATGGCCGAGGCGACCCCAGCTCATGTCGGTGATGTGCAGCAGGCCGTCCAAGCCGTTCAAATCAATGAACGCGCCGAAGTCCGTGATATTCTTGACCGTGCCCTTGCGGATGTCGCCGGGCACCATTTCGGCCAGCAGCTTCGCGCGCTTCTCGTTGCGTTCGGCTTCGATCAGCTCGCGGCGGGAGAGGACGATGTTCTGGCGTTCCTGGTTGATCTTGACGACCTTGAATTCGTACGTGTTGCCCACGTAGCTCTGGAGATTTTTCGGGGTGATGACGTCGAGCTGGGAGGAGGGCAAAAACGCCTCGACACCCACGTTGACGATGAGACCGCCCTTGACGACCGCCTTGACCTTGCCGGTAACCCGGCCGCCTTCGTTGCAGATGGAGAGGATGCGTTCCCAGTTCTTTTTGAACTCGGCCTTCTCGTGCGAGAGGACCACGGTGCCTTCCTTGTTTTCCAGTTTTTCGATCAGCACGTCCACCGTGCCGCCGACCTTGATGGAGTCGAGGTCTACAAATTCGTTGCAGGGGATGACGCCTTCGCTCTTATAACCGATATCCACCAGGATTTCCTTGGCACGGATTTCGATGACGGTACCGCTGACAATTTCGCCGGCTGCAAAGAGCTTGCCGCCCTTTTTCAGCGCTTCTTCCATGGTAAGCATAATTATACTGTATGTGACAACTGCGGGAGGCTTTTCGTCCGCAAAGGACTTGAAGACTCCATTGCCTAACTAACAATCGCTGCCGGGGCAACGGAGGTTAAAGGTTAGGTTGTTGGTTTAACGATTTTTCTCAGCCTATAATGAACATCCGCACACGCGGCGTTCAGGCAGTCAATAGCATAGCCGAAGCCCGGAACAGTACAAGTCATTAATTTGTCCCATGTCATGGTTTCCGAACCGGGTAAAAAAGCTGGAGTAAGCCCTTACCCATCTGTAATCTGCCCGCCGAAACTCTGAAAATCTGGCATGAAAAAATACCTCGTTGAATTTATCGGCACGTTTGTTCTGGTCATGACCATTGGCATGACGGTCATCGGCACGGGTGCCGGGGCGCTGGCACCGCTGGCCATTGGCTCGGCCCTGATGATCATGGTTTATGCGGGCGGCCATGTTTCCGGCGGCCATTACAATCCCGCCGTCACCCTCGCCGTCTGGCTGCGGGGCCGCTGTTCGGCGGCGGATGTCGTGCCCTACTGGATTTCCCAGATTCTCGGCGCCCTGGCGGCGGCCAGTGTCGTGCTCTTTTTGAAAGGCGATGCCGTGGCCACCCCGGCCGACCTCAAGGTGGCCCCCGCGCTGCTCGCCGAGTTCATCGGCACCTTCGCCCTCGCTTACGTGGTGCTGAACGTCGCCACTTCCAAAAACACCGCCGGCAACTCCAATTACGGCCTCGCCATCGGTTTCACGGTCATGGTCATGGCATTCGCCCTCGGCGGCGTTTCCGGCGGCGCGTTTAATCCCGCCGTCGCCACCGGCATCACGGTAATGCACCTGGAAAAGGTGGCCAACCTCTGGATTTACCTCGCCGGCGACTTGGCGGCAGGTGCGCTCGCCGCGCTGACTTTCAAGTTCATCAATCCCGAGGATAAGTAACGCCTTGCCGGGCGGGCGGCCCCCCGCCGGCACCTTTATCCATCACAGCCAACTGTCCAGCAAGGCATTCCGGATGGTCCTGCTGACAGCCTCACTGCCGGCTCTGGCCGCGCCACACCAAATGGCGCGGGCCGGTGCTTTCAATCTGCGGGCGCAGGCAGGGTGTCCCAAGTTATCCTTAAAGACAGGCTGCAGCAGCGTGTGGCTGGTTTATCCATTTCGCCATTACGCGGTTGCTGCGCGGGCCCCGGGCGCATTGCCGCCACCGGGGTTCGCCGGCGGAACGGGCATGAACGAATTTTTTGCCGGGTGGGAAAAGCTTGGTGGACGCGGAGCGTTGCCAGATGTAAAATAGTTATCATGGAAAATCAAGTGGTGTCCATTTTGCGCCCGCTGATAATCTTGGCCTGCGCCCTCATGAGTTTCCTTCCAGCAGTCCCAGGTCGGGCCGGCGTGACCCAGGAAGGCGCCAACGCGGGCGATTGGAACGTGGCAGTGCTGAACCAATTGCTGGCGGGGGTGTCACCGGGGCAAACGGAGGTGCCGGTCGGAGACCAGTTGATCAATGCGGCCATGCTGCAAAACTGGCGCGATCAATTGGCGGGCAATCCCCGGCCGCAACTGGCTTTCAACAGCGGGTTCAACCAGTGGACCAACGGGAACGTATATTACACCTTCGACGCCTCGGTGCCGGCGCCGGATCAGCGGGTGTTTTTAAGCGCGGCCAGCCAGTGGTCAACCTTCGTAAACGTCCATTTCATCCCCCGAACTTCGCAGGCGAATTATATCATTGTCACGAACAACCCCAATCTGAGCGGCGGACTATCAAGCGTGGGGATGATCGGGGGACCGCAGTTGATCCAGATCGGGACGAATTCGTGGACCGAACAGACGCTGGTGCATGAGATCGGGCACGCCCTGGGGCTGGTACACGAGCACCAGCGCTCCGATCGCGACAGTTACGTGTCCATCAACACAAACAACGTCGCCTCCGGCGAACTGTTTAATTTTGTCCTGCTGCCCGGCTCCCTCAACAAGGGCGCGTACGATTTCCGCTCGGTGATGGAATATTCGCGCAACGCCTTCTCGGTGAACCCGAACAGTAACACCATCGTCCCTTTGGCGGCCTATACCAACTATCTGTATGTCATTGGCAATTCCGAACCGCCCCTGAGCACGAATGATCGGGCCGGGGTGATCACGCTGTACGGCGCGGGGCCGGGCTATTCCAGCGTGGTTACCAACACGCAGGACAGCGGGCCCGGCAGTTTGCGAATCGCCTTGTATTATGCTTACGACCATCCGGGTACAACGATTACCTTCAACATCCCGGCCACGGACCCGGGTCTGAGCAACAGTGTCTTCAACATCCTGCCCTGCGACTACCTGCCGGGGTTGTACGGTAACACCACGATTGACGGCGCCACGGAACCGGTCATCACAAATGCGGCGGGTCCGCAAATCCTGTTGAATGGAACCTATTGCTGGGCCTTAAATGATTATGACTGCGGCCTCCAGTTGAAGGGCGCCGGCAGCGCCATCCGCAGCTTGATCATCAACAATTTTCCGTATTGCGGGGTAAATATCACCGGATCAAACGCCATCGGCAATTCGGTGAGCGGCTGTTATCTCGGCTTGGACCGCACCGGCAACACCGCCGTGACAAATTGGTACGTGCCGGTGCAGCTCACCGCTGGCGCCTGCTCGAATGTCATCGGCGGGGTGACGGCTTCCGCGCGAAACATCATCAGCGGCAGCGCTTTTCAGGGGGTTTATGTCGGCGGCACCGGCACTTGTTATAACGTGATCGAGGGAAATTATCTGGGGCTCAACGCGGCCGGCACCGTGGCGGTTTCAAATCTGTCCGCCGGCGTGGAGATCTCCGGCGGCGCGCAATCCAACCTGGTCGGCGGCTATGTGGCCGGGGCGCGCAATGTCATTGCCGGCAACAACGCCGGCGGGGTGTCCATCACCGGCACTAACACCTCCGGCAATGTGGTCGCGGGCAATTACATCGGCTTGAACGCGGCCGGCACGGCGGCGGTCGCCAATAACGGGTCGGGCGTCCAGATGTTCAACGGCACCACCGGCAATGTGATCGGCGGCACGCAACCGGGCGCGGGCAATGTCATCTCCGGCAATGCTTACCAAGGCGTTCAGATCGATGCCCAGCCGCTGGCGACCTCGCGCAATTGCGTGCAGGGAAACTGGGTGGGGCTGAACGGAGCCGGCACCGGTGCGGTGCCCAATCTCAATGGCGGTATCGGCATCTACGATGGCGCTTTTTCCAACGTCATCGGCGGAACCGTGGCGGCGGCGCGCAATGTGGTTTCCGGCAACGGCGCGCAGGGGGTGATCATCGGCTACGGCTCCAGCTACGGAAACACGGTCGCGGGCAACTACATCGGCCTGAATCCGGCCGGCACGGCGGCGATACCTAACGCGCTGTGCGGGGTGGACATTTACCTTGCCAGCAGCAACCTCATCGGCGGGGCGGTCGCCGGCGCGGGCAACGTCATTTCCGGCAACCTGGATCAGGGAATTCTCATCCAGAATGCCGGCTCCGTGGGAAACGTAATCCAGGGCAACCTCATCGGCCTGAATGCGGCGGGGACGGCCCAGATATCGAACAACTGGTCCGGCATCGAGCTTTACGGCGGCCCGGCGGGCAACCAGATCGGGGGAACCGGGGTGGCGCGGAATTTCATTTCTGGCAACGGTGAATACGGAGTGATTGTCGACAACGCCAGCTCCTTGAATGTCATTCAGGGGAATACCATTGGCCTGAACATCAGCAACACCTTGGCCGTGCCGAACGGCTGGACCGGCGTGAGTTTTTATTCCGGCGCCACTTCCAACTTGCTGGGCGGAACGACTTATGGCGCAGCCAATCTGATCGCGGGCAATGCCTTGGGCGGCGTGGCGGTCGAATTCACCGGCGCCACCAATAACATCATCCGGGGCAATTCCATCTACAGCAACAACAGCGCGGCCTATCCCGGCATCACACTCTACGGCGGCGGCAACAACCTGATCAGCGCGCCCACCTTGACTTCGGCGGTCGTGACAACGAATCTCACGATCGGCGGCAATTACCAGGGGACGAACGGCTGGGTATATCAACTCGACTTTTATTCGGATGCGCCGGGATTAATTCCGGAGGGACGGATTTATCTGGGCTCGGTCCCGTTCACCGGCACCGGCAGTACGGCCAGTTTCACGGCCAGCCTCGGAGGGGTGGTGACCAATGGCCGCGCCATCACCGCCACCATCACCGACCCGGCGGGGAACACCTCGCAATTTTCCTACGCCGTCACCGCCACGCTGACCAGCTCGGTGAATGACGGCATCCCGGATGCCTGGCGCGCGGCGTATTTCGGCGGCAGCGGTGCCACCACCAACAGCCAGTCCTGTGCCGGCGGCGACGCCGACCACACCGGCCTGACCAATTTTCAAAAATTCCTGGCCGGCCTCAACCCCACCAACTCCGCCAGCGGTTTCTGGGTATCCCTGGCCCGGCCGATCACCACCACCAATGCCGTCGTCCTGCGAACCACCAGCGGCACCGTCTATCAGGCGCAATACCGGGACAGTTTGACCGCCGGCGCCTGGCAGATTCTGGCCGACCAAATCCTCGGCAATGGCACGAACATCCATCTGCCCGACCCCGGCGCCAACATAGGCTCCAGCCGGTTCTACCGGGCGCTAGTGGAATATTGAGCTGGCGTGCTCGATGGGGTATCCCGCCCACCCTACCGTGTAAAAGTCGCAATTTTCCCCTCCTACCCACACAACTGCCAGTCGAGCGAACGGGATTGAATCGCCTCACTCACGTCTTCGATGCCGATCTTTGGCATCCAGTTGCCCGATCGCGTTTGTCGCAATGACGGGAAGATTCAATTCCAAGAATTGGGGATCGTCAATCGCGGCCTCCTTTTCGTTCGGGTCAATAATGCCGTTGTGATTACGATCGTCTTTGGCTAGAAGTGACTCGTGTCTGGCCTATTTCTCTGTTTTAGGCTGATCCAGCGTGGCTTTGGCTTGTGCATCCTGCTGCGTTTTTTGAAAGGAATCATAATTAGTCCCCGCAACGAACTGATCTGCTTGCGTGCGTGCTTCATTTATTTGGTCGGCGGTCATGGTGGCCTGAATTTTGTCACGTGCCTCGGCCGCGTTCGGCAAATCCTGTTTTGCTGCCAAACTGAACCACTTCCAAGCTTCCGTCGAATTGGACGAAATTCCGGTTCCATTAGCCCAACACAGCCCAATATTATATTCCGCTTTCGCCAGTCCTTTGACAGCGGCCTTGTGATACCAGTTGGCCGCTTCTCTTAAATCCGGCGCACCCGATATTCCGGCGGCCCACATTTCGCCGATGCGATTCATGGCTTCGGGAGAACCTTGTGTGGCAGCCTTGTTGAACCAATTGGCGGCTTGGGCAACATCTTTGGAAACCAATTTGCCCTCGTAATATATTTCGCCGGCATAATATTGCGCTTTGGCCGTTTTGATGTATCCCGTGAAATATTGTATTAGCGCGGCGGGTTCTTTGCAGCCGGGTATTTGTTTGTCTTTTTCCGCCGGGAATCCCCGGCCCGCCGCCCAAAGATGGAGGAGGCTTTCAATGCCCGCATCGGAAGCGTTTGCATAATTAATCACTCCATTCGCATATTGTTCCGGGTGGACAATATTGACATTATTGGTATCCACAAAGTTGTGGAATTCGCCGGCGTAATACTCGGCCGCCTTGCGATCATCCTGCGGCACGCCCTCACCTTTTTCATACATTTGGCCCACCCGGAATGTGGCATCCGGTGGCGCGTAGGCATCGGCTGCTGCCAGAAAAAGCGCATGCGCTTGAGCTTCATCCCGGGCTGTCCCTTCGCCCTTTTCATACATCAGGCCCAGTTGATACATCGCATCACCCACCGCGCTGTTTTCAGTTCCATTTTGCGCGGCTTTCTGCATCCATTTGAAGGCCTCCGTTGCGTCCTTCGGCACACCATCACCGGTTTGGTATCTTTTGGCCAACTGAAACTGTGCTTCAAAATTTCCGCTTTCCGCCGATTGTTGCAGCGCGGTGACCACATCCGTCTTTTTAAGCAGCTCGCTATTCGGATAATATCGGGGCAATTCGCCTATTTCCGCCTTTGCTTCAACATTCCCTTGCGCGGCGGCCTTCAGGTACCAAGGGATGCAATTGGTGCGCTGGTCGTCGCCCAGCTTTCCATAGTGATACAATTCGGCCAACTCGAACATGGCTTTAACACTGCCATGATCTGCCGCCTTGCGAAACCACTCGGAAGCGACTTGAAAGTTGGCCACCTGGTGCCCGGATTTGTCGAACTCATTTTCAAGCAAATAACCCAAGTCATATTCGGCTTCGACCAATCCTTGTTCTGCCGCCCGGTGCATCCATTGTTCAGCGAGGCCGTAGTCGCGCTCGACTCCTTTGCCATTCTCATATGCCCAACCTAAAAAATCCTGCGCCAGCGGGAATCCCTTATCCGCCGCCAACTGACACCAATAGACCCCTTGCATTTGGACCACTGAATCGTCCCCAATAACACCCTGATAACCCAAATAAGTTTGGGCGGTCACATCCCCATTGGTAGCCGCAATTTGGAGATTCACCGGAATTACATCCTGCCATTTTGCTTTGAGCGCTTTCATCGTCATTGGTTTGTTTGCCGGTGGAATACCGGTTGGGATGTTTGTCATCTCGGCAGCCGGGAGATGGATTGCACCGATGAATATGAACGCCGCATAAAAAAACAGGCGATGGCCTGGCGTTGGGATTTGGATGAGTTTCATTTTATGGTGGCGGTATCTGGGTTGGCGTGGATTTCAGGTCTTGCAAGCGCAGCAGTTGAACCGGTGGCGGCGGTGGGGCGGTCGCTGCTTGATTTTTGGTTCCCTCTTGGTTGGCGGAATCCAACTGGGCAAGGAATTTCTGCTCGCCGTCGGGTTGCCCCATATCTTCAAAATATTTTCTGATCAGGAGGTAGGGATCAGACCATCCAATGGGCGCCTTCTTTGCCTGCTCAAGGATTCGCGGCCAATATTGTTCGACCATTCGTTTTCGCGCTTGCAGGTCGGGTATGCTCAGCGCATTGTGAAAAAACTCCACGGAGCGAGGCGCCAGTTCGGGGCTATCAGCAACCTCAAGCAACCGGGAGACGAACTCCAAGCCGAATTGGTTTTGCCATTCGGTCACTTCGGACAAACCGGCATCGCGGGGCACCCCCCATTGTGCTTGATTTTCCTGACTGTAATTAAAAGCCACCAAAGCCATCCTGGCCGAAAGCACATATTCGGTTGCGATGCTCGGCGAATTCGGCTTGGTCAGGGCTGATTTGAAGCCGAATTGATCAACATATTTCCCCCACTCCTCATTGAGTCGGCGGGCGAGGGAGAACGCATTGTTGCCAGCCATTGAAAAAATGTAATCATCGAAATCATAACCGGGGCGAATCGTTCCCCAACGCAAGCGTATTAATTGTTCGCGGGCGGCGGCGTTTCCGGGATCAAAAAAACACGCGGTTTCGAGCAACTGCACGGCGTCGGCCGGCTGCTCGGAATAGCGCGCAAAAAGCGAACGGGAAATCCGCTGGCGCACATTCTCCACAACCGGCTTCGTCCTGTCCTGTCGAAGCAGCGGTTTCACTGCCTGAATTAATTTCATGGCCACGGCTGCGGACGTTTCATTGGTCGTGGTCAAGATGATCGCGTGCGGCTCGCTTCTTCCGTCCCAAACATTCAGGTGCACTTCGATTTTTTGTTGGTTTTGCCAGGCATTTTTCCCCCAATCAAAGTCTGCTGTATCATTGACCGTCGCGTCGCCCCACACATATTGATCCGCCACCGTGTCCCAGGCATTTGAATCGTTTTCCGCCAGCCCGCTCAAGACCAGATTGGCCTCGTCCATCGCTGCGTCGGCACGCTGTAACTGCACCACATGAAATTGCCGGCTGTTCGTGGATTCGGTGAAAAGAAAACGCCGAAAATCAGCCCGCAGCCCGCCTAATGGCTCGCCTGGTCCGCCATCGGTTGTAGGCATCGATAAGAAGAGAAAAGCAACCGCATCCTGTTTTTCCGAATCCAAATAAATCTCGTGCGCCTGATTTAACAGGCCGGTCAAATTAGCTGCCAGATCCGGCAATTTTACAGACTTCATCTGAAAATGTTCGCTGTCGTCCGGCAGGAGTGACCAATTCGTTTCCGCCAGCACATCCGCACGCTTTAAGTCCACAATTTCCAGCGAGAGCGTCCGCTGCCCGTTAAAATTTGTCGAGATGGTGCCAAAAATTCCCCAATCGGCTTTGACCCAACGACCCCCTTGAATCGCCTCCGAACGGTCAATCAATCCAAGGCCGGCTATTTTCATTTCATTTGCCGCCTTTTCCAGTTCTGCGCGTTCCACCCAATCGTAATTTTTGTCGGCGGGAATCTTCGCCTGCAATGCGGACATTATATCTGCCACGGCGACGGTACTGCGGTAAGAATGGTCCTCAGATATAAAATCCATCAATGCGACGCGCACTGGCTTGGTTGTTTGGCCTGGCAGCCGCAGCGTCAACACAAAGATGGCCAATATGAACCAAACCTTTTTCATGCGATCACATCTTTGCTGTGCCCGGATTTTTGTTCATCTTTATCAACCATGGAGGTTGTCTATATTAAATGAGACGACCGGGTTAAAACAAAGCTTTGAATTATTTTTAGAAAAAATCCGTTTTGTCGAAATCACGATAATTGTATAGAAAACCTGGGTTTGACATGTTGGCTTGCATGTCATGACCGCATTGCTAAAACACCAACGTTTTGCGGTTCGGCTTATTTGCGAATCATCTACTAATCATCCCCACAACTGCCGGTCCAGCGAGCGATACTGGATCGCCTCGCCAATGTCGTCGCTGCCGATCTTTTCCGCGCCGCGCAAGTCGGCGATGGTGCGCGCCACTTTCAAGATACGGTCATATGCCCGCGCGCTCAGGTTGTATTCCGTCATCGCATGCTTCAGCAGGTCGCGCGTGGGTTCATCCAGTTCGCAAAACGCTTTCAGCTCGCGCGGGCCCATGCGGGCGTTGCACGTGACCTTCGGTTTGCCGGCGAAACGGACGTGCTGCAGTTTGCGCGCGGCGATGACCCGTTCGCGGATTTGCGCGGAGCTTTCGCCGGTTTGCGCGGCGGACATCTCGCGGAATTTCACGGCGGGCACTTCGATGTGCAGATCCACGCGGTCCAGCAGCGGACCGGAGATGCGGCCGAGATAACTCTGAATCTCGCGCGGGGAACTGCGGCTTTCCGACGGCATCTTGCCATCGGGCGTAGGGTTCATCGCCGCCACCAGCATGAACTGGCTCGGAAAAGTCATGGTGCCGGCGGCGCGGGAGATGGTCACCTGCCCCTCCTCCAGCGGCTGGCGCATGGTCTCCAGCACGCTGCGTTTGAACTCGGGCAGTTCGTCCAGAAACAAGACACCATGATGGGCCAGCGAAATTTCGCCGGGCGTGGGATTGATGTTGCCGCCCAGCAGGCCGGCGTCGCTCGCAGTGTGATGCGGGGCGCGGAAGGGCCGTTGCGTAACCAGCGCCTGGCCGGGTTTCAGCAGGCCGACGATGCTGTGAATCTTGGTGGTTTCCAAGGCTTCGTCGAGGCTGAGCGGCGGCAGGATGGTGGCCAGCCGTTTGGCGAGCATGGATTTGCCGGTGCCGGGCGGGCCGACCAGAATGACGTTATGCCCGCCGGCGGCGGCGATCTCCAGCGCGCGCTTCACATTCTCCTGGCCTTTGACTTCGGCGAAATCATTTTCGTCCTCGCCCTCCTGGTGGGCGAAGAGTTTTTGCACGTCCACTTTTACGGGCGCGATGCGGATTTGGCCTTCGAGAAACTGCGCGGCTTCGCGGAGGTTCTGCACCGGAATAACCTGCAAGCCCGCCACCACGGCGGCTTCGGCGGCATTCTCCGGCGGCACAAGCACGCCAATTTTGCCGTCGGCTTTGGCGCGGAGGGCGATGGGCAGCACGCCTTTCACCGGCCGGACGCCGCCGGTAAGGGCGAGTTCGCCGACGATGACAAAGTTATCGAGCTGGTCGGTTTCAATCTGTTCGCTGGCGGCCAACATGCCGATGGCGATGGGTAGGTCGAAGCTTGGCCCTTCTTTTTTCACATCGGCCGGCGCCAGGTTGATGGTGGTTCTGCCCATCGGAAATTTGTAGCCGGAGTTGGCCAGGGCGGTCGTCACGCGGTCGCGGGACTCTTTCACGGCGGCATCGGGCAGGCCGACAATGACAATGAAGGTGTCGGCAAAACCGCAATCCACCTCCACCTCGACGGCGTAGGCTTCGATTCCGTTGACGGCGGCGGAACAGGCGCGTGACAGCATGGGGAATCAGGTTATTTTCCCCCGAACGCTAAGTCCAGCCAGTTTGGCGGCAAAGGGTTAACGGCGGATGGGACATCGGGCACGGATTTCGCATGTCGGTTTTCGGGTGGTGTACGGCGAGGCGAATTTGAAGGGCGGCGGCAGAGCCGGCGCGTCATGTGGAGTACGCAGGCATGACTGCGCTTTGGAACTGGGAGACATGTTTCCCAGTCCAAAGCGGCAACCTGTCGCCGCCCTCCACACCGGGAGTATTCGAGTCTCGCAACCTCGTCTCCTGCGGGAAGACAAAATATGGATAAACATGATGAAATCCATTTGTCGCTCAACATGTTTTATTGATACTTATTTTAACGTTACTACATATTAAATACTAATAATGACAAATATAATTTATGATTTGCCAATTAACGGTTTGAACCGGGGTTTTGAATGGTGTCAATAATTGCCCGGTTAACTTGGCAGTGAAAGGCAACTTCATGCGAAAAATCATTTTGGCCCTCGGAGTTTGCGGTGGTTTGCTTGGCCAGACGGCTCCCGCCTCGGCGGACAGCGGTTTTGTGGGCAGTTCCCAATGGTTCAAGGACACCCGGCAGGTCGCCCAAGATCAAGCCATCCAAAGATCCCTCAGCCGGGACACCGGTGGCGGCGGCGCCCAGGCGGTGCCGGCGGGTTATGTGGGTTTTTCGGGTCAGGTGGTATGCCCCGGGGGAAATCCCTTCCCCGGCGGCCAGTTCCCCGATTTGCGAATCAACGACCGAAACCGTCAATCCGACGGCGTGGAACGGGCCCCGCACGTGGCGGCGGACGGCACCTTTTCCACCGTGTTCAAGCGCGGCGATACGTATGACTTTTCGTGGATGTATTGGATGGGCGGCCGGGAATTGTTTGCCACCGTGGTCGTTGCGAGCGACTGCCCCTCCCCCTGCCAGGCAACATTGACCTATCGCCACGGGCAGACACAAATTACGCCAGTAATGGCGGGAGGGGCGCCAACTCCAAATGCTCCCGATCCGTCCCCGGCCAATTCAAATGATCCTGGTGCCGACATAGCGTCGGCCGATCTGTCCGCTGCGCCGGCAGACAGTGCCGGCGGCGCCGGTCAAATGAATGAGAATAGCGACGCCATCAACGAGCCGGCCGGATCGGCGCCCCAACTCAAGCCGAACTCGTCATCCGCGCCCACGGCGGCGAGCGGCCAGCAGGTCAATCCGAAACACGGGCGGATCGGCGTGACGGTGGATGGCACCGGCCACGTGACGCGTCTGTTGGCCGGTGCGCCGGCGGTCACCGCCGGTTTGCAAGTTGGCGACCAGATCATCGGAATTGGCAAGTATTCGATCGAGACCGGGCGGCAATTGACCCAAGTGCTGGCCAAGTTGAATGCCGGACAAAAAGTCCGCATCCGGTTCATCCGGGCCGGGCAAATCCAGACCCTCACCACGGTGGCCAAATTTATACCGGTTGCACCGGCCCAGGTTCCGGCGACGGATGCGCCGCCCAAAACTGCAACACCTTGATTCCATTTGCACCGCAAAACTTATCCGCATCAAGCCCGCCGAACAAACCGATCCAGAGGCAAAATCAGACAACGCCAAAACCACATCGAAAACAAAACATATGAAAACCTTTTTTACCTGCCTGCGCTGGGTAATTTTGCTCGGCTTCGTCACCCGGCTGCAAGCCGCTTCCACCAATGATTACACGCGACTCACCCCCCAGCAACAACAGGCCTTGCTAGCCCAACACGAGGCCGAGGCCAGAGCCGCGCTGGATCATGTGGTCATCGCCCGGAAGCAATATTCGCTGTCGCTGACCAATTCCCACAAGGCCGTTTTGGCCGCCCACAAAAAGGTGACCCGGGCCGGCGGGGCTGACCGCGGCCAATCGGTCGCGGTACAAATCACCGTTTCGCTCTCACAACTGAAGGGTACGTCCCAGCAAGCCATGAGCAGCGCCAAATCGTTTCAGGGGGTTTGCAACACGGCGGCTTCCGCCTGTGATTTCATGGCCAACCTCCCTTTTCAGAGCAACGCCAACAAAACCTATTGGCGGCAACAGGCGACCAACGCGCGCAATACCGGGCAGGCGGCCGTGGCGCTGGCGCAGGCCTATGCGGACTTTATCAACAGCTTGAGGGTGAATCAGTCGGTGAAAAATGTAAGCTTCGGCAACCTGGGGCCCATCAATGGCACGATTGTGCCTTGAACGGGTGTTCCAGGGAGTTACGCGAAAAGCAAAGGGATTTAATCCCGGAAAACATCGAACCGACCGGGCGGAGGGTTTCACGCCCAGCATGCCATGGAAACGGCACGGGGCCGGGTTCGCGGGCAAGAAACCATAAGCGAAATCCTGGTTAACGCGGGAAAAGCCCGGCATGCCTAACCCAAATAAATTCAGCAGCCTCTCAAGTTATGAAAACTCTCCCTGTGATTGTCGGATTTCAGATCCTTTTAAGCCTTCTGCTGCCCGCCATTTTATTTGGCCAAACCAATGCCGTGGATTTCTACTGCCGCGGTCTTTCCCGCCAAACCAATAATGATACGCCGGGAGCCATTGCGGATTTCACCCGGGCCATTGAGCTGAACCCCAAATATATCGAGGCCATAAAAGACCGGGGCAACGCCAAGGCATCCAAAGGGGATCTTGCGGGGGCGCTGGCGGACTACAATCTCGCCCTCGAAATCGATCCACGCTATGCCAGAGCTTATAACAATCGCGGACTGATTCAGCAGTACAAGGGAAATTTGGACGGCGCGCTGGCCGATTTTAACCGCGCCATTGTATTGGATTCAACCCTGACCCAGGCCTATTTCAACCGGGCCGGCGTCAGATATGCCCGGCACGACCTGGATGGCGCCAGCGCGGATTATGCCCGCACGATTGAACTGGACCCCAAATCCGCCGCCGCCGCCTATAACAGTCTGGGCGACATCAAGAGCGATAAAAATGATTTTGCCGGCGCCGGCAAAGATTATTCCCAAGCGATCGAACTCAACCCCAAAAACGCCAAAGCCTATAACGGTCGGGGCTATGGCAAGCAAGTCCAAGGCGACCTCGACGGAGCCATTGCCGATTACAATCTGGCGATTCAAATAAATGACCAGTCCCCGCTGTTCCATATGAATCGCGGCAATGCCAGGCAGGCCAAAGGCGATCTCTCCGGCGCCATCGCCGACTTTACCCGCGTGATGGAACTCGACCCCAAATCGGTCTATGCCTGCTTCAATCGCGGCGTCTGTAATTACCAAAGTCAAAATTGGACGAATGCCCTGGCCGATCTTCAATATCGCTGCCGGTTGAATGCCAGCGGCGGGGATTTTCCGCGCCTGTATGTCTGGGTTTTGCGCACCCGGTTAAACCAGCGGGTGCCGGCGGACCAAGAGCTGGCCGATTATCTTGATCGGCGCCAGAGCGGGCCGCCGGACGCCTGGTTTGAAAAGGTGGCGGACCATGTCCTCGGCAAAATTGGCGAATCCGTTCTCTTCGCCGGTGCGGACTCAACGGATGCCGAAACCAAAAAGAGCCGGCTGGGCGATGCGTATTATTTCGCCGGCATGAAACGCCTGTTCGCCGGGGAGGAGGCGGTTGCCGCCGATTATTTCCACAAATGCCTGGCCGCCGAGGACCGGACGTACGTCGAGTATTTATTTGCCAGCACCGAGCTTCAAAGGATGCGGAAGTGATGCCTCGTTGGAGTTGTTGATGGGTTAGAAACCGGGAGACATGTCTCTCAGTCCAAAGCGGCAACATGTCGCCGCCCTCCACCCGGGGAATATTTGAGTCTCGCAACCTCGTCTTCTGCGGAAGGAGGAAGCTGTCGCCCAAGCAGGGCCGGTACCACCGCAATGCGGGTGAAGGCCCTGAAAAAGAAAACGGGCGGCAAGGGGAAAACTGATTGCCCCCGTGCCGCCCGGTAAAGAATTTTATTTCAGGCTTTCCGGCGGCGGGCCAGGAGCAGGGAGAGGCCGCCCAAACCGGCAAAGGCGAGGGTGCCGGGTTCCGGCGCGGGCTCGGCGGCAATGCCTTCGACGCCAGTCAGTCCGGTGATCAGCGAGGTATTGATTGCTGCGCCGGAGGCTGCGTCGTATTCGGCCACCTTGGAGCTTGTCGCAATATAGAGATCATTGCCGATCACGGCAATTTCTTGTCCCCCGCCACCCAGGCCGGTGACGAGGCTGGCATTGATTGCCGCACCGGTCGAGGCGTCATATTCACCCACCTTACCTTGGTTTCCCGAACCAAGGCTGGAAACATAGAGGTCGCCGTTCGCCACCGAGAGATCCGAGGGTTGGGTCAATCCGGAAATCAGCGAGGCGTTGACAACGGAGCCATCCAAGTTGTATTCGCCCACCGTGCCGTTGCCGTGATTGGCAACATAGAGGTGGCTGCCCGAAACGACGGGGCCATAGGGTGCATTCAAGCCGGAGGAAATGAGCGAAGCGTTGATTGCCGCTCCGTTGGTGGCGTTATAAGCGCCAACGCTATTGCCGATGTAGTTCGCAATATAGAGATCGCCGCCATTCACCGTCGCACCGCCGGACCACCCGAAGGCGCTGGTGAGGTTGGCGTTGACGGTTGCGCCTGACGTGGAGTATTTGGAATAATATCCGTTGGCACCGGGGTTATAGACATACAAACCGGTGCCGGAAACGGCCACGTTGTTAATAATGTAAGGATTATAGGTCAACCCGGAAATCAGCGAGGAGTTGATCGCCGAGCCATCGAGGTTGTAGGAGCCGACGATGGCGTTAGCACCATTTTGTGAACTTTGCGAATAAACGAATATCTGGGCGCGGGCGGCCCCGGGTAGGGTACACAGCGCGGCGCAGCAGGTCAGGCCGGCAACGACTTGGGGCAAAGGCAACGTTTTCATGATTGGTCGGGTTATATTATAATTTAACTAAACCTGATTATTATTTGGATTCACGCCCTTAGGGGCAAGTCATATTCAGTAAATTGGGTGACAAATGGAGAGTTTTCAGCGGTGTTAATGCTGACTGATTCATGGAGTTAATTAGTTTCATGCCGGCGGGCCGGACGGGGGCTCGTAATTACAAATTGGTGATCTGGATAAAATGCCGCCAGCCGGATGGGGGAACGTTTGCATCGCGTTAACCCGTCTCCCGCAAGCGGATGAAGGGGCGCCCGGTCAAATAATTCTTGCGGCGGAAATATTTGGCGTTATATTTAACCATATGGTTAAGTGTATGCCACGCTCGTTGAACCGCACTTGGGCGACGCCGTTCGGCCCGGCGGAGCAATGGACCGGGGATACCGTCCGAATTTTGACCGGCTGGACGAACATCTGCAACAACGGCAAACCATGGAGAAAAAATGAACACAAACAAAACGACGGTGGAAAAAAACCTGAAACTGGAAGTATCCCGCGTATTCAACGCCCGACGCGAACTGGTTTTCGGGGCCTGGACCGATGCGGCCCAATTCAAACAATGGTTCGGCGCGGCGGCCTGTCAGGGGGCGACCGTGGAGAACGTCACGGTGGACGCACGGGTCGGCGGCAAGTACCGGCTCCAGGTGCGGCAGGCCGACGGGGAATATTTCACGACCGTGGGCGTCTATCGGGAAGTGAAACCGCCGGAGCGACTGGTCTTCACCTGGCAATTTGAAAAGGACGGCCGCAGGGCTGAATTCGGCGAAGTGGAGCCGCCCGAAATGCTCGTGACGCTGGAATTCAAAGCGCGCGGCCACCAGACGGAACTGACTTTGACCCACGAACACTTTGCCTCCGTCGAAAGCCGGGACCGTCACGCGCAAGGCTGGGGTCGGTGCCTCGATTCGCTGGGAAAATTTGCGGAAAAATAACAACCGGGCCGGATTTTTAACAGAAGGTCGCGAAGGGAACGAAGAAGCGTTGTTCCTTACAGTTTGGCGGTCATGGGTATCCTCCTCATCAAGTGTGGCTACCACCTCCCAATTCGCCGCTTCAATCAGTGGCTTTGGTATGGTAACCATACCATCAAATTTCGGCCAAGTCGAATTAGCATCGATCTTGATGAAAAATTCATTCGGACCTTGAAAAGTTGAGACCAACAGTGCCAACTTCGTTGCGCTATTGCTCAATCCATTCCTTATCCCATACATCCTTAATTCCGCGCATTATCAACCTTGCGCCCTTGGGGTAGACAATCCAGTTGTTGGTAATCCAACCACTCCGACTCCGTGGCAAGGAATTCCTCGGCAATGGTCTCGGCGCTTATGCGTTTCTTTACCTCATCTTCCGCACAGACACGAAAATCCGCCAGCATTAAGCCCTCCCGCTTGCCATTCATCGACTTTTGATGAGTTGCCCACGAATTGCAGCGGTAAATCATGTCGAATACAGGCACAAGGAACCAGCGGGCAGCCTTGCATATCAAACTATTTGCGCTCGATTGCTTATAGTTTTGAGCCGTTTTACTTGCCCTTATCAGGTCACTGGCTTTTAAACTATTGCACCCGCCCGAACTTCTTTTCCAGCTCGCGATAGCTCATCTCAATCAACGTCGGCCGGCCATGGGGACAGGTATAGGGCATGGCACAGTGGCGCAGGTCGGTGACGAGATTTTCCAGCTCCGGTCCGCTGAGCGGATCGTTGGCCTTCACCGCGTGACGGCACACGGTCTTGGCCACGGTATGTTCGCCCAGTCGCGCGAGATTCACTTCGCGGCCGGCGGCGCGCAATTCATCCACCAGGTCGAACACAAACCGGCGCGGATCGGCCGCCTTTACAAACGGCGGCAGCGCATCCAGCAGGAAGGTCCGTTCGCCAAACTCGCTCAGCCCCACGCCCAGCCGCGTGAGCGCCGGCAATTGATCCCGCAAAAACTGCGCATCGCGCGGCGGCAATTCAATTGTCTCCGGCAGCAGCAGTTTCTGCGACGGTGTGACGCCGTTCTGCTCCAGCCGGTTCAGCATCTGCTCGAACAAAATCCGTTCGTGCGCCGCGTGCTGATCCAGCAGCACCAGTCCGCGATCCGATTCCAGCAGCACATACAGTTTGCCCACCACGCCGATGAGCCGCAGCGGAATGTTCAGCAACGGCGTGGGCGATTGCGGGGCCCGCACCGCCGGCGAAGCCGACACCGGATCCGCGCCCGGCTGCATCCGGAGTGCAGAGGTGGCCGCGATCGCGGGTGCCGCCGCAGGCTCCGCTGCCACCCGCACCGGTGGCGGCGCTGCGAAACCCATCTTCAGCGGCACCTGCGCCGAGGCCGGAATCACTGGCGCTGGCGTGATTGGCGCGAGCGCCGGCGGAAAATGCGGCAGCACCGCCGTTTCCGGTGCCGGGGTCAATTCCGCCTGCTCGATGGCCTTGGGGCGGGCGACCGGACTGCTGGCTTCGTCATGAAACGTCAGCAACGTGTCGTGTACCGCCCGGGCTACGAGTTTGCGCACCTCAAATTCGCGATGAAATTTCACCTCCCGCTTCGAAGGATGGATATTCACATCGACCGCCGCCGGGTCAATTTCAATAAAAAGGCAGCAAACCGGATACCGTCCCTTCATCAGGGAGTTATGGTAACCCTCAATCAGGGCGTAATTGATGCCCCGGTTCTCCACCGGACGCCGATTTACAAACACAAACTGGCCGTCCCGGGTCGCCCGCGACACCCCCGGCGAGCCAATCAGACCCCATACCTTTAACGTTCCCGATGGTGAAACCGCCGGTTCCGCCGGTTTGACCGGGGAAGCGGTCTCAAAGATGTCCGTTTCCTCCGGAATCGGGTCATTTTGATCCAGCGTAATCGCGAAACTAACCGGCAACAGCTTCTCATCGCCCAACATCGCGCGATAGCGTTCCCGCAACGCCTCAATCTGGCTGGAGGGGGAGGCCGAGGCCTTGACCGCCGGCACCTGCCACACATTGCGTCCGTCTTTCACGAACGTAAACGCGACCTCCGGGAACGCCAGGGCCGCGAGGGTCAGATAATGCTGAATATGAGCGGCTTCCGTCTCTTCCGTCCGCAAAAACTTCCGCCGGGCTGGCAGATTAAAGAACAGTTGGCGGACTTCCACACTCGTGCCGGGAGCGCTCCCGGCCGCCTTCACCTCGGCAATGGTGCCGCCATTGACGATAATTTGGGTACCTTCGGGCGAAGAATTGTCCTTTTCCCTCGTAATCAGCGTAAACCGGCTCACGCTGGCAATACTCGGCACGGCCTCGCCGCGAAAGCCCATGGTGCTGATGGAGGAAAGATCTTCCGCCTTCTGAATTTTACTGGTGGCATGGCGTTCTAGGGAGAGCAAAGCGTCATCCCGGCTCATGCCCATGCCATCATCGGTCACGCGAATCAGGCTGCGCCCGCCCGCCCCGATCTCCACGGTGACCTTCTGAGCGCCGGCATCCAGCGAGTTCTCAACGAGTTCCTTGACCACACTGGCGGGCCGCTCCACCACCTCGCCGGCGGCGATTTGGTTGGCGACCTGTTCCGTAAGAAGGTGGACCCGATTCATCGACCAGAAACGTGTTGGCTGCGGGCTTGGACGTCAAGCATTTCACGCTAAAGTTGATCAGCTTTCAGGAAAAAAGTTGACAACGCGTCACGAAAATGTAACATAACCTTATTCGGGTAGCAGCACGTTTCTTCAGCGGGGTTCCCCACCCCCACCTCCTTGGCGTCTGCTGCCCGAATTTTTATCATCTCCCCTGTCGATTTTACCCAAATTCGTTAAAATGAAGGGTTTTGAAGAGTTTTTGTGATTCCAATATCGCCAACCCTTACAATAATCAGAAAAAACTCAAACCAAACCTTGACGTTTTCCCCGGTTTTACGTAACGTCTCTTTCCCCTTCGCGGGGGTGTAGCTCAATTGGTTAGAGCGCTGCCCTGTCACGGCAGAGGTTACGGGTTCGAGCCCCGCCACTCCCGCCATCATTTTCCCCTGAAAATATGGCCTTTTTGATGGTTTCCATATGGTATCCACCCTCAAAAAGCCCCGTTGAAACAAATTGAAACAACTTCGGCTGCGCAGACCAGAAATACAGTTCTTGTCTGCGTATGGTTAAAACCACGTCTAATTACGTATACAGCGCCAATGGCGTTGAGTTTAAAATCTATCACACCGTAAAGCCCTCGAAATCTGGGCTCAAGCCCTATTGGGTGCTGGCGGACTACAGTACCGGCAAGCGCCGTCTACTGAATCATCAGACCAAGCAGGAGGCAGAGCGTCGGGCCGATACCATTCGCGCCGCCATGGCAAAGGGTCAGACCAATCGGCTTGCTTTGAGCCACGGTCAATGGCAGGAGGTTTGTATCGCGATGGAAGTCGTTCGTGCCGTGGGTACCGGGGAAACCTTGAGCACTGCCGCGCGTCAGTGGGCGGATGCCAGAGCCATGCTGGCGATGTACGACAATTGCACAAGCATCTCAGACGTCGTCCACTATTACGTCACCCACCTCCATAAGGCGGGCAAGCACGTCCCCGTCAGTTTCGCGGAGGCGACGACACCCTACCATGAATTTAAGGTCAACGGCGGCAAATCGACGGCGCATTGCGAAAACATCGAATGCCGTTTGGGGCGGTTGGTCGGCCTCCTGCCCAAGGGGATCATGACGGACGAGTTGACTGCCGGTCAGCTGGATGAAGCCGTCATGAAAATGAACTTAGGGCCGAAGACCACCAACGAGTATCGGATCATGATGGTGAACTTCTTTAAATGGGCGGCCAAGCAGAGCCCACCGATGGTGCCGAAAGGTTTTAACCCAGCGATGGACATGGAGCGTAAGCGTGTCATTCAGGGCGAGGTCAAGTTTTTGCGGGTGGCGGAGTTGAAGACGATTCTCACCAACCTGCCCGCCAAGCGCCCCGACCTCCTCCCACTGGTCGTCCTTATCTGCTTTGCCGGGCTGCGCCCGTCCGAGGCGGTGAGACTCGATTGGGCGGAAGTGGGCGATGATTACATCCGCCTGCCGGGCACCAAGTCCAAGACCGGGTATTGTCGTCAGATTCCCATCCAGCCAAATCTTGAAAAGTGGCTGAAGCCGTGGCGTAAGCCCAAAGGTCCTATTTGCCCGGATGTGAATTTGGTGCACGTGAACCCTGCCCTGCTGCGCGTCGCCAGCGTGAAGATCGAGCACGACGCCTTGAGACACGGCTACGGAACACATCGGCAACGCGTTGTGAAAAATATCGGTCAGGTCTCCGAGGAGATGGGCAATTCGATGGCCATCTGCAAGCGGCACTATGCCAATCCGTTTTGCACCGAAACCGAGGCGCTGGAGTGGTTCAATATCTATCCGGATGAAACTCGCAATTCGGCAGAGATTCCCGGTGCCAATAAGAACGATGAGACGGCACTGGTTGCAGAACTGGCCCAGACCGCGTAGCCGGACGGCGAGCAGGTTAGAGGCAGGTCGGCACGGGGTGTTGCTTGCCAAGGCCTGCGCGCCTTCGCAGAATCACTGGCGTGCCAATCCAACCAACAGCTGTCCACGCCGAAAGCCTCACCGGGCTGATCGAACGCGTGACCTTCTTCAATGAAGAGAATGGCTGGGCGGTGCTCAAG
>CAIQKM010000022.1 GCA_903872345.1 uncultured Verrucomicrobia subdivision 3 bacterium | reverse complement strand
GGCTTTTTTCATCGCCCCACTGGCGCTACCGCGAATGACAGCCGCAAAAGCAAGCAAGCAGATCAAGTGTTTTGTGCATTTATTTGGCCGTCAGACTCTGCCAAAACACCCCCAATTTCCTTTTTCAGACGCACTCTAAATAGCTCTGGACAAGCCAGGAAAAATGACTTAAATCCGTTTCACATGAAAAGTGATAACCCCAAAAACTGTGGCTCACTTTACTATTCCCCCAAGCCGCAATTTTATGGAAATCGCAAGTGAGGAAAACTGGAAGCTTGTCAGCAGGGTGTTTATGGAAGCATCCGAAGCCTTGGGTGAAAATCGGCGCATCACCAATGAGCAGCACTTGATTTATTGTGTCGAATTGCTTTCGAGCGAGGTCAACAGTGGGGCATCATTCGAGCAGTATTTTAGATGGGCGAGAATTGAGGATATAGCCAAAATTGTTAGCCAACTTGAGGGGTTTGGATTGACTGAGGCTGCCGAGATTGCCCACGAGGCTATTTCCGTGGCGTATCCAGATGGCCTGCCTCCGATTCCAGCTGACAAAAAAGAATTGGCGAGTTGGTCTGGTTCAGAAGCCCAACACGCACGGTTGAGAGAGTTAGCCGAGAAATTTACAGATTACAACGGCATGATTATGAATAGGCTGGCAGATTATGCTCGCATAACTGAAGTCTAAGTCACCGGAGCACCTAACCGACGTTGATTCTGGACCTCCCATTGTCGTGGTTCACGCCATGGGTCGGCAGCGACAGCGCACGTATGGAACTTGAAGAATCTAAGACCAAGCTGAAGCAGGCAATTTTATTTCGCAGGGCATTATTGGCACTGCCTTCCCTATCACAAGTTCCCATAATGGGAATAATGTGTGTTGACAGCTTTTAACAGCTCGGGAATATTATGCATGTCATCAGTCGCAAGACACTGCGCGAGTTTGGCGCAAAACATCCTCCGGCCAAGGCACCGCTGGACAACTGGTTCGCGGAAGCCAGCCGGGCGAAATGGGCCAAATTTGCCGATATTAAAGCCGCGTACGGCAGCGCTGATGTCGTTGCGGGCAATCGGGTGATTTTTAACATCGGCGGAAACAAATACCGGCTGGTGGTGAAGATTGCCTATAAATGCCAGATTGTTTTCATCCGGTTTGTGGGCACCCATGCGGAATACGACCAGATTGATACCAAAACCATTTAAGCGGACACGAACATGAAACCGAAACTCATCCGAACCGAAGCCGACTACGCCGCCGCGCTCCGGCATATCGAGACGCTGATGGAAAACGATCCCGAACCGGCCTCCCCCAAAGGTCAGGAACTGGAAGTTTTCACCCTGCTGGTGGAACGCTATGAGGAAGAACATTTCCCCATGAATCTGCCCGATCCCGTGTCGGCCATTAAATTTCGCATGGAACAACAGGGCTTGAAGAACAAGGATCTCATCCCCTTCATCGGCAGCCCCAGCAAAGTCTCCGAGGTGCTTTCAGGGCGGCGCGGATTGAGCATTGCCATGATTCGCAATCTGGTTGACGGCCTGGCCATTCCGGCCGATGTGCTCATTGGCCGGCACCGTTCACGCCGCGAGCCGGCTGCTGCCTTCCGCGTTGATATGGCAGCGTTGGCACACGCATGAAACTCCATGAATTAACGACCGAAGCGCAAGCGGGCGATGTCGTTTCGCATCATAGGCCAGCCGTCTGCTCCCCCAAAAAGATTCCTTAATCAGATCTTCAATATAACTCATAAATCCCTTCCGCCACCTGCTCGGCAACTGTATGGCGATTGCCAATCACGCCGCCGTTGCCATATCCAGCGCCATGGTTGTAGCTCACGCTATTGGTGGACGTATCCACTTCCAAACCAAAATACGGTCTCGAATGGCCTCCGGTCGAGTGCATGCCAAATATCCGGATGAGAACACAGCCAAACTGCGGCTGATACTCAACTGCCATCGGCTTGAGGGCAACCACGGCTGCGGGCAAACCGTTCGTATCCCGAAAGCCCGAGAAGTGAAATCCATTGGCGTTTTGTTCGGCTAAACGAACACAGTCCCGCCGAATTGCATCCCACCCGCCGGCGGTCTGGACTCGTTCCATAACCTTTGCGCGCTGTTCACGCCGTTCCACAGACACTGGCGGCCACATTTCAGGATTCAACAAGCCTAAAACAATCAGCCCACCGCCAAATGCAAAACATCCCCAAATGGCATGAATCACCGGATGCCGGCGCATCTGCTCTGAAACCTTTGACGAAAACAGGGCAACGACGAGACGGACAATGAAAAACAGTGCCGCCATCGGGCAGACTAAGAACGCTAACACAAACAAATGATGCACGAATGCGTTCATGCTTGGTGCGGCCAGCGTAGAAAGCTAGAATGAGACGGTCAAACGTATTGTGCTTCTTTCCCACCCGGCACCAGCCATGAAGAAACCAACTCCCGGCCACGGTGTTTACCAATGAACACTGTTCATAATCACCGGTCGTGCCCTCACCCCAAAACCATCCTCCCTTCAAAATACCGCCCTGGCTCACCGCCCTCCTCTGGCGCCTGCTCCGCATCTATCTCCTCCTCTGCCTGCTGGTAACTTTGTTCCAGCGCCATCTCCTCTACCACCCCGAGGTGCTGACTCCGCAACAAGTGGACCAGCAAGCCCAGGCCCAACATCTGGAACGCTGGCACAATCCCGCCGGCCAGCCCATCGGCATGTTCCGACTCGCCCCGCATCAGCCCGCCCAAGGCCAGATCCTGGTCACCTACGGCAACGAAAATTCCGCCACCGGCTGCGCCGGTTATGCCGATGACCTCCAAAGCCTCGGCGACTTCGATGTGTTCATCCTCGAATATCCCGGCTACGAAGACCGCCCCGGCAAACCAACGGAAAAACAAATCTTCCAAGCGGCAAACGAAGCCCTGTCTTTACTCCCCACAAATCAGCCCACGTATCTCGTCGGCGAATCCCTCGGCACCGGTGTGACCGCCTATCTGGCCGGCACCCACCCAGACCGCATCAATGGCATCCTCCTGCTCGCCCCTTACAATCATCTCTCCGCCGTCGGCCAATATCACCTCCCCATCCTGCCCGTCTGGCTGCTGCTCCGCGACCGGTTTGCCTCCGATGTTTACCTGCGCCAATACCACGGCCCCGTCGGCATCGTCGTCGGCACCGTGGATCACGTCGTGCCCGCCAAATTGGGTCGCAAACTGTTTGATGGCTACACCGGCTCGAAGAAACTTTGGGAATTCCCCCATGACAACCACAACGACGTCTTCACCACCCTCCCCGCCATCGGCCGCCAACTGCTGCAACTCTGGCAGGTCAAATAATACGCTCATGCGCGCTACCGGTTGGCAGCGACCGCACCTGGCAAGCTGGCATCTTTTTTCCACACCCGCCGCAACAGCCAGCCGGCTCCGATGGGCAGAAGAATAATGCACGGCCATAAAATCCATGGGCTGGGATCGCGATATCCGAAATCGCGGCCTTGCACATAGGTCTTGTAAGCAAGCTGGTTCTCCGCCAGCAAGGCCAGCGTGGCGTCATCCGCCGGCGCAATAAAGCCGGGATAATGCCGGCTGTTTGGCGGCGTGATAAATAATTCCTTTGAACCGTCACTGTTCTGGAAGACCTCAAACCGGTAGCCGGGGTGTTCGCGGATGATTTTTTGAGCCGCCCCGCCGGAAACGGATTGGGCGAAAGTCTGATGCGCCAGCGTGAACAGCAAAAACAGCCCGCTCAGCGCGATCAACCCCACCGCAAAGACCGTGCCAAACACCCTGCTCCCCATCCGCTCCGCCTGCTGTAATTTGAGAACCTGCGGCGCGTCCATTTCCTGCGGATTAAATTTTCCCGGCCGCCGCAGGAGCACGACAATCCCGATTGCCAGGATGAAAATGCAGAACACCGGCAACAGTTTGCCCGGCCACCCGAAAATCTCAAAATCGCGACCCGCCACGTAGGTGGGGCAGTTGAGCCCTTGCGCCTTCACCAGCGCCAGCGTGGCATCATCCACCGGCGCGGAATAGCTGACCCGCTGCCCGTCTTCCCGCAGCGTGATCCAAAAATTGCTGTAGCCGTTCTGGAATTGCATGATGCAAAAATATTCGGCCTGCCTGCCCCGGCCATCGGCCACCATTTGCCGAACCTCCGCCGCGGCAATGCGCTGAACCTTTTTGTTCGTGTCGGAAAGCACCAGTACCAGCAGACCCGCCGCCCCGATCGTGGCCACGGCCACCCAAAGGACCAGCCGCTTTTTACGTCCGGGAGTTATGGCTCCGGCCGGTTCACCCGGCGCCTGCGATTGGTTCTTCCGCCGCCGCTGCCACGCCCACAAAATCAGCGCGGCCGGCACCACCGCATACATCAATCCCAGCCAAAGGGTCATCCCGTTCATGACCCGCTGCCGGAAATCGCCCGAAAAATCCACCGGCAGGAGTTTGATGACCATCAGGATGAGAAATGGAAGCACCACAAACGCCGCCAATGATCCGACCACAATGCGCCAGAACATGACCACTGACTCGCGTTGCTGCGCTGAGCGCCGGGCGTCACCGCCCATCTTGAAGCCGAAAAAGCCGCCCAGCAGCAGAATGGGACTCAACGCGGCGAGCGTTTGCAAAAACGCGCCCGCCCCCGTCGCCTTCGCCATGGCTCCGCCCTTGGTGGCGGCCGCCGTGGCCGTGGCCGCCTTGGCCGTCACCGTCAAGAGCGGCAGCGCCGCCATCACGCCGAGCGTAAAAGTCTTGCCGGGCGACGTTTGCTTCAGCGCGCCGGCGACAAAGGCGAGGAATTGCTCCTGCAACAGTTTTCGCCCGCGCGACAGCCGTTGCTTTACCGCATCCTCGCTCAATTCCAAATCGTGCGCCACGGCCTCGATGGATTGATGCTCGCGATAAAACAAAACCAGCGGTTCACGGTAAATCTCCGGGATGCGTTCGAGCGACCGCCAGAGAATCAGCTTCTCCTCCTCGCTGATGGCCTGTTCCGGCGGCAGCGGTTCCGGTGAAACCCATTCATCAACCGCCTCCAGCGATTCGGCGGCATGCGCCGGCTCGCGCCCCAGCCGCCGAAATTCCTTGCTGATGAGAAACCGGGCGATGCGGCATAACCACGGCCTCAGCTTTTCCGGCTCGCGCAATTCCGCCAGTTGCTTCCAGGCGCTCACAAAAGTTTGCTGGGCCAGGTCTTCGCTCTGGCTGACGTTCCCCGTGGCGCAATACGCCAGCGAGGAAATCAGGGTTTGATACCGTTCAACAATCTGCCGGAAAGCCTCCCGGTTTCCGCCGAGACTTTCGGCCACCAACTCGGCATCGGTGAGTTCCATCGTGTGCATCGCTTCGGTTGTGATCATATCCACCAGCTAAGCACCCGAAAAGAGCTAACAGGTGACAAAGAATCGAATCAAATGCCATGCTCGCCCGGTTTTCCCGTGGGGATTACGCGTTGGATGTTGGATGTTTCCCCAATTTAATTCCATCCTCCATCCTCGCTTAAATTATGAAACGATCCGGCAAAATCGCCTGCCTCCCCCGCCCGCTCCGCGAAGAACTCAACCATCGCCTCCACAACGGTGAACCCGGCGTGGAACTCATCAAGTGGCTAAACAGCCTCCCCGAAGTCCAAACCATCCTCAACAACCATTTTCACGGCACCCCCATCAAACCCCAAAACCTCTCCGCCGGGAACACCGGCGGCTACCTCGACTGGCTGACCATCCAGGAACTGCTTGCCACCGCCCGCGCCTTCGCCGCCGCCACCGGCCAGCTCCCCGCCCTCGAAGCCGAACTCGCCAACCGCCTGCCCTCCGACCTGTATTCCCCCATCTCCGGAAACCTTGATCCGCGACCCGATTTCAATGCAAATCCAGCCAATTCAAGATAAATCAAGGTGCTTTATGAATGCATTTATCAGCCGCCCCATGCCAGCGACACCCCATCGCCCCGTCCCGCCACCAGTCATAATTTCATTTACGCCGCAACCCGATTTGCCATCATCACCCCACATGAGCTCGCCCGCCCCCCGGCCCAAATCAAAGTTACTGCGCTGGCTTAAACTCATCGGCCTGGCGGTCCTGACCTTTTATGTCATCCTCTGCGCCGCCGTGACCATGTCCCAGCGCCAGTTGCTGTATCATCCCCGGGTACTGACCGCCGAAAAAGTGGCTGCCGCCGCCAAAGCCCAAAACCTCACCCGCTGGCGCAATACCGCCGGCCAGCCCATCGGCATGGTTCGGCTTGCCCCCCATCAACCAGCCAAAGGCCAGATCCTGATCACCTACGGCAATGGCGGCTCGGCCGTGGCCTGTGTGCATTACGCCAACGATATTCAGAAGCTCGCGGATTTCGATGTCTATCTGCTGGACTATCCCGGCTACGAGGATCGCCCCGGCGCTCCCACGGAGACCAGCATTTGTCGGGCGGCGGACGACGCCCTGTCTGCGCTCCCCACCAACCAGCCAACCTATCTCCTCGGCGAATCGCTCGGCACCGGCGTGGCCGCCTACCTGGCCGGGACCTACCCAGATCGCATCCGGGGCGTGGTCTTGCTGGCCCCCTACAATCATCTCTCCGCCCCCGCGCAATATCATTACCCCTATCTGCCCGCCACACTGCTGCTCGCGGACCGCTTTGCATCCGACGTCCATTTGCAAACCTACCACGGCCCCGTCGGCATTCTGATTGGCGCGGCCGACCGCGTGGTCCCGGCAAAATTTGGTCACCGCCTCTATGACGGCTACGCCGGCCCCAAACGGCTCTGGGAATTTCCCGGGGCCGACCACGGCGATGTCTTCGATAAACTCCCCGCCGTCTGGAGTGATTTGATGCAGCTCTGGCAGGTTAAATAGCACCCCCTGCCTGCCTTATCCTTAAAATTCGGGTTTATTAATTGGCAATTCCGCACAAAAACGGTCAATCCGCACACTTATTCATTTCCCAAATGAAAGTTTTCTTTCATTTTGGGCGCATGGGATTGCATCAAGGTACGTTCCGACTACTGCTTGCTTTGAACCTGCTGTGCGCCGCCCGCGCCCTGGCGGACCTGCCGCCGATCACGGTGACGGTGGACGCCTCGGATGCGCCGCGCAAATTGCTGCACACCTGCCTGCACATTCCCGCCGCGCCCGGCCCGCTCACCCTGCTCTATCCCAAATGGATTCCCGGCACCCACAGTCCCGAGGGTCCGATCGCCGATGTCGTGGACCTCGCGATCTCCGCCGCCGGCCAACCGCTCCGCTGGCAGCACGATGCCGATAACATGTACGCCCTGCACCTCACCGTTCCCCTGGGGGCCGAGGCTGTGGACGTGGCGTTCGACCTGCTGCTGCCCAACGGCAGTTCCGCCACCGGCAAGCTGCTCGACCTGGACTGGAATCAAGTGCTGTTTTATCCGCAAACCAGCGCCCCGCTGCAACTCTCCTACACCGCCTCCGTCACCCTGCCCGCCGGCTGGCAATGCGGCACCGCCCTCACCACCACCGGCCAGGAAGGCAGCGAAATTCATTTCGCCACCGCCCCGCTGGAAACCGTGGTGGACTCGCCTGTGATCGCCGGCGAATATTTCCGCGAAGTGGATCTCACCCCGGGCGAAAAACCGGCGCACTTCCTGGACATCGTCGCGGACAGCGCGGAAGACCTGGCCATCAAGCCCGAGCAGACCCGCCATTTCACCCGGCTGGTAAAAGAGTGCAACGCCCACTTCGGCGCGCATCATTACCGCAGTTACCATTTTCTCCTCACCTTGAGCGACCACGTGGCGCACTTCGGTCTGGAGCACCATGAATCCAGCGACGACCGCCAGAGCGAGGATTATCTCACCGATGACAACGCCTTCATTGTCGGGGCCGAACTGTTGCCGCACGAAATGACCCATTCCTGGAATGGCAAATACCGCCGCCCCGCCGGGCTGGCCACGCCCGATTACCAGCAGCCCATGGAAGGCGAACTGCTCTGGGTCTATGAAGGCCTCACCGATTACCTCGGCAAAGTCTTCGCCGCCCGCAGCGGGTTGCAGACCAACGAAAATTTCCGCGCCCAGTTCGCCGCCACCGCCGCCATGCTGGACCATCGCTCCGGCCGGTCCTGGCGGCCGCTGGCGGACACCGCCGTCTGCGCCCAACTCCTGTATGGTGCCCGGGGTGATGGCGCCACCCGCCGCCGCAGCGTGGATTTTTATCCCGAAGGCGATTTGCTCTGGCTGGAAGTGGACACCCTGATCCGCCAGCATACCGGCAGCCAGAAATCCCTCGTGGACTTCTGCCGCCTCTTTTACGGCGGCGGCAGCGGCGCTCCCCGCGTGATTCCCTACACCTTCGACGACGTCGTCGCCGCCCTCAACGACGTCTGCCCCTACGATTGGAAAACCTTTTTCCAAACCCGCGTCTATGACATCACGCTGCACGCGCCCATGGGCGGCATTGAAAACGCCGGCTGGCACCTGGCCTATACCAATCAGCTGCCCGCCTTCCTGAAAATCCGCGAAACCCAACGCAAGTTCACCGACGTCACCTTCTCCCTCGGGTTCAGCCTAAGCAGCGATGGCGTGGTGGCCGATGTCATTCCCGGCCTGCCCGCCGACGCCGCCGGTCTGGCCGCCGGCCTGAAACTCATCGCCGTGAACAACCGCAGTTGGACCCCCGAGAACCTGCGCAATGCCATCCGCGTGGCCACCACCAACTCCGCGCCCATCCTGCTGCTCCTGCAAAACAACGATTACTATTCCACCGCCCGCCTCGATTACCACGACGGCGAAAAATATCCCATCCTCGTGCGCGATCCCGCCAAGCCCGACCTCCTGTCCGAAATCATCAAGCCGCTCGCCCCGGAAGCGGCGACGGATGGCGCGAAGTAATGGTTGAACTGCGTTTTTCAGGGTGAACATAAAAAATGCCGCGCACTTGCGTGCGCGGCATCGTGGGGAACGGACGGAACAATAAGCTGTTTACGGGCTGAGTCTCACGCGGTAGAACCGGGCGGGAAACGCGCTGGTGTTGGTGTCCTGCAGGGTGAACGGCAGGGTCGGGGAACTGTTGGTGAGGATGTCCGCCCAGTCGAACAGGTTGGTGGAACCTTGGAGGATGTAGTCGGGTCCGGCGGTGCCGCCGCTGACGGTGAGGCTGAACTGGCTGCCGCTGTAGGTGGCGGTGCCGAGCGAGGCGGCGACGACGGGATTCACCACGACGGTGAAGCTGTTCGTGGCGCTCATATTGGGCGTGCCATTGTCGGTGACGACCACTTGGACGGCGTTGGTGCTGTTCGCCTGGGCGATGGTCGGGCGCCAGGTGAAGATGCCGGTGCCAGAATTGACGCTGGCGCCGACGGGGCCGGCGAGCAGGCTGTAGGTGAGGGTTTGCGCGGGGAGGTCGCTATCCGTGGCGAGGTTGGGCAGGGCCAAGTTCACCCCGGCGTTAATGTTGGTGCCGATGCCGGGACTGGTGAACACCGGCGGGGTGTTCGGCGGAGCGTTCACCGTGAGGGTGGCGGCGGTGCTGGTGACGCTGCCGGCGGTGGTGGTGACCACCACGGTATAGGAACCGCTGTCGCTCACCTGCGGATTGGCGAGCGTGAGGGTGGCACCGGTGGCGCCGGAGACGAGGGTGGCGCCCTTGTACCATTGATAGGTTGGGTCGGGGATGCCGGTGGCGACGACGCTCAGGGAGACGGGCGTGCCGGCGGTGACGGTGCTGCCGACGGGGTTGGTCAGGATGTTGGGCGTCAACTGGGGCTGCCAGCCATAAAGCCAGGTGCTGGCGGTTTGGGCGGCGAGCAGGCGCGGGTCGCTGCCGGTGAGTACTGACATACCATAGGTGACCGGGAGGCCGGTGTCGTTGTTGGTGTTGTTATATTCCCAGAGCAACTGGCTGTTGGTGACGGCGGCCGAGGGGACGACGTAATCTTTCTGGATGCGGCAGTTGATCCAGGCAGACACACCATTGGTGGTGCCGTTACTGTCGGCGAGGGTCGGGTTGCCGATGCCGGCGCCGGTGACCTTGGCGAGGTAGCAATTCACAAACGAGAAGCCGTTGCTGGAAGCGAGCCCATTGTAGCCGGGCCAGGTGCCGATGGCGGTGTTATCCGTGCGGGAGGCGGTAAGATTCCAACTGGAGCCGCTGCCGTAAACGGTCAGGAATTCGCAGTTGGTGAAGAAGATGACGCCGCCGCCCCAGACGTAGTCGAACTGGCCGGAGATGAGGCTGTTGTTAAAGTAAGCCTGCGCCTGGCCGCCGCCGTTGGCGAGGAGGGTGTCTTGGAAGCTGCCGAGGTTGCAGTTGTTGAAGATGAAACGCTTGACGTTGGATTCAAGCATGAGGGCCTCGGCCTGGGAACCGCCCGCCACGGTGAAGTTGGTGAGCGTGAGGTTGTCCAGCGCGATGTCATTGGCGTTGATCTTCATCGCCATGCGGGAGTGGGTGCTGCCTTGGAGGTTGGCGTTGTTGGCGTAGCCAACCACCGTGCCGTTGCGGGACTGGCCGCGCAGGGTGAGGTTGTGCTTGGACTTGATGTCCACGATTTCATAGTAACGGCCGTTGTTAATGGTGATGAGCGTGGGCGTGGTGTTGCCCGAGGCCACGGAATCAACAGCGCCTTGCACCGTCAAGAAATCACCGGTGCCGTCGGCGGCCACCAAGATATTGGTGGGGCTGGCCGGACCGGCCACCTTGGTGGTGAACTGCCAGACATTGGTGGCGGTGATACCGGCAAAGTTGGCCCCGGCGGTATCGGCAAAGGCGCCGTTATCCACGGTCACGTAATAGGTCTGGTTGGAGGTCAGCACGCCGCCGTGCGGATAGATGGCGGCCTGGTTGCCGGTGATTATGACCGGGTAGTTGGTGAAGATGTCGCCGCCGATGGTGCGCGACTGGACGTTTTTCGCATTGGCGTTCTCGTTGATGCTCAGGGCGAGGTTGATGGTGTCCACCGGTGTGGCGCTGTTGGTGACGTTATAAATTTTGATAGTGCCGGTGTTTTGCAATACCGGGGCGGAGCTGAAGGTGAGGTACAGCGGGGTGTCGTAGCAAATGCCGGTGGCGGCATTGGCGGGCGCGAGAGCGGCGACGGACATGACCGAGTTGACGGTGAGCGTCACGGTGGCGCTGTTGGTGGTGCCGGAGCTGTTCACGACACTCACATAATAGCTGCCCGCATTGGTGGGCACGACGCTGGTAATGCTATAAGTGGCATTGGTGGCGTTGGGAATCTGGCTGCTGCCCTTATACCATTGATAGGTCGGGGCGGGCTGGCCGGAGGCGACCACGGTGAAGGCGGCGGCTTGCGTGTTGGTAACCACCAGGCTCACGGGCTGGGTCATAATTCCGGCGGGGACGAGGACGGTGAGCGTGGCACTATTGGTGACGCTGCCAACGATGTTGTTCGCCACCACATAATAGGAATATCCGTTCTGGGAGAACTGGATGTTGGTCAAGGTAAGGGAGAGGTTGGTGGCACCGGTGATGGGGGTCAGGGTCTGATCCAGCCATTGTACGGTGGGCAGGGGCAGGCCGCTGACGGTGGCACTAAAGGTGACATTGCCGCCCTGCGTATTCGTCTGATTCAAGGGGCCAGTGATGCTCGGGATGACGTTGCCGCCGGAGACGGTGAGGGTCATGCTGTTGGTGATGATGCCGGCGCTGTTGCTGGCGATGAGAGAGTAGGTGCCGCTGTCGCCGGCCTGGGCGCCGGTGATGGTAAGCGTGCCGGTGGTGCTGCCGGAAATGGTGGAGCCGTTGCCGTCCACGCCATCAGTCACATTGACGCCGTTGGTCTGCCATTGCAGGGCGGGCGCCGGCTGGCCGCCGATGGTGGGACTGAGAGTAACGGTGTCGCCGGTGGCGGCGGCCTGGTTGCCGAGGCCGGTGATACTGGGCGGAACGATGACGGAGAGAGTCATGCTATTGGTGACCGCCCCCACGAGATTGCTGGCGATCAGGGAATACACGTAACCGTTTTGCGCATATTGGACACTGGACAGCGTCAGGGAGGCGCTGGTGGCGCCGCCGATGTTCACGCCGTTGGTCTGCCATTGGTAGGCGGGCGTGGGCACGCCGGTCACAGTGGGGCTCAGCACGGGGCTGGTGCCGGCGACGACAGTTTCATTGGTGAGGCCGGTGATGGTTGGGAGCGCGGGAATGTAATCAATCACCGTAATATTGGTGATGGGCAGCGTGGTGGCGGCGGTGGCGCCGGCGCGGTAGCCGATAGCCAGACCATCGAAGGTGGCGGTGATGTCCTGGGCGCTGGTGGAGATCCCGCCGAAGGTGGTGGTGTAGCCGCCGACAGTTACCACGGCACCGCCGATACCGGCACCGCTATAGATGGTGTTGGTAATGGCGAGCGAGGTGCTACTTACATAGGTGATTTGCAGGGCCATGGTGTAATAGTTGCCAACCGTCAGGGCAGGTTCGGCCTGTATGCCGGGGTGAGACCCGGAGAAGCTTGACGCCCCGGCAAAGACCGAGCCATACAGCAGTTCCTGGGCAAAATTATTGGCGAGCGTTTGCGCCGGGCGGGTGAAAATGGTCGAGGTTTGCAGTGTGCTGTTGGAGCTGAAGAGAAAATTGCCGGCGTAACCAAGCCAGTTCTGCGCTCCGCCGGTGGTGGCGTTGTTGGAGCTGCTGCTCATGCCGCCATTCCAGAGGAAGGTGCCATTGGTGGGGGCGCTGCCGCCGGAATTATATAATCCCAGATAGAGGCCGCTGCCGTTGCCGGCGGTGCCGTTCAGGACATTGGCCGTACATTTGAAGGTATAATAGAGTTCAATGTACTGGCCGGCGGACGTCAGCGTGATCGGCGTGGCGGTGAACAGCGCCTGAGCTTCGGTGAAGCCAGAGCTGGTGGCCGAGGTGGAGAGGGTGAAGGTGCCGGAGCTGATGCCGCTGGTGGTGGCGTTTTTAGCCGAAGCGATTTCGTAGGAGGTCTTGTTCGCCGTGGGCGTGACGAGCGTACTGGCGGTCGGGTTCAGCGTACTGCTGTTGACGAAGCCGTCACTGAAGACCGTGGTCTGGCCGAAAGCGGCCAGCGGCGCGGTCAGCGCGGCCAGGAGAGTTATTAAGGGGAAGGTTTTCATGGGTTTTGACAGGAGACGATGAGTTTTTCGAGTGATGAGTTAAGCCGTGCGGATGAGACCAAAGAAAGCATATGACGCCAGCCAGACCGTTGGCGGCGGACAACAATTGCGATGGCAATTGCGGAGATAAATCAACATGGTAATACCGCCACAATAGCGGCTTGCCCGGATGGTTTGAACCCGATTTCATGCATCATTGTTTGAATTTTGTGCATACGGCCGAATGTCACTTGAAAAAAACGGCCCCAATCGGCACAGTCGGATGATGCGCATCAAATCCTCCCGGGTCCTGCTCGTGCTGGGCTGGTACGACCACCGGCTACATCGTGGGGTGGAGAAGTTTGCCCAGGAACACGGCTGGCGGCTATCGGAGGATCTGGCCCGCGAAAAGGTCATTCCGTGGGGCTGGGATGGCGACGGCATTCTGGCGTGGCTGGGGGCCGGAGATGATTTGGCGGAATTTGTCCAGCAGTCGGGCAAGCCCACGGTGGACCTGAGTTTTCGGCGGCCAAATTTGAAATTTGCGCGGGTGCTGGAGGATACGGGGGAGACGGCGCGGCTGGTGGCGGATCATTTTCTATCGCGCGGTTTCCGGCATTTTCTGTTTTACAGCGACGCGGACAACTGGATCTACAACGAGCGCGGCCATGCGTTTCAGGCCACCCTGGCCGGCGCGGAACAGAAGGCGGGCTGGCTGCGCTGGCATGAGTCGCCCTCCCATCAGACGGGCCGGCTGGCGTGGAAACGCAAGCGCGCGTGGCTGGCGGCGGAACTGAAACGCGCGCCTAAGCCGCTGGGGTTGTTCGCCGCGAGCGACGGGCTGGCGCTGGACGCGCTGGAAACCTGCGAGGCGGCCGGCCTGGCGGTGCCGGAGGAGGTGGCGATTGTCGGGGCGGGAAACTCCCTGCTGGCGGTGGATGCCATGCACACGCCGATTTCGAGCGTGGATGTGAATATGGAGGCGACCGGCTACCGGGGGGCGGAGGAACTGGCGCGGCTGATGCGGGGCGAGCCGGTGCCGGCCCAGCCGGTGCGGGTGCCGCCCTCGCGGCTGATTGTGCGCAAGAGCAGCGATCTGTTTGCCGTGAATCATCCGGGGATTGCCCGGAGCCTCCGGTTCATGTGGGAACATTGCCACGAACCCATTGGCGTGCAGGAGCTGGCGCGGGCGGCGGCGATGTCGCTGCGCAGTTTTCACCAGGCCTTTGCGACCGAGCTGGGCCGTTCGCCGGGGAGCGAGCTGCATCGCATCCGGATCGAACGCGCGAAGCGGCTGCTGGCAGATTCCAACGAGAAAATGGAGACGCTGGCCGAAATGTGCGGCTATCAGAGCAGCAACAGTTTCTGGGTGGCGTTCAAGCAGTCCACGGGGCTTTCCCCCAAGCAGTACCAAAAACAACTGGCGGTCGGAACTGGAGGCAAAGCCCAATGAACCGCCGTGACAGGTCCCGAAGGGCGGGCGGTTGAGGGCCATTCGGCGCTTGCACAATTTTCAATGTTTCCTGCCGAAAGTCGGCTACCCGAAACCGCCGCCACCCGCTAAACTTCCTCCCTATGACCACCTCTACCGGATTGCGCGGTTTGCTTGCGCTCACTCTCATGGGATGTTCCGCCTATGCGGAAGTCAACCCGCGAGTGGATGTGCCCGTGATTCCGGCAACCACGGTCAATCTGGCTGAGGCGGGCGGCGTGGGCGATGGCGTGACGCTCAACACCGGCGCGATCAATGTCGCCATTGGTTTGCTCGCGCAGAAGGGCGGCGGCGAACTGGTGATTCCCCCCGGCCTGTGGCTGACGGGTCCCATCCGGCTGGCCAGCCATATTAATCTGCATCTGGAACGGGGCGCGCTGCTGAAATTTTCCCGGGATTTTAAGGACTATCCGCTCACCGTCATTAACTTGAAGGGCGAGCAGGAAGTGGATTCGCTTTCGCCCATCTCCGGGGTGGACCTGGAGGACGTGGCCATCACCGGCGAAGGCATCATTGACGGCGGCGGCGATGCGTGGCGGCCGCTGAAAAAGGACAAGGTCGGCGCCGGCGAATGGAAAAAACTGTTGGAATCCGGCGGCGTGCTGGATGCCAAGGGCGGCACTTGGTGGCCCAGCCAGGCGGCGATGGCTGGCGAGAAGTTGGCGGAACAATTGCGCCAGCGAGGTTCGCTCAAGCCGGCGGACTACGAGCCGGCACATGCTTTCCTGCGGCCGAAGATGCTGCGGCTGATCCATTGCCGGCGGGTGTTGCTGCAGGACTTCACGATTGAAAATCCGCCGAACTGGACGATGAATCCGGTGCTGTGCGAAAACGTTTCCATCCTCAACGTGACGGTGCGCAACCTGCCGTCGGCGCAGAACAGTGATGCGCTGGACTTGGAATCATGTCGCCATGCGATTATTCGCGGGTGCACGTTTGATGTGGGCGATGACGGCATCTGCCTGAAATCCGGCAAGGACGCGGCGGGCCGGCGGATTGGCGTGCCCACGGAGAATGTGCTCGTGGAGAATTGCGTGGTGTATCACGCCCACGGCGGTTTTACGATTGGCAGCGAAATGTCCGGCGGCGTTCGCGATGTGCGAGTGAATAACTGTCTGTTTCTTGGCACGGAGGTGGGGTTGCGCTTCAAGAGCACGCGCGGTCGCGGCGGCGTGGTGGAGGACATTGATATTCACAATGTCCGGATGGCGGACATCTTAGGCGACGCGATTAATTTCAATTTATATTACGGCGGCAAATCGTCGCTGGAGGATGCGTCCGGGGATGCCTCGGAGGCCGTGCCGCCGGTGACGGAGGAAACGCCGCAGTTCCGGAATATTCACATCGAGAACGTGACCTGCCGGGGGGCGCAAAAGGCGATTGTGCTGCAAGGGTTGCCGGAGATGCCGTTGCACAACATTGATTTGAAGAACGTTTCCATCTCGGCCAAGGCGGGCGTATTTGTGACGGATGCCGAGGGTATTCATTTTGAGAACGTGGAAGTGAAGCAGGCATCCGCGACGCCGGTGCATGAACTGCGGGTCAAGGATTCGACGCTGACGCTGATCCCATGAATCCCCCCGCCACCAACGCCATCGGGAAATATCGCTGGGTAATATGCGGTCTGCTGTTCTTTGCCTGCACGGTGAATTACATGGACCGGCAGGTGTTGGGGTTGCTGAAGCCCGTGTTGTCGCAGAAATTTGCGTGGACGGAAACGGATTACAGCCGCATGGCGATTTTCTTTCAGGCGGCGTATGCGGCCGGGCAGATCTTGTTCGGACCGCTGATCAATTGGATTGGCACGAAGGGCGCGTATGCGGGGTCGGTGATTTTCTGGAGCCTGGCGGCGATGTCCCATGCGCTGGCGCGGTCAGTGACCGGCTTTTGTGGGGCGCGTTTTGCGTTGGGGTTGGGTGAGTCAGGCAACTATCCCACGGCTATCCGCGTGGTAACGGAATGGTTTCCGCCGAAGGAACGGTCAGTGGCGAACGGCATTTTTAACACGGGTTCCAACATGGGGGCGATTTTTGCACCGGTGCTGGTGCCGTTCATTGTGGGCGTTTTTGGCGGCTGGCAGGCGGCGTTCATCACGCTGGGGCTGGCGGACTTTGTGTGGCTGGCCTTCTGGCTGAATCTTTATGCTTCGCCGGAGAAATCCAAGCATGTGCAGGCGGCCGAACTTGAACACATCCGCAGCGGCGGGACGGTGGCGTCGGAACAGAAGATTCCGTGGGTGAAGCTGCTGGGTTATCGTGAGGCGTGGGCGTATTACGGCACCTGCGTGCTGGTGGGCCCGGTGTGGTGGTTTTACGGCTTCTGGCTGCCGGATTTTTTCAACAAACAATTTCACTTGGACCTGAAACATTTCGGGCCGCCGCTGGTGGTGGTGTACTCGGTTACGGCGCTGGGCAGCGTGGGGGGCGGTGCGCTGTCGGCGTGGTTGTTGAAACGCGGCTGGAGCCTGAACCGCGCGCGCAAGTCGGCCACGCTGCTGTTTGCGCTGTGTACGCTGCCGGTGATTTTCGCGCCGCGCGTGGACAGCGTCTGGCTGGCAACGGCGTTCTTCGCGCTGGCAGCGGCGGCGCATCAGGGTTGGTCGGCCACGATGTACGCGACGGTGGCGGATATTTTTCCCAAGCGCGCCGTGGCGTCGGTGGTGGGTTTTGGCGGCACCCTGGCCTCGCTCATGTCCATGGGCTTTTTCTATCTCGTCGGTCATGTGCTCCAAGGGGACGGGACCTACCGGAACATCCTGCTGATTTGCGGCAGCGCGTATGTGGTGGCCTGGACCATTTTTCATTTGGGCGTGCCGCGCATCAAACCGGCGGCCGTGACCATTTCCTGATAATTTCATGCAAGCTTCCGCTGACTCAACTTTAAATCCAGCCGCGGCCGACGCCGCGCCGGCGGGTGCGCACCCGTGGGTGCCAGACCAGGGCGATGGCACCTATTGCAATCCGGTCCTGTTCGCGGATTACTCGGATCCGGATGCGACCCGGCACGGCGATGACTATTATTTGGTGGCCTCGAGTTTCAATTGCACGCCCGGTTTGCCCATCTTGCATTCGCGCGATCTGGTGAACTGGACATTGGTTAATCACGCGGTGAAAAACCTGCCGCATCCGCGCTATGCGGAAGTGCAGCCGGGCTGCGGGGTGTGGGCGCCGGCAATCCGGCATCACGCGGGCAAGTTTTGGATTTTCTTTCCGATGCCGGACGAGGGAATTTATGTGACCACGGCGGCGCATCCGGCGGGGGAATGGTCGGAGCCGCACTTGGTGCAGGCGGGCAAGGGGCTGATTGATCCGTGTCCGCTGTGGGATGACGACGGCCAGGCGTGGCTGGTTCATGCCTATGCCGGATCGCGCGCGGGGATTAAGCACCGGCTGCGCGTGTGTCCCATGGCCCCGGACGCTTCGCGTCTGTTGGGGGAAGGCAAAATTGTTTATCACGAGCCGGAAAAACATCCGACGCTGGAGGGGCCGAAATTTCTGAAGCGCGACGGTTGGTATTATATCCTCGCGCCGGCGGGCGGGGTGGAAACCGGGTGGCAGCTCGCGCTGCGGTCGCGGCATATTTACGGTCCCTACGAGGATCGCATCACGCTGGCGCAGGGGCGCACGCCCATCAACGGACCGCATCAGGGTGCGCTGGTGGACACGGCGGCGGGCGAGTGGTGGTTTCTGCATTTTCAGGACGCGGACGTTTATGGGCGCATTGTGCATTTGCAACCGGTGACGTGGCAGGACGGCTGGCCGTTGGCCGGACATATCCACCTCGGCAGCGCGGTTGGGGAACCGGTTTTGCATCACGCCAAACCCACGGTGGCGGCGGACGGAAAAATTCTGGTACCGGCCACCGATGACGAATTTGACACGCCGAAATTGGGGCTCCAATGGCAGTGGCAGGCGAATCACGGTGGCGACTGGTATTCGCTGGTGGCCCGGCCGGGGTGGCTGCGGCTGTATCCGCGCCCGGCACATCCGCAGTCGCCGGGCCGCAATCCGCACCTGCTGCTCCAGAAATTCCCGGCCCGGACTTTTACCGTGGAAACCAGTTTGGAATTGTCCGCCGGTCATCCGGGCGAAGAAGCCGGTCTCGTGGTGGCCGGGCGGGCGCAGGCGGAACTGGGGTTACGGCAGGAAGCGTCGGGTTCGCGGATTATTTTACGGGTGGATGGCGGGGAACAGTTCAGTCAGGCCTGTGATACGGCAGCGGTTCGGTTGCAATTGGAAGTCCAGTCTGGTGGCGAATGCCATTTTGGTTATGAAGTGAATGGTGAGACGGTGGCAGTGCCGTTCACCTTTCAGGCGCAAAAAGGCGTATGGATCGGGGCGAAGGTGGGGTTGTATTGCCACCAGAGTCCGGGCGCGTCGCCGGCGGGACATGCGGATTTTGACTGGTTCCGGTTTGGGGCGGGCGAGCGCGCATGACACCGCCCCGGAGCGCGACCATCAGGTCCCGTCAGAGTGCGAACGGCTGTCGCGATTCGATTGACCTGTCCATCCGTGGTTAACGACTGCTTCGTCCGATTCCAACTACGGAATTTAGGTTTATGTTCACTGGTACGCGGCCATTGCACAAAGGGCCATTCGTGACCGCCCCCTTTGCTGTTTAATGATGGCAGGGCATGCCCCCCACTGTCAAATGGCGGGGTTTGGTGTTTCAGAAACTCAGTCTTGCTCTGCTTCTCGCTGCAAATCACTTGCGGCGGCGAGCGGCGACCAGACCAGCGATGCCGAGACCGGCCAGAGCGATGGTGGAGGGTTCGGGAACACTGGTGGTGGTCACATAAAAGTTTCCAAACAAAACCAAGTCAGGTGAACTGGAAACCAACGTGGCATGGGTAATGTCGGGGGATGTGCTCTCAATGCCAATGAATCCATTGGAATCATTGTTGGGATTCCCATAAACTGTTGAGTCAATCAGGTTGTTTGCGGAGTCATAAACCGACAGCGTCCAGTTATAATCTTGCGCACCATAAGTGTAGGCAACCACCTGCTGGGGACTGGAAAAACTGATATCCAGTTCATTCTCGTAGGTGCTGTCCGTGCCATAAGTGCCAATGGACGTGTTGTTGTTATCCAAATAATTGCCTGTCACCCCGTAGTAACCGGCATATTGACCGGTGGAAAATTCATCATCAACCCGAACCACGCCTCCGGGCGAGGTAAAAGTGGCCCCGCCAGCGCTTAAGCTGGGATACAGCCCGATGCTCAACGAGCTGAGATCCACGATGCTGGTTCCGTTCAGGGCCGGATCGGATTGGGAAGTGATCAAGGTTTAGGCCTGAACCGACACGGCGGGGGCAAATCCGACCGCAACGAATGGTGCCAAATGGATTTTCATGGTTATGGTTATATGTTATATGGTTTTATTTTTGACAATTATTACTGTATAACCTCGGGTGTTAAACTTACATCCAAAAATCAACCAACAATTGCACTTTGTCATAATTCCTTTTCATTGGCATTATGTTTTTAAAATGGGCGTCCCGCCATGCTCCCTACCCCTTCGCCATTGGTAAATGGGGAAGTTGGTCGGGGTGAGGTGGTGCTCAACTGTTCAGCCTCGGGGGCAGTGTCAGGATGCCCGACCGTCGCTGTCCCAGCCGGAGCGCTTGTCCTTGCCCAATGCCCCGCTGATTCCAAGGGCTGAAAGCCCATCAGGTTATAGCCAGGCAGAAGCGAGTCCGCGAGCGGAGGCCTGGGTAAATGCCATCAAGCCATTATCCGGTCTGTAAGACCGGCACCACGTCAAAACCCGTCGGCGCACTTCAGTTTGAAACCACCCCAATGGCAGCCCGCCCTGGCTCCAGCGGAGCGGCGTATGCCGTTTAATTCCGGAAATGATATTATATTTTAGGCGCGCCCGCCGAAACCACCAACCCGGTTCGTTCAAACCGCCCTATGGACTGCGCCAGCAAAGCGGAGCGGCGACGGCGCTTTCCCACAAGCGAACCCGGCAACACGTCTTTCCAGAGCGGCTTCGCGCTGCGCTGGCGGCCGTCTGCCAAGCTCCGCCGCGTTCCAAATTCGCCCGGCACCCAACGGAGCAAATTCAGAACTCGCTCACCTCTTTGCCTCACATTCCACCATCGACACCCCGACCCGTCAGCACCGTCCGCCGCCGTTCAGCGTCAAAGGTGTGCATCTCCATCAACCCGTTCAATTGCGCGCCGAAATAAAACTCTCCTTACGGAGTGTTGTGGAATCCATATAAAATACTGAATCGCCATATAACTAGCCCCCCAGCAAAAAAACAACAATACACCCAAGCCACCGGTTAAACTTATGATTTTAAAAAGCTGATGTGGAAATGATAAAATGGCTTCGAAAAATTCCCTGTAACCGACCGTTATTAGTATGGCAAAATAAATAAAAGCAATACACCTCCCAATAACTAGCGCGAAATGGTTGTTGCAATTAGTTAAAAAGACAATGCCGGGCCACATGCAAAACCAATAAAAAAATGGGTGAAATGAAAGAATTAGCATCAGATTAATTTTGGGCTCATCCATATTCAAGAGAGCGCCGCAAATCCAAATAAAAAAACTTGCTGCTATGCTCATTACAATTCTAAAAAACATACAAATGGAATCCTTATAATTTATAATATGCACGCGCATCCAAAGCAACTTGGACACCAAACATTATCCCCATAAAGAGGGAATTCCCAATTAATGTGCTATATGCATTTTGCGTACGGATATCAAGGGGGCAAATAAGGTTGTTGCCCCCTTACTAGTTCCCGGCCTGCGCGGTATGCCTGCCTCATTTTGCCCCGAAACCGCCTCCAACCCTCGCCCGCCCGCAAAACAGCCTCCCGCCGCCCCCCCCTGCTCATGACACTTGTCCGACCGTAACTTTAGCGCTAGGGGGTGGTAAATCGCTACCGCATATTCAATTCGCAATTGCCACACCATGCCCAGATCTCTAACAGAATCGGCCACCAGTTGTAATTTCATTTGCACCATTTATGTAAAGGTGCGCTTTTTAATTACTCCCCAGAACCGCCACCCAAATAAAGTCGCGTATAACATAAACACAGACACTAACCAAATAAACAGAATCGGCCAATCTATTGCATCGAAAACATGAGTGATTTGAAGAAAATTACTCAAGTCGTCTTCCATACCTTGAAGGTCTGTTATACCAATCGATCCTTGAGGCGGATGCTTAAAACTAAAAAACAGGCCAAACATAACGGCTACGACAATCATTATGCGAAGCCAAATCAAACGACCGGCAGTAAAAGCTAACAAAAATGGCCATAACAAATAGGAAGTTAGCCATCCCATAGGCATAGGAAGCTCACCAATGATAGCTGATTTGACCCCACCCATTGCCATGACATATACCGATGAGAAATTTGCAACAGAGCAAACAATTCCCGTTAAAAGTCCACAAACACTAAAAATCGGACGCAATTTATTTTCCTGGATTAAAGGTTCTGTCATATGTAGTGGTCACCCATTAAGGGGGGTAGTCCCAACTTTTGCCATTTGCATTTTGCGCGCAGGGTCTCAAGCAGTCAAATAAGGTCAGAGCATCCCATCCACGTTCCCGGCCTGCGCGGTACGCCTGCCTCATTTTGCCCCAGAACCGCCTCCAACCCTCGCCCGCCCGCAAAACAGCCTCCCGCCGGTCACCCCGTTTCACCACCGGAGAAACCATCCCTAAATGTTTAACTTGCCATGGCCGCGCCACACCCAAGTTTCTAATAATCAATTCGTTTACTGTCAACACCAATACCAATTACGGCGGCAACTCTTTTTAAGACATTGCCATTCACACACCGCCGTGAGGAAGACATATCAGCCAGCGGAAAACCCCAAGAGGCGCATCCGAAGCACTGCCCGCCGATAGGGGTAGGGATGAGGGATTGACCTCACCCCTCCCTCCGAACCGGACGGGCGGATTTCCCGCATCCGGCTCTCCAGTCAGTGGGTTCGTAGTTCTACGATTGTCCGCGTATAGGCCTGTTCCGCCACCAAGGATAGCAGCCCATGCCGGGCAAACCATTCGTTCGGCCAGCGTTGGTGGGCGGCTCCGTAGCCTTTGCCCCGCCCGTCCCTCCGCCATTGCAGCACACTCCGCAGCCGCCGTCTCACATATCCGTCCACGTTCCGAAACACACTCGCCCGGCTGTGTTGGAAGTATCCAAACCAGCCGCGCAAGGTGCGGTTCACGTCAGTTATGATGTCGGTCAGGCTGCTTCCTGACAGTCGCGGTGTCTTCTCGCGCACCCGTTCCTTCAACTTCATCAGGCTCTTCGCTCGCGGCCATTTCAGGCCACGTTCAAAGTGATACCCGAGGAAGTCAAAGCCTCCGGGTTCCCGCATGTCCACAATCCGCGTCTTTTCGGGATGCAATACCAACCCCGCCTGCGCCACCCATTCCCGCACCTCCGCCAAGGCGGCTTGCGCCTCGGCTTCACTGCGGCAACAGATGACGAAGTCGTCCGCATAGCGCACCATTTCCCAGCCCGCACGCACCATTATATGGTCGAACGGATCAAGATACAGGTTCGCCAGCAACGGGCTGATGACCCCGCCCTGCGGCGTGCCTCGCTCCGTGGGTTGCCACCCTTCGTTTTCTTCCAACACCCCGGCCCGGAGAAAACTCTCCACCAATGCCAGCACCCGCCCGTCCGCCACCCGCGCCTTCACCAGCGCCAGCAAACGGTCGTGCGGGATCGTGTCGAAGTAACTTTTCAGGTCGGCATCCACCACCCAGTCGTGGCCCGCTTTGAGCAGGCTGTCCACTCGCCGCAGCGCGTCCTTGGCCCCGCGCCCCGGTCGGAAGCCGTAGCTATGCTCGGCGAACTCCGTCTCAAAGATCGGTTCCAGCACGTTCCGCAGCGCGGCTTGCACCACCCGATCACGCACCGCCGGTATCCCCAGCGGCCGTTTCTCGCTGCTGCCGGGCTTGGGTATCCATGCCCGCCTCACCGCTTGCGGACGATACGTCCCGTCCCGCATCTGCTCATGCAGCCGCGCCAGTTCGGCCTCGGCCTGCCGCGCAAAGTGCGCCACGGTCTGTTCATCCGCCCCCGCGCTCCCACCATTCCGCCATACCTTCTCAAAGGCCCGGGCCAGATTGGCGGGCGCATAGGTCTTGTCCGCCAAGGCGTACCAGACCCGGTCTGCCGGCTCACCCGATGCGAGCCGCGTCAACATGCGCTCCGTCCAGACGCAACGTTCCACCCACCACCAGGGGGCGCGGGTCTCTCCGGCTTGTTTAGGCGTTGCCGCCACTGCCGCCGGTGGTTGTTCGTCGTTCCGGTTCTTCACGCATCCACTTTCCTGCGCCCCTTCGCTCCACGGTCGTTACCCGCTTCTCAGCTACTACGGACGCTCTGACTCCCGCAGGGCGGTTCTTCGGGCCTCACGGCCATGAACGCCGCTTGTCCCCGGCGGGTCTCCCTGATTATTGCG
>CAIQKM010000021.1 GCA_903872345.1 uncultured Verrucomicrobia subdivision 3 bacterium | reverse complement strand
CGAACCCGCCCCGCTTACCCGCAAACAAAACGCCCAAATGAACCGCTGGCTCAACCAGGCAGAACTTCAGCCCGCCATCCTCCCCCCGCTGGCCACCAACCGCCAGCCCAAGAACTTCCCCGCCCTCGCCGGCTTCTACGATAAACCCTGAAAATCAGGGTGAATCAAACCAAATCAAACCAAATCAAATCAAACCACTTGAAACCGCCATCCTGCCATCGGCCCTCCGCCCCAGAACCGCCGCCCCTCAAATTGGTAGGGCCGGAGGTGCTCCTCCGCCCCATACAAAATGTGGCGTCCGGCCAGCCACTGAATCCTCCAAATTTTACCAACCAGCCGGGAAATGCGCCCCAACGCCCCCCTTTGCGTCTGCGTTAAATCCGAAAACCGCTGATTTCCCAAAAAATCAGGCCAAATCAAACCAAATCAAACCACCCAGAACCGTCACCATGCCATCAGCCCTCTAACCAACCTTCGCCGACATTAGCATTGACCCGCCGGCGGGGAAGGATTTAATACCACCCTAACCATGATCAAACCTGTTCCGACCTGGCGGGGGATATTTCTCGCCGGGATTCTGGGCGTGTTCACCGGGACGTTTTTCGTCCAAGCCGACGGGACTAACTTAGCTGCTCCCGTCGCCGTCGAACCGGATGCCGCCACCACCGCCGTACCCGGGGCACACCTGGATTACGCGCCCGGCAAAGCGCCGCAATTCTGGTCCGTGGCGCTCGCGGACACGATCATGGCCCGCTGGCCGGATTTCACGAAGGCCTACTTCAATGGTTGGACCTATGTGAACGGCTACGCGCTGCGCGGCTTTGAAATGCTGTACCAATCCACCGGCGACAAAAAGTATTTCGATTACACGAAGCGCTACCTCGACCAGTTCGTGGACGCGAACGGGAATTTCCTCTCCGTGATTACCGCCAAAGGCACGACCAATCGCCCGAGCTTCGGCAATCTCGACAACATGATGACCGGCAATGCGCTCGTGATGATGTATGAGCAGACGCATGACGAACGTTATAAAATGGCCGCCACTAAAATCCGGCGCGCGCTGGACACCTATCCGCGCAATAGCGACGGCGGGTTCTGGCACAACCAGCGCATGAACGGCCAGATGTGGATTGATGGCGTGTTCATGGGCGAAATGTTTGTGTCGCGCTACGGCAAATCCATTGGCGACACCGCGTATTGCTGGGATGAAGTCACCCGGCAGCTCACGGTCTTTGCCGGCCACGCGGAGGCGGGCCACTCGGGTCTGTACCTGCACGGGTATTTTGAACCCGGCCATGGCGGCAACGTGCCCAAGTGGGCCAATCCGCAGACCGGTCTCTCTCCGGAAGTGTGGAGTGAAGGCCTTGGCTGGTACGCGTTGATGTTGGCCGAGACACTGGCGGATTTGCCGAAGGAGCATCCGCAGCGCGCCGCCGTGGAGGACATTTTCCGCCGTCTCGCCGCCGGGCTCAAACGCGTGCAGGATCCCCGGACGGGTCGCTGGTTTCAGGTGGTGGACAAAGGCGGTCAACCGGACAACTGGACCGATAATTCCGGCAGCGCCATGTTCACCTACATGCTGCAAGCGGGCATCAACCTCGGGCTGCTCAATAAAACCGAATATGCGCCGGTCGTGGCGCGGGGTTATCAGGGCATCACCGCCAACGCCAGGATCAATGACCGCGGGCTCGTGGATATTTACAGCGCCTGCGACGGTGTGGGCGTGCAGGTGGACTATGCGCATTACATCAATTTCAAGAAATCCATGAACGCGAAAGAAGCCGTGGCGGGCTTCCTCTGGGCCACCGCCATTGTGGAGCAACCGCAATTGGCGAAGCTTAAAAAGCCATGAACGGGCGCATCACCCTGCTTTCGGAGCGCGGCTCTGTGAGCCGCAGCAACGTGCGAATTTCCGGTGTCGCCGTTGGGATAACCCGCGTTGGGCTCGCCAGGTTGCTGCGGGGCGCCGACCATGTCATTATCCACAGCTTTTTTTCTACTTGCATGATGAGGTTTAAACTAACTTTTTGCCGTTCTGGCTGGTTGGAAAGCGGGTTTGGCAAACTCTCGAAAGCGGTTGGACAAGTTTGTGTAAACGTCCGCCCTCACCTGTTTCCTCCGCAGGAGAGGATTTCACCTTGGCGCATTTTTGGATCATTTGTCTACCGGTTCGACCAATCCAGCCGCTTGATCTGCGAAATAGGCGGCAACCGTTTCTCCTTCTCCTCGGGGGAGAAGGCCGGGATGAGGGCGAGCGTTAACACTCACTTTCCTGACCACCGGTTCTATTCAAATAACCCAGAACTGCCAGTCGGCTTTTATTTGCATGATAAGCGGGACATTTGCAGAAAAACAAAAGCTGTGGGTAATGACAAAGGTCACCGACCCGCGCTCCGCTGGCGAGGCGCGTTGCGCCGCCTTTGTGGCGCAGTAACGGGCGGCGGCCACCTGAGCTGGTACGCCTTAATATTATTTTTGAGCCTCGCGGTTTCGCTTCACGCGGACGATGCGAGGCTACCGGCATCAACACCCATTCAAACCGGCACGGGCCATGAATTCGTCTGCACCGATTACACGTCGGGCAAGGTGTTCATCGTCTCGCCCGCCGGCAAGGTTACTTGGGAATACGCTGGTGCGACCAATTGCAACGACGTCTGGGCGCTGCCGAACGGCAATGTGTTATTCAACACCGGCCACGGTGTCCGCGAAGTGACCCGCGCAAAACAGGTGGTGTTCAATTACGAATCCGCCAGCGAAATCTACGCCTGCCAGCGGCTCACGAATGGCAACACGTTCATCGGCGAATGCAGCGCCGGCCGGTTGCTGGAAGTGAATCCCGCCGGGCAGATCGTCAAGGAAGTGCACCTGCTGGCCCGGGGCGCCGATGGCGGTCACGCCTTCATGCGCAACGCGCGGCGGCTGGACAACGGCAACTATCTCGTCGCGCATTACGGACTCGAAGTCGTGCGCGAATACGATCCCGCCGGAAACTTGGTGCGCGAAATTCCCGCCGCCGGCGGACCGCACAGCGTCGTGCGCTTGCCGAATGGCAACACCCTCATATCCTGCGCCGACCGCCAGGGCGGTTCCCGCGTGTTTGAAGTGGATACGAACGGCCAGACCGTCTGGCAGGTGGCGGGTAATGAATTGCCCGGTATCAGCCTGAAATTCATGGCCGGCCTGCAGCGGTTGCCCAATGGCAACACCATCATGGCGAACTGGCTCGGACATAAACAATTTGGCTCCGCCCCGCACCTCATCGAAGTCACGCCAGGCAAACATGTCGTCTGGACCTTTGCCGATCACCACACCATGCGCACCATTTCCAGCGTGCAGGTGCTGGATGCCGGCGGGGTGGCTGGTGCATTGCATTGAGTCCGGAGGAAGGCGCGCGCAGGCGAGTGACGGAGCGCGGGCTTCAGCCGTAACAATGCGGTTCAACCACAGATGAACAGGTGAACACAGATAAAAACCGGGTCAGCGGCGGTTATTGGGGGGGATGGGCATAGGCACTTAATGGTTGGTCGGTTTTGCCAGTTGGGAATGCGGTCTCCCACTCTCGCCCCCCGCACCTACGAACGCGAACCAAATACGGCGTCCAGAATCACTTCCTTCGTTTTCCAGATCAGCGCCATGGTCATGGCCAGCGGGAGCAGGACGAAGAAGATGAGCAGGAGGCGGCTGCCGCGGTCGATCCAGACCAGCAGATGGCCGATGCGCAGGGAGGGATGGGGAATCTGGACCATTACTGCGACGGCGACGGTGAACAGGAGCAGCAGGAGCAGCAGCCAGCGGTTTAGCGCGGTGAACTGACGGGTTTCCTGGCGCAAGGTTTCATCCGGCAGCATCGCGCCGAGTCGCGCCAGCACCTGGTTGAGGTGATAAACAAACAGCACCGCCACCAGTTCCAGCAGCAGGACGACCACGCTGAAATAGGGTTGTTCGGGCATTTTGTTGTGCCAGTAAATGAACGGGGACAGGCCCAGCAGCACGACCGACAGCAGCCGCGCCCGGTCCAGCGCCGCGCGCCAGGGGCGTTCCTGTTTTTGAAAGGCGCTCATCTGCCAGAGGCCATACACGAGCAGCGCGTTCACGGCCAGCGCCGGCATGAAGCCAAGCGGTTTCAGCCAGTCCGCCCGCGCCGTGCTGGCGCAGATCAGCAGGGCCGCCGGCAGGCCCCAGAAGAGCGCGGAAAGCCCGCGGGCCAGTTTGCCCAGCGAGCGGAGCAACTGCGGATTGGGGACGGCGTCAGACATGAAATTCAAGGTGTGTTTTCAACATCATAATGGCGTCCGCTCGCCGGAGCGCGGCTGTCCCAGCCGCAGCGTGCCGCGAGATCGGGACGGGTTGAAAATCTCCAGCCCCCCGCTGCACCGCCAACGCTGCGGGCAAAGTTCGTTGGCAATTGTCCGGACGACGCGCTGCGGCTGGGACAGCCGTGCTCCGGACGCAAGGCGGTTGGCGCATCCCGACACTGCCGCCCGAACCGTCCACCGTTCGGAGCGCCGGCTTGCAGCCGGCTTTGAGCGTCCGTTTCGGCAGAACGGGTGGAAAGATGCAACCCTGTGCGACGGTCGTGAGTTGTAAGCCGGTCACAGACCGGCGCTCCGGGGGCAGTGCGCATCCGCAGTTGTCTGCGGTTGAAAAGGGTTTAGCCGGCGTTTTTTTCAAAATTCAGGTAGGTGTATGCCTTCAGCCCGCGTTCGTAATCGTCCAGCAGGCGCATGGCTTCGCTGGGTTTCATGCGGTTGGACTTGATGGCTTCATCCATCTGCGCCTTCATTTGGCGCTTGAGCTCGTTCTCGTCGTATTGCACGGCGGTGAGCGAATGGATAATGGTGTCGCCTTCGATGATTTCCTCGATGTAATAGCCGGCCGGTTCGTCGGGTTCCAGGAAAACGTGGACTTCGTTGACGCGGCCGAAGAGGTTGTGCAGGTCGCCCATGATGTCCTGGTAGGCGCCCATCAGGAAGAACCCGATGTAATAGGGATCCAGCTTGCCGTCCCCGCCGGTGGTGAGGGAATGCAGGGGCAGGGTGTCCTTCACATCGCGCAGATCAATGAACTTGTTGATGGCGCCGTCGGAATCGCAGGTGATGTCCACGAGGGTGGCCTCGCGGGTGGGCTTCTCGTTCAGGCGCGAGATGGGCATGATGGGGAAGAGCTGCCCCAGGGCCCAGTGATCCAGCAGCGACTGGAACACGGAAAAGTTGCAGAGATACTGGTCGCTCAGGGAATCCTCGAGCTTGCGGATTTCCTCGGGCGTATAGGCCTGGCCTTTGAAGCTCTGCACCACGTCCCGGCTGATCTGCCAGAAGAGGTCTTCGATCTTGGCCTTGTCCGGCAAATCCATCAGCCCCAGGATGAACATGTGCTGCGCATCTTCGCGGCGTTCCTGCGCATCATGGTAGGCTTCCAGCTTGTTGCTTTTGCCGATGTTCTTGTGGATGTCCAGCAGTTCGCGCACGAGGGCGTGTTCGTTCTCGCCGTACTTGAGAAAGTCGCCCGGGCGGATTTTTTCAATGGCCCCGAACACTTCCACCACCAGCACGCTGTGATGGGCGACAATGGCGCGGCCGCTTTCGCTGACGATGTCCGGATGCGGCACCTTCTCGGCGTTGCAGACATCGGCAATGTAATAGACGATGTCGTTGGTGTATTCCTGCAACGTATAGTTGGTGGAGGAATCAAACGCGCTGCGGGAGCCGTCGTAGTCCACGCCCAGGCCGCCGCCGACGTCCATGTATTCGATGGGGAAACCGAGCTTGTGCAGCTTGGCGTAAAAGCGGGAGGCTTCCTGCACGGCTTTCTTGACGGTGAGAATGTCCGGCACCTGCGAGCCGATGTGGAAATGGAGCAGCTTGAGGCAATGGCCGAGGTTTTCGTTGGCCAGCATTTCGGTGGCCGCGAGAATTTCCGCCGTGCTAAGGCCGAACTTGGCGTTTTCGCCGCCGCTCTCGGCCCACTTGCCGGCGCCCTTGCTGAGCAGGCGGGCGCGAATGCCCACCATCGGCTCCACGCCGAGGGTTTTGGAAATGGTGATGATCTGGCGGAGCTCCTCCAGTTTCTCCACCACCATGATCACGCGTTTGCCCAGCTTGATGCCGAGCATGGCCATGCGGATGAACTCGGGGTCCTTGTAGCCGTTGCAAATGATGAGGCTGCCCAGTTGGTTTTGCAGGGCGAGGCCGGCGTAGAGTTCCGGCTTGCTGCCGACTTCGAGGCCGAAGTTAAACGGCTTGCCGGCGTCGAGAATTTCCTCCACCACTTCGCGCAACTGGTTCACCTTGATCGGAAACACGCCGCGATACTTGCCCTGAAAATTATATTCGGTGATGGAATTCTGGAAGGCCTTGTTGATGGCCTCCACGCGATGGCGCAGGATGTCCTGAAAGCGGATGAGCAGCGGGAACTTCAGGCCGCGGCTCTTCGCCTCTTCCAGCACATCGGTGAGGTCCACGCTGGCGCCCGCCTCCTGCAATGGCGTGGCGGTGACGTGTCCGGCATCATTGATGTCGAAATACTTCGCGCCCCAGCTCGGAATGTTGTAAAGCGCGCGGGCATTTTCGATGCTCCAGGGCGCCGGGTTGTCAGTTGTGTCGCTCATCGCAATAGGTTCAAACGCGCAAACTATAAAAAGCCTGCGCCAGAAATCAATCAGTGTCATGAAAAATCTTTGTGTCGGGGTTGGGCCGACGGTGGCGGTTTTCGCCGTTGGAACGCCAAAATCCGTCCGGTGGGAGGACTTTTGGGGGGCTGATCCGGGCCGGTTTTGTTGAATTATTTTTTATTTATCGCTTGGCAAGCGGGCCCGGGGAATTGAACATCGGGGGACAATTCCCCTGATCCGGCGCTGGAACCTTTCGGCTGGGCGGAACGGCTGGGATGGCCATTACCTTTTTATGATGACAATGCAATCCGTTCTCCGGTCCGCCCGCCTGCTGGCGGCGCTTGCCACCTTGGCGGCGGCCCTGCCCGCCACGGCGGCGGATAATCACGGCGATGCCATCCTTGACGCCCTGGCTCCCGGTTTTCAATCGCCGCCGCCGGCGGCGCGGCCGTGGGTGTACTGGTTTTGGAACAACGGCAACGTGACCAGCAACGGCATCACCGCCGATCTGGAAGCCATGCGGCGCGCGGGCATCGGCGGCGTGCTGATCATGGATGTGGTGGAACGCTTCGCCCCGCCGCGCGGCACGGCGGAGTTCATGAACCCGGAGTGGCAGAATCTGTTCGAATTTTCCGTGCAGGAGGCCGGGCGACTGGGGCTGGAAATCAACATGGCCAACGGTCCGGGCTGGTGCGGCAGCAGCGGTCCGTGGATTACCCCGGAACTTTCCATGCAGATGCTGGTGAGTACCAATCTGACGGTGACGGGCCCGCAGACGTTTTCCGCCGTATTGCCCTCGCCCTTTACCGGCGGCAAACAGCGGCACGACGGTTTTGACAGTTCGGTGAAGTATGATGACTACTATCGCGACATCGCCGTGCTGGCCTATCCCGCCACGGACGATGGCGCGGCCCCGCACAGCGCGGTGCAGGAGTTGACCGCGAAGTTTGATGCGGCCACGGGCAAATTGAACTGGACCGTCCCCGCCGGGCGCTGGGTGATCGAGCGCATCGGCCACACGACGACGGGTTCCAGCACACGGCCGCCGGTGGCCGGAGGCAACGGCTTGGAATGCGATAAACTCAGCGCCGAGGCCATGGACTGGCATTTTACGAACATGATGGGCCGGCTGATTGCGACCGCCGGGCCGCTGGTGGGGAAATCACTCGTGGCCACGCACATTGACAGCTGGGAGGTCGGCAGCCAAAACTGGACGCCCAAGTTCCGCGAAGAATTCCTCAAGCGGCGCGGGTATGATCCGATCACCTGGCTGCCTTGCGTGACGGATACGGTGCGGGTGAAAGCCAATAACAAGACCACCACCCGCAACCTGGATAACTTTGACGGTCCGGAGATGGCTGCGCGGTTTCGCTGGGATTTTTCGCAGACCATTGCCGAGCTGTTGGCAGACAACTATATCGGGCGCATCGAACAACTGGCCCAGGCGCATGGCCTGCGGTTCACCCTGGAAGGCTACAACCTGCCGTTCGGGGATGAATACACCTACACCGCGCGGGCGGACGAACCGATGACGGAGTTTTGGACCCGCGCCAGCTACGGTCAGAATGAGACCTACCGCAAGGCGCAGCAGATGGCTTCGGTGGCGCATGTGTACGGCCATGCGATTGTCGGCGCGGAGGCGTTCACCTCCGGCGACCAGGAAAGGTGGAAGCTGACACCGGCGGACATCAAGTCGCTCGGTGACTATGAATTTTCGCAGGGCATCAACCGTTTTGTGGTACACCGGTTTGCGCATCAGCCCTATCTGAACCGCGCGCCGGGGGCCACCATGGGACCATGGGGCCTGCATTATGAACGCACCCAGACGTGGTGGGAGATGTCCACGGCCTGGCACGAATATCTGGCGCGCTGCCAGTATCTGCTGCGGCAGGGACAATACGTGGCGGATCTCTGTTATCTGCGACCCGAGGTGCCGAACCAGACTTACTTTACGCCCAACCCGCCGGTGCCCACGGGCTATCGCTACGATGAAATCAGCGCGGAAGCGTTGATTCAGCGGGTGTCGGTTGAAGGTGGCCGCCTGGTGGTGCCCGGTGGCATGAGCTATCGCGTGCTGGTGGTGCCGCCGGTCAAGGCCATGACCCCGGCGCTCGCCACCAAGATCGGCGAACTTGCCCGGGCCGGGGCGACGATTCTGCTGACCGGTCCGCGTCCGCAAACGGCGCCGGGGCTGGCGGATTTTCCCGGATGCGATGCCACAGTGGCCGGTCTCACGGCGGACATCTGGGGCACCTGCGATGGTCAGACGGTGACCGAACATTCCCTGGGCGAAGGCTCGGTGGTTTGGGGCCGGAAGCTGCCTGACCTGCTGACGAAGCTCGCGGTCAATCCCGATTTTATGTCCGATGCCAAACTGAACTGGATTCACCGGCACCTGGCGGATGGGGAATTGTATTTTGTGGCCAATCCGACGGCGACGGCGGTGGAGACCCGCTGCCGGTTTCGCGTGGCCGGGCTGGTGCCGGAATTGTGGAATCCCGAAACCGGGGTGAAATTGGCGCAGGCCGTCTTTGACACCGCTGGTACGGGCGTGTCACTGCCTTTGCGGCTGGAGCCGAACGGTTCAACGTTTGTGATGTTCCGTCACCCGGCGGCGGCCTTGATTGATCCGGTGGTGAGCGTCACACATGGCGGCGAACCCGTCATGGCCACGGTTCCGGTGGCGGTTCAAATTCAAAAGGCCACCTACGGCGTGCCCGGAGATGCGGCGCGGACGCGGGATGTCCGTGCCAAATTGCAGGCGAAGGTGAATGACAATGCCGCCGACATTCAGGTGGCGGAAATGGCGGAAGGCGATGATCCGGCCTATGGCATCGTGAAAACGTTGACGGTTGAATATACCGTCAACGGCCAGTCTTTAACGCTCAGCGGCCAGGACCCTGACACCATTCATTTCGCCACCGCCCCGGATAGTGGCCGCGCGGCGGAGGTTCGCGTGGCGGCGGATGGACAATTGCATTTGTGCGCCCGGCAGGCCGGTCATTATGAACTGCGGACGGCCGGCGGCCGGACGTTGACGGCGGATATTTCAGAAGTGCCGGCCCCGCAGGCAATCACCGGTTCGTGGGCGCTCAGTTTCCCGCCGAAATGGGGGGCGCCGGCGCAGGTCACTCTGGAGTCGCTGGCCTCCTGGAGCGATTCGCCGTTGGAAGGGGTGAAATATTTTTCGGGCACGGCCACGTACACCAAGCAGTTCAATTGGACGACGGAATCCGCGAGCGCCGCCACCGGCGGGGAAACCTGGCTGGACTTGGGCGAGGTGCAGGTGATGGCGCGGGTGAAATTAAACGGCCAGGATCTGGGCGTGCTCTGGAAACCGCCGTTCCACGTGGATGTCACCGGCGTCTTGCGTCCGGGTGGCAATACCTTGGAGATCAGCGTGGCGAACTGCTGGCCCAACCGCATGATTGGCGATGCCGGGCTGGCGGAAACGAATCGCTTTACGTGGAGTTCCTGGGAGCCGTTCACCGCCAAAACACCACTACTCAAATCTGGTCTGTTGGGACCGGTGCGCTTGGAAACGCTGGTGGATGCCGTCCCGGCTCCGCGCTGACCGGGGTGGAAACATGGTAACTAACGCGTGGTGAAGCATCTCTTCGGCGGTAGCAGCCGACGTGAGGAGGCTCAAATATTTTTGGGAATGCTCATTTATTTTGAGCCTCCTCACGTCGGCTGCTACTTCTTCAAGGGGCCCGCGTTCATGCCACCAGCGGGCGATGGCCATGGCCGTCGAGATAGGCCCAGTGGCGGTAGGGCTCGTAACGGTTTTGCGCCAGGCAGCGCTTTTCCAGCGCGGCTTTTTCCTCGGGGCTGTAGGGTTTGAAGTTGGCGGCCACGGTGGCGTTTTTACGGAGCCAGGCGAGGGAGTCGATCCCGGAGATCAGGGTGGTGATCGGCAGGCTCAGGGTGTAGCGCAGGGCTTCGTCGGAGGTGATCACGCCATCGCGCACGGACTGGCCGTTGCCGCCGAGGGTTTTCATGGCGAGCGGCGCAATGCCCTGTTTGAGCAGTTCGGGGATGACGAGTTTTTGGAAGCCATCGTCGTGCGAGTCAAAAACGGAGAGCGGCATCTGCACGGTATCGAAGGGATATTGATGGGCGAGCACGCAGAGATGAGTTTGCGGATTGAGATGACCGGTAAAACCGCAGTACCGGATTTTGCCCTGCTTTCGGGCTTGCTCCACGGCCTCAATCGCGCCGCCCGGAGCGAAGATGGCGTCGGCCTCGGCGGCGGAACCCACCTGATGAATCTGCCAGAGGTCCAGGTGATCGGTGCGCAGACGTTTCAGAGATTGGTCGAGCATGGCCAGGGCCTTTTCCTTGCTCTGCTGGCCGGGCAGATGGGTGCAGACCTTGGTCATGAGAAACACCTGGTCGCGCTTGCCGGCCAGGGCGGCGCCCATCCATTCCTCGCCCCGACCCTCATGGTATTCCCAGCAGTTGTCGAAGAAAGTGATGCCGTAATCAATCGCCTCATGGGCGATGCGGGTGGATTCCTCGATGGTTTTGGCCACCGCGAGGGTATGGCCGCCAATGCCCAGCGAGGAGACCATTTCCGCGTGGCGACCCAGCTTGCGTTTGGGCACGGAGAGATCGAGCGGTTCGGCGAAGGCGGAGCCGCCGAGGGACATGCCGGCACCGGCCACGCCCACGGTTTTCAGGAAGTCCCGGCGATTGCGAAGGGTGGGCTGGTACATGGGGTGATTCTGCGCCGTTGGCGTAAAAGATAAAGCCGGATTTTTTGAGGCGGGGGAATGGGATTTACAGAAGGAAACCGAGGTAAAGCAGAAGATGCGCTCTCGGATGACTCAAAAAATTTGGAAAGTTGGTTTTATCGCTCACCCTCGACCTGTCCCCCAGCAACGGTGTTAATTTTCAAGCTGAAATTCGTGATTTTTGAGCAGATGATTCATGAGGACGACGAGCTTGCGCATGCAGGCGGTCAGGGCGACCAAAGGTTTTTTCCCTGCGGCCCGCAAGCGCGTATAGAACTCT
>CAIQKM010000020.1 GCA_903872345.1 uncultured Verrucomicrobia subdivision 3 bacterium | reverse complement strand
TGCCCGTCGGCGGAAGTCGCTTCATAGGTCTATGGTTTACTCCAAAAACCCCTACCTGTCTCGCAGAAACAGAAAACACCGTTTTTTCAGCACATCCGGCTTTGTATTAATTGATTGCAACTCTTTTCGTAACACCCTCCATAGGAAAACAAAATGACTTCCGAACTCCGGCTCAACCAATTCCAGCGGGGACTGTCAGAAAACAGAAAAATCAAGGCGGCAAGCGGGGCGCCCGTTATCAGAACCAAGAGTTGAAATTTTCGCCACATTGTCGGGTATCATGATTTGTATCGTGTCCACCAGGCAGAAATCTGATGGCAGTATATGTGGATACGGTTGCTGACGGCGACTTTTTTTCCACATCTCGGGGATTTACGGTTGTTCATGCTAAGGATGAACGACCACGGGGCTGCCGCCGAGGGATTTGACGAGGGCGACGCTGGCGGCAAGGCGTTGGCCGCGCAATTGCACCACGGTTTGGGCGTGGGTGAGCATGGCGGTTTGGGCGGTGATCACATCGAGATATTGCTCCACGCCGGCTTTGTAGCGTTGCTGGGAGAGGTAGAGGGTGTGTTGGGCGGCGGCGAGGGCGGCAGATTCCAGGGCCAGTTGATCGGCCAGCAAGGTTTGGGCGGCAAGCTGGTCTTCCACGTCCTGGAAGCCAGTCAGCACGGTTTGGCGGTAATTGCCCACGGCGGCCTGATAGGCGGCTTTGGCGCTGGCGAGTTGGGCACGGTTCTGGCCGCCGGTGAAGAGCGGCAGGTCCAGCGTCGGGCCGACGGCCCACACACGACTGGGCCAGTCAAAGAGCGAACTGGCGCTGATGGATTGGAAGCCGCCGGAGGCGTTCAGGGTGAGCTTGGGATAAAACGCCGCCTGGGCCACGCCGACACTGGCGTTGGCGGCGGCCATGCGACGTTCGGCGGCGGCGATGTCGGGTCGGCGTTCGAGCCATTCGCTGGGCACGGTTACGGGAATGGCGGGGAGATTGGTGGAACCCACGGAATCGGATGTCAGCGCAAAGGTGGTGGCGGCCTGGCCGCAGAGAACAGCGAGGGCGTGGCGGGTCTGGGCGCGTTGCAAATCCACGGCGGGAATCTGGGCGAGGGTGGCTTTGAGCTGCGTTTCCGCCTGGGCCACATCCAATTCATCGGCGATGCCGCTCTGGCGGCGGTTTTGGGTCAGCTCGAGGGCGTGCTGATAGGCGGCGGCGGTTTGGGTGAGGAGATGCGACTGGTCGTCCAGCGCGCGCAGATTGAAATAATCCGACGCAACTTCGGCCTGAATGGTGAGGCGAGTGGATTCCAAGTCCTCGGCCGAGGCGGTGAACTGGGCGCGGGCGGATTCGGTGAGGCGGCGGACGCGGCCCCAGAAATCCACTTCCCAACTGGCATCGCCCGAGACGTTGAAGGTGTTGAAAGTGCGGCCATTGGCAGGGCTGTTGATGTTGTTGTTGGCCGCATTATTGGCGCTGGTGCGCTGCCGGGTGACGGAGGGGGTGGCATTCACCTGCGGGAAATAACTGGCTTGGGCCACGCGCAAGGCGGCGCGGGCTTCGTCGAAGTTGGCCACGGCCACGACGACCTGCTGGTTGTTGGAAGCGGCGAGGGTTTCCAAACGGTTCAACTCGGCATCGGCGTAAATCGTCCACCAGTTGCCGTGCGGCAGTTGGGCGGCGGGCGCGGCGGTTTTCCATTCGCCGGCGTTGGTGATGGCAGTGTCGCCGAACGCGGCGGGCACGGTGTTGGTGCCGAGGGCGGCCGGGCGATGGTAATCGGGGCCGACGGCACAGCCGGCCAGTACGAGCAGCGCCGGCAGGGCGGTCAGGCAGGCCAGATGTTTTGCTTTCAAATTGTGAGGGGTCGCGTTCATGGGATCAAGCTGGCGGGTTGGCTGGTGGGAACCGATTGGTTACGGGCGCGCCATTGGCGCTGCCAGACGGCCCAGCGGAGCCGGAGGTTTTCGATGGTCAGATAAACCACGGGCGTCGTAAAGAGGGTCAGCGTCTGGGAAACCATGAGGCCGCCAAAGACGGCCACGCCCAAGGGCTGGCGCAATTCCGAGCCGGTGCCCATGCCGATGGCCAGGGGCACGGCACCGAGCAGGGCGGCCATGGTGGTCATCATGATGGGGCGAAAGCGCACCACGCAGGCCTGATAAATGGCGGCTTCGGGAGTCAGGCCCAAACGGCGTTCGGCGTCCAGGGCAAAATCAATCATCATGATGGCGTTTTTCTTCACGATACCCATGAGCAGGATGATGCCGATGAAGGAAACGAGCGAAAGTTCGTAGCCGCTGACCAGCATGGCGAGCAGGGCGCCCAAGCCGGCGGAGGGCAGGGTGGACAGAATGGTCAGCGGATGGATCAGGCTTTCATAAAGCATGCCCAGCATGATGTAGATGGCGAGAATGGCGGCGGCGATCAGGAGCGGCATGTTTTTCAGCGAAGCTTGGAACTGTTGCGCGGTGCCTTGGAAACTGCCGGAGACGGTGGCGGGCACGTGCAGGGTGGTCATGGCCTGGCGCATGGCTTCGGTGGCATCGCTGAGCGACGCGCCGGGAGCCAGATTGAAGGAGAGGGTCACGGCGGGGAACTGGCCCTGATGATTTACGGAGAGGCTGGTATTGGAAGGCACAAAGCGGGCAACGCTGCCGAGGGGCACCTGTTTGCCGTTCGTGGAGCGGACGTAAATTTTATCAAGGGCGGAGGGATCGAGCTGCAGGTTCGGGTCGGCTTCGAGCACGACGTGGTGCTGGTTGTAGTCGGTATAAATGGTGGAGACCTGGCGCTGGCCGAAGGCGTCGTAGAGGGTGTTGTCAATGGCGGTGAGTTGGAGGCCGAGGCGGGCGGCGGCATCGCGATCCACCACCACGTTCATTTGGAGGCCGAGCATTTGCTGGTCGCTGGTCACATCGCGCAACTTGGGCGAGGCCTTGAGCTCATTCACCAACCGGCCGGACCATTTGCCGAGTTCGGACAAGTCTTGAGATTGGAGGGTGTATTGGAATTGCGCCTTGCTCATGCGACCGCCGACGCGGATGTCCTGGTTGGCCTGGAGGAAGAGGTTGATGCCGACAACCTGGGACAGTTTTTTGCGGAGGCGGTTGATCACCTGGTCGGCGCTGGCGGTGCGCTGGCCCTTGGGTTTCAGAGTGATGAACATGCGGCCGTTGTTCACGGTGGAGTTGCCAGAAGCCGCGCCGATGAAGGAGCCGAGTCCTTCCACGGCCGTGTCCGCGAGCACGATGGCGGCGACCTTTTGCTGCAACTGAGACATGGCTTGAAACGAAATGTCCTGCGCCGCTTCGGTGGTGCCCATCAGGCCGCCGGTGTCCTGCTGCGGGAAGAATCCCTTGGGCACGATGGTGTAGAGCCAGACCGTGGCCACCATGGTGACCACGGTGACACCCAGGATGAAATAATGATGCTGCAAGACCCATTGCAGGCCGGCTTCATAATGACCGAGCAGCCACTGGTAGGCGCGTTCACAGCCCCGGTTGAAGCGGCCGGGCGGGCGCGAATCCGCCTCGGAGCGGAGGAAGCGGGCACACAACATCGGGGTAAAGGTCAGGGACAGGATGCCGGAAACGAGGATGGCCAGACTGACGGTCACGGCGAATTCATGGAAGAGGCGTCCCACCAAGCCGCCCATGAAGAGCAGGGGAATGAACACCGCAATCAGCGAAAGGCTCATGGAGACGACGGTGAACCCGATCTGGCGGGCGCCGTTCAAGGCACCTTGCATGGGGGATTGGCCGGACTCGATGAAGCGATGGATGTTTTCGATAACGACGATGGCGTCATCCACCACGAAGCCGACGGAAATGGTGATGGCCATGAGCGACAGGTTGTCGAGGCTGTAACCGAGCAGATACATGATCCCGACGGTGCCAGACAGGGCCAGAGGCACGGTGATATTGGCGATGAACGTGGGCCAGAACCGGCGCAGAAACAGGAAGATGACCATCACGACGAGGGCAATGCTAATCATCAGGGAGTATTCCACGTCGTGAACGGCCGCCCGAATGGTGATGCTGCGGTCGTTGAGGACGCTGATCTTCATGCCGGACGGCATCCAGCGTTCCAGTTGCGGGAGCACGGCACGGATGCGGTTTAGGGTTTCGATCACATTGGCCCCCGCCTGCTTCTGGATGATGACCAGGACGGCGTGATTGGTGCCGAACCAGCCGCCGAGCAGACTGTTCTCCACTCCCTCCACGGCCTGGCCAAAGGCATCGAGCCGGAGCGGGATGTTGCCGCGCTGTTGGAGAATGATTTGCTGGTACGGTTTTGGGTCGGTTATCTGGCCGTTGATGACGATGGTGTGGGTGACTTGGGGACCGTCAAAGCTGCCGACGGGCAGGTTCACATTCGCCTGACTCAGGAGGGTGCGGACATCTTCAAGACTGACATCGGCCGAAGCCAGCGCGCCGGGATTCATCTGCACGCGCACGGCGGATTTTTCGGCGCCGCTGATGGTGGCCTGGCTCACGCCATCCACCTGGTTTAATTTCTGGCCGAGGATTTCATCGGCAAATTCAAAGATCTGGGATTGCGGCAGGGTGTCCGAGGTGAGGGCCAGCACCATGATGGGGGCGTCCGCCGGGTTTACTTTGCGGTAGGTCGGCGGGCCGGGCAGATTGATGGGCAGGTCGGTGGCGGCGGCGTTGATGGCGGCTTGGACATCATGGGCGGCGGCGTCAATTTTCCGGTCGAGGTCGAATTGCAGGGTGACGTTGCAACCGCCGAGCGTGCTGACGGAAGTCATTTCCGAGACCCCGGCGATCTGGCCCAACCGGCGTTCCAGCGGGGTGGCGAGCGAGGCGGCCACGGTGGCGGGGTCGGCTCCGGGCAGCGAGGCCGAGACCATGACCACGGGATAATCCACGCGGGGCACGGGCGCGACCGGCATATACTGGAAGGCGATCAGCCCGGCCAGGAACAGCCCGAGCGCCAGCAGCGAGGTGCCGACCGGACGGCGGATGAAGGGCGCGGAAATGTTCATGGCAGGTCCGGTGCCGGCGGCGGCAATTCGGCGGTGGCCGGCGCATCACCCCGGGCTTCGGCGTTGGCCAGCCGCCAGCGTTTCATGCGGGTGGCGAGGCGGTCGAGGTACAGGTAAATCACCGGGGTGGTGTAGAGCGTGATGAATTGCGACAGGAGCAGGCCACCGACGATGGCAATACCCAGCGGACGGCGCAGTTCCGAGCCGTTGCCCTGTTCCAAGGCCAGCGGGAGCGCGCCGAGCAGGGCGGCCATGGTGGTCATCATGATGGGGCGGAAACGCAGCAGGCAGGCTTGATAAATGGACTGTTCCGGCGGCAATTTTTGGACACGCTCCGCCTCAAGGGCAAAATCGATCATCATGATGGCGTTCTTTTTTACGATACCGATGAGCAGAATGATGCCGATGAGAGAAATCAGGGAGAGCGGCGTTTGGCACACGAGCATGGCCAACAAGGCACCCACGCCGGCCGAAGGCAGGCTGGACAAGATGGTGAGCGGGTGGACGTAGCTTTCATACAGCACGCCCAAGACGATGTAGATAACCAGAATTGCGGCCAGGATGAGATACGGTTCGCTGCTCAAGGAAGATTTGAATTCGGCGGCGCTGCCGGAGAAAGAAGGGGCGACGGTGTCGGGCAGGTGGATGTCCTGCGCCGCCTGATTGATGGCATCCACGGCCTCGCCGAGGGAGTGGCCGGTCGCAAGATTAAAGGACAGGGTCACGGCGGGGAACTGGCCTTCGTGGGCGATGGTCAGCGGGGCGGTGCCGGTGCTGATGCTGGCAAAGCTGGTGAGCGGAACCATGAGGCCGGTGGTGGACTTCACATAAATTTTGTCGAGCGAGCGGGGCGACTGCTGATATTGCGGATCCACTTCGAGAATCACCCGGTACTGGTTGAGCTGGGTGAAAATGGTGGTGATCTGCCGCTGGCCAAAAGCGTCGTACAGGGTGTCGTCAATGGCTTGGGGCAGCACATTCAGGCGGGAGGCTTTGTCGCGATCCACGTTTACCCGCACTTGCAAACCATCCTGCTGCTGGTCGCTGGCCACATCGGCGAGGACGGGTTCGGTGCGTAGGCGGGCGAGCAGGCGTCCGGACCAGTCGGCCAGTTCGGCGCTGTCCGAATCTTCCAGCGTGTACTGGTATTGCGTGCGGCTGACGCGGCTGTCAATTTGCACATCCTGGGCGGCCTGCATGAAAAGGGACATGCCCGACACGTTGGCGGTGTCGGCGCGGAGCCGGCTGATGACCTGGTCGGCACTGGCCCGGCGCTGGTTGCGGGGTTTGAGATTGATGTAGAGGCGGCCGGAATTGACCGTGGCATTCACCGTGCCGGCACCGACGAAGGAGGCGACGCTTTGGACATCGGGATCCTGCCGGACGATTTCCGCCACCTGCCGCTGCAACGTCACCATGGCCTTGTAAGAAATGGACTGCGCGGCATCGGTCACCCCGAGGACGAGACCGGTATCCTGTTCGGGCAGGAGGCTCTTGGGCACCATCACATACAAGAGGAGATTGAAGGCGGTGATGATGACGGCCAGGATCAAGGTGAACCGCTGGTGGCGGAGCACCCATTGCAGGCTGCGGTCGTAGGCATGCAACATGCCTTGGAAAAAACCTTCGGTGACGCGAAAAAAACGGCCGTGTTTTCGGGACTTCTCCTCGCGCTCTTCGCGCAACAGGCGCGCGCACATCATGGGCGTGAGCGTCAGGGAAACCACGGCGGAAACGGCCGCGGCCACGCTGAGGGTGATGGCGAATTCACGGAAAAGCCGGCCCACAATGCCGGTCATGAACAGCAGCGGGATGAACACCGCAATCAGGGACACGCTCAAGGAGACGATGGTGAAGCCGATTTGTTTCGCGCCTTTCAGGGCGGCCTGCATCGGGGTTTCGCCGTTTTCAATGTAGCGGACGATGTTCTCGATCATCACGATGGCGTCGTCCACGACAAAGCCGGTGGAAATGGTGAGCGCCATCAGTGAGAGGTTGTCCAGACTGAAGCCGGCGAGCTTCATCACGCCGAAGGTGCCGATCAAGGTGACAGGCAACGCCACGCTGGGAATGACGGTGGCCCAGAACTTGCGCAGGAAAATGAAAATGACCATCACCACCAAGGCCACGGTCAGCAGCAGGGTAAATTGCACGTCGGTAATGGAGGCACGGATGGTTTCCGTGCGGTCGCCGAAGATGCCGAGTTTAACCGAGGAGGGCAGGGCGGTGCGCAGGCGCGGCAGGAGGGCTTTCACCCGGTCCACGGTCTGGATGATATTTGCGCCGGGCTGGCGCTGGATGTCCACGAGCACGGCGGGTTCGCCGCCCACCCAACTGGCGGTGCGGACGTTTTCCACATTGTCCACGGCCGCGCCGAGATCGCTGATGCGGATGGGGGAACCGTTTTTATAGGCGATGATGACGTTTTTATAGTCATCGGCGGAAAAAATCTGGTCATTGGCGTTGATGGAATAGGCCTGACGGGCGCCGTCGAAACTGCCTTTGGGCGCGTTGACGCTGCTCTGCATGATGGCGGTGCGGACATCTTCGAGGCTCAAGCCGAGCGACGCGATGGCGCCGGGATTGACCTGCACGCGCACGGCGGGTTTCTGGCTGCCTTCGATGGTGACCAAACCGACGCCGGTCACTTCGCTCAGTTTTTGCGCGAGGGTGGTGTCGGCGAGATCGTTGACCTTTTCCAGCGGCAAGGTGTCGGAGGTGAGTTCGAGCGTGAGAATGGGGGTGTCGGCGGGGTTGACCTTGTTGTACGTGGGCGGATTGGGCATGCCGGCGGGGAGCACGCCGCGCGCGGCATTGATGGCGGCCTGCACGTCCTGGGATGCGGCGTCGATGTCGCGGTCCAGGACAAATTGCAGGGTAATGGTGGTGTTGCCGAAGGAACTGACCGAGGTCATCGCGGACAGGCCGCTGATCTGGCCGAACTGGCGTTCCAGCGGCGTGGTGACAGACGAAGTCATCACATCCGGACTGGCGCCGGGATATTGCGCCACCACCTGAATGGTGGGAAAATCCACCGGCGGCAGGGCGGAGATGGGCAGCAGCAGATACCCGAGCAGGCCCATCAAAATCACCCCCACCATGAGGAGGGAGGTGGCGACCGGCCGCCGGATGAATGGTTCGGAAAGATTCACGCGGGTTTCTTGTGCTGGTGCAGTTTCTTGGGGGCGGCATCGGGCGCATTGGTGGCGGCCCAACTGACTTGCACATGCGAGCCGTCCTGCAATTTATACTGGCCATCCACGACCACAGTTTCGCCCGGCTTCAACCCGTCTTCAATCAAGGCTTCGCCGCCATCCATCTGGCCGACTTTCAGGGGGCGCATGGCCACGGTCTGGTCATCCTGAATCACGAAGGCGAAGGCGCCTTCGGGGCCGCGCTGAACGACGGAGGCGGGGACAACGGCGCTGTCCTTGCGAACGGTGAGCAGGAGACGCGTATTCACGAAGGCACCGGGCCAGAGGCGGAGATTTTCGTTGGCGAAGGTGGCCTTCAATTTGATCGTGCCGGTGGTGATGTCGATCTGGTTATCAATTACGGCGAGCTGGCCGGTGGCGAGGACATTGGTGCCATCTCGGGACATGGCCAGCACGGTGAAATTGGTTTCATCCTGGCCGGCGTGGAGTCGGGAAATGGTGGTTTCGGGAAGCGTGAAGACAATGGAAATGGGGCGCAATTGGGTGAGCACGACGAGGCCGGTCGCATCGCTGGCGTGAACAATGTTCCCCTGATCCACGAGCCGGATGCCCACGCGGCCGTCAATGGGGGAACGGATGGTGGTGTAATCGAGATTCACTTGGGCGCTGGCGACGGCTGCCTGGTCGGCCTTCACGGCGGCGGCTAGCTGATCCACAAGTGCCTTCTGGGTGTCGTAGGTTTGCCGGGTGGTGCCGTCGGTGGCAAGCAGATCGGCGTAGCGTTTCAGGTCGAGGGTGGCATTGGCGAGTTGGGCGGCGTCCTGTTCCTTTTTGGCCTGGGCCTGTTCGAGCGCGGCCTGATAGGGATCCGGGTCAATCTGTGCCAGCAGGTCGCCGGTCTTGATGTCTTGGCCTTCGGTGAACGCGATTTTTACGAGCTGGCCATCGACGCGGGTATGGATGGTGACGGTGTTAAAGGCCTGGACGGTGCCCAAGCCATCGAGATAGATGGGGACATCCTTTTGGGCGACGTGGCCGGCGATTACGGGGACGGTAAGGTCGGCACCGCCCCGGCCGCCGCCGCCGCCGGGTTTGGTGGTGGCGTTGGCCAGACGATAATGAATAAGCCAGCCCAAGCCGGCCAGCACCAAGAAGATCACAGTGAAAACGATGAACGTTTTCAGGCCGGACGACTTGGGGGCGGACGGCGTTCCCGGTTTGGACCCCGGTTTGGAAATATTCTGTTCACTCATGTTGGTCTTGCTTCAGTTTCAGTGATAAAATTGTTATCAATCAACCGGATAAGCCGGTTAACGCGGGTGGTTGCGGTTTTATTGGCAGCCGAACCCGGGCGGTTCCACGGGGCGATAAAGGCGGTTAATTGCACATCATTATGGAGCAGTTGCCCTTGCCGCACCAATCTTTTGCCGGCAAACCGCCGGTAATTCACCCGTAACACGGTGGTAATACAGGCAATCTTCATGCCAACCCGGTCGGGGCCAGATTATTGGGGTTTTTCGTTATATCAAGCCGGATTCGGGCGGGCAGGTGATCAAACGTTGTGCCCGGGTGCATAGTTACTTTGCACCTTTTGGTGGCGGGCTAGGCCAAACTTGGGGCAGAATGGCATAAAACCAATATAATTGAGCAGGCCAAACGTCAGCGGTTGATGGCATGGGAATTGCGATAAGAGAAGGAGCGGAAGTGACCCGCTCCCGAAGAAATCGGGTGACTTGATTTCTGAACAGGTTTCGGCTGGCCACCGGTGGTGGCTGGTTTAGCCTGAACAACGGCAGTTTTATATGAATTTATTTGGCATTAAATTCCGGCTGACCATTCTGGTGCTGGCGATGGCGCTGATGGGCAGTCTGATCGCCTTTGTGACGATTGATTCCCAGCAGCGGGGCGGCGAGATGCGGGCCAAACTGGGGCAGGTGGATGCCGAAAGCCTGGGCATTGCCGAACATTTCAAGGATGCGCTGCGCGAAGGCAGCGACAAGCTGACCCGGTACCGCAATACGCACGATCCGGCGGCATGGCAGGATTTTCTCAAGTCGAGCCGGGATCTGAATGCGTGGATTCAAGCGGAGATTGGGGCGGCCAAAACTCCGCGTGAGCAAGCCATCCTGAAAGAAATGAGCGCCACCTATGCCGATTATGTGCGGGTATCGGCGGACGTGCAGAAGAGCATCCAGGCCACGCCGGTGCCGACCAATCCCGCCGGCGATTTGACGGACACATTGGCGCAGACCCGCCGGCATCTGTTTGATTTGGGACAGGATCTTTCCCAGGCGCATTTGGATTTGAAAAAGGATTTGTTAGGCCAAGCGCATGTGGCGCTGGCGCGGTTGCGGTGGTCGGTGCTGATTGCGCTGGGTTTGCTGTTTGTCTTTGGCATCGCGTTGGGGGTGTTTGTTTATCGCGACATGATCGCTCCGCTCCGGCGCAAGCTGGTGGAAAATCAGGCGCAACTGGAACAGCACGAGAAACTGGCGTCGCTGGGTTTGCTGGCGGCCGGGGTGGCGCATGAGATTCGCAATCCGCTGACGGCCATCCGGGCGGCGTTGTTTACCCAGCAGCGGAAGTTCCGTCCGGACAGCCCGGAATTTGCGGACGTCAAGATCGTGGAACGGGAGATACTGCGGCTGGAGCGCATTGTGGGCGACTTCCTCCAGTTTGCGCGGCCGGGCGAACCTGAACCGACCGTCATTCCGGCGGATTTGCTGCTGCTGGAAACGAAACTTTTCTTTTCGCCGCAACTGGCCAAAAACAACATCGAGATCAAACTCGAACCGGCGGCGCCGCTGCGCATCAGTGTGGACACGGCGCAGATCAAGCAGGTGCTGATCAATCTGGTCCAGAATGCCGCCGACAGCATTGGGCAGGATGGGTGCATCACCCTGCGCGCGCGGCAGGAGCGGCGGCATCTGCCCAATGGAGGCAAGAGCGCGGTGATTCTGGAAGTGGCCGACACGGGCAAGGGGATGCCGCTGGAAACCCAGAAACGCCTGTTTGACCCGTTCTTTACCACGAAGGAAAATGGCACGGGGCTGGGGCTGTCCATTGCCAGCCGGATTGTGCAGAAACACGGGGGCGTGCTGGAATATCAAACGCAGGTGAAACGGGGAACAACTTTTGGTATCATTCTGCCCGAAGTGACGACATGAAAACGCCTGCCCGCATATTGTTGGTGGATGACGACGCCGGGATTACCGAGACGTTGCAGCGTGTGCTGGTGGAGGAAGGCCACGTGGTGGCGGTGGAGCATCGCGGCGACCAGGGGCTGGCCCGGGCCATCGAAGAGCCGTTCAATGTGATCGTCACCGACCTGCGGCTGCCGGGGCTGACGGGATTGGAACTGGTCCGCCAGTTGCACACCGCCCGGCCGCGATTGCCGATCATTCTCATCACGGCGTTTGGCACGGCGGAAACGGCGATTGAAGCGACCAAATTCGGGGCGTACGACTATTTGCTAAAACCGTTTGATATCGGCCAGTTGCTGGAATTGATCGGCCGCGCGGTGGACAGCAACCGGCTGATGTCCGAGCCGGTGACGCTGGGCGAGCCCGGTCCGGCGCGCGATGCGATCATTGGCCGGGGCGCGGCGATGCAGGAAATTTACAAGGAAATCGGGCGGGTGGCGGCGAAGCCGGTGAACGTGCTGATCCGGGGCGAAACCGGGACGGGCAAGGAACTGATTGCGCGGGCGATTTACCAGCATGGCGACCGGGCGGAGAAACCGTTCATCGCCATCAATTGCGCGGCGATTCCCGAGAATCTGCTGGAGAGCGAACTGTTCGGCCATGAGCGCGGGGCGTTTACGGGAGCCACCACGCAGCGGATCGGCCGATTTGAGCAGGCGCATCAAGGGACGATTTTTCTGGATGAAATCGGCGATCTCTCGCCGGGCACGCAGGTGAAGCTGCTGCGGGTGTTGCAGGAAAAATGCCTGCAACGGCTGGGCGGGCGGAACACGATTCCGGTGGATGTCCGCGTGCTGGCGGCCACGCATCGCGATCTGGAGGCGGCCATTCAGCAGAAGCAATTTCGCGAGGACCTGTTTTACCGGTTGAGCGTGGTGGTAATCCAGTTGCCCGCCTTGCGCCAGCGACCGGAAGACATTGCGGATCTGGTCCGGTATTTCTTTCAAAAATACGGGCCGGAACTGGGTAATCCGCAGCCGGCCATACATCCGGAAGGCTTGGAATTGCTGGAGGCACACACCTGGCCAGGCAACGTGCGCGAACTGGAAAACGCGGTGCGCAAAGCGTTGCTGCTGGCGCAGGGCTACACGATCAATGCGGAGCATATCCGCACGGTTCTGGGCGAATTTCAGCCGGCGGAAAACGCCGCGGCGGGTCCGCTAGGAGATTATTTGAACCATCTGCTTGCCGCCGCGCAACGGGGCGAGGTCAGCGAAGTGCATGCCCGGGTGATCGAAAGCGTCGAGCGGGAGCTGTTCCGCCGGGCGATTGATCTGGCCCAGGGAAACCAGGCCAAGGCCGCGCGCTGGCTGGGCGTTTCCCGCATAACGATGAAAGCCAAGCTCGTCGGGTTTGGCTTCCACCCGGGATCCGACTCCGAGCCGCTGGCTTGAGTCCGGGGCCGGCAAAGTTTTTCCGTTTAAACAAACCTTAACCTCATGTTCGTATGAAAAATATTATTCCCAAACATCGTATCATTATTACATTTGCCGGGCTGCTGGCTGGAATCCTTTTCCTGCTGGCGACACCGTCCGTCCGCGCGCAAGACATTGCCGCCACTCTGCCACCCGGAGTCCAGGACGTCGTCAAACTGACCCATGCGGGCATTTCCGAGGACATTATTTTGGCCCAGATCAAAAACTCTGGCGCGATGTACAACCTGACGGCGGATCAGATCATCTATCTGAGCAATCAGGGCATTTCGCAGACGGTCATCAAATCGCTGTTGCCGGGCGGGGGCTCGGCGGCACCGACCATGCCGGCTCCGGTATCTCCGCCGCCTGTGGTGGCACCGTCAACGCCGGCTCCGGTGGCATCCTACGATGCCTCCACGCCGGTGACGATGGCGGGTTTTCAAACCCAATTGGCGCCTTACGGATCGTGGATTAATGTGCCCGGCTACGGCCTGTGCTGGCAGCCGGCGGTGGCGGTGGCGGATCCGCTGTGGCGTCCGTATTTTGATGCGGGTCACTGGGTGTACACGGATACCGGCTGGTTCTGGCAGTCGGATTATCCGTGGGGCGGCGCGGTGTTTCATTACGGCCGCTGGCACCGCTATGGCGGGTCGTGGGTGTGGCTGCCGGGTTATGACTGGGCGCCGGCGTGGGTGTGCTGGCGGCAGACGGATGCGTATTGCGGCTGGGCGCCGCTGCCGCCGGAAGCGGTGTTCAGCGCCGGGGTGGGTTTGACGTTCCGCGGGGGCGTGGCGCTGGATGTGGATTTTGGCCTGGGCATTGATGACTTTGCCTTTGTAGGCTACGACCATTTCTGGGATTTCAACCTGCATGGATTCCTGCTGCCGCGCGACCGGCGTGAGCTGATCTTCCGCGACAGTCGCATTTACAATGGCTACCGGATGGATCATGGCCGGTTCATTGTGGAAGGCATCGGGCATGAGCGGATTGGCCTGCTGACGCACCGCGAGGTGCGGGTGGTGCCGGCGCATGAGGTGCATTTTGAGGATCACGGCCGCGGTGGCTTCGACGGTCGGCCCGGTCCGGGCGACCATCGTGGCGGCGGGGATGACCGGCGCGACCGGCATGGTTTTTAATCGGTGATTCCAGCCCGCGCGGCTGGTGCGAGATTCAAAAGGGGTGGCATGGATTGAACCGTGCCACCCCAATTATTTTAACCGCAGATGCACACAGATTAACGCAGATGGTGAATAACGCTGAGTCGCAGAGGAGTCTGAGGTGCGCAAAGAGGAATGGAATAACACGGCGGGGAGGCAAAAATACTATTGAATGACGCCTTTATGATTACTGCGTCGGTTCGGACGTGGGCAGGGCGGCGGGGATGAAGCACAGGCAGTTGGGTTGACTCCGGTCGCACAACTTATCGGTGCCTTGGCACGAGAGAAAATAGCTGACTTGCAGCCGCGTGTTGGCATCGATCTCGATGTTGATGTTAATCGTGGTAGATTGTTCCGGGTGCAGTTTGGATGTGACCGTCAACTCGAGATAACCCACCCCGGGCGGCATCGCATCCTGGTAGATCGTCAGTACCGGCTTAAGATAGCCGGTGATGCCCACATCGGAGTAGGGTGCTATTTCGCCGCCATCGTCTTTAATATAGTGGACCACCCAGTAATAGTTTAGCGTGTCGGGAACACAGCCCGAGGGATCGATAAAAGCGGAGGCATCAAACACATTTGCCCCATCACCATAAACCTCCGTCAGGCTGCTCGGGTCGTAAATCGGGTCGCCATTGTCGGTGATGTAACGGTTGCCGGTGATGTTCTGGGACGGAACCGGGCCGAGGGTGGGCGGGGCGATCTCGCCGCAGGGGCAGATCAACCGGTAGAAGCCCGCATTTGTGCCGACCGGGTTGGTGGCCACGTAGTTCGTATTCTCGATGACGACGTTGGGAAGCGTATACCAATTGGAAGAGGTCAGGCTGGTGTTGAATTGCAACCCGACGGCGTTGTTCCCGGTCGGCCAGGAGATGACGGCGTTGTTGCCCAGTTTCGCAATTTTCAGGGCCGGTCCGCCCGCCGCCCTGGCGCCCAGCGGCAGCATGAGCGACGCCGCGAACAGGCTCAACCCGAGCGAGAGCGAATTAGCGAATATCGTTTTCATAAGTGTCATTTGGCCTGACATTACATTATTTTCCACCGCATAGTTCGTTGGGCGATGGTATGCATGGAGGTGATTTTAAGCTGTACTATCAATCTTGTCCAGAGGATATTACACCGAATGCAATGCAAGGTATAAGGTTTGGAAATACCGCATCCAAAGGCAAGTTCGTACCCAATCACCGGGCGCGCTGGCGGGAGCAGGCGCGGGAGTTGGCGACCATCACCGATGGGGAAGGTGGTTAACGCGGAGTCGCGGAGGAGGCGGAGGTGCGCAAAGAGGGATGGGAAAAGCAGGGCTGGGAGGAAAAAAGAGCCATTAGCATTGACCCCTATATGGTTTGTTTGGTGGTTTTCATAGACAAAGGATACCGCACTTTTCACAGTGCGCCTCTGTCTTCTCATCCTATCTTGATACTCCCCTTAAAGCCCTTTGTTGATTTTGTTAGCATTGGGTTGACGGGCGGGGAGGTGCAACGAACACCTCCCCGCATAACCAAACGTAGCCACCGGGGTCTTGCGACCCCACAACGAATGA
>CAIQKM010000019.1 GCA_903872345.1 uncultured Verrucomicrobia subdivision 3 bacterium | reverse complement strand
GCTTTTTTCATCGCCCCACTGGCGCTACCGCGAATGACAGCCGCAAAAGCAAGCAAGCAGATCAAGTGTTTTGTGCATTTATTTGGCCGTCAGACTCTGCCAAAACACCCCCAATTTCCTTTTTCAGACGCACTCTAAGGCTGGTTAGTTCTCCAGCTATATGAAATATTTTGCCGTCATCACTGACGAGTATGGTGATTGCTCGCGGCCACCCGACACCGGCCTTGCCGGCAGCGGTATTGTAAGATACGCCGCTGATTGACTGAGCCGTGCCGAGATCGATAGTAATGGTGACTGGGCATGCCCTGTTCCAGCCCACTGCGGAACTTTTTGTCCAGAAAGAACCGAAAATGGTGTTCTCCATTTGTTTGCCGTCTGTAAGCTGTATCCGATCGTCCGGATCAGTGCAGTATTCATAATTTGGTGCAGGATCCAACATGTATTGCCGACCGATCGCAATATTATCCCGAGCAGGATTTGCGCTGACAGCCAACCCGGCCAGCGCAACCCACGCGACATGCATTACAGAAGTTGACGTGAAGAAACTCACTTCAGTTTCGAGATGATGTCAGCCACACGCTCGCCGGCCATCCCATCCCAGAGCAGTGGAATTTGACCTTTTTTTGCGTGCCCTGATAAAATCGAGGATAGTTCTTTTTTCAAACGGCACATGTCTTGACCGACCAGCATATTGGTACCAACCTCAACTGTAATCGGGCGTTCCGTGTTTTCCCGAACCGTCAGACAGGGGACACCCAAATAAGTGGTTTCTTCCTGAATGCCGCCGGAATCGGTAACCACAGCGGTGGCATCGCGTTGGAGGGCCAAGAATTCCAAATAGCCAACGGGATCGATGAGCTGGAGATTGCTAGTTGTTGGTTTATAGTTGATGGACGCAAGGCGTTGACGAGTACGTGGGTGAATTGGAAAAATAACCAGGATTTCACGGCTCGCCTCGTCCACTGTTTTCATGAGTTTTTCCAACATAATCGGCTCGTCCACATTGGAAGGCCGGTGCAAGGTCACTAATACGTATTTTCCCAGCGCGAACTTGAAGTCTGGCCTTTTGGCGTGCGGCAACTGCCGAACCAAGGTATCAATCATCAGGTTACCCACAAAATGAATTTTCTCAGAGGCAATGCCTTCGCGTTTTAAATTCTCATCGCCATCCTGTGACGGAGTAAAGAGCAAGTCGGCCAGTTGATCCACCACCAAGCGATTGATTTCCTCGGGCATCGAACGATCGCGGGAACGAAGCCCCGCCTCAACATGTGCCAGCCGGATGCCGAGCTTAGCGCAGACGAGGGCGGCAGCGGCAGTAGAATTAATATCGCCATAGACTACTACCAAGTCCGGTGTTTCTTTGAGCACCACCTCTTCAAACTTGATCATGATCTGGGCGGTTTGGACAGCATGGCTGCCGGATCCAACTCCTAGATTAATGTCTGGCAGGGGAATACATAATTCTTGGAAGAACACTTCAGACATGTTCTTGTCATAATGCTGGCCGGTATGGATGATTGTTTGTTTCAACCCGCGTTTATGCAAAGCGGCAATTGCGGGTGCTGCCTTCATAAAGTTAGGCCGAGCCCCGACAATGTGGATGATTTTCATTTTGCTCGATTTTGAAATTGAAAATAGAAATTCAACGAGACTGCTCGACTGCATCAAAGCAGGCCCGCGTTACCTCGATGATTTCAGCAAATGGAATGGGTGATTCTTTACCGTTCTTGATGGCAGCGACCAAGGCTGCCATTTCCGCCGTATGTCCTTTATCCTGCGTCCACAGGTTCATCTTCTTGAAACCGGGCCAGCCAAAACCAGTCAGTTTCCGGAAATTATCCAATTGCAAGATTCTCCCAGCACAAAAAACTTCGACGCGCTCCTTTGGAAAAGACTTATGACCATTGGCAAAGTAGTGAACAGTCCCTGTCGAGCCATCCGCAAATGCTAGTGTGACCGTCATCTTGTCTTCGGTGACAGCTCCAGAACCACCGATCTTCATTGCATTGATCTTGACGATAGGCTTGCCGACAAGAAAACGGAGTAAGTCAATGAAGTGGCAACCTTCGCCAAGAATCCGGCCTCCTCCGATTTGCAGGTCTTGGGTCCAGTGATTGGCGGGAATCATGCCGGCATTTACGGTGAAAACAATTGTTTTAGGCTCGCTAACTGTGCTTAAGAGCGATTGCATCTTTACCACTTGCGGAGCAAAGCGGCGGTTAAAACCGACCACTATAAAAGGAGTGAGCGTTGACGGTTGAGAATTGACGGTTGAGGATGGCTGTATCCCAGCTTGACAAGCACAGACAATTTCGTCCAACTCTTGGCGCGTTAGACACAGCGGCTTTTCCACATAAACGCGTTTACCGGCCTTGAGCCCCTGCAGCACATAACGCGCGTGGGAGTTATGCCGGGTGGTGATGAGGATCGTGTTGATTTCAGAATCTGCAAATATACTGTCAGTGTCCGTGGTAGAAACCTCAAAGCCGAATTTTTTGCCAAGGTGGGTACCGGTAACACCGGTTGCGGAAGCAATCGTCTTAAGTCGGGCTCCGGTTTTTTTGAGAGCAGGCAACAGAATCTGGCCAGCAAAATTACCCGCACCAATAACCCCAATTACAACCTCGGGTACAGCAACTGATGCGCGGTTGGGGGACAATTGTAGAGTGCGCTGGAGTTTGAAGCAGGTTTTAGATTCTGAAGCTTCATTGTCCACTGGATACTGTAGAACGATGCCCAAGGCCTTCCCCAAGCTTACGGTTTCATAAGCACGCAACGCCTCGAGAATGGGGAACCGATGAGAGATCAGCGGCCGGACATCCAAGCGGCGATCTGCCATCATATCAAGAATCGCCTCAAAATTCCGCTGCTCAGTCCAACGAACAAAGCCAACCGGATAATCATTTCCTTTTTGCTCATAGTTTTCGTCATAACGCCCAGGACCGTAAGAGCAGGAAACTTGAAAGCTTAATTCTTTTTCATAAAAATCCGAACGGGATAACTCCAACCCGACCACGCCAACCAGCACAATTCGTCCCCGCTTGCGGCACATCAAGGCCGCCTGATGCACAGGTTCATTGCTACGGGTGGAAGCAGTGATCAGAACCCCATCTACTCCACGCCCCCGGGAAAAAGCCGCCGCCATGGCAATAGGGTCTTCGCATTTTGATAAATCCACTGCCTCCGCGCCGAACTGGCGAGCCAATGCGCATTTGCTGGAATCAAAATCAATTCCAAGTACCCGACACCCATGCACTCGGAGAAGCTGGACACAAAGAAGCCCAATTAGGCCCAGCCCAGTGACGACAAACGATTCGCCCAGGGTAGGTTGCAACAATCGGATACCCTGTAAGCCAATAGCACCAACTACAGTAAAAGCTGCCTCTTCATCCGTAACAGAATCGGGAACTCGAACGCAGAGATTTTGCGGCACACAAACCGCCTCAGCATGGGGCCCATTACTGACAACCCGATCACCGATGTGAAAGCAGGAGTTCAGAGCTAGGTTTTCCACTTCGATAATGGAACCGACATTGCAGTAACCCAGCGGAATAGGCTGGTCGAGCTTGGATTTCACCGCATGTATGGTTGGGAACAAACCGTCAGTCTTAATTTTCTGCAACACTTGCAGCACTTTATCCGGTTGCTTGCGAGCTTTGTCAATCCAGCCTGCCTTGCCGAAATCAATCAGCATCTTTTCGGTGCCAATGGATACCAGGCTGGCACGGGTTTGTATTAGCAAGCTTCCACTACGACACCCTGGCGCTGGAACATCGGCCAGAATTGTTTCACCACTGCCTAGGTTTTGAAGTATTTGACGCATTTTTATTTCCTCTTTCGAATCACTCTTGCGGGATTTCCAACTGCAATTGAATCGGCTTCAATGTTTTTTGTAACAATGCTACCAGCGCCGATAACACACCCATCGCCAATTGTTACGCCGGGTAATATCATGCAATTTGCGCCAATCCAAACATCACGGCCAATCCACACTGGTTTTTTATCATGCCCTGATTCAAAAATACGGCCCGGCAACGGTGGAATACGATGGTTGGTGGACAGAATTTGGGTTCGATATCCAATCAGAGTGCGATTACCGATGTAAACGCCACCTCCCGTCGTCACAAGCACATCTAGAGCAAAATCAACATCATCCCCGACGACCAAGCTCCTACCGGTTACAATCCAGACTCCAGGATAGAACACACATCTTTTTCCGATCTTGGCCCCACATATCCGCAAAAAAACTGATTTGACAGCATTGCATAATCTGAACCGGGGAAGATTCAGCACTAGGCGCATCAAGGATTCATAACAGACGATAAGAAAATAGTGCATGCTTAACAGACTGTTGAAAAACTCCGGTTTTATTTGAACGGCGTGAGGCTGGAAACGTCAGAGAAATATGCGTGGAAAACCTCAAGCCCAGCCGGACTTTCTGACGGTGATTAACCTCAATGCCGCCGTGCCGGCGAACCATCCGTTGCGG
>CAIQKM010000018.1 GCA_903872345.1 uncultured Verrucomicrobia subdivision 3 bacterium | reverse complement strand
TTCTCTCCCCGTTGCTCTCCACCCCGCATTACTGCGACGCAGTTACGGTTCGATACCGCACGGCTCTTCACCGCACAGAAACGGACTCCCACCGTTCTATCCCCTCGCCTTCTCAGGCGCACGAGCGCGGGTCTGTGACCCGCAGCAACTTGCGAATTACCAGCGTTACCATTGGCTTAACCCGCGTTTGGCCGGCCAAGCGCGCGGGGCACGCAGCCCCGCGGCCTGATTGGCTGGGCGCATTGCCCCTCCTTCTTTGGAGGCAGTGTCAAGCTGCGCCCCTTTCCCCCGTGTGCCACCGGTCACTGTGTCAAGCTGCACCCTTTATGCCTTATTGGCTTGATTTTTTATTGCAAAAGCTATCTGCTAAGTGTCATGCGGTTCATTAATCAGATGGAGCGGCCGCATAATCGTTAAACCCCCTAAAAAACCTGATATGAAACCGGATACGCATCGTATGCCGATTTTCTGGGCATTGGAAATATCGCCCTGCATATCTCAATCACCTCACTGATGACGGAATTTTCCAAACGGAATGTCCAAGTCAGACATCCCCGCCTGCCATGGATCATCGGGGCCGTTGCCCTTTTGATCTATGTCCTGACCCTGAACCATGGGGTCAGCCTCCGGGGCCTGCCGCTGACCGCCGAGATGGCTGGTTGGACTTGGCAACCCCGGTCCGACCAACCGCTGCTCAAGCTTGCCTACGTCCCGCTTCAGTTCGTTCCGGCGGCCTGGCTGCCGGTGGCGCTGAATTTACTCTCGGCCCTGACCGCCGCCCTCACCTTGGTGGTTTTGACCCGGTCCGTCCAATTGCTGCCTTTAAACCGCCTGCGTATTCAGCGCATGTTCGTCCGCAACCCTTTGGGCTTGTTCTGTCGGCACGATTCCTGGGTGCCGCCGGTCATTGCGGCGGTGGCCGCCGGTATGGAATTGGGTTTCTGGCAGGAGGCGACCTCCGCCAGCGGCGAAATGCTGGACTTATTGCTCTTGGCCGCAGGGATCTGGTGTTTCCTGGAATTTCGCCAAAACGACAATAGTAACTGGCTCGATCGCGCGGCACTGATATGGGGCGTTGGCATGGCCGAAAACTGGACCATGCAGCTAACCCTGCCCCTGTTTTTGGGGGTGATCTTCTGGTTGCGCCGGGAAACAGATTACCGGGCGCTTTTGTGGGGGCACCCCGTGGTATATTGCCTGGGATCTTTCCTGTGCGTCCTGCTGCTGTCTCTCGCCGACAATCTGCTGCTGCATGTGCATGGCGCCTCGGGGCAGACCTTTGAGGAATCCCTGCGCGGCCTCAGCCAGTCACTGTTCCCGGCGCATATCCGCTTTTGGAATCAACACCCGCTTTTCACCGTCTTGGTATTACTCTTTTTCCTGCTCGCGTCGCTGCCGATGTGTCTGCATCTCAAACGGGAAGGCAGCTACCACCTTTCCATGCAGGCACGGGTGCAATTGCTCATCTTTCAATATCTGTACGGATTCTGCCTGCTGGCCGGCCTGTGGCTGGCCCTGGAACCCAATGGCGGACCGGAGGCGATGCTGGTTCAGCGTTACGGCGCGTTGCCGCCACTGTTGACCCTCGTGTACCTCAACGCGCTCGGAGTCGGGTACTTTACCGCTCATTTTTTGCTGGTATTCGGTGCCGACTGGGATTCCATCCGCCGTCATGAGCCGCGGTTCAGCCCGCCGCCGTTCCTGCCGGCCTGGCTGCGGCGCGCCTTGCCGCCGGCGCTTCATGTCTTGCCGATGCTCCTGTTGACCGCCCTGGCCGTTCGCAATTTTCAGGTTGTGGCGGCGGTGAATCAAACACCCTTGCTCCAATATGGCCGGCTGGCGGCCCAAGCGCTTCCGCCCGGCGGCGGCATTGTTTTAAGTGATGATGCCCAGCGCCTGTGGGTATTGCAAACCGCCCTGGCGCAACGACCGGATCGTGACCGGTGGGCGGTGGTGAATACTTCCTGGTTGGTCTGGCCCGAGTACCGGACCGCCTTGGATCATAAATGGCCGCTGGGTTGGCGGCAGAACATTCCCGATGCGCTGCTCACCCGCCGCGAAGTGGCCGCCCTGCTTTACCGCCTGGCCGAAACCAACCGGATTTTTTATTTGCATCCCAGCTTCGGTCATTTCATTGAAGGATTGGATCCCCAGCCCCATGGATTGACATTCGAACTAACCCGGCCGCCAAATCCGGCTGACGCAATCACGGCGTCAACCGCGACGACCATGGATGATAATATCCGGTTTTGGGATCAAGCCAGCACCGCCGCCTTAAAGAGTTTGGAAGCATATTCCGCGACCATCTCGGCCCGGCCGGTTCCCGTCCGTACCCGGCAACTGTTGCAACTTGCCCCCGCAGTTTCGCGCCAGAGCCAGTTGCTGGCTGTCTGGTATTCCGTGGCGCTGGATGATTGGGGAGTCTGGTTGCAAAAAAACAGCCAGCCCGCCACCGCCCGGCAGAATTTCCAAAAGGCCCTTGCTCTTTATCCCCCAAACCAGTCCGCAGCCTGCCATCTTAATGGCGTGACCAATCTGGCCGATCTGGACGTAAGCATCCCCCTGGAAATGGCCTATTCAGCGGATGATTCCACCCGCAAACTGCCCCGCCCCATGAATTTCCATTCCATGTCCCGGGAAATCGACGATGCCATCCAAAGGTCGCCCCACTGAAAGCGGAAATTTGGACAAAAATTCAACCGGCAAAAAAGGGCGTCCCGTAGGACGCCCTTGATATTTTAATCTGTTGTCAGCCGGTCATCAGGCCGCGACTTCGCCGACTTGGAAGCGCAAAAAGCGCACTATGGTGATTTCGTCACCGAGCTGCTTGCTGATCTGCGCCACGTGTTCCTTGACGCTGACTTCGGAGTTACGCTTCACGAAGCCCTGGTCCACCAGGCAGTAGGTCTGGTAGAACTTGTCCAGCACCCCGGCCAGAATCTTCTCCATGGCAGCGGCGGGCTTGCCCTTCAGACGGTCGGACTGCGCGGCGATTTCGCGTTCCTTGGCCACCACTTCGGCCGGCACGTTTTCGCGGGAAACCACCTGCGGAAAGCCAGCGGCGATCTGCAACGTGATGTCCTTCACGAGCTGCTTGAATTCTTCCTTGGCGGTCGTCTCCGGCTTGCTGGCGGCGACTTCCACGAGCACGCCGACTTTGGCGCCAGTGTGGATGTAAGCGGCCACGAGACCGTTGCCGGCCACTTCGAGGCGGGCATTACGGGCGAACTTGATATTTTCGCCCATCTTGGCCACGGCGCCTTCGCGCTCGGCTTCGAGATTGATGTTCGGATTGGAAGCGACCTTCTTGGCGATCTCATCGGCAAAGGCGCGGAAAGCGTCGTTGCGGGCCACAAAGTCGGTTTCGCAGTTGATTTCCACCAGCACACCGGACTTGCCGTCGGGCGCGATGTATTGGGCAATGACGCCTTCGCGGGCTTCGCGGGAAGCCTTCTTGGCGGCACTGGCCGCGCCGGACTTGCGGAGCACGTCCACGGCGGCTTCAATGTTACCCTGCGCTTCCACGAGCGCCTTCTTGCATTCCATCATGCCAACGCCCGTCAATTCACGGAGCTTGGCCACGTTTGCAGCAGTGATTTCAGCCATATTGTTAAATAATTGACGTTGAATTTAAAAGATGACCGGCGGACATGGGGTTAACCATGCCCGCCAGTCAAATCAATCAGGCAGCCACCGGGGCGGCGGGAGCGGCTTCCACGGCCGGAGCAGCGGCCGCCGGAGCAGCTTCTTCCGGCTTGCGGGCGCGCTTGGATTCAAATTCCGCGCGGGACTGGGTGATCGTCTGGGCGACGGCTCCGAGGAGCAGGCGCACGGAACGGATCGCGTCGTCATTCGCGGCGACCGGATAATCCGCATCTTCGGGATCGCTGTTGGTATCCACCAAGGCAACCACGGGGATGTTCAGCTTCTTCGCTTCGGACACCGCGTTGTGCTCGCGTTTCACGTCCACGATGAACATGGCGGCGGGCATCTTGTCCAGGTCACGGATACCGTCAAAATATTTGAACAAACGGGCGCCTTCGCGGCGGATCATCGCCTGTTCCTGCTTGCCGTAGTTGGAGAGCGTGCCGTCCACTTCCCACTTCTCAATTTCCTTGAGGCGTTTGATGGAGGTCTTGACCGTGGTGAAATTCGTCAGGGTGCCGCCCAGCCAGCGTTCGGTCACGAACATCTGTCCGGTTTCCTTGGCTGTGTCTTTCACGGCCTGCTGGGCTTGCTTCTTGGTGCCCACGAAAAGCACTTTGCCGCCGCGGCGGGTGATGCTGGCCAGAAATTCCAAGGCCGCATTTAATTGCGCCTCGGTCTTGCTCAGGTCGATGATATGAATGCCGTTGCGCGCATCAAAGATGAACGGTTTCATCTTCGGATTCCAACGCTTCGTTTGATGTCCGAAATGGACGCCGGCTTCCAACAGTTCTTTAATACCAATAGTACTCACGATTTTCCTTTGTTAAAACCCTGGTTTTCCAAGGCATCCCGCGGAACACGGAATTGTTGTTCGATGTTATTATGGCCGCCCGCCCCCACACGGAGACAGATTTAAAGGCCGTTACCCCCATTTCAGCCTTTTAACGCCAAAACGGAGGACGCACAGCATATCAAAGAACCCCCCGCTGGCAATGGCAAATTTGGACATGGCAAATTTGGAGAAATCAGGCCAGCCGCCCGCGCCAATAACCAGGACGCCGCTTCACGTGCATCACAGCGACAATCCAGAGGTGTTCCGGTTTTTCGACAAAGACGATTGCGTAGGGAAAATCACCGCTCAAACGCCGGCGGGCAGGCGGTGAAAATTTCCAAAACCGTTTCGGATCGGCGCAGGCTTCCTGGATGAGCCGATCCATCTCATCATGAAAACGCCAGCCAAGTTCAAGGGCGATGTCCGCATAATATTGGACGGCCTGAACGTATTCCTCGTCGGCTTCCGGATGAAAGAGATACGGCTTCACCGCCGGAGGATTTTTTGGATGCGGGCGGCGTTTTCCTCGGGTGTGACGCCTTTGACCTTCCCCGATTCGATTTCCGCGATCCGGCGGTCGGTTTCGGTTTTCCACGATTCCGCCACGGACGACTCCATGCCGCCATGCCGCGCCACCAGGATGCGGTCAATCAATTCCGCCACGACCTCACCCGGCATCTCGCGGGTTTCTTCGACAATTTGATCCAATGTCATTGGCATGCGGCAAGTCTCGCTCACGAGCCGAATTTTGACAAGGGCGAAGCCGGAGAGCAGTCACGGGGCTGGGTTGGAGTTGGTTTATACCAGTTTTTGTCCAGATTATTGGCGAGTTGAAGTGGCGGGTCGCAACCCCAGATGCCCCACAAATAGGTAAACATTGAAAAAATGAAAGCCTACGCCCCCACATCATGCCATGCGCCTCTGGCGTTCAATGTTGGATGTTGGGTGTTTTGACCTAAAATCAAGGCAAATCAAACCATTTCGTGGCAGTTCCCCTTTCGCGTGGTTCGCGTATTTCGCGGTTAACCCTCGCCGCAATTTCACCTCAAAAACCCTTTAAAAACAAGCAAATCAAGGTAAATCAAGATTCAATCGCCGCATTCCCGCCAGAATTGATTTGCCGCCAGCCGATTCCCGCTTATTTTCTATCCGATATTCATTGGCAATGACTGACATGTGCGAAATTCCATCCATACCGGCCGGCGTGAAGCTCACCACGCTCGATAACGGGCTGACCATCATCGTGCGCGAAGATCACAGCGCGCCCGTCGTCTCCGTCCAGGCCTGGTGCGGGGCCGGCAGCATTCATGAGGGCAACTGGCTCGGCGCCGGCCTCTCCCACGTGCTCGAGCACATGCTCTTCAAAGGCACCACCACCCGCCCCGGCAGCCGCATCGACCAGGAGGTCCAGGAAGCCGGCGGCTACATGAATGCCTACACCAGCTTCGACCGCACCGTCTATCACATTGACGTCCCCAACACCGGCGGCACCAAGGCCATTGATATCCTCTGCGACATCATGCAGCACGCCACCCTCCCGCCCGATGAACTGGCCAAGGAAATGGACGTGATCCGCCGCGAAATGGACATGTGCTTCGACGATCCCGGCCGCCGCGCCAGTCGCCGCCTCTTCGAGACCGCCTACACCAAGAGCCCCTACCGCTACACTATCATCGGTTACCCGGATATTTTCAACGAGGTGAAGCCGGCGGACATCCGCAATTATTACACCGAAAAATACGCGCCCAACAACGTCTTCTACGTCGTCGTGGGTGATGTGAAAAACGACGAGGTGGTCTCGCAAATCAAGGCCGCCTACGCCAAGACCAAATCCCGCGCCATGCCGCCCGTGGTGCTGCCCATGGAACCGCGCCAGATGGCCGCTCGCGAAATCATCGAGGAATCGCCCGTGGAACTCGGCCACGTCCATTTTGCCTGGCACATCCCGGAATTGCGCCACGCCGATATCCCCATCTTGGATGTCCTCGCCGTGCTGCTCGGCAGCGGCCGCAGCTCCCGCCTTTTCCAGCAGGTTCGCGAAAAATCCGGCCTCGTCCACCATGTGGATGCCTGGACTTACAGCCCCGGCCTGCCCGGCCTCTTCGGCGTCAGCGCCGTGGTGGATGGCGAACAGTTTGAGCCCGCCCGCGCCGCCCTGCTCGCCGAAGTCGAAAAGGTAAAAAACAACTTCGTCTCCACCGAGGAACTGCAAAAGGCCATCAAGCAATTCATCTCCGCCTCCCTGGCCACCCGCAAGACCATGGAAGGCCAGGCCCAAAATCTCGGCGGCAACTGGCTGGCCGCCAATGACCTCAATTTCTCCGAACGTTACCTCGCCGCCGTCAAACGCGTGACCGCCGCCGACATCCAGCGCGTGGCCCGCCACTATCTCGGGGCGGACAGCCAAACCCTCTACGCCCTGTTGCCCGATGGTTTTGCCCCCAAGCCCAAGGCGGCGGCGGAATCCAAGGCCGACCAGCCCATCCAAAAATTCGATCTGCCCAACGGCCTGCGCCTGCTCATCAAGGAAGACCACCGCCTGCCCTTCGTGGAATTCCGCGCCGTATTTCAAGGCGGTGTCCTCGCCGAAACCGCCGCCAGCAACGGCACCACCATGCTGCTCGCCAAGCTCCTGATCAAAGGCACGCCCTCGCGCAACGCCGAACAGATCGCCATTGAGATCGAATCCGTCGGCGGCCAGATCGACACCTACGGCGGCAACAACAGCTTCGGCGTGAACCTGGAAGTCTTGAGCAGTGACTTCACCCTCGGCCTGGACCTGCTGGCCGACGTGGTGTTAAACCCCATATTCCCCGCCGATGAACTGGACCGCGAACGCGAAATCCAGATCGCCGGCATCCGCTCGCGCAAAGATGAGTTGCTCAAGAGCGCCAGCCTGGCCATGCGCCGGGCGATGTTTGGCGAGGCCGGCTACGGACTCGACTCTCTCGGCACCGAGGAAACCGTGGCCAAAGTCGCCGTTGGCGACCTGAAAGAATTCCATCGCAAACTCACCGTGCCGAACAACTGCGTGCTCGCCATTTTCGGCGATGTCAAAACCGCCGACGTCCAGGCGGCCGTGACCAAGGTCTTTGCCGGCTGGAAGCCCGAGCCGGCCACCCCATTGGTGACGGCGAATTTTCCGTTCCACACCAACGGCACGCCCAAGCGCGTCGATGAAACCCGCGACAAAAAGCAGGCCGTGCTGGTCATCGGTTTCCCCGGCACCACGCTGGATAGCGATGACCGCTATGCCCTCGAACTGGTCCAGGAATGTTGCAGCGACCTCGGCTCGCGCCTCTTCCTGCGCATCCGCGAACAGCTCGGTCTGGCCTACTATGTGGGCGCGCAGAATTTTGCCGGCCTCGTTCCCGGCTACTTCGCCTTCTACACCGGCACGGAACCTTCCAAGATCGCCCAGGTGGAAACCGAACTGCTCAAGGAAGCCGCCCTGCTCTGCGCCGAAGGCCTGACCGAAGCCGAATTGAAACGCGCCAAGGCCAAAATCGTCGGCCAGAAGAAAATCGCCCGCGCCGACCTCGGCAACCTCGCCTCCAGCACCGCCCTGGATGAACTCTACGGCCTCGGCTGGCAGCGCGCCGACCTCGACGACGCCCGCTACGAAGCCGTGACCCTGGCCGAAACCCGCGCCGTCGCCCAAAAATACCTGCGCCCGGAAAACGCCGTCATCGCCATCGTCAAGCCATAGTGGCTGCCCCGTCGCAGTCAGGGTGAAGGCAACGCCTCGTCGCCAGAAAAACGGTCGCTGACACCGGCTTGGCCGCCAACAAGTTGAAGTAGCAGCCGACGTAAGGCTCTAACTTTAGCCGGGCACTAACAAATTTAGAGCCTCCTCACGTCGGCTCCTACGATCAATCGCTTACTTCGTCGCCGGGCGGGGCACGGCTTTGAGGCGGTCACGCAGCATGTCGGCGCGCGCGAGGTCGCGTTCCTCGGCGGAGAGTTTGTCGGAGAGCTGCTTCTGCAAATGCGCGGGCTGGGTGATCAGAAACAGTTCGTCCACCAACGCGCGTTCGGTACCAGGGAACAGGCCAATGTCCACGCCGAGACGCAGCAGGGAAAGCTGGTTCATCGTTTCCTTGGAGGAAATGATGTGAGCAAATGCCAGGTTGCCATAGGCGCGACCGATGCAGTTGAACAACACCTTGGGTTTTTCTTCCAACAGTTTCTGGCGCGCGTTTTCTTCGTGCTCAATGATCTGGGCGAGCACTTTTTCGAGGCGCTCCACGATGACGGACTCGGATTCACCCAGGGTCATCTGGTTGGAAACCTGAAAGACGTTGCCAAGGGCTTCGGTGCCTTCGCCATAAAGACCGCGCACGGCCAGGCCAAGCTTGTTGACCGACTGGATGATGGGATTGATCTGCTCGGAGAGCACGAGCCCGGGCAGGTGCAGCATGGCGCTCACGCGAATGCCGGTGCCGAGATTGGTCGGACAGGCGGTTAGGTAGCCAAGTTCGTTGTCGAAGGCGTAGTTCAGTTTGTGCTCCAGCACGGAATCCAAGGCGTCAATCGCCTGCCACGCCTCGCGAATCTGAAAACCGGGCCGCAACGCCTGCATGCGCAGATGATCCTCTTCATTAATCATCACGCAAAAGGTTTCCGCGCGGTTCAGCACGAGGCCGCTGCCGATGTTTTTGGCGGCATGTTCGCGGCTGATCAGATGGCGCTCAACCAGAATCTGCTTGTCCAACTGAGTCAGATTGTCCATTGCCTCGGCGAAGGAATCGGCCATTTCGGGCAAGGCGCTTACGGCGGGCAGCACGGCATCCAGGACCTTTACGCGCTCCGGCTTTTTGGCCCAGGTGGGAAAGGCGGAACCGCGCAAATTGCGCGCCAACCGCACGCGGCTGGACATGACAATGCAATCATTGGGACCGTGCTGGCGGGCGGCCTGCGACGGCGGGATGAGAAATGAGTCCAGGTTTTTCATGGCTCAATGGGTCTTGGCCGGAGCCGCCGACATGGCCTTGATTTCATCGCGCACAGAGGCGGCGGTTTCGAAGTCCTCCGTCTCGATGGCCTTGGCGAGTTTCTTCTGCAACAATTTCAGGCGGTCCACATTTTCGCGGGTCTGGCGAAGCGCTTCCGGGGTCTTGCCCACGTGGCGCGTTCCTTTGTGCATGGACTTGAGCAAACCGGCGAGCCCTTCGGCAAAGGTGACGTAACATTCCGGGCAGCCGAGCCGGCCGGACTTCTTGAAATCAGCCTGGGAGAAACCGCAGCGGGGGCATTTTACTTCCGCGCCGGCGGCCGAGGGATCAAGCTCCTGCGATGCGCCGAGCCCGAGCAACAAATCGGCCACGGCAAAGCTGGCGGGGTCATTGACCCCCTTGGCCTTGGCGCAGTCCTCGCACAAATCCAGTTTTTGCATCTTCTCGCCCACAATCTGGGCAAGGTGCACGGTGGCCGGCTTTTCTTTGCAGATACAACATTGCATAAAATTATTTCCGCGAAGGGCAACCGGCGGAGCCTTCCGGCCCCGCCCCCCGAACTTCCGAACTTTGTTCCTACTGAGTCTGATTCCTCCTCCAGACTTCAAATCCGGTACCTGGCGTTTCTAATTAGAAAATCGGCTCGCCGGACACTTTCGTCAAGGCATGATATTCCTCGACCAGTTTCACGGTCAGCGGACCGGGCTTGCCGGAACCGATCACGCGGCCGTCGATCTTGATGACGGGCATGATTTCCGCGCCGGTGCCGGTCAGAAAACATTCGTCGGCGTTGAACAGGTCGTAGCGGGTGAGATTCTGCTCGCTCACCTTGATACCCGCCTGCTCGGCAATTTCCATGACCGTGCCGCGCGTGATGCCGTACAGCGCCCCCGCAGACAGCGGCGGCGTGAACAGCGCACCATGCTTGATGATAAACAGGTTGTCCGCCGTGCATTCCGCGACAAAACCTTCAGCGTTCAACATCACAGCTTCTTCCACGCCGGCGTTGTTCGCCTCGATCTTGGCGAGGATGTTGTTCAAATAGTTCAGCGACTTGATGGCCGGATTGACGGCGCTGTGCAGGTTGCGCACCGTCGGCACGGTCACAATGTCCATGCCCCGCGCGTACAGTTCGGCGGGATAGACCTGGATTTTGCCCGCAATAATGATGACCGACGGCTTCTTGCAACTGCGGGGATTGAGGCCCAGCGTGCCGATGCCGCGCGTGACGATCAGGCGCACATAGCAATCCCGCAACTTGTTGGCGCGGATGGTGGCCACGGTGGCCTTCATCATCTCGGCGTGCGTCATGGGAATCTCGAGCAGGATCGCCTTGGCGGAATAATACAGACGGTCAATGTGCTCCTTGAGTTTGAATACGCGGCCGTTGTAGGCGCGGATGCCCTCAAACACGCCGTCGCCATAAAGCAAACCGTGATCGAACACCGACACCTTGGCGTCGCGTTCGCTGCAATACTTGCCATCAATAAAGATCTTCATGCAAAGAGTGTCAGCATACGCTAAAAAAAACTTCGAATCAAACGTGAATTTTCGCGTGACAAGTTTGAAAGCACTGCTATAGTAATCGGCCTTTCACGACCCTATGGTCTAGCGGTTAGGACACCTCCCTTTCACGGAGGTAGCCCGGGTTCGATTCCCGGTAGGGTCGCCACTTTTGGTATTTGCTAGGGATACCAACCACTTAGCAGCGCTTCTCAAATCCGATTAAGCTCCAATTCAGAATGGCATTCAGAATAAATACGCCAATAACGCCAATGATTTCGGGGTTTTCACTTTTTTAGTTTTCTCACGCATGAAGTAGGTGGGCAAATGGCTTCCCGATCCAAGAAACTGGCGGCGAACCCCGACTTGGGCAAATGGGAAAGCCCATAGCCGAAACTTCGAACGCACCTCTGACCGGCCTTTTGAAATGGTTTTTTTTGGTACGAACCGGTTCAGACCCACACGAAGATGGTGCCTTTTACCAGACTGTTTTAAGTGTTGGTATAAGGTCAGTTTGATAAGGGGCATCGTCCTCAGCCTTTGTTTATGGGGAGCCAGATTTTCCAAACCCTGTCAACGTCGCACCGTGCCGCCATCAATCCCACGGATAGCAAAGTATTTCATTTTAGATTAACCGCTAGTGTTCGTCCATCCGCCTCCCCGTCTTGCCGAACCGACCATCTCAATCCACATTCGTCCATCCATACATCCATTTCCCTTAGGTTCGATGGACGGATGGATACTATTAACCAGTAAGCTACATACGAAAACCAATCAATCCATCTTCATTCCTAGTGAGAATATTTGAAAACCGACCATTAATTACCTTCAACGCCTCGTAGGCAGCGCTGCGCCCCACCTCTGCCAAATCTTGCAATTCCTCGGCCGCAATCTTCAGTGTGACCCAGCGTTTCCCACCGTCAAATAATTCACGAAGATGCGCTTCGGTTACCTTCGGCTCCCGGCTTGACCCCGCAGCCCCATCGAAATCCTCGAAGTTGAAGTCCGGAACCGGCTCAAACCAACCCGCCTTACGTAGCCACGCTGTCCGGGGCCCCAGTTCACCATCGTTGTTTTTCGCTGGGGTGAAAACCACCTGAGCGTCCTCGGTGTCGTCGCTCGCCGGTTGCTGACGGGCCGTCCGTGCGTCTGGACGGAGTATCAAATGTACTCCCGCGAACCGTTGGACGTTCCGGGCATGGTCCAAAAGGGTCTTGATGGGAACATCTAGCAAGTCAATCTGAGTCCGTGCGAGGAGCTGGACGGAAGGGGGATGATTACGCGTTGATCTAATCCAAAAGAATAAAGGGCCAATCCGACTGATTCGAAGTGCCGGATCGACTAGACATTGGAAATACGCGTTTATAATGGCGTTCTGAAAGACTTGAATCGCTTTGACAGGGGTGCGCGTTATGACTTTTTAATGACTTTCAGACTTGAATTTCCGCAATTTATTACGAACGGATTCCCTTCTGGTTCTAACCATGTCGAATCGTTTATGAAGGTTGTTTTTAAGAAGGGCTGGATAAGTCATCCTATTGCGGGACTGGAAACAGTCCACGATTGGCCAAGATGTTCTTTATCGTCAGCATTTTTCTCTGGCCGCTGCCACCGGCGATGTCCACTTGTAGGGGATATAAATGGAAGGGATTATCGGACAAGAAATGCCGCTTGCAATCGGAGGCAATGTTGGGTACCAGTGTGAGTGTCTCGCAAATGAGAAATCAGAAAAAACCGATCGCGAGGAAATGGTTTAAAAGAGGGGTAATCTCCATTTTATTCCTGATGACTGGCTTCGGAGCCAGCAGTTCTGAGCTTGCATCAAATGATCGACTTGAAGGATTTGAACATCTTGCATTGATTACGCATGCCAATTTAGAGTCGGCATACTTTCAGCGGGCGAATGTGCAATTAATAGCCCCTGAAGTTCAACAAGAGATACAAAATCTTGCCGATCAAATATGCTTGGCTATCGGTACTGACCGCCATTTCAAGGTATTTCTGGAAAACGATAGGTTTTTGACAACCCGTTCCATGGCCAACGGTGACATTTTTATTACCGCTGGCTACCTTGACATGATAGAGGACAGGGACGAATTGGCATTTGGACTGGCTCGGGAAATTGGTATGCAGGTAAAAGACCTGACGCTTAAGGAAATGTCGCATGACCTGCGGGTAAAACGTGCAAAGAATAACATCAACACAGCGTTTGCAATCACAATCGGCAGCGCAATTGGTGTAATCTACGGCAAATACGCTCTTAGCCCAATCAACAATGCGATCTACAAGAATGTGTCCACTCCGCAACTCGTCGGAATCAAAACGGTTGCCGGAAACACCCCCGTCACCGCACAAAGAGGCCCGGGCAATCTTATCACAGCGTCACCGTCAAGCGGTCCCGGATTGCAACCCATTTACGGGCCGGATTTTAACGCCGTTTCCACAGCTCAACAAGGAACCAGTTTAATCAGCAGCTTCATGAATTGGGCGCCCGAATTATTAACCGAAAAATTAATGAAAATTACGACACACTTGGTTGAAGGCGCCTATCAAGAAGTGGATCCGGAACACCGGAAGCTCAAAAATAAACTAGGCTTGGAGTACATGCAAATGGCCGGTTACAATGGCGCTTCCGGACAAAAGGTAATTAAAAAAATTGAGGATTTTTGGGCCTACTCCGCCGCTTCGACTAACGCAACGCCGAATAATGAACCGAAATAGATTATGAGGCGGTTGCATACATGCGGGGTGTTATTAGTGTTGTTTTTAACCGGTTTATCCGGGTTCGCTTCCGATGGTGATGCCAAACAGATCATCACCCAACTCCGGTCAACGACACTTGCCGTTCCCTATCTGTGTGGCAGCAACTTCAATTTCACCCCGGACGCCGTATTTGATGCGGTATACGCCTGTCTTTGGCGTCGTAGTGTTGAAGTTCTGGCCTATGACAAAAACGATGGGATCATCGCATGGTGCGATACGGGCGGCTCGTTTGTTCCCCTCCCAACAGAGGAAACGCCTTCGGACACCATGGATCGCGTTGCCGAAGCCACAACCGATCTCGGCAGCGCCGGTTATACCTATGGTTCGGCCGTGATTACGAAACTGAGCGAAGCGCGCAGTTTGCTCTCGGTTTACACCATGGGGCGCAGCCCAAATTTGGCCGACGAATCCTATTCCAACGGCACCTATGAACGAGGATTGATAAATTCTGTTAGCCGGCAACTGTACAAGACGAGTATTGGTCAGGCGCAGAACCCACCGCCTCCTCCCGTCAAATTTAAACGGGTTTCCCCGGCCACAAATTATGCCAGCGCGTATCGAGGGCGCTACCAAAACATGGTGTGTTGCACTCCTGATTTAATTACAGCTAAAACCAAAGGAACCACATATTCAGTTCCCGCCAGCCAATTATGGGGCAGCCTCCTCGCGGTCATCGCCCAGTACGACGTCATCATTGATCTTGAGCCACAGGAACACAAAGTTGTTTTTGCCCGCAGGGTGTCAGTACCGGATCAGAAGAACGGTGACACCACCAAGCGGGCCGACGCTTTGGTGGCCGCTTTAGTGCAACCAGACAGCACCAACTCCTGCATCTTTTATTTGGCGGCACTCGATGAACAATCCCTTGCCCCGGTTCCGATTGGGTCAGGTGATGACCAAAACAAGGAAAATCGGCTCGCGCTTTCCACCAATATGCCTAATTTCATGAAAGCCGCAATCACCGTCTCCGGCCAACTGGATCAGCAAATCGATATTCAAATGTTTTACACAGAACGCTGGGGAAATAAGTTTATGCGGCGCAGTGGCACGCCAGCAACCCGTCAACCCTAACATCCCAATGAACAAACCATTGCAATTCCAATGGCTGCCTGACCCGCCCCAAAGGACACGCGTTTTGAACAAACGGTTTCAAGTCCACTATGAGGATAGGCCCGGCCAATCAGATTTGCTCTACTGTTATGATCTGGAGGCGGCTAACAAAGCGGTGCTGATCAAACTCCTCGGTGCGGAGAATACAAACGAGCATGCCATTCTTGATGCGTTGGAAATTCAAACGGTTGCCCCTGAGGTCGCATTGATTTTCCCGCGCCTGATCGCCAAAGTGGACGCTGCCCTCTTTGCCGTGGTTTATCCGGCCACACACACGACGCTGGAACAAAATATTTTGCTCCTGCGGCAAATGGGCCAACCTGCGAATGAAATTGAAGCCATCCGCATCGGTCGCGCTCTTTGTGCGGGTTCGGCCGCGGCATTACAAGCGGGCTTTGAGCCCATCTTGGATACGCGAACCATATTTTTTGCAACCAACGGGGCGCTCCAACTCGTCGCCCTCCGTCGCGGTCAGACCCCAGTGAGTTCAGCGGCACCAGATTCTCGAACCATTGCCGCATTGATCGGCAGACTGTTAAATCCTGCCATTCGTGCCGGCCAGATTGCCGGTCCTGATCTTGCCGGCATAAAAGATCCCGGCATCCGTTTACTGATAACGCAGGGACTAGACGGCAAAATCGAGACGATAGACCAGTTTGCACGATTGCTGGCCGGCGTTGGCAGCGCATCAGCGAACAAGTCCTTTCGCCGGGTGAATATCGTCGCTACCCTTGCCTTGGCTGGTGTACTCCTCGTCGGCCTGTTTGTCCATGGTAAACGGATTAAAGAGGATCAAAATCAGGACTCCCACGAAACTTTATCAGTTCGCGAAGCTGCCCTCGCGACTGTTACACAATGGCGGGCCTTCGCTTTAGATTACTCGGACATCGTCCCCCCACAGACTGCTGAAGCTGAACAGCTATTTGCCAAAGCGGAAAAAGCATGGGCCAACGCGGAATTCCGTCAGGCAAAACCCCTTTATCTTCAGGCCAACACACTATACGAACAGGGTTTGAAAGTCGCTCGCGCCGTGGAGGAAAGGCGCAACCTGGCCAACGGTGCCAGATTGAAAGCACTGACTGTCGGCTCTGGCTGGTTGCGTTTGGTGGCGTCGCCTTATGTGGAAGTACCGGATGCGGTGAAACAGGCCCAACAAGCCATGGCCACCGGCGACTTCCGGTTATTGGATCATAACTACGATGATGCGCAATTGGCTTATGATTTGGCCGTCGACCGTTTCCAATCAATTCCCGCCGACCAACTCAAATCGCTCTCCCAAAGGCACGATGTTCACATCAATGAAGATCGTGCCCGATACGCCGAAAAAGCCTGGCAGCAAATCGCCGCAAGTACCGATTCAAAGCTGCCCGAATCGGCCCGCCAGGCGTCCTCCAGCATGGCCCAAGGACAAGCCCTTCTGCTTGCCGGCGATGCCGGTAAAGCAGCGATTGCATTTCAACAAGCGCAAGATTTGTATAATTCCGCCACGGCTGCATTGATCCAGTCCATGGTGGCAAAACAAGAGATCACCAACGCGCGCGACCGGGCGGTCGACGCCGCCCAGCGCTGGCGCAGCCTTGCAAAATTACTGAATGCCACGGAGCCTGGTGATATCAGCCAGGCCGACCTCTTGTTGCAGACCGCCGATAGCAATGCCGCTGCTGGCAAACAAGACCAGGCCAAGACCCAGTTAAACAGTGCCGCAGAAATATACGAACGTGAGATTGCGGATTTGCAAGACCGCGCCAGCGGGCAATACGAGACCGATGCCGCCAAGGCCAGGCAACTGATGGATTCCATCCAAAACCAAAAAGCCGATTTGGAAACGAACCTCCTCGCCGCCCGCAAAAGAATCGAAACCATTAATTTGCGCCTCTTGGCCCAAAATGAGTCAGTCGAACACGCCACCATCCTGAACGATTTGGCAAATGCCCGCAAGGAATTCAGCATTGAATCCCGATTCTCCGCATTGTGCGATGTTGTGGTTTTTGCCGGCGCAAAATTGGGACAGGCACGGGATACCTTGGAACACGCCCAAAACTTAAAGTTGCAGGGAAACTTGGTTGCGGCTGCCGCCGCATCCGGCCCGGCAGTTGCGGATTTGGAAGCATTAGCCAAACTTCCGGCTCAGGTGCGAGAATATTTTGCCGCGCGAGTGGAAGTTGAAGCCGCGGCAACCTCGGCCCAGGCGAAGCTTGGTACCATCGCTCGCCAACAAACCCCCATCCAAGATGCCCTTACGAACATTGACCAATTGATGGCGCAAGCCGAAGAACAAGTCAAGATTGCCAACGCGGTTAAAGCGCAAGAAATGTTGAGCGATGCGCGTTTATATATTGAATCACTGCCCGGCTTGGCAGAGACCGAATTGCTTCGTTGTGCGACCCGCGCCGATAGTGAATTACGCAATGACACCGCGATTGCCGCGTTGAATGAGCTTTTGCAGTTGAACCCCGCCAACGAGCAAGCCAAGCGGTTACTGCAAACTGCCCAATCCCAAAATCTTCCCAAAGATCGCATCGCCATTGCTGATGGATCATGGCGGATCAACGGCAAATCTCTCTCCAACCAGCCATCCATCGATGATTTGGAGCGGATCGTGGGCCAGAAAGCCCGGCCAGTTCCTACCCAATCAATGTTCGTATTTGATGACTACGGTATCACGGCCATCAGCAGTCCGGAAAATGGTAAAGTTACTCTGATTACCGCCTACTATGGCACTCCCCAGTATGAATATGAACCTCGTAAAACATATCAGGGACTGGTCGAAATCGAAGGTTTTTTGGTCAAACACGACTCTTCCCTAGATGATCTGGCACATTCACTGGATCGTTGGAAACCGCAAGTATCCGGAAAGGTCATTGCGGTCAAAATGAATAACTATCATTTTCAGGTTGCCTATGGCGAATCAACCAATGCCATTTACACAGTAAGCATTGGATTTTACGAATAGTATGGATGGTCTTAGAGTGCGTCTGAAAAAGGAAATTGGGGGTGTTTTGGCAGAGTCTGACGGCCAAATAAATGCACAAAACACTTGATCTGCTTGCTTGCTTTTGCGGCTGTCATTCGCGGTAGCGCCAGTGGGGCGATGAAAAAAGC